>NZ_CAKZMJ010000069.1 GCF_937128415.1 uncultured Caldilinea sp.
ACCTTCAAGTTCAACCCCTTCGTCGGCACCGGCCCCTACAAGCTGCACAGCTACGATCCGTCCGGCTTCTGGACGATCTGGG
Source organism: uncultured Caldilinea sp. (assembly GCF_937128415.1). Classification (GTDB taxonomy): domain Bacteria; phylum Chloroflexota; class Anaerolineae; order Caldilineales; family Caldilineaceae; genus Caldilinea. Next base: position 83 of record NZ_CAKZMJ010000069.1, read on the forward strand.
AGAAACGCGCAGATTGGGATAAAAGCCCGACCGGCATCATGTTCGGCGAGCCGAAGCCCAGGTACATCATCTTCCAGTACTTCGCCAACGAAGGCGCCAAGATTCTGGCGCAGCTGACGCACCAGGCCGACGTCGTCAACGTTTCATCCGACGGCCTCAAGGCGGTGCTGGCGCAGTGCGACTCCTGCCGCGCCTATCAGTTGAACTGGCCGTACGTTGTGAACAACGATCCGGCCCAGACCGGCATCACCTTCAACACGGCGCGAGCGCCGTACGACAACCGCGAGGTGCGGTGGGCATTGCTGCTGGCGATCGACATCGCCGAGTACATGGGCATGGCGGTGGACGGCACAGGCGCGCTCAGCCCGGTGCACATTCCCTCGCTCTCCAACTATCCCGACGACTTCATCAAGCCGATGCTGCCCTGGCTGGCGGAGTTCACGCTCGATTTGGGCAACGGCGAAACTTTCAAGCCGTTTGATCCGAATGCCTCGCAGCGGGTTGTAGAGTATGCAAAATCCCGCGGCTACGAGGTGCCTGAGGACCCAGAACAGCAAGCGCGTCTTTTCGGCTACGGCTGGTACAAGTACGCGCCGGATGTGGCCGAGAAGCTCCTGATCAAGAATGGATTTAGCAGAGATTCCAGCGGCAAGTGGCTGTTGCCTGACGGCACGCCCTGGAAGATTCGCTGCCTGACAGGTACCCAACTGGCCACCGGCATGGGTGAACGCAATTGCGTCGCCGTCGTCGAGCAATGGAAGAAATTCGGCATCGACGCAGAGGTTTATTCTTCTGAAGCAACCGCCAATCTGAACGCCGTCGGCGATTTCGACGTCTCCAGCAACTGGCCTGCACAGGAGCCGTGGGGCGCCGGGCCGGACCTCTATCGCGTGCTCAACCACTGGAAGTCCGAGTTCGTGAAGCCGTTGGGCGAGGTCACCTCCGGCCATCCGTCGCGCTGGTCCAGCCCGGAGATGGACGCCGTGATCGAGAAGCTGCAGAACACCGACCCGACCGACTATCAAGCGACAGTGGACGTCGGCATCGAGGGGCTGAAAATTGCGGTGCGCGAGATGCCCGGCATCCCAACCTTCGGCTACGTCGGCTTCATCGCCTGGGATCAGACCTACTGGACGAACTGGCCCGGCGCCGAGAATCCCTACACCCAGCCGTACACGCACTGGGGTCCCTTCAAGTACATGACGCCCTTCCTGCAGCCGACAGGCGCACGGTAAGACGCGCGCAAGTTCGGAGGTTGGCGATTGAGCTGAGCGCTTAACGGTGGAGATGGGGCGCCTCACTGGTTATCGACGAGGCGCCCCTCAAAAACCTCCGATCTGGCCCTTTTCGATCTCTGAGTCAAAGGAGCAAAGCGTCGAATGTTCTTGAAACGCTACCTGATTCCTCGGCTGATCCAGTATGTGCTGGTGATCGTGCTGGGCATCACCGCCGTCTTTTTCATTCCGCGCCTCCTGCCCAACGATCCTGTGTTGCGCACGATCGCCGAAATGCGGGCGCGCGGCGCCTATCTGGAGCCAGGCGCCATGGACAAGATCATCTCGGATCTGCAGCAGATGTATGGGCTGGAAGGTTCGCTCTGGGATCAATACCTGGCCTTTTGGGGGAGGTTGTTCCGCGGCGATCTCGGCGTCTCTTTCTTTCAGTTTCCCACGCCGGTGATCGATCTGATCATGACGGCGCTGCCGTGGACGGCCGGGCTCCTGCTCACGACCACCATCCTGGGATGGGTGATCGGAAACCTGATCGGCGGCTTCGCAGGCTACTATTCCAATAAACAGTGGTCGCGCGTGCTCGACGCCATCGCCATGGTGGTGCGTCCGCTGCCCTACTACATCTTCGCCTTTGCGCTGCTGCTGATCTTCGCCTATTACCTGCGCTGGTTTCCCATTTCCGGCGGCGCTCGCTTGGGCATGCGCCCCTCCTGGTCGTGGCCGTTCATCCAGAGCGTGCTCTGGCATTCGTTTCTGCCCGCCATGTCGATCCTGATCCTGAGCGCAGCGGTCTGGTTCCAGACCATGAAGCTGGTGGTGCAGAACGTCAACGCCGAAAGTTTCGTCACCTACGCCAAGCTCAGCGGCGTCAAAGAGGGTCGCATCGTCTCCCGCTATGTGATTCGCAATGCGCTGCTGCCCCAGATCACCGGGCTGGGTTTATCGCTGGGCTTAATCTTCAGCGGCGCCCTGATCACTGAGATCGTCTACTCCTATCCAGGGCTGGGCACCTTGTTGTACAACGCCATCATCAACGGCGACTACAATTTGATCATGGGCATCACCGTCTTTTCCATCCTGGCGATCACAACCAGCGTGCTCATCGTCGATCTGATCTATCCGCTCTTTGACCCGCGGATTCGGTATATGTAGAGCATGGAGGCCGCGTGAAGCTATTTCGAGATTTACTGCGCGACTATCGATTCGCCTTCGCCTTTGGGGTGCTTTGCATCCTGGTGGCGTTTGCGCTGCTTTCCTTCTTTTCGCCCTACGACCCCTCGCGCTGGGGACAGGTGCCGCGCGATCTACGTCCTTCCGCACAACACTGGCTGGGCACCGACTCCAACGGCCAGGACATCTTCTGGACGGCGACCTTCGCCGTGCGCAACTCGCTGATCATCGCCGTCATCGCCGGCGTGGTCTCGCGCATCATCGCCGTCATCGTGGGCATGGTGGCGGGCTACAAAGGCGGGACCTGGGATCGCGTGCTGATGTTCTTCAGCGACAGCCTGCTGGTCATTCCGCTCTTTCTGATCATCGTCATGATGGCGATGCTGATCCGCGCCAGCCTGAATCTGGTGACGCTGGGGCTGCTGCTCGCTTTCTTCGGCTGGGCGTGGGACGCGCGGCTGATCCGCTCGCAAATTTTGAGCCTGCGCGAGCGCGAATTCACCCAGACCGCCATCCTCTCCGGCGCCAGCACGTTCAAACTGGTGATAAACGAGTACATGCCCTACACCACGCCGCTGATCTTCTCGACGCTCATCAACAACATGGCCTGGGCGATCGGGCTGGAGATCACGCTGGCGATCCTCGGCCTGCTCGACCTGGCGACGCCGACGCTGGGCACGATGCTCTACTGGGCGATCAACTACCAGGCGATCTTGTTGGGCCGCTGGTGGTGGGTGATGACGCCGATCACGCTGTCGGTGGCGCTCTTCATCGCCCTCTACTGGCTCTCGGTCAGCATCAGCGAATATCTCGATCCGCGCACGCGGGTGCAGCGCGTAGGGGCTGGGTGAGTATGAAAAACAACACGATTTTAAGAACCGAGCGGTTGCACGCTCACTATATTCTCGACGTCTACGGCAAAGCCAAGGTCATCAAGGCCGTCAACGACGTCGATCTGGCGATTCAAGAGGACGAAATTTACGGCATTGCCGGCGAAAGCGGCTGCGGCAAATCGACGTTGCTGAAGGCGCTCGCCGCGGCGGTCGAGCCGCCGCTGCGCATCATCAGCGGCAGGGTCACCTATCGCATCGCCGGCGCCGAGGTCGATGTCTCCACGCTGACGCAGGAGGAAAAGCGCAAGCTGCGCATGGAATATATCGCCTACGTGCCGCAAGGCTCGATGAGCGTGCTGAACCCGGTGTCGCGCATCCGCGACACCTATCGCGACTTCATCGAAAGCCACATCAGCGTGCACCAAAAAGGCGAAGCCTTTGCACTGGCCAAAGAGCATCTCACCGAATTGGGGTTGCCGGTCAAAATTCTGGACGCCTATCCGCATCAGCTTTCGGGCGGCATGCGGCAGCGCGTCACCATTGCGCTGGCGACCCTGCTCAAGCCGCGCATCATCATCGGTGACGAACCGACGACTGCGCTCGACGTGGTGGTGCAGCGCGGGGTCGTGCAGTTGCTCAAGGATGTGCAGGCCAAGCTCAAGAACACGATCGTACTGGTGACGCACGACATGGGCGTGCACGCCAACATCGCCGACCGCATCGGCATCATGTACGCCGGCAAGATCGTCGAGGAGGCGCCCACCGAAAAAATCTTCAGCGCGCCGACGCATCCCTACACGCACTACCTGATCAACTCGCTGCCCAAGTTCGGCGACAAAAGCCCGCGCGAGAGCGTGCCCGGCAGCCCGCCGTCGCTGGCGAATCTGCCCACCGGCTGCCCGTTTCATCCGCGCTGCCCGCACGTGATGGACATCTGTAAACAGGAGATGCCTGGGTACACCCAGGTGGCATCCAACCATAAAGTCGCCTGCTGGCTGGTTGGGGAGGGGACGCATGGAAAAGCTGCTTGAAGTGGAACATCTCACCAAAACCTTCACCCTGGGCAGCGTGATCTCGCGCGTCAGGATCACTGCGGTGGACGACATCTCGTTTTACATCAAACCGGCGGAGATCTTTGCGCTGGCGGGCGAGAGCGGCTGCGGCAAGTCCACGACCGCCCGCATCATCATGGGCTTCGAGCACGCCACCTCCGGGACGATCATCCACAGCGGCAAGAAGGAGGCCAAAAACGAGAAAGTCTGGTTCACCGAAGGCATCCAGGCCATCTTCCAAGACCCCTTCGCCACGTTCAACCCGCTGCGCATGGTGGAGCAGTACTTCTTCGAGACGATTCAGAACTACAAGCTGGCGAAGAGCAAGCGGGAGGCGATCGAACGCATCGACGCCAAGCTGCGCCTGGTCGGTCTCACCTACGAAGACCTGGCCGGCAAGTATCCAAGCGAATTCTCCGGCGGTCAGCTCCAGCGCATTTCGATTGCGCGCGCGCTGTTGACCGACCCTCAGCTCATCATCGCCGACGAGCCGGTCTCCATGGTCGACGCTTCGCTGCGCATGTCGATCGTCAACCTCTTCAAACAGCTGCGCGATGAGCTCGGCGTCAGCGTGCTCTACATCACGCACGACCTGGCGACCGCCTACTACGTGTGCGACCGCATCGCCATCATGTTCCGCGGCAAGATCGTCGAGATGGGCACGGTGGAGCAGGTGTTGATGGCGCCGAAGCACCCATACACGCAGCTCCTGCGCGCCTCGATCCCCGAGGCGGACACCGCCCATCGCTGGCAGGGCGAAATTCGCCTTTCCGACACCGAACAGGACGAGTATCTGCGCCAGGGCTGCCGCTTCGCCGGGCGCTGCCCCATGGTGATGGACGTCTGCCGCCGCGTCACGCCGCCGCAGTTCGACGTCGACGGCGCGCTGGTGGCCTGTCACCTTTATGCAGAGACCAAGCAATAAGAGCGCCGCCCCCCGGCGACTTGGACGCAACGATGTTGGAATGGCTCACCGCAGAGGCGCGAGAACCGATGATTCGAGAAAGCGCAGCTACGAGCTGCGCCTTCGGCTCGTCAGAATTGTTGAATTCCGTGGAGCTTCTGAAAGCTCGCAAAGCGAAAAGAATCTCTCGCGTATGCTCTGCGGTGAAGAAACTTCTTCCTAAATCCAAATATAAAAGGGTTTTTGAACCATGTCGACTCCAACCAAAACCAAGCATCCCTATCAGGACGCCAGCCTGCCGGTGGAGGCGCGCGTCGACGACCTGCTGGGCCGCATGACGGTCGAGGAGAAGGTCGCCCAGCTGGGCAGCCTCTGGATCTACGAGATCGCCGATGAACAAGGGTTAAGACGCGAGTGGGCGCAGGCGCGCATGGCGAATGGCCTCGGACAGGTGACGCGACTCGCCGGCGGCAGCACGCTCGGCCCGGTCGAAACCGCCAGGCTTGCCAATCAGATTCAGAAATTCCTGCTCGAAGAGACGCGACTCGGCGTCCCTGCGCTCATCCACGACGAATGTTGCAGCGGCTTCCTGGCCAAAGGCGCCACGAACTTCCCGCAGATCATCGGCGTCGCCAGCACGTGGGAGCCGGAGCTGGTCGAGGCGATGACGCGCGTGATCCGCCGGCAGATGCGCGCCGTAGGCGTCCATCATGGGCTGGCGCCGGTGCTCGACATCGCCCGCGACCCGCGCTGGGGCCGCACCGAGGAAACCTTCGGCGAGGACCCTTATCTCACCTCGGTGATGGGCGTCGCCTACGTTCGCGGCCTGCAGGGAGAAAGCTGGGCCGACGGCGTCATGGCGACCGGCAAGCATTTCGTCGGCTACAGCGCGTCGGAAGGCGGCCTCAACTGGGCGCCGGCGCACATTCCTGCGCGAGAGCTGTGCGAAGTGTATCTGGCGCCGTTCGAGGCGGCGGTGCGCGCAGCGCGGCTGGCCGCCATCATGCCGGCCTATCATGAGCTCGACGGCGAGCCATGCAGCAGCTCTCACCGGCTGATGACCGAAATCCTCCGCCATGAGTGGGGCTTCGATGGCCTGGTCGTCTCCGACTACATGGCGATCAACCAGCTTCGCGACTACCATCGCCTGGCGCGCGACAAGGCGCATGCAGCCAAACTGGCGCTCCAGGCCGGAATGGACCTGGAGCTGCCCAACATCGACGCCTACGGTCAGGCGCTGATCGACGCCATCCACGCCGGCGAGATTCCGTTGGAATGGATCGACCGCTCGGTGCGCCGCATTCTCACCTTCAAGTTCGCCTTCGGCTTGTTCGAGCATCCCTACGTCGAGCCGGAGGCGGTGCCCGAAGTCTTCGACACGCCGCCCCAGCGCGAGCTGGCGCGCACGATCGCGCGCAAATCGCTGGTGCTCTTAAAAAATGAAGGCAACCTGCTGCCCCTGTCCAAGACGCTCTCCTCCATCGCCGTCATCGGCCCCAACGCCGACAGCAAGCGCAATTTGCTGGGCGACTACTCCTACCCGGCGCACATCGAAACGCTGATCACCTTGCGCCAGCTGGGCTTCTCCGAGCATCCGCTGCCGGAATCGGTCAAGCTGGTGGACGACTACGGCTCCATGCTCTCGATCGTGGAGGCGATCCGACAGGCGGTTTCGCCCGGGACGCAGGTGCACTACGCCAAAGGCTGCGACGTCAACACAACTTCGACCGAAGGGTTTGCCGAGGCGGTGGAGGCGGCGCGCAAGGCGGAAGTAGCCATCGTGGTCGTCGGCGATAAAGCCGGCCTCATCCCGGAGTGCACCTCGGGCGAGTTCCGCGACAGCGCGCACCTGACGCTGCCCGGCGTCCAGCAGGCGCTGGTCGAAGCGATCCTGGCGACCGGGACGCCGGTCGTGCTCGTGCTGGTGACCGGTCGCCCCTACGCCATTCCGCAGCTCGTAGAGGCCGCGCCGGCGGTCATCGAGGCGTGGCTGCCCGGCGCAGAAGGCGCGCCCGCGCTGGCGGAGGTGCTCTTCGGCGACGTCAACCCAGGAGGCAAGCTGCCGATCACCTTCCCGCGGCATGTCGGGCAGGTTCCGCTCTTCTATGCGCACCGGCCTTCGGGCGCGCGCTCGTTCTTCTATGGCCCCTACATGGATGAAAGCAACGAGCCGCTCTTTGCTTTCGGCTTTGGCTTAAGCTATACGCAGTTCGCCTTTGAAAATTTGGTGGTGGCGCCCAGCTCCGCCGCTACAGACGGGGAGCTGCAAATTTCGGTGGAAGTGATGAACGTCGGCGCAAGGGCAGGCGAGGAGGTGGTGCAGCTGTACACGCGGCTGGAAGGCGCCAGCGTCACGCGGCCGGTTAAGGAGCTCAAAGGGTTCAAGCGGGTGCATCTCGAAGCGGGCGAACGCAAACGGGTGCGCTTCACGCTGCCGGTGGAGCTGCTCGCCTATTACGACGCCGCCATGCAGCTCGCCGTCGAGCCGGCGACTGTGCAGGTGATGGTGGGCAATTCTTCGGCGCATCTGCCGCTGTGCGCCACGGTTGCGCTGACCGGCGACAAGCGCGTACTCGCACAACGCCAGGTCTACTTCTGCAACGCAGAAGTGGAAGAGGCGTGAGCAGGGATCGGTGATCGTGTTGCGTGTTGCGTGTTCCGTCACGCAACACGCAACCAACAAACGTTGGTTTGATTTGCCCTCTCTACGCACGCCTACAGCGTCTGAATGGCGACTTCCCCCGTCTGCGTGTCGTAAAGCGCCCAGGTGGCCTGCCCCTTCATGCCCAGCACCTCGCCCGGGTTGAGCAGCCATCCCTTCCCCACCTGCTCCAGCCATCGGGTGTGATCGTGGCCGTAGCAGACCAGGTCGAACTGGCCGGACTGGGCGATGCGACGCGCCGGCTCCGGGTAATGGATCATGGCGATCTGGCGACCCTCGATCGTCAGTTCCGCGTAGACGCCGTGCAGGGTGACGTGAGGATGTTTGGAAGCAATCGTCTGCAAAAGGCGTCCGTCGCCGTCGTTGTTGCCGAAGACGACATGAACGGCGCCTGGAAAGCGTTCGCCGATCAGGTTCAGCATAAAGGGCGCGCAGAGGTCGCCGCAGTGGAGCAAGGCTGAAGCGCCTGCGGTGTTTGCGGCCTCGAGCGCGCGCGTCAGATGCGCGATCTGGTCATGGCTGTCTGAGAGAATGGCAATGCGGGTCATCGGTTCACCTTCTTTTCGCTGCTCGATTTTTGAATGTGCTATACTTCAGTTTATATGTTCGACCGTCAAACGCAAACGCGGCCGTTCATTCGACCGGTCCTGCTCTGGATTGGGTTGACATTCTTCCTGGTGACCGGCTGTGGTCGCGTGATCACGCTTGCGCCGACGCCCACGCCTGCGCCGACGCCCACCCTTTCCGTGGATATTGTCGTCGCCACGTTGCCGCCGACCTCCACGCCCGCCCCCTACACGCCGGAGCCGACCTTCACGCCCACGGTGACGCCGACGCCCATCATTCACGTCATTCGGGCCGGCGAAACGTTGCTGTCCATCGCTTCCCAATACAACGTGAGCGTCTCAACCTTGCAGGACGCCAACGGCATCTTGGACCCGCGCCTCTTGCAGGTGGGGCAGGAGCTGATCATCCCGCGCCAGGAAGAGTACGACGAGGCCCTGGCCGCCACCCTCACGCCGACGCCAACGCCCCTGCCCATCGCTGTGGAAAATGTGCATTTCAGCGAGACGATGATCGGCGGCCTTTCGGTGTTGGGCGAAGTCTGGAACAACACCGACACGCCCCTGGAGCAGGTGCGCATCGGCGTCACGCTGCTCGACGACGCCGGTCAGGTTGTAGCGAGCGCAGAAGGGCTGGCTGCGCTCGATTTGGTGGACGTCAACGAGCGCGCGCCCTTCGCCGTGCTCTTTGGGGAGCGACCGGGCAAATTTGCGCGCTATCAGGTGGTGGTGCTGCGCGCCGTGCCCGCTTACGTCGGCAGCTACTATCGCGACCTGGAAGTCGGCGATCTGACCGTCGTCAACGAAGGCTACGCCTCCTACACCGTGACGGGCCGCGTGAAGAACATCGGCCCAGAGGAGGCGGTGCAGGTGCAGGTCGTGCTGACCGCGTACGACCCGTTGGGGCGCGTCGTGGCGACGCGCAAGGTGGAGCCGGACTATAACGTCGTGCCGCGCGGGGGAGAATCCACCTTCACCGCTGTGCTGGCGCCCGCCGGAGGACCGGTGGCGCGCGTGGCCGCGCTGGCGCAGGGCCGCCGCCTCAGTGCAACGAGCCAATAGCGTCTGCTCCGGATAAGCGTCTGCCCCAGAAAGGGAGGCCATGGTGACGTCTATGTGGAGTTGGACGAGCAGGATTTTTACTGATATATTCCAGATGATAAAACAATCGTATGCTGTCGCTTAGGCCGATCAGGGCCGCCGGAGCGACAGTGCATCATCACAATATGGGTGGATAGCGATTTCCTATGCGCACATTCTGGATCATCGCCTTTTGGATTCTCAGCATTGGTCTATTGAGCGGTTGTGGAAGCAGCGCCTCGGCCGCTGAAGCGTCCCCTACAGCGGAGAGCGCAATCCCCTTCACCGACATGAGCCATCTCGCCGTTTCTGAACGCCCGGCCGTTCCGTTCAAAGCGCCGGTCTTTCACCAGCCGCACGCGCAACCGGTTCTGCCCAGTCGCCTTGTCATCCCCGCCATCAAAGCCGATATGCCGGTGGTGGAGCTCGGCTGGAGCACCAAGAAGGACGCCAGCGGCGCCATCTTCAGCGAATGGGACGTGGCCGATAATGCGGCTGGCTGGCACAAGAACAGCGCCCTGCCCGGTCAACCGGGGAACATCGTTTTGAGTGGACACAACAACATCAAAGGGGCGGTGTTTCGCCAGCTTGACCAGCTCAAGCGCGGCGATGAAATTCAACTCTACGCCGGAGGTCGGGCCTACATCTACACGGTGGATGAGGTGCTGATCGTCCCAGAAAAATACGTTTCGGAGCAGCAGCGCAGAGAAAACGCCAAATACATTCAACCCACCCCCGACGACCGCCTGACGCTGGTCTCCTGCTGGCCGCGCAACGACAACACCCATCGCATTATCGTCATTGCGCGACCGGCGAATCTGGCAAGCACCCAATAGACCCATACACTGATGATGCGCAAGGGACAAGTTGAAGCGGCGATTAACGCGTCGATCACAAAATTTGAGCGCGAGATGCTGGGGCGCGGGCCTAAGGAAGCCCGCACCTTCATTATTGACGATCTCGTGGTGGTGCGGCTAAAAGGCATCCTCAGCCTGGGAGAACAGCAACTTGCTACGCAGCCGGGCGGCATTGAGCTGATCAAGCAAATGCGCACCCGACTGGTGGAGAGTTTTGCTGCCGAGCTTTCTCATCTCGTGGAGGAGCAGATCGGCATTCAAGTGGTGAGCATGCACACCGACATCAGCACGCGCACCGGAGAACGCGTGTTCGTTTTTACGCTGGAAAAGGACGCCGAAGCCGAACTAGCGGCCCGCGACGCTTCTTCCTTGAATCCAGAGCGGCCGCCTTTGACGAATCGTTAGAACAAATTCAGTGCATTGGAGTGAAACCTACAAATCCTTGCAGAAGTTTGTTATACGCTTTGTATCAAATTTGCCTAAAATTTACTTAGGCAGTATACTTTACCAGCATGAGTCACTGAAGCGCACAAGCGAGTCGGTGCTCAAAATTTAGCAGGCGCAAGCGACATTCAGGCCATTTTGGGCAGGAAGCGTCGATTGAAAGCCAACATGTGATGAATCAAATGTCATCCATGTTGGCTTTTTTGTTGCCTGAAAAAATTAACCATTCCATCATTCAACAAGGAGGAACTTCGATGAAATCCGCGCATCTGATGCAGCCAGAGACCACGCTGAGCGCAGTTGTTCAAGAGCAAGCCGTTCGCGCCTCACCATCGCAGGAGCGCATCCCTGTTGCCGTTGCTTACGGCGATGGCATTGGACCGGAGATCATGGATGCAGTGATGCGCGTTCTGGATGCGGCCAAAGCGCCCCTGAGCTACGACACCGTCGAGATGGGCGAAAAGGTCTATCAGCGCGGCTTCACCTCGGGCATTACGCCGGAGACCTGGGCCACGATCCGCCGCAACCGCGTGCTCTTGAAAGCGCCGATTACGACGCCTCAAGGCGGCGGGTACAAGAGCCTGAACGTCACGCTGCGCAAAGCGCTCAACCTGTATGCGAATGTGCGCCCGGCGAAATCGTATGCTCCTTTCGTGCCTGCGCGCCACCCCGACATGAACGTGGTCATTATTCGTGAAAACGAGGAAGACCTTTATGCAGGCATCGAACATCAACAGACCTCTGAAGTGGTGCAGGTGCTCAAGTTGGTGACGCGCCCCGGTTGCGAGCGCATCATTCGATACGCTTTCGAGTACGCGCGCGCCTATGGCCGCCACAAGGTCACCTGCATGACCAAAGACAACATCATGAAGCTGACCGATGGCCTCTTTCATCGCGTGTTCAATGAGGTGGCGACCGAATATCCGGACATTCAGGCGGAGCATCAGATTATCGACATCGGCGCTGCGCGACTGGCGGACACGCCGGAACGATTCGACGTAATTGTGACGCTGAATCTCTACGGCGATATTCTCTCCGACATTGCTGCGCAGATCGCAGGTTCAGTTGGGCTGGCGGGCTCGGCGAATATCGGCAGCCAGGCTGCAATGTTTGAAGCCGTGCATGGGTCTGCGCCGGACATCGCCGGAAAAGGGATCGCCAATCCTTCAGGGCTGCTGGTGGCCGCCACGCAGATGCTTGTGCACGTCGGAGCGCCCGACACGGCGGAGCTGATCAAGAACGCCTGGCTGCGCACGATTGAGGACGGCATCCACACTGCTGACGTGTACGATCCAAAGACCAGCCGCGTGCGCGCAACAACGCAGGAATTTGCGGAGGCCGTGATTGCCCGGCTCGGCGAGGAGCCGCGTCACCTACCGCCGGTGCGCTATCGAGCCGGCGGGGTGAACGTCACGCCGTCCCCTGTGGCTCGCAGCGAAAAGCAACTTGTAGGCGTCGATGTTTTCCTGGAGTGGAACGGAGCCAATCGCAGCTCGAACTTGCTCGGGCAGATGCTCGAGGAGGCGGCGCCGGAGCCGTGGCTGCTCAAAATGATCACCAATCGCGGCGTCAAAGTCTACCCGGACGGCCTTCCGGAGACATTCTGCACCGACCACTGGCGCTGTCGCTTCATGCCCGTCGAGGGCGGCGCCGTGAACTTCGACCAGGTGCTGGCATTGTTGGCCGCCTTACACGGCGCCGGCATGGATGTGATCAAAACCGAACATCTCTACACCTTCGATGGTCGCCCCGGATACTCGTTGGGGCAGGGAGAGTAATGGGCGAACGGCTGCATCGATGGTTTGGCGGGCGTCGCGCTGTCTGTGCAACGCAACATGGCAAGGAGCAGGCAATGGGGCCGCTCCTTGCCCAGCATGCCGGAATTGAACTTTTTACGTTGCCCGGCTTCGACACCGACCGCTTTGGAACCTTCACGCGCGAGATTCCCAGAGTTGGCTCCATGATCGAGGCTGCTCGCGCTAAGGCCATCAGCGCCGCCGAGCTAGCGTCCGTCGATCTCGCCCTGGCCAGCGAAGGTTCTTTCGGCCCTCATCCGTCGTTTGAGCTGATTCCAGGCAACCTCGAAATTGTGCTTCTCCTGGATCGACGCCATGGCCTTGAAATCGTCGGTCAGCATCTCACGGCGAACGTGCGCTGGGTGCACGGCGCAGTCAACGACGTTCAGCAAGCGCTGGAGTTGGCGCACCGCGGAGGATTCCCCAGCCACGCTATGGTGGTGAGACGCTCCGAACATGAGGCTCAAGGCATGGTGAAGGGTCTTAAAGACAGAGATTCTTTTGTGCAGGCGGTGCAACAATTGCTCGACGCCAATGGGGGACGGCCGGTTTTTATCGAATCCGATTTGCGGGCGCACTGCAATCCCACGCGAATGCAGAATATCCGTTGCGCCACGCTCGACCTGCTTGAGGAGATGGCGCGTTTTTGTCCTGCGTGTGGAGCGCCCGGTTTTCAACAGATCGAAGTCATCCCCGGCCTGCCATGCCGATGGTGTCGTCTTCCGACGAGGCTGCCATCGGCTTACCGCTTTCAATGCAATCGCTGTGCTTATCAATCAACCGAGGGAGCTGAAGAGACTTTCGCCGACCCCGGCAATTGTCCGTTCTGCAATCCGTAACAAGGCGAGAGAGGCGCTATGGCGTTGCGCTGCGCTGTCTGAGCGTCTGACAGAAGATTGCATGTTCCTCGCTTGCCAGCCCTTTCTCCAGCGTCGCCAGCGCTTGCGCCAGGTCGCCTTCCAACATCGCAGCGCGGTTGAGCCAAAGCCCAGGGAAAACCTGGCTGCGCACCACGCCCTCCGCATCGACAGGCAACGACTCATAGCGCCCTTCGTTGAGCGTAAACCAGTCAATTTCTCGATCGTAGACGCGCCAGACCAGATACTCCTGCACGCCGCATCGACGGTATACGCGCAACTTGTCGTGGAGATCGTAGGAGGCGCTGCTGGCTGCGATTTCGACGATCAGTTCCGGGGGTCCAGAAATGTAGCCATCGGCGTCGATCACCGAAGCGCCACCTGCTGCTGTATCCAGCCGCAACAGCGCATCAGGCTGGGGTTCGTTTTCCAGGTCGAGCCGTACGCTGACATTGTCGCCGACGCCTGTATGCGGCGTGTGAGCGCTATAGACGCCTAACCACGCAACCATCAATGCGTGCGGCAGTCCATGACTCTCGTAGCGGACAGGCGATGGCATGTAGACGACCCCTTCAATCAGCTCCGCTTTTTTCAACCCAGGCATAGCGTCGTAGGCGCGCTCAAATTCGACCCGCGTCAATCGGTCACCCGGCTCCAAAGGACGCACGTGGGTTAAGGTTTTCGTTGAGCCTTCTTTGGAAAGATTGAACGCCGCCATAGATCCGCCTCCTTTGGAGATTGTACCACATCTTTGTGGACTATTTTCTGCCGGCCGAACGATACGCCGCCTCGATTGCGCGCATCGCCGCCAGGCCGTCGGCGGCGCCGACGAGCGGGGATTGGCGATAACGTACGCAGTTCAAGAAGTGGGCAGCCTGGAGGACAAATCGGTCGGGCGCCATCGCCGGAAGCGCCGTCCACTCTGAGTCGCTGCTCAAGCGATAGCGTGCGCCGCCGTTTGTTGTGTAATCGATGATTGCTTCGCCTTCCGTGCCCCACACCCGAATCTCGGCTTCGGAGACCGGCGTCACCCAGCTACAATTCAACGAGCCAATCACGCCGGAATGGCTGGTAACTTGAATCGAGGCCGTATCCTCCACGGAAATAGGGAGCGTGGTTGAAACAACGGCATCGATACGCTCGATCTCTCCGGCAAGCATTCGAAAAATGTCGATGCTATGCACCAGCGTGTCGATCAGAACGCCGCCGCCTGCTATGTCTGGATCGGTAAACCATGACGTCGCAGCGCGCTCAAAACGAAAGCCGAAGCGGTTATAAATCTGGACGATTTTGCCCAGTTTGCCGGCGCCGATCAACTCCTTCACCTGACGCACCGGTTCGTGAAAACGATGACAGAAAGCGAATTGCAAGATTGCGCCTGAGCGCTCGAATGCAGCCACAATCGCTTCGGTCTCGGCCAGGGTGCGCGCCGGCGGCTTTTCACAGAGACAGGCGATTCCTCGCTCCGCTACATCGAGCGCAATGGGGAGATGCCACTTGGGTGGCGTGCAGATGCTTACAGCGTCTGGGCTGCATTGTTCTAACATCAGACGATAATCGCCGAAGGCTGTGGCATGATAACGGGAGGCTTTCGCCTGAGCGATAGCCAAATCGACGTCGACAACTGCGACAATTTCACATAACTGAGGCCAGGCGGCGTAGGCGCGCAGATGAGCATCGCCGATTCCCCCAGCGCCGATAACCCCGATGCGCAGTTTGTTCATACATCACCACTTTTGATGAAGCACCTGACAGAGCATGGGGATGCTGCCTCGCTTTGTCCACAATGTCAGGCAAAGCAAGCGGTTCTACCCCTTAATTCCTGTTAGAGCGATTCCTTCAATAAAGGTGCGTTGCGTTAAAAAGAACAGAATTACGGTTGGAATCATGGTCAGCGTTGCAGCCGCCATCATCAACTGCCACTGCGCGCCATACATATTCTGGAACATTTTGAGACCAAGCGAGATAGTCCATTGATTTTGTTCGGTGAGGGAGATCAGCGGCCCTAAAAAATCTCGATAGGTGGCGACGAAGGTGAATAGCGCTACGGTGGCCAGCGCCGGTTTAATCAGCGGCACAATGATTCGCCAAAAGATGCCCAATTCCCCTGCGCCATCGATACGCGCCGCATCCGATAGCTCGTTGGGAATGGTCATCATAAATTGACGCAGCAGAAAGACGTAAAGTGCGTTGCCAAAAAAGGCGGGCACGACGAGCGGCCAGATGGTGCCCACCCAGCCAAGCTGACGAAAGACAATATAAAGGGGAATCATCGTCACCTGGGCGGGCAACATAATCGTGCTCAGATAAATCAGAAACACAAGGTTGCGGCCAGGCCACTTCACACGCGCAAACCCATACGCAATGAGCGAACAGGAGATCACGGTGCCAAGAATGGTCAGCGCGCAGATCACCAAAGTGTTGTACATATATAGCCAAAACGGAATATACTGGGTTGAAGCAATAAAATTTCCCCATTGCGGATCTTTTGGAAAAAGGCTGGGTGGCACGAGAAAGACTTCGACGTCTGTTTTCAGGGCCGTCGTGATCATCCAATAGAGAGGGAAGACATACGCCACAGCCATCAACGTACAGACGACGTAGGCGAAGCCCTTCATGAGCGCACTCTGTCTGCGGCGACTATGCAACCCCAGCGACTGGAGTGAAAAGGCGGGGGGCATGAGAGGTTTGCTTGCGCGCATAGCTACTCCTCAGAACGATAGTAAACCCAACCAGAAGTGCGGAAGAGCACGGCGGTCGCAAGCAGCACGATGGCAAATAAAATCCACGCCTGCGCGCTTGCATATCCCATTTTGAACAACTGGAACGCCGACTGATAGAGATACATGGCGTAGAACAGCATCGAATTGAGAGGGCCGCCGGCCGAGCCGTCGCGTGTTGCCGTCAACACCCATGCTTCCGTAAAATATTGGAAGTAGCCGATGACGTTGATAATGATTGTATAGAAAATGACGGGGCTCATCATCGGCAACGTTACATGCCAGGTCTTGCGCAGGGCATTGGCGCCGTCTAGCTCCGCCGCCTCTAACAGCGAGACCGGCACATCACGCAGCCCGGCGAGATAGATGAGAATCGTGTTTCCTCCGAACCACAACCCCATAAAAATCAGCGAAGGTTTTGTGAAGCGAGGATCGGTCAGCCAGCCGATGCGCTGGAGTCCAAGCCATTCTAAAAATACGTTCAAAATGCCGTACTGGCCATTGAACAACCACAGCCAGACAATGGTCGCCGCCACCACAGGCGTGATCGAAGGAAGGTAGAAGATTGTTCGATAGATCGACAATCCACGGATCTGCGTCGCAAGCAGCAGCGCCATCAAAAAGTCGAAGATTAAATGGATAGGCAACCCAATGAACACCATGTAGAGTGTATTGCGCAGAGCGATGCCGTAGACGCGATCGTTGAGCAGGTCTCGATAGTTTTCCAGGCCAATGAAGATCGGCGGCTGCAGCACGTTGTAGTCGGTGAAGCTATAGTAGAGAGATTGCACAATCGGCCAGGCTGCAAACGCCAGGAAACCGATTATTGCCGGCGATATGAAGGCAAGTCCGGTCAGAAGCGAGCGCAGCTTGCGTGCATTCAGGTTCAGGGTTCGGGCGTTGGTTGCTGCTGTCATGCTGATGATTCCTGTAAGATCGCATTCACCGACACTCGCTCTCTGGCGAGGGAGGCGCAGCCTCCCTCGCCAGAGAGCGGATGAACTGGGGGCCTAATAGCTGTATTAGCTGCCGCGCTGGAGCACTTTGTCCAACTCCGCCTGAACTTCGGCAGTCACCTGATCCAATGCCTCCTGCGCACTCATCTGTCCATTAAATACAGCGCTTTCAGCTTCCGCCAGCCGTGAGTAAAGCAGGTCATTGACCGGCATTTTGTCCGGGCCAAACGCATGCGGACCGTTCAAGAGGTTGACGGCCAGTTGGAAGCGATGGTCGCTGACGAAGCGCTCTTCGGAGGCGGGAGCGATCTTCGGCGGCACGTTTTGGATGGCGTAGCAGAAATCGCCCATGTTTTGCGGCTCGCTGAGCCAGCGGATGAACTCCCACGATGCATCGGGCGCCTTGACGCCGGTCGGGATTGTGAAGACGCTGCCGTCGAAGGTAGTGGTGTTTTCGTTGCCGCCTTCGGGATAGGGCGCCGGCATGAACTCCATCACGAGGTCAGGCGCAAACTTTTTCTGGAACTGAATGAACCACTCGCCCACCTGCGTCATGGCTTCTTTGCCGACAAAGAAGGAGTTCTGCGTGCTCATGTAATCGCCGAAGCCGCTTTGGAACGCCGCCACTTTTTCGGGGCCCAAGCGCTGCCGATAGGACGCTTCCCAGTCCAACGCCGCCACGATTCGGGGATCGTTAGCGGTGATCTTCTGATTTTCTGCATCGTAGAAGCTGCCTCCAAAGACGCGTCCCCACCAGGTCAACCCAGCCGGCAGCAATCCAACGCGCTCGATGTTCCCGTTGGCGTCAAACTTTTCGAGCTTCTGAGCGATCTCGTCTAACTCCGGCGTCATCTTGGGTGGATTGTTCGGGTCCGCTCCAACTTCCTCGAATAAGGCTGGCTGGTAGGCAATCACCTGAGAGTTAGAAGTGATCATGAGCCCCCACAAATTGTCATTCCACCACCAGGCGTCCCAGAACTGCGGAAAGTATTCTGATCCATCGATGCCCGCCGCCTCGGCGTACTTGGTGATAGGCTGCAGACCGTTACGCGAGGCCATCGAGACCAACTGGCGCAGCCAGACCGCCGACACGACATCGGGTGGATTGCCGCCGGCGATAGCCGTCAGCACCTTCTCATACTGCCCGAAAACGGTCGTCATGTTGACGAAAATCTCGCCTTCATGCTCCTGATTGAACTTGTCCACCAGCTTTTGCAGCTCATCAAACTCAAAGCCGCTCCAGCCGGTCCAGTAATTGAGAAAAACCTGTCCACTTGCAGCCGCAGGTTGGCCGCCGGCCTGCCCTCCCGGCGCAGCCACAGGGGCTGCAGGCACTGCGCAGGCCGCCAGCGCCATGGCTGCACCCCCAGCGCCAACCATCTGCAAAAATGCACGCCGACTCATTGAATGTTTCGATTGTTCTGACATGGCTTCACCCCTTCTGGAAAAACACACCTGAAAATCAACCGAGGCAAGAATTGCGACTCACAGCGGACTGAACTTTGACCTGCCCGACCCACTCAAACGCAACGTCTGTTTGACGTTACCCTTCCGCCGCAATCAGGCCGGCGCCGATCAGTCCGCTGTCTGCGCCCAATTGTGTGAACAACAACGCAGTGTCTCGATGCGAAGGCAGCGTGCGTTCGACGAAGGCGGCCTTCACTGCGTCGAGATAGCGCGCGCCGAGCAGGGCGGCGCTGCCGCCGATCAGGATCGCCTCCGGCGCAAGCACGTGGGCGATGCTCGCCAACCCCCAGCCCAGCCACCTCGCCGCTTCATCGACGGCGGGAACGGCTTCGCCGTTGCAGTACGCCTGCGCCAGCGCCTGGACCGATGCATAACCGCTCTGCTGCAGCATCACGCTGGTGGCGGCGTACACCTCGAGACAGCCGCTCAACTGGTCGCTGCAAGGGCGGCCACCTTGCAACTCGACCAACACCTGCCCAATCTCGCCTGCGCCGCCTAACCGCCCTCGATATAACTTGCCATCAATCACCACGCCGCCGCCAATGCCCGTGCCCACTGCCGCCAGCAAGAAATGGCGATAGGGGCGGCCGGCGCCCAGCACCGCCTCGGCCAGCGCGTGGCAGTTCACGTCGTTGTCCACAGATACGGGCATCTCCAGCGCCGAAGCCAGGCGTTCACCGAGGGGGAAGCCGCTCCACCCCGGCAGATGAAAGGTGGCGTAGCGCACGACGCCGGTTTTCCGATCGATCTGGCCGGCGCTGGCGACGCCGGCCCGCCGTATGGTCCCCTGCGTCCCCGCATACCGGCGCATGACGGCGTGACCGAGGGCGGCCGTCCGCTGTGCAACGCGCTCCGGCCCTTCCGCCGCCCGTGTGGCGATCTCCTGGCGTTGATGCAGGCTGAAGTCCGGCTCCAGCACCGCAGCCGCCACCTTCGTGCCGCCGATGTCGAAGACCAGAATCGGCTCAGGCAACTGCATAGGCCGCTTCCACGTCCATCGTGAGGTCGAACAGCCGGCCCCACGGCAGCTCGACGCCGGTCACTTTCAGCTCTTCTAGCGTGATGCACGTGTCGCCTGCGCATAAGCGTGCGCCGACGAAACGCTCCTGCGCCAGTTGCGCCGCCGCCGCAGTGAGGCGCTGCTCGACCTGTGCACGAACCGTCTCTGTATGCTCGCCGACATGGCCCAGCGTGATCGGCAGCCCCAGCGTTGGCAGCGTCTCCACGGCGATCTGGCTGCGCAATCTCGCCATGAATAGAACATCCTCAACCAGGCGCAGGAAGAGAAAGCGCGCATGCGCAGCCAATGCTCCCAGGGTTGCGCCATGCAAGATTTGAAGATGGCGAATCACGACATGAGCGAGCGCACAGCCCAGCGTATTGCCAGCTGTGTTCCAGCCAGCGTAGGCCGCCAACCGGCTGAGCGTCGGCATACGCGTCAGCAGCTCGCCCAACGCCAGGTCGCCCGCATTGACAAAAGCGACGTCGACCACGGCGCAGGTGCGTCCGGCGGCGATCTCCTGCGCCAACGCCCGCACGAATTCCGGCAGGTTGCGGCGCACGCTGTGCATTTCGCGCAGGGTGGTTGCGCCGCTGCTGTGTCGGCGATAGGCGGCCAGCGCCGCCTGAGAGGCGGATGACAGCGCCGCGATCTCCGCCTCGTTCAAACGCAGCGCCCACTGTTCGGGGCCATTGCCCTGCGCCTCAGCAGGTGCGTTCACAAAGAGAACGATGTCGGCGTCTGGGGCTTCGGTCACCACGCCGTCCAGCGGCCCCAGGTGCGCCTTGACCATTTCCGTCATGGGGCGGTCTTCATAAGCGGTGATCACCTGATCGGCGCCGGCGCCGCTGTAACGCAGTCGCACGCGCGGGGCAAAGCTGGCGCAACGGGCGGCGTAGCGCGCCAGCAACAGCATCGCCGTCTCATCGGCGCCGGGATAGATCGAGACCCGATCCGTCGCGCCGATCTCGTTCACATAGTGGCGCAGACGCCGCGCTTCGGCGATGTTCCAGCCATAGTCGACGGTGTCGTCCTGGGGAATGATGAGATAATCGAAGACGCCCTGCGCCGCCCATTCGATCATCGTACGGTTGACGGCGTGGTTGCGGGTGCGCCCGGCCAGGAAATCCTCGACCAGGGCAGCGGGAATTTCCCGGCGCAGCGCCGCAATCTCTTCCAGTTCGGCGGGCGCAGCGACGGCCATGGCGGCGCGGTCTTCGAGATAGGAAAGGCGAAAGATGCGCGCGCCATAGTCCGCCCAATAGGCTTTCTCCTCCTCGGCGTCGTTGCTGCGTGTGATGCGCATCAGCACGTTGAAGGCCAGCAGCGTAAGTTCGGGGCGAGATCGCTTGATCTCGCGCAGAGAAGCGAGACGCTGCATGACTGTCTCCAGGCTGTCGGTGGAGCGCCGCGAGTTGACCAGCCCGCCGTAGGCCAGCGTATCGACGGCGACAATCAGGGCGTCTGCGGATTGCGCCTGTTCGAGCAGCCACCCACGCAACAGTTCCATCTCGCCGATGCGCCAGGGTGTGCCCAACCATGCTTTCGGCGGCAGGCGCACTTCAAAGCCGGCGGCCTCGCCAAGCATTTGCAAACATTCATAATTCACAGAGCGATCATCGAGCGGGATGATCGAGACAACTGCTTGCGGCAAAGACAGACGCTCCTCTCTCAGCGTTTGAATATTTCGATCGCTTTCACAAACCTTTGCGTAATCTCCTGCGGCCGCGTGATGGCGCCTCCTACAACGACGCTCACAGCTCCTGCCGCCAACGCAGCGGTGACCTGTTCCGGCGTGTGATAGCGTCCTTCGGCGATCACGGGCGTCTTCAGCACGCGGCTCAGGGCGGCGACCAGGGCGATGTCAGGCCCGTCCTGCTGGGGGCTGTAGGGGGTGTAGCCTGACAGCGTCGTCGCCACAAAGTCGGCGTCGGCCGCCTCCGCTGCGACGCCTTCTTCAACGGTCGAGACGTCGGCGAGCACCGGAAGGCCGGTCGTTCGATGGATGGCGGCGATGAAGGACTTCAGGTCGGTGAATTCGGGCCGCGGCCGCGCCGTGGCGTCGATGGCGATGACGTCGGCGCCGGCTGCAGCGATTTCGCACGCGTGCGCCAGGGTCGGCGTAATATAGACGTCGTAGCCTGGGATCTCCGCCTTGTAGAGGCCGATGATCGGCAACGAGACGACGCCGCGAATGGCGCGAACGTCCGAGGGAGTGTTGGCGCGGATGGCGGCGGCGCCGCCTTGCGCGGCCGCCAGCGCCATGCGCGCCATTATCTCGGCGCCGTAGAGCGGCTCATGCGGCAACGCCTGGCAAGAAACGATCAGGCGTCCTCGCACCTGCCGAAGAAACGCCTCCGCCTTTTGCTGATGATCCACGCAAACACTCCTTGATTACTTTTGCGTTTTCTGTGAACGCCTCTCTGCACACGCCCGTCATCGTCGTCGCACGAGCGCCATGCGATAGCGGTCGCCGCGATAGAGGCTGGTGGCGGCCTCGACCACCCTGCCTTCGCTGTCATGCGTGATGCGCCGCGTGAGTAGCGCAGGCGCCCCTGGCGCAACCCCGAAAATTTCCGCCTCTTCGGTGGACAACAAGACCGCCTCCACGCTCTCCTCGGCAAGCACCGGCCGCACGCCGAACTCTTGCTCCATGAGGGCATAGAGCGAGCGCTGGGCAAGGTCGAAACTGAACAACCCGACGAAGCGCGCATAGGGAAGGTGGACGCGCTCCAGCGCCAGCGGTTCATCGTCGGCGAAGCGCAAACGCTCCAGGTAAATAACCTTCGCTCCCACCTCCAGATTGAGCTGCGCGGCGACCGCCACGTCGGCGACCGCCGTCGTCATCTGGCGAACCACCGAGTGAGGACGCCAGCCGCGCGCTTGCATCTCTTCGCTGAAGGACATGAAGCTGGCGCTGCGGCTGATCTTGTCGCCCGCCACCAGTGTGCGACGATTGGGGCGCCGCACGAGCAGCCCTTCGCCGGCCAACTGCTCGATCGCCACGCGCACCGTCATGCGGCTGACGCCGAGCATCTCGGCCAGCTCGCGTTCGGACGGCAGCGCGCTGTCTGCCTTCAGCTCTCCATTTTCAATGCGCCGCCGCAACTGCTCGGCGGCCAAATCGCGTGCAAGCATCGCTTAAAATTCGATAGAAGAAAACACGTGGCGTTTTTACAATAGCATTTTGGTCTATAAATTGTCAATAGTTCGGCCAAAATTTATACCAAATATTTATTTTGGTATAAAAAAGAACGCACTCTGCTGGTGCGATGTTTAAGAGTAGGATGCCACCGCAGCTGCGGCTCGCAGCCGCACCTCCTCGACAGCCCACAAGGCCTCGGGAAATCCAAGGAAGCGCAGTAGGCCCTCACCCCCCGCCCCCCTCTCCCAATGTTGGGAGAGGGGGAGAAGGAAGCGTCGCAGCTGCGGCTCGCAGCCGCACATCCTCGACAGCCTACAAAGTCTTGGGGAATGCGAAGAAGCGCTGCTACGAGCAGCGCCTACCGGTTGACAGAATTCTTCGGGAAATTCCATCCAGCTTCCTCAAGGTTGCATTCTACGCACAGGTGTCCTCGAACTGCGCAACATGAATCTATAAGACAATTCAGTCCATTTCCAATTTTCCCTCTCCAATCCCTATCCGTTATACTATGCGCATGATGGTTGTGCTGCGTTTGAGGAGGAAGTCCGCCGGATGCGGACGCACATCTGCAAGCTGAGGCGCTGTCGAACGACAGCGCCGGCAATGCAGCCTGAGCGCAGAGCACGTCGCCGCATCCCACGCCACGCCGGAAGACCGGGTGGCGTTTTTTGTTTGACTTTGTTTTGAACATGGTCTGTTTGAACCTTATTTTGGCATCGTTTTGTCCATGATTAGAAAGGGTCGCCCAAATGTCCGCGAAAGCTGCGAAACCGCCTGTCAAAAAATGTGTGCTCGCCTATTCCGGCGGGCTGGACACCAGCATTATCGTTCCCTGGCTGCGCAACAACTACCACTGCGAAGTTATCGCCTTCTGCGCCAACCTGGGTCAGGCCGAAGAGCTGGAGGGGTTGGAGGAAAAGGCGTTGGCCTCTGGCGCGAGCAAGGTCTACATTGAAGACCTGCGGCTGGAGTTTCTCACCGACTATGTGTTTCCTACGATGCAGGCGGGCGCCATCTACGAGCGCGATTATCTGCTCGGCACCTCCATGGCGCGCCCCTTGATCGCTAAGAAGCTGGTCGAAATCGCCGAGCTGGAAGGCGCCGACGCCGTCGCCCACGGCGCCACCGGCAAGGGCAACGATCAGGTGCGCTTCGAGCTGACGGTGATGGCGCTCAACCCAAAGCTGCGCATCATCGCACCCTGGCGCGAGTGGACGATCCGCGGTCGCCGCGATGCGCTCGACTACGCCGCCGAACACAACGTGCCGGTCAAGGCGACCATGGAGCGCATCTACAGCCAGGATAAAAACCTCTGGCATCTGAGCAACGAAGGCGGCCCGCTGGAGGACCCATGGAACGAGCCTCCCAAGGACATGTTCGAGTGGACGGTCGATCCCACCGATGCGCCGGACGAGCCGGAGTACGTGGAGATTTATTTCCGACGAGGCATCCCGGAGCGCGTCAACGGGGTGGCGCATGGTCCGGTCGGCATCGTGCAGACGCTGAACGAGATCGGCGCGCGCCATGGCATCGGTCGCGTCGATCTCGTCGAAAATCGGCTGGTCGGCATGAAGAGCCGCGGCGTCTACGAAACGCCGGGCGGCACGCTGCTCTACAAAGCGCACGCCGCATTGGAGCAGCTCTGTCTGGATAAAGAGACTCTCCACTTCAAGCAAATCGTCGGCCTCAAGTTCGCCGAGCTGGTTTACAACGGCCAGTGGTTCACGCCCCTGCGCGAGGCGTTGACGCAGTTCGTCAACTACACCGAACAGAACATCACCGGCACGGTGCGGCTCAAGCTCTACAAGGGCAACGTCATCCTCGCCGGACGCAAAAGCCCGTACAGCCTCTATCGCGAGGATTACGTCACCTTCGATCAGGACGACGTCTACAACCAGGCCGACGCCGAAGGCTTTATCAAGCTCTTTGGTCTGCCGCTCAAGGTGGCCGCCATGTTGCGCGTGCAGGGTCCGGGGATGTCAGAGTTTGAGGAGATCGACTACGAGGATTTCAAACGGGATTAAGAGGTCGCCGACCTCGGCGGGCGTCTTCCAGGAAGCTTTGGAGCTTCCTGGAAGATGGCGACGACTTTCGTTCCTACGTCTCCTCTCTCCACTCTCACAAGGAGCAAGCCATGACCTACATCGTCAAGGGCTTCGACGCAGGCGCCATCGCCGCCGGCATCAAAAAGTCCGGCGCGCTCGATCTGGCGCTGGTGGCGAGCCGCATTCCCTGCCGGGCCGCAGCCGTTTTTACGCAGAACCGCTTTCCGGCTGCACCCGTCATTTATGACCGCCAGCTTCTCGCCTTCAATCCGGATGCAATTCACGCCGTGCTGATCAACGCAGGGTGCGCCAATGCGTGCACCGGCCCGCAAGGCGTCGCCAACGCGCGCATCTGCGCCGAACAGACCGCATTGCGCCTCGGCGCGCACGAGCACTCGGTCTTCGTCATGAGCACAGGCGTCATCGGCGTGCAGTTGCCCATGGACAAAATGCTTGCCGGCATTCCCAGAGTCGTCGAGGCGCTGCGTCCAGACGGCTGGCCTCTCGCCGCCGAGGCAATCATGACCACGGACACGCGGCCCAAGCTGACGATGCGACAGGTTCCATTGGGTGACGTCACGGCCACCATCGTGGGCATCGCCAAAGGCGCCGGCATGATCCACCCCAACATGGCGACCATGCTCTCCGTCATCGCCACCGACGCCTTCATCGCGCAGCCGCTGCTGCAACAGGCATTGAAAGAGGCGGTGGACGTCAGCTTCAACTGCATCTCGATCGACGGCGACACCAGCACCAACGACACCGTCCTCCTGCTTGCCAACGGTCTGGCCGACAACGAGGAGATCGTCAGCTCCACCGGCGCAAGCTATGTCGCATTCACGGCGGCGCTGACCGATCTGTGCACGGAGCTGGCGCAGGCGATCGTGCGCGACGGCGAGGGCGCCACGCGTTTCGTCACCGTGCGCGTGCAGGGGGCCGCCAGCGATGCAGAGGCGCATCAGGCGGCCAACGCCATCGCCACCAGCCCGCTGGTTAAGACGGCCTTCTTCGGCGGCGACGCCAACTGGGGGCGCATCCTGGCGGCGGTCGGACGCGCCGGCGTGCAGGTGGTTCCCGAACGATGCAATCTATTCATCAACGGAGGGCCGGACGCAGCCTCGCGGAAAGGCGAGCTCCAGCTGGTGGCGGGCGGCGTGCCTCTTGACTATCGCGAGGAGGAAGCTGGCGCCATTTTCGCCCAGCCAGAGATCGACGTGCGCGTGGAGCTGGGCCTCGGTCAGGGGGCTGCAACGGTGTGGACTTCTGACCTGAGCTACGACTACGTGCGCATCAACGGCGATTACCGAACGTAGCGCACTCTTCAAACGCGCCAAGACTTACGCTCGCAAACCGCACCTTTGCGCCGGTTTCGATCTGCGTCCAGAACCGGTCAGCAGCCCAAACCGGCGCATCGTGCTGAACGCCCAGCGCCGGACAGGCTCAATCTGCGAGCGAGAGCGTTTTGTGGGTCAACCACAATCTGGCGGCCCGTTCGGCCAAAGTCGAGTCGAATGCCACAATTACGAGACCAAGCGCCTCCATCGCCTCGCGTAGGTCGGCAATGTCCACCCCGTGCGCCAGGGATTTTTGCAACACCTCCGCCCAGTTCACGCTCGACATAGCGCTTCCCGATAAAACTTCTTTGACCGCAGCGGCTCCTGGCTCATCCTGCAGCCATGCGAGCAAGGCGGAGACGTCGAGAACCCGCATTTATCATTTCAATCCATCTTATGGGATCAGGAAAACAGTCGAGGCATGCATGTCGCGTGTGGACAGAACGCTTTCTCTCCGGAAAACAGGGGGAAAGCTTGGCGTTTTGTCCCCCTTGATGCACAATTGAAGTATGGCTGAGAAATTACGCATTTTTGTCGCTGCAACCCAAGACCTGGAGGCAATGCGCAGCGTGATCGGCAAAGCGATCGCCGAACTGCCCGTGCAGGTGGAGATCGAAATCCGCCGCTCGCCGCCGCTGCTGCCCACCGTCGACGAAATTTTCGAACGCATCGCCAACTGCGACCGGGTCTATTTCTTGCTCGGCAACGACATCACCGCACCAGCCGGACTGGAATGGGCATTGGCCTGGCGGTTGGAGCGACCTATTCTGCCGTTGCGCCACAGCCCCAAGCCGACGCCCGCTGCGCAGGAGTTTCAGCGCCTCTCGCCGCTGCCGTGGCTCGATTTTCACACCGCCACCGAGCTGGCGCGCCTCGTCTCGCTCGACGTCGCCCGCCTACTTCATCACCCCGCCAACCGCTATGGGTTGACGCTCTCCGAGTTGGAGCGTCTGGAGGGTTACATCAAGCGGCTGGATCAGGTTCAGGCGGAGGTGGAGAAAGAGCCCACCGGCGCCGAAGGGGGCGGCGTCCTGATCGACAGCCGGTCGGCTGAAGCGTGATCAATTCAAGCCTTCTTTCAACGCCATGCTATAATCCTACCCCATGAATTGGAGCGAGCAGGTTCCGGTGCGCGCGGGCTTCTGGGCGGTGCTGCTGCTAGGAGCGTTCG
The DNA here is from genome assembly GCF_937128415.1 of uncultured Caldilinea sp. GTDB lineage: Bacteria > Chloroflexota > Anaerolineae > Caldilineales > Caldilineaceae > Caldilinea. The sequence goes on from NZ_CAKZMJ010000069.1 coordinate 27,371, forward strand.
CATGGGCGCCCGCGCTCTATCCGGGTTACTGGCAGGGATGGGAAGGTTTCGCCCCTGTCTATCAGAGCGTGTCGCCGACCTCGCTGGCGACTGTGGCGACGACCCCTGATCTCTGGCGCGGCGTAGGCGGCGGCGCGTATCTGATCGCACAACCGCTTCTGCGCATCGGCCTCGATCCTGTGCTGGCGATCCGCATCACCTTTATCCTCGCCTTTGTGCTGGGAGGAACAGGCGTCTACGCATGGCTGGCAAACCGGCTGGGCGATCGGGGCGCCGGGTTGGCCGGCCTGGCCTACATGCTTTCACCGATCTTCCTGGGAACTGTCTACGTGCGCGGCAGCGTGAGCGACGCCATGATTCTGGCGCTTGCGCCGCTGGCGCTGGCCGGCCTGGCCAGCTATCGAGACCGTCGTTCGCTGGTCGGCGCGGCTGTCGCCGTGCTCAGCGTGCTCTGGATGTGGCGCATCCAGGCTGGGTTGGCCGCGGCCGTCACCGTCGTTCTGCTCCTCTATGCTTTGCTTGTGGAGCGCGACAGACTGGTCGCACTGATTATGCTGGCGAGCGGCGCCGCCGGCCTGGTTGGGGTGCTGCCTCTGTGGGACATTTCATCTTCCTCCCCGGTTGCGTTCAGCGAGCACTTTGCAGCGCTCCATCTCTTGCTCGATCCCGGCGCCGGGCTGCTCACCAACGCATGGGGGGCGCAGCATCCCTATCAACCCGGTTTCGTCGCCTTGCTCACGAGCGTGCTGGCGGTCTGGGTCATGGCGACGCGCTGGGGCGAAGTGGCCGCGCCGTTGCGTCGGCTGATCGGCTTCAGCCTCGGCGCAGGGCTTGTCGCCGGCTTTCTGTCCTTGAGCGCAAGCGAGGCGCTCTGGCGGCTGAGCGGAGCCGAACGCCTCTTCACCTATCCCTGGCAAACCATGGTGACGGTGGCGCCCCTGTTGGTGGCCCCACTGGCCGCCCTGCCGCTGCTGCTGACGGAGATAGAGCGACCGGCGTACTGGAGCGCAATGGTCGCCCTCATCGTTCTGGCCGGCCTCGGCGCGACGACGCCCGCCTATACGCAGGTGCAGATCGCAGTTCGGCCCGTAGCCATCTTCGGCGACAATCAGCTTCTGGTGCTCGGTGCAACGCTGCACGAGCAGGAGGACCCTCCTGCTGCGACGCTGGAAGTCGCCTGGCAGCCGCTGCGTCCGCTCCCTTTCGATTACAATATCTTCTTCCAGGCGATCGTGGAGGATGAACAAGGCGCCAGGGTGGCGGCGCAACTCGATGCGCAGCCGCTGGGCGAGGAGCGGCCGGCGACTCGCTGGCGTCCAGGAGAGGTGCTGACAAACAGCTATCGCCTTGACCTGTCGGGGGCGCCGCCGGGTCGGCGGCTGATCTATTACTTTGGCTTTTACGATTGGCGCGACGGCGCGCGCCTGCCGCTCGTCGGCGGCGACGATAAACTGGTGTTGTATGGGAGATAAGTGGTTGGAAGGGGACGCGGCTGAGGCGCGCGCAGCGGAGAAACATCATCTAGAGATTTTCGATGGTGGAATCTCGCACCCTCCGCTGTGGCGCGATGCGCTCTTCTGGCTGGCCGTTGGGTTCACGATCTTCGCCGTGGCGCCTTTCCTGCTGCCCGGCTATTTCTGGGGCGCCAACGACGCGCGTCACCATGTCTACTTCTTGTTTGAATACGACCGGCTCGTGCAGGATGGCATCTGGTGGCCGCGTTGGAGCCCCGACTTCGCCTTCGGGTATGGCTATCCCTTTTTCAACATCTACGGCCCCTTCAGCCATTTTCTCGGCGAGCTGTTTCACTATTTTCTGGGCTTTGACTTTACCGACGCCGTCGAGGCGGTTTTTGTCCTCAGCATTGTCGCCAGCGCCGGCGCCATGTACGCCTTTGTGCGCTCCTGGCTGGGGCGACCGGCGGCGTTGCTGGCGGCGCTGGCCTACACTTATGCTCCCTATCACCTGCTCAACCTCTACGTGCGCGCCAATTTGGCGGAGAGCATGGCTTTCGTCTGGCTGCCGCTTTGCCTGTGGACGGCGCGACAGGCGGTGGTGCGCCCGGCCTACCGCTGGATCGTCGGCCTGGCGGTGAGCTACGCCGGCCTGATGGTCACGAGCAACCTGGTGATCGTCCTCTTCACGCCGTTGCTGGCAGGCTATGTCCTGCTGCTGGCGCTGCTCTATGCGCAGCCAGGGGCTAAAGGAGGATGGGCGAAGGTGCGCGCGTGGCTGCGCGCGCTGGCGGCCCCCGCGCTGGGCGGCGCGGCGGGGCTTGGCCTGAGCGCCGCCTTCTGGCTGCCCGCCTTTACAGAACGACAATATGTGCGCGTCGACCAGTGGTTCGACGGCCGCTACGCCTATCGCGGCCATTTCGTCGAGTGGCATCAATTTTTCAGCCCGGCCTGGGGATTCGGCGCCAGCGTTCCGGGGCCGGATGATACGATCAGTTTTCAAATTGGCGCGGCGCTGGTCGTCTTCGGCGCACTTGGCGTGCTTTTCACGTGGAAAACGCTGGAGCGAGCGCGCTGGGAAGTTCTCTTTTTCATCGTCGGCGCTGTATTCGGTCTTTTCGTCGCCAGCGTCTCCGGCGCACGGCTATGGGAGCTTCCCGTCGTGGGCGGTGTGCTGCAGGCTGCGCAATTCCCCTGGCGGTGGCTGGTGATCACGACATTGTGCGTCAGTCTGCTCGCTGCCCTGGTCGGACATCGGTCGATCGTGGCGGAAATGCAACGTTTGTCGTTGCCGCTGTTGACGCTCGCCAGCCTGCTGATTCTCGCCAGCTATCCGTACCTGCGCGTCGAAATCCGCGAACCGGCCGAAGGCCCGGTGAGCCTGGCGGCCCTGATGCGTTTTCAACAGTCCGCCGATGAAATGACGGGCAGCACGGCCTGGGTCAAGGAGATTCCAACCTGGAGCCCAATGGCCGACTATTACATCAGCCAGGAGCAGGCAGGGGGGCCGGTTCGGCCGGTCGATACGAAGCTCGATTATTCGATTTTTGACTATGAGACATTTGGCGCCAGCTCGGTGGCGCACAGTACAATCAGCGAGGAAGTTTTCTACTACAACGGTCGAGAGACGCCGCAACGGCTTGTCTTCAACCACTTTTACTATCCGGGCTGGAACGCCTACCTGCTCGACGGCGAGCATGGACAACGCATCCAACAGATTCCGGTTGTTCCGGAAGAGACCGGAACGCTGGGACGCATGACGGTCGAAGTCCCGCCCGGCAGCGGCTATCTTCTGCTCATCTATGAGGACACCCCGCCGCGCATCGTCGGCGGCGTTCTTTCGATCGTCACAATAAGTTTGCTGGCGATCGGCGGTGCAATTTCCATCATCATGCAGCGTCGTCGAAAATAATCCATCGACGCAGAAGCGTCATATTTGCATAGCGAGTATAAAGATTTGCATAGCGAGTATAAAGAAAAAAGCAAAAAAGTAGAAGCTGGAGTTTTAAGACGATGAATCCCTTGCAAAGTCTGTTCGATGGCAATCGAGCCTGGGTGCAGGAAATAAAGGCGCAGGATCAAACGTTCTTTGAGCGCCTGGCCGAACAACAGACGCCGGAATATCTGTGGATTGGCTGCGCCGACAGCCGCGTGCCGGCCACGCAGATCACCGGCATGTTGCCGGGGTCGCTCTTCGTGCATCGCAACGTGGCGAATCTGGTGGTCCACACCGATTTGAACTGCCTCGCCGTCATGCAATACGCAGTTGATGTGCTCCAGGTGAAGCATATTGTCATCTGCGGTCATTATGGGTGTGGCGGCGTCAAGGCGGCGTTGATGCATAGCCGCCTGGGTTTGATCGATAACTGGATTCAACACATTCAAGATGTCGCAGAAATCCATGCCGCCTACCTTGCGAGCGTGCAGGACGAGCACATTCGCTTCGATCGACTTTGCGAGCTGAACGTTATCGAACAGGTGCGCAACGCCTGCTCCACCTCCGTCGTGCAAGGGGCATGGGAACGAGGGCAACCTCTGTCGGTGCACGGCGTGATCTACGATTTAAAGGAGGGACTGTTGCACGGGCTAAATATCACGGTGACAACACCTGAAACGCTGAACGATATCTATAAGGCCGCCGTAGCGGCTGTCCATCGTCGTAACGCAGACAATCGCTAAACCGTTCTGGAGCAGAGAATTTTTTGTAAGCCCGCCCTGATCCCGCCACAACCGCCAGGAGCAACCACTATGGCGCCGCCAGATGCATCGCAATTTGTTGACGCTCGTTATTCCATCGTTTCCGAAGAGGAAATTCGAGCGCTCGCTGCGCGGTACGGTGAGCCGGTGCGACGCAGCTACATCTTGCAGGCCGATGAGTACATCCGCCGCAACCGCTGGCGGACGGACAGCGATCGCCGCGCTGAAGTGGTGTTCGCCATCACCGATCCGTCCGGGCGCATCTTGTTGCACGCCAAGGCGCATTACCCCAGCCACATCTATCGCGTCCTCTCCGGCGGCGTCGGCTGGAATGAGTCGGTCGAAGCGGCGTTGTTGCGCGAGACAGCGGAGGAGACCAATCTGCCGGTGACGGTCGAGCGTTTCCTGGGCGTGATCGCCTATGAGTTTCATTATCAGAACGAAATTGCCCATTTCGCAAGTTACGTCTTTCACCTGAGCACCGATTTTTCCGAGCCGGTCTGCGTGCGCGACAATGAGATTTCGGCGTTTCGCAAAGTGCTGCCCGGTCAACTGCTGGAAGTGAGCAACGAGCTGCGCAACCTGATCGGCGAGCGTCGCGGTTGGGGGCAGTGGCGGGCGCTGGCGGTGGAGCTGGTCTACGAGTTGTTGGTCAAGAAGAATAAGGACTTGCTATAAAAATCGTTTGAGGAGTGAGCACGCATGTTGGCGCCGTTGTCCTGGTTGAAAGAATACGTCGATATCACGCTGCCTGTCGAAGCGTTGGCGGAGCGGTTGACGCTGGCCGGGCTGGCGGTGGACGCCATCCATCGCATCGGCGACTGGTGGGACCCGGAGACGATCGTGGTCGGCCAGGTGGTGGCCGTCCTGCCTCATCCGGACGCCGACCGGCTGGTGTTGGTCGACGTCGACTACGGGGGCGATGCGCCGCAGCGCGTGGTCACGGGCGCGCCGAACCTGTTTCAGTTCCGCGGGGTGGAGACGCTGCCGACGCTCAAGGTGGCCTTTGCGCGCGCCGGCGCCGTGCTGGTTGACGCTTACAGCGAAGAGCGACCGCGGCCCAAAAAGAAGCTCAAACCCACCAAAATTCGCGGCGTCGAGTCGGCGGGCATGGTCTGCTCGGAGCGAGAGCTGGGCCTGAGCGAAGAACACGAAGGCATTCTCCTCCTGCCAGAAGATGCGCCGGTGGGGACGCCGCTGCGCGACTATCTGGGCGACCTCGTTCTGGAGTTCGATTTCACGCCCGACATGGCGCGGGCCTTGAGCATGATCGGCGTCGCTCGCGAGATCGGCGCGCTCACCGAGGCGCGCCTGCATCTGCCGCCGGACGTCTTCCCCGCCGAAGGCGAGGATCGCGTGGAAGAGTACGTCGCCGTGCGCATCGAAGAGCCGACGCTCTGCAATCGCTACACCGGCGTCGTCATCCGCGATGTGACGGTCGGCCCCTCTCCGAAATGGATGCAGGATCGGCTGATCAAAGCAGGAATGCGGCCGATCAACAACATCGTGGACATCACCAACTACGTCATGTTGGAATATGGCCAGCCCTTGCACGCCTTCGACTACGACGTTCTGGTGCGCCGGGCGCAGCTGGCCGGCGAGCGCATCCCCACCATCATCGTGCGTCGCGCCAACGACGGGGAGAAGTTCGTCACGCTGGACGACGTCGAGCGCACGCTCGACAGTGAAATGTTGATGATCGCCGACGCGCTGGGCTCCATCGCCATCGCAGGCGTGATGGGCGGTCAGGAGAGCGAAGTGAGCGACAAAACGCGCAACATCTTGCTCGAGTCCGCCACGTTCGAAGGCATCAACAATCGTCGCACCAGCCAAAAGCTCAAACTCTTCAGCGCCGCCAGCTATCGCTTTACGCGCGGAGTGCCGGCGACGCTCAACGACATCGCCGCGCGTCGCGCCGCCGACCTGATGCGCCGCTACGCTGGCGGGCGCATCGTCCCCGGCTTGGTCGACGCCTATCCGGTTCCTCAGCGCCCGGTCGTCGTCTATACGACGGAAAGCGACCTGCAGCGCATCCTCGGCATGCCGGTGACGCTCGAACAGGCCGGCGAGGCGCTGCGCCGTCTCGATTTCAGCGTGCGTCGGGTCGCCGAACCTGACCCGAATGCACAGCCGGAAGCCACCTTTGCCTTGCACCGCCGACCAGGGGAGCCGCTGCTCGAATGCACCGTCCCCTGGCACCGGCTCGACGTGACGATCCCCGCCGACCTGATCGAGGAAACGGCGCGCATCCTCGGCTATGAGAGCGTGCCGCTGACGTTGATGGAGGATGCGCTGCCGACGCAGCATCGCAACGAGGTGATCGAAACCGAGGAACGGATCCGCGACATCCTGATCGGCTGCGGTCTCCAGGACACCATCAACTACGCGCTCACTTCGCCGGAAAATCACGTCCGGCTCAGCTTGACCTATGCGCCGCTGCACGCTTCCGCCGACGGCGCCTTTATCGAGCTGGCCAATCCCATCGCAGCCGAACGCCGCGTGATGCGCCGTTCCCTGCTGGTCAGCGCGCTGGAAAGCCTGCAATACAACCTGCGTTACGCCGATCGCCTGGCCATGTTCGAGATCGGACGCGTCTACCTGCCCGAGCTGGGCGACGGCGTGCTCCCTTATGAAGATCGCCGCTTGAGCCTGGTGATGGTGGGCCCTCGTCAGCCGCAGGATTTCTATGCGACGAGCCGCGAGGAGATGGACTTTTTCGATCTCAAGGGCGTGCTTGAAACCTTGCTGGAGCGGCTTGGCTTTAAGCGGGAAGCCGTGGAGTATCGTCCGCTGCACAACGTCGGCGCTTTCGGCCCGCGCTGCGCGGAGGTGGTGATCGACGGCGAGATCGCCGGCCTCTTCGGCGAGGTGCACCCGCAGGTGCGCGCGGCTTTTGACTTGCCCGCCGTGCGCGTCAACGCAGCGGAGCTGCGCATCGAGCGCCTGCTGCGCCCTCACTGGCGCTTCGACCCGGTGCCGCCCATCAGCCCCTATCCGCCTGTGGTGGAGGATCTCGCCTTCATCGTAGACGAGGCCGTCCCTGTGCGCGCGGTCGAGAACGCCATCCGCGCTGCGGGCGGCGCGCTGCTCACCGATGTAGCGCTCTTCGACCTATACCGCGGCGAGCCGCTGCCGCCTGGAGCCAAATCACTGGCCTTCCGCCTGACCTACCAGAGCCAGGAGGCCAGCCTGCGCGACGCCGACGTCGCCAAATTGCGCGAGCGCATCATTCGCCGCGTCGAACGCGAGGTCGGCGGCAAGCTGCGCGGATAAAAAAGAAAGGTCGCCTCGACCAGCTCCTCTCATTTGCGATCGCGCCGTCGACGCCGCCGATCCACCGACCTGGGTCGGCGGCGTCGCTGCAAAAAATCTACGAACCGGTGACCGCAAAATATTCCTCAAAAAAGCGATCTGGATCGACCGTCGCCGCCACTTCGTGGGGGCCGCCCGCCTGCGGGGTGAAATGCGTCAACCCGGCGAGCCGGGGGCTGGCAAGCTCCACCTCTACGATTCCTCGCTCGTACGTGCAGATGCGCTCATCGAAGATCGTCGCCGCCGCCAGGGGATCGTGGAAGACGATCTCCGGTCGCTCCTGAAACCAGACTTCCGCCATATCGAGCACAGGCCGCAGCAGGGGCGTTTGAAAGCGCCGGCGCACCTCGGCGGCATCCATTCGCACCTGCAACGTCACATCAAGGCCGACGGAGCGGTGGAGCGGAGGGCGCGCGTTGTAGACGACGGCGGCGGCGTGCGGATCGTTGAGCGCGTTCCATTCCAGGCGAACGCCGGCGTCGTTGCGACCAAAAGAGCCGATCATCATGTAGAGCGCCCTGAGCAGACGCGGAATCTCCGGGTCAAGCGTGAAGAGGAGGGCGATGTTCGTCAGCGGCCCGATCGTCAGCAGCGTCACTTCGCCGGGATGGCTGCGGATGACGTCGCGCAGAAAGCCGATGGCGCGGCCGACGGGAAAGCTCCTTTCATGCGGCCAGCGCTCGAGCGCAACCGCCTGCGGCGCGTGCGGTTGGCGCATGGGCGCAAGCAACGGCCGCGGCGCGCCGGGGAAAATAGGAACCTCGCGGCCGGCGGCCTTGCAAAGGGCGCTGGCGAGCATGGCGCGACGCTCCGGCTCACCGGTGACGGTGGTGATTCCAAGCAGCTCGCATTCGGGTTTCGCCAGCAAATAGGCGAGGCAGATGGCGTCGTCGATGTCACTGCCGATGTCGGTGTCGAGAAGCACTTTCATGATGGCTCCTAAATCAGCGTTGCAGAGGATAAAAAGCGCAATTTGAAAAGCGTAGAGACCTCTCCGCAAGAGCGTATCATGAAATCGGATGGAAAGCGAATAGCAATCGTCGCCTCTTTGCTCGATGCTTTCGTTCCGGATCGATTCCGTTTTGCACCTGCACGCGTAGCGCACAATCCCCTGTCGAAATTCCTCGGTTCGCGCCAAAAGGTCTACAATGTAGCGTATATGTAGATCGCGTTCCAACAGACAGCGCAATTCCACAGCATTGAGCAAAAGGAGGTCCTGTTGTCGACAGCTCTGAAACGATTCAATGGCGGCGCGCGGGCTGCGTTGACGACTCTGCTTCTCATCAGCATTCTGCTTCCGCCAGTTGCACAGCCTGTGCGGGCGCAGGGAGGCTTCAATCTGCCCGACGGCTTTGTTCAGGAAGAAGTGGTGGTGGGTTTAAAACTGCCAACCAGTTTTGCGATTGCGCCTGACGGTCGCATTTTCATCGCCGAAAAGGCGGGCAGGGTGCGCGTCTTCCACAAAGGCGAGCTTCTTGCTGAGCCGTTCATCGACATTTCCGGTGAAGTCAACGACTATGGAAGTCGCGGACTCTTAGGGATCGCCGTCGATCCCGCCTGGCCGAGACGTCCCTACGTCTATCTGGCCTTCGTGTACGATCCGCCGGAGATTAAGGATCGCAACAAAAGCGGCGCCCGCGTCTCACGCGTGGTGCGGTTGACCGCTGACAGCAAGGACCTGAATAAGGCGCTGCCGGACAGCGGCGTTGTGCTGGTGGGCAAGAATAGCATCGCCCGCTACGTCGGCAACCCGGATCAGGGCGACGCCGAGCCGTTCTCCTGCCTGGATGAAAACAAACGACCCGTGCGCGATTGCATCGCCAATGAAGGGGATGCGCACACGGTCAACATGGTCACCTTTGGTCCTGACGGCGCGCTCTATGTGGCGGTGGGCGACGGGATCGTCAACAGCAGGGGCAACCCCCGCGCGTTGGACATCGACAGCCTCAACGGCAAGATTTTGCGCGTCGATCCGGACACCGGCAAAGGGCTGCGCTCCAACCCCTTCTTTGACGGCGACCCGGACAGCAACCGCTCCAAGGTCTTCGCCCTGGGGTTGCGCAATCCGTTCCGCATCACCGTCGACCCGCGCAACGGTCGCGTCATCATCGGAGAGGTGGGCAATCAGAAGTGGGAAGAGATCAACATTGCAGAGCCGGGCGCCAACTTCGGCTGGCCCTGCTACGAAGGCCCGGAGGAGGCCGCCTCTTACGCGGATTGCAGGCCCTACCGGAGCGGAGAGCTGGCGGTCGTAGCGCCGACCTTCGCCTACACCCACACGGCGCAACCGGCGCGCGGCGCTGCCATCGGCGGCGATCTCTATCTGGGGCGCACCTTCCCGCCTATGTACCGGGGCGCATACTTCTATCACGACTACAACGGCGGCGTCACCAACTTTTTGACGTTCAACGCCGACGGCAGCGTCACCGACCATGAGTTCGCCACCAACATGCCCGGCATCGTGCAGATGACGGCGACGAACGACTCGCTGTACGCGCTGTCAATCGTGTTGGGCGGCCTCTACCGCATCCGCTACACAGGCGCAGCGACTCGCCCAACAGCGGCGACCGCCACTCCCCGGGCCACGCTACGCGCAACGCCTGCTCGGGGTGAGGAAGCCGGCGCCCCAACCGCCACGCCGACGCCTGCGCGTTCTTCCGGTGCAGCCGCCGGCAAACGCATCCGGGCGGAGGTATGGAAAGACGTCTCCGGAAGCGACATCGACGCTTTCTTGAAGACGCCGCAATTCCGGAACGAAGCGCCCACGATCGTCGAGCTGGATCGGCTGGCCTTCCCGCGCGGCAGCGGCGTCAACTACGGAGTGCGCATCCGCGGCTATCTCGTCCCGCCCGAAAGCGGCGACTATCGTTTCTTCATCTCCGCCGACGATCGCGGCGCGTTGTCCTTGAGCAAAGACGCCAATCCTGCCAACAAGGTTGTGATCGCTTACACGCCGGACTGGACCAACGCCGAAGTCTACGACAAATTCCCGGAGCAGGCGTCCGGCCCGATTGCGCTCAAGGCGGGCCAGCGCTACTACTTCGAGGTGCTCTACAAACAGGGCGACGGCAAGGACAACCTCTTCGTCGCCTGGGAGCGGCCGGGAGGCGGGATCGAGGTGATTGCGGCAAGTTACGTCGAACCGTTCAACGAATGACGTTTTACTCTTTAATTTACTCTTCAACGCAGAGGCGCGGAGAGCGCAGAGTTTCTCTCAACAGGGATCTCGGCCTCTCCGCCTCTGCAGTCAAACGCAATTGAACGAAAGGATCGTCCATGCGCTACAGTTTATGCTCCTACAGTTTGCATCGCACCGTCGAGGCCGGGAAGATGGATCTCTTCGGGTATTTCAACTTCTGCAAGGAGGCGGGCTACACCCAGCTTGACCCCTGGAACGTGCACCTGCAACGCGCGTACGACGACAACGGTTTCCTCGCCGAGGTCAAAGCGGCGGCGCAAGAGACCGGCCTGCCGATGGGATGCATCGCAGTCGATGGCGCACACATCTTCGAGCCGAGCGCGGAGGCGCGCGAGGAAAACCGCAGACGCCGCTATCGCTGGCTGGAGATCGCCCACGAACTTGGCGCCGAGCAACTGCGCATCGACGCCGGCGGTCGCGAACAAACGTTGGAGGAAATCTTCGACATTGTCGTCGAGGGCTACCAAGACATCATCGCCCGCGCTCGGCCTCTGAACGTCGAGATTCTGATCGAGAACCACTGGGGGCCGACCAACCATCCCGACGCCATGCATCGCCTGTTTGCGGCCGTCCCGGAGCTGGGGCTGCTCTTCGACTCTTACAACTGGCCCAAAGGGACGCATGAACAGGCGTGGCGGGAATGCGGCAAGTACGCCCGCCTCACCCATTTCAAAACCTTTTCGTTCGACGCCGAGGGCAACGAGCCGGAGTGGGATCTGCCGCGGCTGGTGAGGCTGCTGCAGGAAGCGGGCTACCAGGGCGCCTGGGGCGTCGAGAGCACGCCCTACGATGGCGACGAGATCGGCGCGGCGCGCAAGTCCATCGCCCTGCTGAAGCGCATCCTGGGCGACGACTAGCGCCGCCGCAGTCACCGGCCGGCCTTGTTGAGACGAGGGGGATCCCATGCCACCGGCAGCGCCAGCAGCCCACGAAAAAGCGGCAGCAGCCGCCATCGCAGCTGCTCCACGTCCGTCGCCAGTCGCAGGCCGGGCAGACGGCGCAGCAGCGCGTTGAGCGCAATCTCCCCTTCGAGGCGGGCAAGCGAAGCGCCGAGACAGTAATGCGCACCGTGTCCAAACCCCAGATGGCGCTGAGGATTGCGGTGGATGTCGAAACGATCGGCGTCGAGAAATTGGCGCTCGTCGCGATTGGCGCTGCCTACGACGGCGATGATCAGGTCGCCGCGCCGAAGCTGTCTGCCGGCAAGCGTGACATCGCGGGCGACAAAGCGGGTGATCGTGCGTTCGACCGGCCCTTCGTAGCGGAGCACTTCCTCGATCATGGCGAGAGTGAGGGCAGGATTGCGGCGCACTGCGGCGAGTTGATCGGGATGAAGCAGCAAGGTCAACACGGCGTTGCCGATCAGACCGACCGTCGTCTCATGGCCGGCCACGATCATTCTGCGAGGAGCGGCGCTTGTTTTGAAATGCGCAATAGCGCCGTCCGTCCCGCCGACATCGTCGCCACAGAAATCGATCGTAAAAAATCTATCTCAAACTCAATAACATTGTAAAAAAGGAGTGGATATGACCTCTTCAGATCGCGTGCGCGTCGGTGTGATCGGCGTCGGACAGATCGGCAAGCATCACATCGACAATTACGCCAAAATGCCCAACGTCGAGATCGTCGCCGTTGCGGACATCAACCAGGCCGAGGCGCAGCGCGTCGCCGCTGCATACGGCATTCCGCACGTCTACGCCAGCGCGCATGACCTGCTGGCCCGCGAGGACATTCAGGCCGTAGACGTCTGTTTGCATAACAACTATCACATGCCGGCGACGGTGGCGGCGCTGGAGGCCGGCAAGGACGTCTTCTGCGAAAAGCCGATGGCCGGCGCGTACGTGGATGCGCTGAAGATGTGGGAGACGGCGCAGCGCACGGGGCGCAAACTGGCGATTCAGTTCGTCACCATGTTCAATAGCGCCGCCAAGGCCGCCAAATATCTGATCGACGCCGGCCATTTGGGGCGCCTCTATCATGTGCGGTCGGTGGGGCATCGTCGGCGCGGCCGCCCCTTCGTCGATGGCTACGGCAGCCCAACCTTTGTGCAAAAGGAGCATTCGGCGGGCGGCGCGCTCTACGACATGGGCGTCTATCATATCGCCACTGCGCTCTGGCTGACCGGCAACCCTCGAGTGACGCGCATCACCGGCCGCACCTACCAGGAGATTGAAATGGACGCGCGGCGTCGGGAGATCAGCGGTTACAATGTGGAGGAATTGGGCGTCGGCTTCGTGCATTTCGAGAATGGTCTGACGATGGACATCATCGAGGCATGGGCTGCGCACATGGACAATCTCGGCTCCAGCCTGATCCTCGGCGACAAGGGTGGAGTGCGGCTCGATCCCTTCGGCTATTTTTTCAGCCTGGGCCATCTGGACTTCGACGCCACCGCCAATCTGAGCGCCTTTGAGTGGCGGCTCCACAATGTCGCCGAAGAGGGCGACGCCTACGACAGCCCGCAACAACACTGGATCGCTGCGCTGCAGGGGCGCGTGCCGCTCATTCCGTCGGCGGAGTGCGCGTTGAACACGATGTTGATTTCAGAGGGCATCTATCTTTCGGAGCGGCTAGGGCGTGAAGTGACGGCGGAGGAGGTGCTGGCGCACTCGGTCTCAACGGCGCGGCCGATTTGAAAGTGCGTGATTTGATCCGTTTTCGGGCGTATACAGTGCGAATGGGTCGGCAAATGTATACGCCCGAATGCCTTACGCTTTACGACAACTCTCCGTTGTCTCCTCTTTCGCCTCCATCTACAATTCTGGCTGAAACGCGCGGACAGGGGTGTATTGCGAAATTTGTCTACAGCCGGTCATCATGGAATGCTGCTCGACATTCTCCCTGGAAAAGATAGCGGTCGGACTCTACTACGGATGGAGCAAGGGTGCGATGGATCCTTTGATCAGTTTGGGGCTGATGCTGTGCATCGGGGCTGCAGCCGGTTGGTTTGCCAGCATCATTTTACACGGCGAAGGGCTCGGCATGGTTGGCAACGTTGTCGCCGGCATCGCCGGCGCGTACGTCGGGCGATGGTTGTTCGACTATTTGCGCATTCCGCCTATCTCCAACTGGAGCTACCTGGGGGAATTCATCTATGGCCTTGTCGGCGCTCTCGTCCTTCTTTTGATCTTCGGTCGCTTCTTTATCCACAAAAATCCTCTCTGAGTGGGGAGGGCGTTCCTCCCCACTCAGGGAGGAGCACCGACGCCTCAGCCTGCCGGCGTCGATAAGCTCTCTCACTTCATCCGATTTTCAAACGATCTTCAATTGCGGCTGCGGTGCAACGTTTTGCACGCTGATCTTGGCGGCTACGACGCGCGCAAAGTCTCGGAAAGCTTTGGCGGTTGGGCTGTCCGGCGCCAGCACGACGATCGGCTCTCCGCTGTCGCCGCCGATGCGCACCTGCGGGTCAAGAGGGATGCGCGCCAGAAAGTCAACATGCAGTTTCTTGGCAGCCTCCATGCCGCCGCCGCTGCCGAAAATCTCGCCGGACATATTCTCCACCACGCCCAGGATCGGCACCTCCAGGCGCTCGAAGGCTCTGGCCCCGCGCAGCGCGTCGCTCACCGACACTGCCTGGGGTCCGGTGACGATGATGCCGCCGGTGAGCGGCACGCTCTGCGCCAGGCTGAGCTGGGCGTCGCCCGTGCCCGGGGGCAGATCGACGATCAAATAATCCAGCTCGCCCCAGTTTACGTCGGTGAAGAGCTGCTGAATCGCTTTGTGGAGCATCGGCCCGCGCCAGACCACCGCCTCTCCTTCGGGCATCAAGAATCCCATGCTGATGACCTTCACGCCGTAGCGTTCAAAGGGCGTCAGTTTGTCATGTTCGATGCGAGGTCGGCCGGACAATCCAAACATCATCGGGATGTTGGGGCCGTAGATGTCGGCGTCCAGCACGCCAACTTTGGCGCCGTCGAGCGCCAGGCTGACGGCTAGATTGGTGCTGACCGTGCTCTTGCCGACGCCGCCCTTGCCGGACGCAACGGCGACGATGTTTTTCACAGGGATGTTGAGCCTGCCGATGATGCGGTGATCCTGGCGAACATCGGCTACAAAACGTACGTTGACCGTCGAGACGCCGGGCAACGCTTTGACCGCCGCAATCGCCTCTTGTTCGATCTGAGCGCGCAGTGGGCAGGCGGGCGTCGTCAGCACGATCGTGAAGCTGACCTCTCCGTCATGAATCGCGACGTCGCGAATCATGTTGAGCGTGACCAGGTCTTTGTGCAGCTCAGGCTCCTGCACCCTGCTGAGCGCCTGCATCACCGCGTCTTGCGTAACAGCGTTGTTCTTATTTTTGCCAAACATGTGGTGTTTCCTTTGCCGATGGCTCGAACCTCTGGACAAGCGGTTGCTCCGCGCATAAATATCAATTCGCTTCTCAAAGCGTAAGAGAATATGCGAAGTTTCTCGGTGACTTATATCACGAATCAGAACGCTGTTTCAATTCTCCACCTTTCAAAATTGGCGTTCCACACTCAATCGCCGCCGGCGTCGGTTTTCTGCAGAACCCCGACTTCCAGCGCAAAGCGCACCAGGGCCGTGCGCGTCTGCAATCCCAGCTTGTCCATCATTCGCGACTTATAGGTCTCCACAGTCTTGACGCTCAGGGAGAGCTGCTCGGCGATTTCGCTGTTGCGATATCCCAAAGCCACCAATCGGAAGACTTCCGCCTCGCGTTCGCTGAGCAGTTGAAAGCGTTTGGCCGCTTCAGAGAGTTCAGCGGCGACGGGTGCGCTCGCCGGAGGCGGCGTCGCCAACGCGCGCGCATGGGTGGGATGCAGATAGACGCCGCCCTGCCACACAGTCCGGATCGCCGTCAACAACTCTTTGCCCGCCGATTGTTTGAGCACATATCCGGCGGCGCCGTGCGCCATCGCCTGGCGCAGATACTGAGCGTCATCGTGCATGGTGAGGATGAGAACGCGACTCTTAGGCGCCTGGGTGCGAATCTGTTCGAGCGCTTCCAACCCGTTGAGGCAGGGCATGTTGATGTCGAGCAAGATGACATCCGGCTGCAGAAGCGCCGCCTGTCGCACCGCAGCGTAGCCGTCGCCGGCGGTGCCCACGACGTGCATATCGACTTCTGCATTCAGCATGGCCTCCAGGCCGGCCTGCAATACGGCGTGGTCATCGGCCACCAAAATGCGAATTTTACTCACAGAGGTATCTCCGCGTATACAGTCGTGCCATCCGAACTGCTTTCGATGTCGAGCGTTCCGCCCAGCAGCTCGGCGCGTTCGCTCATGCCGAAGATGCCGACGCTGCTCTGGCGTCGGCGCACGGCGTCTACATCGAAGCCAACGCCGTTGTCTTCAACAATCGCCTGTACGCTGCCGTTGCGCTGACCGATCAACACGCTGATGACCGTCGCCTTGCTGTGTCGGGCGGCATTGGTCATCGCCTCCTGCACAATGCGGTAAAGCGCCGTCTCGGTTGGGGTGGGCAGTCGGCTGGGAAGGGCGCAATGAAGGTCAACCTGCACCCCAGGATAGGCGCGCGCAAATTCAGACGCATAGCGCTCCAGCGCCGCCGCCAGACCAAGGTCATCAAGCAGGCTGGGGCGCAGCTCGCGACTGAGCGTGCGCACCTGCTCTAAGGTTTCCCCTGCGATTGCACAAAGCTCGTCGAAGCGCTCTTCCTGCTGAGCGACGTCGCTGCGCTGCAAGGTGCGAATGCCCACCATTAGCGAGGTAAGCACCTGACCTACGCCATCGTGAAGCTCTCGCGCAATGCGCTTGCGCTCCTCCTCTTGAGCCGTGATCAGCTTTTTGAGCAACATATGGCGCGCCTGTTCCTTCTCGGCAATTGCGCGCTGGCTGGCTTCCAGCTCGGCCACCATTTGATTAAACGCATTGGCCAGCGTGCCGATTTCATCCTCGGCCCAGTGCGGCGCACGCGCCTGCAAATCGCCGCGTCCAACCGCCTGCGTTGTCCTGACAAGGTCCAGGATGGGCCGCGTGAGCAACCAGGTCAAGATCATCGCAGCGACGATGCCGGCCATCGCCACCGCCAGCGTAGTCAACAGCATCTGACCGGTGACGGCGTCGATGACGGCTTGCAGCCTTTTTTCCGTGAGCCCGAGGCGAACAACGCCGGCTTTTCCGTCCATGATAGGGGCAATCATCTCGTGGACCACCCCCTCGTTGCTGTTGTAGACCCAGTGACGGATGGCGCCGTGCATATTATAGCTCGCCTCTATCGCCTGAGAATTCAATAAAGCCGCCGGGAATCCCTCATCGCCAAAGGTGTGCGCCAGCACCTCTCCACGAGAATTGAGGACGAAAGCGTACAATGCATCCGGATGGTTGAGCACAGTTTCCCGCAACAACTGATGAAGCGCGTAAGTGTCGTTCAGCAGGATAGGGTCGATGCTTCGACTGGCCAGATCGCTGGCGACGGAGACGCCGCGGTTCTCCAGTTCATCGGCGAAGACGTGCGTCATCACCGCGCGCACCTGCCATGTCACCGCCAGACCTAACATGGTGGTCAACGCCAACACCATGCCCAGAATCTTTGTGCGGACATTAACTCCGCCGGCGATCCGCCAGATCTTCTCCGCCCAGAGGTTCAGGCGGCGAGATGGAAAGGATGCCATGGCCGAGACGCCGTCCGTCGAAACGTTCGATGCACTCATCACCGGATTCCCGTGGCCTGAACGAGCCTGCGCACGCCGTCGTAGGCGGCGTCCTCGATCTCGATGAAACGATCGACGCCTAAATTACGCAGCACGATCTGTCCTTCAGCCTCTTCATGCATGGTGAGCAACAGCTCGCGCAACAGCGCCTTCTGCCGCGGCGGAAGCGTTGGCGGCACAACCACCGGGGGAATGCCGAACGCCTCGGATTTGTGAATGATGCGGAGACGCTCTGACATCCCGGGCTCTCGCTGCAGCGCATAGTCCAGCACTAGACTGTCGACGGCCGCCCCATCGGCGACGCCATTGGCGACTGCTTCGATGGCGCGATCGTGGCTGTACGTATAGAACGTGCGCCGGAAGAAGGTTTCCGGCGTCTCTCCCAGCTGTTGCACCAGATACGTCGGATAAATGTGACCGGTGAAACTCATCGGATCGGTGAAGGCGAAAACTTTCCCGCGCAGATCCGCCATGGTTTGGGCGGGGCTGTTGGCAGGAACGATCAGTTGCGAGTAGTAGACCGATTCGCCGCCGATCTCCGGAGCCAACAGCAGCTCCATGCCAAATTTTTCAGCGCCCACCACATAGGAGTTCGTGCAGATAAAGGCGAGTTCAACCTCTCCTCGTTCCACCAATTCGTTGAATTCGGCGTAGGTGCGCCGCTGCACCAGGTCCACCGGGCGTCCCAACTTTCGCGACAGATACTCGGCCAACGCGCTGTAACTCGTCATCGTTCCCTGGGGCGAGAGGATGGCGGCGACGCCCATGCGCAGATGGGCGACTTCCGCCGGCGCAGCGACCGGCAAAGGCGTGCGCTCTTGCAGATCGATGAACGGCGCTGCATGGGTGGTCAGGCCAGGTGAACATCCACTCAGCCCTGTTGCGGCGAGGAGCAGCCATCCAACGATAAGCCATCCAACAATAAATAGGGTGCGAGGGCGCGGCGAACGTTTCATAGATTGCTGCAATTATCTATCAAATCGATCAATGAGCTGCCTTGCGATGTTTCTTCTGCTCTCGCCCTGACTCTCGTCTGTGCGCGCGAAATCGTTGTCGGCCTGTCAGGTCTTCATTGCCGATGACGATTCCCATCGCCGGCAACACCCGACGATGGAGCAACAAAATCAGCAGCGAGGCGCCAAAGGCGGCGAGGAAGACCCACATGGCGGCGGTCAGGCTGCTCATCAGGGACGGATCGAGCAAAATGACCAGCGCCAGCGCCAGCATCAGCATGCCGCTGATCAATTTGAGGATGCGGCCATGTTTCTCTTCCAGCTTGCTGGCGCGCAACCCAATCACTGCGCTGACGAAGATGACGATCTCGTCGAGCTGATAGATGAGCATGTACAGCAAGAGCAACAGCAGAAACGCGCCGGTGGTCACCCCCTGCGTGATAAGCAAGTTTGTCCAGAGCACCGGAAAACCTGCAGTGCATGAAAACTCCACCAGCGACGCCCCTGCGGACATCACAATCGTGGCGCCGATCAGCGCCGGCATCGAATCGCCGGCCGCCAGCACGCGACGCATGCTGCGGTACAGGCCGGGCTTCTTTTCATCGGCGATGGTGAAAGAGATTCCCTCTTTGTACCAGAAGTAATCTTTGACGCTCACCAGTGCAAAGAAAAGCGCCACGAGCGCCACGACGCCCTGAATCCAGGGCACCCAATCCAGCACGGTGAACATGGTGAACAAGCCGGCGATGAAAAGCACGTAGACGAGCGAGGTCACGGTCAGGAAGACGAAACCGATAATGAACACCTTCTTGCGCGAGCCGGTGTGAATGGTCAACGCCAGCAGGACGGACAGCACCCAGAGCGAGCAGGGGTTGATG
This sequence comes from uncultured Caldilinea sp., assembly GCF_937128415.1. Lineage (GTDB taxonomy): Bacteria > Chloroflexota > Anaerolineae > Caldilineales > Caldilineaceae > Caldilinea. The sequence continues at coordinate 46,504 of NZ_CAKZMJ010000069.1, forward strand.
CCATCCACGAAGGCGATCAGCGCGGTGCTGAAAAGCAACGAGTGCGCGCCCAGGTCGACTGCCCCGAGCAGAGGCAAGGTGATGACGCTGGAGGACAGCGCCGGCGCCTCAGCGACCGGCGTTTCCGGCTCGGCTGCACCCTGCTCGCCGGCGGCGGAGGCTGCTGCGTCGAGTTGCGCGTTTTCAGCTGCGTTCACCGTGACCGGAGCCGTTGGCGTAGGCAACGGCGCTACAATGCCGGCGCCGGGGTCTGGGCAGCCATTGGCAATGCAAAACGCCACGTAGGCTTCAATCTCACGGGCGTAAGGCTCTTCGGCGTAGCCGATCCAGTAGCGGTCGCCGATGAAGAATGTGGGCACGGCGCTCGGTTCAAAGCCGAATCTGGCCGCCATCTGAATAAACGGCGCGCGATTCTCCGGATGCTTCCACACCTCGTAGTCACGCACGATGACGCCGGGATATTTTTCTTTTAGTTCGGCCAGAAAAGGTTTGGCCGCTGCGCAGTGTGGGCATCCGTCGCCCCAAAAGAAGTAGATAATCACCGGCTCAATCTGCTGCTCGGCAGGCCCGGCATAAGCTGAAGGGACCGGCGCCAGGGCCGCCGCCGACAGACCGATCAGCGCTACGACTGACAGCAACGCAAATCGTTTCATTCCACTCACCTCCGAAGAATCAGAAAGCGTCTGGCAGGGAACGACCCTGTGCCGCTCATCGCCTTTCTTACAAAGCAGAACGCCCGCCAGGCCTGCTTCAACGAATTCATTATTGCGCCACAACGCTCTGATTGCATGGGGCGTTTGTCCCTGCTTTGTCCCATCCGGGTGGGGCAGGGTTCACGCCGGTTGAGAGGAATAAGGTCACTTGCCGTCCTCGAAGAGAAAGCGTATGATTGGGCCGTCGCCTCACAATTCAACGCGGCGGCAACGACGCCAAAACGGAAAGACGTTATATCCACAAAGCAAAGCCAACCGCATCTTTCCCTCACCGCAGCGTAGAAAGGGCGTTTATGTTAACCCTGATCGAAAAAATTCTGTTTCTCATCGCTGTTGGAGCGTCGCTCTACTTCGCCGGGGCAGGATTCTACAAGGTGTATCAAGTCGTGATGCGCGGAACGGGCGAGAAGCCGACGCTGGGCGACATGGCGGCGCGCTTCTGGTACGCCGTCTCCACCTGGATCACAACGCGGCCGATCTGGAAGACGCGGCCCTGGAGCAGCCTGTTCCACATCCTGATCTCCCTGGGCTTCGTCTTTTATTTTCTGGTCAACTTTGGCGACGTCGTCGAGGGGCTCTTTCCGGTGACCTTTTTGGGCCACACCCTGGTCGGCAACCTGTATCGATTCCTGGCCGACCTGGCGACAATCAGCGTGTTGGTCGGCGTGGTGTATTTCATCGTGCGTCGCTTCATCTACAATGACAAAGCGTTGAGCTATCACGACAACATCAAACTGGTCGAGAGCGTCCAACAAGGAGCCATCCGCCGCGACTCGTTGATCGTGGCCCTGTTCATCCTCTTCCATGTCGGCTTCCGTTTGGTGGGCAACAGCTTCAAGGTCTCGCTGGAGGGCGGCGATCCCTGGCAGCCTTTCAGCACGGCGCTGGCGCAGGCGTGGGCGGGCTGGAGCGTGGGGGCGCGCACAGTGGGCGAGCACGTCGGCTGGTGGCTGGCGATCGGCCTGATCCTGGCCTTCCTGCCCTACTTCCCCTACACCAAGCACATCCACCTGATCATGTCAGGCGTCAACTTCCTGACCAAGCCCAAACGCACCTCGCTCGGCGCCATCGAACCGATCGATTTCGAGGATGAAAGCCAGGAGATCTTCGGCGTCAACAAGATCGAGCAACTCCCCTGGACGCATCTGGTGGACGCCTACGCGTGCATCATGTGCAACCGCTGCCAGGACGTATGCCCCGCCTACGTCACCGGCAAAGAGCTGTCGCCGTCGGCGCTGGAAATCAACAAGCGCTACTACATCAACGAACACCTCGATGCGCTGGCGAGCGGCAAGGAGTCGGAGCAGGCGCTGCTCGACTACGCCATCTCTGAATCGGCGGTGTGGGCGTGCACCGCCTGCGGCGCGTGCGTGGAGATTTGCCCGGTCGGCAACGAACCGATGTTCGACATTCTCTACATCCGTCGCTACCAGATGCTGATGGAAAATTCCTTCCCAGATGAGCTGAAGCAGGCCTACCGCGGCATGGAGCGCAACGGCAATCCCTGGAACATCAGCGCCCGCGACCGCATGAAGTGGGCCAGCGGGCTCGAGGCGCCGACGGTGGACGAGAATCCTGACTTCGACCTGCTGTGGTGGGTGGGCTGCGCCCCCAGCTATGACCCGCGCGCACAGGAGACGGCGCGCGCCTTTGCCAAAGTGCTCAACGCAGCAGGCGTCAACTTCGCCGTGCTCGGCGAGATGGAGCGTTGCACCGGCGACGCCGCCCGTCGCTCCGGCAACGAGGCGCTCTTCTACGAACTTGCGCAGAGCAACATCGAGACGCTCAATGAAGCGATGGGTGAACGCAAGCGGCGCATCGTCACCACCTGTCCACACTGCCTGCAGACGTTGGGCAAGGAATACAGCCAGTATGGCGGCGCATTTGAGGTGATCCATCACACGCAGCTCCTCTCTGAACTCACGGCTGCCAAAAAGATCAGCGTCCAGCGCGCGCAGGACGTCGACATGATCACCTTCCACGACCCCTGCTATCTGGGTCGTCATAACGGCGTCGTCGATGAGCCGCGCAATCTACTGCTCGAGGCCAACGCCTTCCTGATCGAGATGCCGCGACACGGCAAGCAATCCTTCTGCTGCGGCGCCGGCGGCGCGCAGATGTGGAAAGAGGAAGAGCACGGGACTGCGGCAGTCAATGTGACGCGCTATCAAGAGGCGGCGGCCACCGGCGCCAAAACCATCGCCGTAGGATGCCCCTTCTGCCTGACCATGATGACGGACGCCTCTAAACAGGCCGAACAGAAGTTGAAGGTGAAAGACCTCGCCGAGATTCTCGCCGAGCGGCTGGAGGTCGAGAAGGCGGGGGCGAGAGATTGAGAGCGGGAGAGATTGAGAGCGGGAGAGGGGGAGAGCGGGAGAGGGGGAGAGGGGGAGAGATTGGAGGGGCTGGAGATTGCGCAGCGGCGCACTGCACTGTGCGGAAGGCTGCCCATCTCCAGTCCTCGATTTCCCCGGCCCTTCCTCTTCAGAAACTGCTGCTCCTTTTAAAGCCTCCACAAAAGTAAGCGCAGGTTGAAATGGGGAGCATTTCTCCTCAAAAATCTCTTCGCGCTTCTTCGGGTCTTTTTGAGACTTTGCTTGTTTGATCCATGACGCAACATGGTGAGCAGAGATGTGGACGTTTCTTTGTGTGCACTTTCGTGGATTTTTTTCTTTATCGATCCATGGGGGGCGCACGAAGAAGCCCAATTCAAAGAAGGTGAACCATGATCCATTGTAAACTCTCATCCCTCGTCACATCGATGCTCATCGTTGTTATGCTTGCGATGGCCGCCTGCCAGCCTGTGCAGCCGGTCGAACGCGCGCCGGAGAGCGCAGTCGAGGCCGCGCCGGTCGCCGTTGAAGAGGCGCAGAGTGCGGCGCCGGCGGGTCGCTACGGCGGAACGCTATCCGTAGCGGGCATGGAACTGGAGATCGTTGTCGAACTCGCCGAAGGCGCAGATGGCTACACGGGCGCCATCGACATCCCGGCGCAGGGCGCAATGGGCGTCCCGCTGCACAGCATCCGCATCGAGCCGCCCTTCGTCCATTTCGAGATGTTGGAAGGGCCGGCGCTGGCCGTCTTTGAAGGCCAGATCGACGAATCTGGCGCGCTCAGCGGCGTCTTCAGACAGGCGGGCGTCGAAGGCGCCTTCTCTTTGGAGCCGCTCGCCGAGACGGCGTCTCTTCCCGCCGGCGTCCGCGGCGTCTACGCCGACCCCGCCGGACGCTTCACTGCGCCGATCCCGACCGGCTGGACGGTGCGCGAGGAGAACGGATTTGTGCGCTTCATCGATCCGGACGCAGCCATTCGCATGGACATCGTCGTCGTCGAAGGCGAGGACCTGGCGCAGGCGACGGCGGAAGCCTGGCGGATCGTGGACCCGACCTTTGACCTCCCGATCCGGGAGACCATCGAGCCGCCTTCGATGAGCGGCGTCGAGCGTACTTGGGTGACCAACTACGAGACCAATGACGTCCGTCGCATCGTCCAGGCAGTCGCCCAACTGAAGGAGGGCGTCGCCTACGTGATCTTGCTCGACGCCGAGCTGGCGGCGCTGCAGCGCCGCAATGCGCAGGTCTCCATCCTCGGCTCCGGCTTCAAAATCCTCGCCGTAGAAGAGACCGATCTCCGTGGAGTCGAACCGCTGCCGCTGGATGAGACGCTCCTGACCTCGCTGGAAGAATTCATCGCTCGCTACATGGAGGCGTTTGCAGTTCCCGGCGCCGTGATCGGCGTTGTTCAAGGCGACTCCCTTGTCTACGCCAAGGGCTTTGGCGTGGCCGACCCGGCCACAGGAGCTGCGATGACGCCGGAAACGCAGGTGATGATCGGCTCCACGGGCAAAAGCCTGACCACGTTGTTGATGGGAACGCTGGTCGACGATGGTCTGATGACGTGGGATACGCCTGTCCAGCAACTGTATCCCGACTTTCGCGTCCTCGACCCTGAACTCAGCCGGACGATCACGATGCGCAACCTCGTCTGCGCCTGCACAGGCGTGCCGCGCCGCGACCTGGAGCTGCTCTTCAACGCCGATCGCCTGACCGCAGAGGACGTCGTCGCCTCGCTGGCCGACTTTGAGTTTTTCACCGACTTCGGCGAGGCGTTTCAATATAGCAATCAGATGGTAGCTGCAGCCGGCTACATCGCCGGCGCCGTCGCCGCTCCCAATGCGCCAGACCTCGCCGCCGCCTACGCCGAGGCCCTGCGCATGCGCGTGCTGGAGCCGCTCGGCATGGAGAACACCACGCTTTCCTTCGACGAGGTGCGGGCGCGCAGAAATTTCGCCACGCCGCACACGCAGATGCTGGACGGCTCCTATGCGCCGATCGATCTCGACGTTGAAGCGTTGCTTCTGCCCATCGCACCGGCCGGCGCGCACTGGTCAACGCTAGAAGATATGGCGCAGTATATGGTCATGCAGCTCCAGGAGGGTGTGGCGCCGAACGGGCGCCGCGTCGTCTCGGCGCAGAACCTGAAGGAGACATGGAAGCCGCAGATCGCCATCACCAACGACGCCAGCTACGGTTTGGGATGGATCGTCTCCTCCTACAAAGGCGTGCAGGTCATCAGTCACTCCGGCAACACGCTTGGCTTCACCTCCGCCTTCACCTTCCTGCCGGAAAAAGGGTTGGGCGTCATCGTCTTGACGAACGGCCGCGCCACCAATCTTTTCAACGAGGGCGTCGTCAGTCGTCTGCTCGAGCTGCTCTTTGCGCAGCCGGCGGAGACACAGCGCAACCTGGACTTCTACCTGGAACAGATCGACAAACAGGTGCAGGAGCTGGCCGCGCAAGTGGGTGAGCGCGTCGACGTCGAGCGCGTCGAACCCCACCTTGGCCGCTTCGTCAACCCCGCTTTGGGCGAGATTACGCTGACGCTGGTCGATGAGGAGCTGACGCTCGACGCCGGCGACTTCCGCACGCGCCTGCGTCCGAAATTTGACGACAAAGGTGAACTACAGGGTTACATTCAACTCGACCCACCGCTGCAGGGAGCGATCTATAAATTTACGACGACAGAAGACGGCGCGCCGACCATTGTGCTCGGCGAGGGAGCAATCGAGTACACCTTCGTGCGCAGCGAGTAACCAGATTGATGCCGGCGCACGCAACACGAAACAGGCGCCACGCCGGAATACGACTGCTCCGTTCTCACGCTATTTGGGAAGCGGCTCGGCGATCCACTCTTCAAAGAGCGTCAACACGGCGGGGTCCGGAAGCTGCCGCAACTCATCCAGCCATTGCTCGGTGGTGATGATCTTCCAGCGATACTTGCGCAAATAGTTCTGGAGAAAACGCTCGAAGCGCCGCACGCCCACGGTGCGGCGCACTGCGTCCCAGAAGAGCGCGCCTTTGGCGTAGACGACGGTCTCATACTGGGAACCGTTGAGAAACGCCTGCACCGGCTGCGCCACCGCCGCATCCTGTCGGCGCGCGCGCAGCCCTTCCAGCGGCGCCAGCCAACGCTGCGAAACCATGCGCTGGGCCCGCGTCTCGCCGTAAATGTTTTCCATGTAGAGACGCATGGAAAATTCGGCCAACGCCTCATCCAGCCACGGCTCGTTGACCGGGTCATTATGCACGATCTGATACCACCACTGGTGCGCCATCTCATGTGCAACGAGCATCTCCAGCTTATCGCGATGCCGCGTGTAGGTTTCGACGCCGAGCAGGATCGCCTGAGGATATTCCATGCCGCGAAAGTTGATCGGCGCCGGCGCCACGCGCATTTCCGTGAAAGGATACTCGCCGAAGTGATCGCTGTAGATGCGCAACGCCTGCGCCGCGTAGCGCAGCGCAGCCTGTCCCGCCGCTTCGGCGCCCGGCAGATAGTAGCTGGTCACGCGCGTGCCGTAGGCTTCGGTCGAGATCGCGCTGAAGACCGGGCTGGCGTGCAGTAAAAACTCTCGCGAAGGCCCGGTGACGAAGACATACCGCGTCTGTCCGTCCAGCTCCTCTCGCGCCACCTCGACGCCGCTGGTCACCGGCGTCCATTCGGAAGGGAGGGTGAGCGTGACCGCAAACAGAGAAGCGACGTTGAAAGCGGCGTCCCCGCGTTCGGTTCCGTTGAACAACCACCATTGGCCGGAGCCGATCGCCGGACCGTCGGTGTAGACCGCCAGCGAAGGATAGAAAAGAGGCAGGCTGATCATCTGCTGGCTGCGCCCGAAGAGGACGTAGACGGCGGATTGATCGCTCCAGCGCGGGATCTCGAGCCGCCAGGTCAACGCCACCGTGACGGATTGTCCCGGCGTCAGCGGTTTGGCGAGGTCGAGGCGGAGCGCCGTGTTTTCGTTGACGTAGACGTAGGTCGCCGGCTTGCCGTCGATCAGCGCGCCCTGCACCACCATCGAACCGCCGTAGTGACGCAACATCGGGTAGAGCCGAAAGATCAGATGCGTCCAGGGATCGCGGCTGGTGTTGGGAATCTCGACGACGGCGCTGCCGATCAATTTCAGCTCGTCGGGCAGCAGCGTGGCGCTGATGGCGTAGCGAGGCGCGGGGCCAAGCTGGTCCAGGTCTTTCTGAAATTCAGGCTTCAACGCCGGACGATACAGCGCATAGGGGTCGGGGCGAGCGGCGGCGTCGACGGATGCGCAACCACCCAACAGCACCAGCAACAGCCCGAGCAATCCCGCGCCTGTCAAAATGGATAAATAAAGCATGGGGGGAGAGGTTGCGCCTTGCCGTCGATCATTCATGGGAGCGAACGGTAATAACAGACACTTCGTCACGCGCTGGGTCTATGCTATGCTACCGGTGTAGTCGTCGATTATTTAACATTCTTTCGGTGCGCAACGCAAATATGAAGCGAAATGGCGGTCATGGCTGACACGACTTTTATCCTGTTGATACGCCACGGCGAAAATGAATACGTCGCCAACCACAAACTGGCCGGACGCACGCCGGGCGTTCATCTGAATGACCGAGGTCGCGCTCAGGCGGAGGCGCTGGTGAAACTCCTGGAGGAGCAACCGCTCGCCGCGATCTACAGCAGCCCGCTCGCGCGTTGCGTCGAAACGGCGAGGCCGCTGGCCGCGGCGCGCAACTTGCCCGTCATCGAAGAGCCGGCTTTTCTCGAGGTGGACTACGGCGACTGGCACGGCGCCGACCTGCGCGAGCTGGCGAAGCTGCCCGAATGGCGCAAGGTGCAACATACGCCGAGCACTTTTCGCTTTCCCAACGGCGAGTCGCTGCGCGAGGTGCAAAATCGGGCTGTGGCCGGCGTCGAGATGGTGCGTCAACGCCACCCGAACGAGGTCGTCGCCGTTTTTGCGCACGGCGACGTGATCCGCACCACGCTGGCGCACTACCTCGGCGCGCCGCTGGACCTGTTCCAGCGCATCGTTGTTCAGACGGCGTCGATCAGCGTTCTGGCGTTTCACGATGGCGCGCCGTCGATCCTGGCGATGAACTGGACCGCCACCTTGCCGAAGTTGGAAATCAAAACCGATCCAGCAGCCGCCGCCCACCCAACGGATGGATCGGCCCCGTCAGGCGATGCAACAGCCGTGATAGCGACGGCGGAGCGGAGATGATGCATTTTCAATACGACCTGAATCCAGTCGATTTCATTATCGCCGACGCGATCGGTGAACCCGGAAAGCGTTTGTTTTTCCTGCAAGGGCGCGCAGGTCGCCAGGTCGTCACCGTTGCGCTGGAAAAGCAGGAAGTCAACAACCTGGCGCTCAGCGTCCTGCAGCTGCTCGAAGAGCTAGAAAAGCGTTTTCCAGACCTGCCGCCTGCTGCACGCCCCACCAAAGCGCTGAAGCCGATGACGCCGGTTGAGCCGGCCTTTCGCGTGGCGCAGCTCATCCTCGGCTATGATGAACGCGAGGACATGATCTGGCTGATCGCCAAGGCGTTGATGTTGGACGAGTCCGGGGGGCTGATCGACCCGGATGACGAGCGCGTGCCCGCCGTGCGCTTCGTGGCGACGCGTTCGCAGATGCGCGCGTTGAGCGAACACGCCCTTGAAGTGGTGGCCGCCGGTCGGCCGCTCTGTCCCCTGTGTGGGCGTCCAATCGATCGAGAAGGACATTTCTGTCCACGCACCGACGGCCATGCCATGCCGATTTTTCTTTGACCAGGCGGATCGCAGGCGAGTTTCTCCAATACACCCGCTATGCCTATCGAATTGACGCAAGAACAGGTGCTGGAAATCCTCCGCAGCGGCGACATGGAAGAACAGGGCCTGTTGCCCTATAGCTCCAATCACAGTTTTTTGGTGGTTGTAGAGCACAACAATGTGGCGCTTCCCGCCGTCTACAAGCCGCAGCGCGGGGAAACGCCCCTCTGGGATTTCGAGTGGGGCACGCTCTGCAAGCGCGAGACGGCCGCCTACGAGGTGAGTCGCGCGCTCGGTTGGAACATGGTGCCGCCGACGGTGCTGCGCGTCGGCAGCCGCGGCCTGGGCAGCGTGCAACTTTTTGTGGAGCACGATCGAGAAGCGCACTATTTCACGGTCGCCGATGACGCGCGGTTTGCAGATGCGTTTCGCCGCCTGGCGCTCTTCGATTTTGTCGTCAACAACGCCGACCGCAAAAGCGGCCACTGCTTAATCGGCGCAGACGGTCGTGTCTGGGCGATCGATCACGGCATTTGCTTTCACACCGAATATAAACTGCGCACGGTGATCTGGGAGTTCAGTTGTGAACCGATCGAAGAGAAGTATCTTTCTGATCTGGCGACCTTGCGCACCGCCCTGATCCGGGCAGGTGGTCCACTTATGAAACAGCTGGACAGTTTTTTAAGCGCCGCAGAAGTCGCCGCCTTGCGCAAACGCCTCGACTATCTCCTGCGCACGCGCTGCTATCCATCGCCGCTGCCGCATCGACGCAACTATCCCTGGCCGCCGATTTGAGAGATTGCCTTTGTTATATCCGAAAGTTTGTTAGAGAGCCGAGGTTGACGAGTCTACGAGCGCATTGCCGGAGGTTGATGTGAAAGCAGTTGTGATGGCGGGCGGTGAAGGGTCCAGATTACGCCCTCTGACGATCGGTCGTCCCAAACCCATGGTGCCGATCGTCAACAAAGCAGTCATTCACCACATCTTTGATCTGCTCAAACACCATGGCATCACAGAGGTGATCGTCACCCTGCGCTACATGGCTTCCGCCATCGAGGATTTCTTCGGCGACGGCAGCAGCCTCGGCATGCAGATCACCTACGTCATCGAAGAGGCACCGCTCGGCACGGCGGGCAGCGTCAAAAATGCAGCGCAATATCTGGACGACACCTTCATCGTCATCAGCGGCGACGCGCTGACCGACTTCAACTTGCAAGAGATCGTGCGCGTTCATCGCGAGCGCAGGGCCATGGCGAGCATCACGCTGACGCGCGTGCCCGATCCTTTGGAATTCGGCGTCATCATCACCGATGAAGCGGGCCGCGTCACCCAGTTTCTGGAAAAGCCCTCCTGGGGCGAAGTCATCTCCGACACGGTCAACACCGGCCTGTACGTGCTGGAGCCGGAGGTGCTGGACTTGATTCCTGAGGGCGTCCCCTATGACTTCTCCAGCGAACTTTTTCCACGCATGTTGGCGGAAAAATGCGCGCTCTACGGCTACGTCGCCGAGGGCTACTGGTGCGACGTCGGCAACATCAGTGAATACATGCGCGCCAACGCTGACGTGCTTTATGGACGCCTGCACCTTGCGGAGCCGATCGGCGTGCATTTGGGCGGCGGCATTTGGGTGGGCGAGAACGTCGAAATTGCGCCAAGCGCCCAGCTCTTCGGCCCGATCTATCTGGGCAACGAAGTGAAGATCAAGGGCGACGTGCGCATCTACGGGCCGGCGGTGATCCGCGATTACACCGTAGTCGACAACTACAACAGCATCGAGCGCAGCGTCATCTGGCGCAACAATTACATCGGCGAGTCGTGCGAGCTGCGCGGGGTGATCATCACCCGCCAGTGCAGCATCAAATCCAAAGTGATCGCCTTTGAAGGCGTCGTGATCGGCGACAACTGCGTCATCGGCGAAGGCGCCACGCTGCACGCCAATGTGAAACTGTGGCCGAGCAAAGAGATTGAAGCCGGCGCCACCATCAAAGACAGCATCATCTGGGGCAACCAGGGGCGCCGCGCCCTCTTCAGTCGCTTTGGCGTCTCCGGCGTGGTCAACATCGACCTCACGCCGGAATTCGCCGCCAAGCTGAGTGCGGCGCTGGGCGCCACGTTGCCCAAAGGCAGCTACGTCGCCATCAACCGCGACTCACATCGTAGCTCGCGCATGCTCAAGCGCGCCCTCATCAGCGGCCTGCCGGGCACGGGCGTCAACGTCTGGGATCTGGGCAACGTCGCCATCCCGGTGCTGCGCCATTACGTCCGCCAGCGCAAGGACACCTCCGCCGGCATTCACGTGCGGCTCAGCCCCTTCGATCAGCGCGTCGTTGATATCCGCATCATCGACAGCCAGGGGTTGAATCAGACCAGCGCAGCCGAGCGCGCCATCGAGCGCAACTTTTTCCGCGAAGATTTCCGCCGCGCCTTCCTGGACGAGATCGGCGTGATTGCCTACGCCCACGAGCCGATCGCCTCCTACACCGAAGACTTCATGCGCCACGTCGACGTGCAGCGCATTCGCGACTACGGCTTCAAACTGGTCTGCGACTATTCGCACGGTCTGGCCGGCGACACCCTGGCCGACATCTTCAACCATTTGGGCGTGGACGTGGTTCCGCTCAACGCGCGGGTGGATGAAACCAAGCTCGCCATGTTGCAGCCAGAGTTCAAGGCCAACCAGGTGCGCATGGGCAAGATCGTGCATGCGCTGGAGGCGCAGCTCGGCGTTCAGCTGGACGTCGGCGGAGAGAAAATCTTCCTGGTGGACGAGCAGGGCAACGTGATCGACGATGTCACGGCAGCCGCGCTGATGATGGAGCTGGCGCTGTACGCGCATCCTGGCCGTCCGGTGGCGGCGCCCATCACCATGCCCAACGCCTTTGAGACGATCGCAGGCTGGCACGGCGCTCGGCTGCTCCGCATCCCGCAGAACCTCGGCGGCCCGATGCACACCGCCACCTACACGGGCGTGCTCCTGATTGCGGACGGCGCAGGCAGCTTTATCTTCCCCGGTTTTCAGCCGGCCGTCGACGGCATGATGGCCACCGTGCGGCTGCTTGAATATCTGGCCATTCGCAAGATGCCGGTGAGCGAAATCATCGCCTATCTCCCTAAATTTCACATGGCGAAAGGAACCGTGCACTGCCCCTGGGAGGTCAAAGGCGGCGTGATGCGCATGTTGACCCAACACCACCAGCATCACCAGGTCGACAAGATGGACGGCCTGAAAGTGCATCTGAACGCCGCCGAATGGGTGCATCTTTCACCCAACCCCGACCGACCCCACTTTGAGATCGTCGCAGAGGCGGAGGACGACGAACGCGCTCGGCAAATCGTCGCCGAATACAGCGACCTGATCCGCTGCTTCATCGAAGACCTCAACGCTCCTCACGAACATCGACGGGAAGGATAGCGCGGGGTGCAGACGCTCACGGTGAAGACTCGTTCCCACGAAGAGACGCGCAGCTTGGCCGAACAGCTCGGCCACGCGCTGCGTGGGGGAGAGGTGCTGGCGCTGTGCGGGGACCTCGGCGCCGGCAAAACGACCTTTGTGCAGGGGCTTGCCGCAGGGATGGGGGTGCGCAGCCGCATCACCAGCCCCACCTTCATTTTGATCAACGAACACCTCGCAGACAACGGCTTGCGCCTGGTGCACGTCGACGCCTATCGGCTCGCCGAACAGGCCACCCTCGCCGACGCTGCGACCTTTGGCCTCACCGACCTGCTCACCGGCGCCGACGGCGATGAACGCACAGTGCTCGCCATCGAGTGGGCCGACCGCATCGCCGCCTTGCTCCCCGCCGACCTGCTGCGCATCGAGCTGATCATCGACCCTGAAGAGCCCGACGCACGCACCATTCGCCTGACGGCGACGGGCGAGCGAAGCGTTGAGGCATTGCATTCTCTATCCATCGCGTAACTTCTCTTCGGCATCCCATCACGCTTTTCTTCTTACGAGGGCTCCGCTTCGGCGATGCAACCACCGGCGCTTTTGCCTCACCGGCTTTGACCAGACATGATGCTCTCCACAGCTGCAGTGCTCCTTGCACTCGATACGGCCACAGCGGGGGATCTATTTGTGAGGGGGAGGGCAACCACGAAGACACAAAGACACGAAGAGATTCTATCTGTTCTCTTTGTGTCTTCGTGTCTTCGTGGTAAATTACCTAACCACAAAGACACGAAGGCACGAAGGAGAGACCGTGAAGCATTCTCCCATCCCCGAAGAAGATGAGCGCATTGCCCGTCTGATCGTGGATGCGGCCTATGCGGTGCACAAGAACCTGGGCCCTGGTCTGCTGGAAAATGTGTATGAGGTCTGCTTCTGCCATGAGCTGCGTAAACGAGGATTGTCCTTTCGTCGCCAGGTGGTTGTGCCCATCGAGTACGACGGCATTCGGTTTGATGAGGGCTTGCGCCTCGATGTGCTGGTGGAGGAGCGGATCATCTGTGAGCTGAAAGCGGTGGAGGTCATGCATCCCGTCTACACCGCCCAGCTTTTGACCCAGATCAAGCTGACCGGCAAGCGCCTCGGCTTCCTGATCAACTTCAACGCGCCGCTGATCAAGGACGGTATCACTCGCATTGCATTATGATAAATGACCACGAAGACACAAAGACACGAAGGAAATGAAAGATCTTAAAATCTTCGTGTCTTCGTGCCTTCGTGGTAAGAAAAACGCCCTATGCCCAACGCCCAAACCCGTGAGACCCTCGCCGCCGACATCTGGCGGGCGTGCGACATCCTCCGCCACCGGAATGACGACCGCAGCAGAAGGAGAAGCACGTTTCGGACCGGGCGTTTCCAGAACAAGGAAAACGTATGATGGACATCCAAACCCTTGAAACCTGGCTGTGGGACGCCGCCTGCGCCATCCGCGGGCCGGTGGACGCGCCTAAGTTCAAGGACTACATCCTGCCGCTGGTCTTCCTCAAGCGCCTGTCGGACGTGTTCGACGACGAGATGGCCCGCCTGGAGGCGCAGTTCGGCGGCGCAAAGATCGCTCAGTCTCTGCTGGAACAGGAGCGGGCGCGCGGGCAGGTGTCGTTGGTGCGCTTCTACATCCCGCCCCCGGCGCGCTGGGAGGCCATCCGCCGGCAGACGGTGGGCCTGGGACAGTATCTCACCGACGCCGTGCGGTCGGTGGCGCGCGAGAACCCGCGTCTCTCCGGCGTGATTGACATGGTGGACTTCAACGCCACCGCCGCGGGCCAGCGCATCATCTCGGACGAGCATCTGGCCGCGCTGATCGAAGTGCTCTCGCGCCACCGCCTGGGGCTGGAGGATGTGGAGCCGGACATCCTCGGCCGCGCCTACGAGTACTTGCTGCGCAAGTTCGCCGAGGGGCAGGGGCAATCGGCCGGCGAGTTCTACACCCCGCGCGAGGTGGGCATCCTCATGGCGCGGCTGTTGGAGCCGGAGCCTGGGATGACGGTCTACGACCCCGCCTGCGGGTCGGGCGGGCTGCTGATCAAGTGCCATCTGCGCCTCCTGGAACGGCATGGGCAGCGCGAAAACGGCCGGGTGACGCTGCCGCCCACCCTTGCCCCGCTGCGCGTCTTCGGCCAGGAGATCAACCCGGCGACGTTCGCCATGGCGCGCATGAACGCCGTCATCCACGACATCGAGGCCGACATCCGCATCGGCGACACCATGCGCCAGCCGGCCTTCAAGGACGGCGCCGGCCGCCTGCAGACCTTCGACCTGGTGACGGCCAACCCGATGTGGAACCAGAACTTCGGGCAAGAGCTGTACGCGAACGACCCCTTTGACCGCTTTCGCTACGGCGCGCCGCCGTCCTCCTCGGCGGACTGGGGCTGGCTGCAGCACATGCTGGCCTCGCTCAACGAGCGCGGGCGCATGGCGGTGGTGCTGGACACCGGCGCGGTCAGCCGCGGCAGCGGCAACCAGGGCAGCAACCGCGAGCGCGACATCCGCAAGGCCTTCGTCGAGGCCGACCTGGTGGAGGCGGTCGTCCTGCTGCCCGAGAACCTGTTCTACAACACCACCGCGCCAGGCGTGATCATCGTCGTCAACCGCCGCAAGCGCCGCCCCGGCGAGATCCTGCTCATCAACGCGAGCCAGTTGTTCGCCAAGGGCCGGCCGAAGAATTACCTGGCCGCAGAACACATCGAGGCCATCGCGGAGATTTATCATGCGTGGGGCGATGTAGGGGCACGGCATGCCGTGCCCTTACATGCGGTCATCACCCGCGACGAGGCCGCGCGCAATGATTACAACCTTTCGCCCAGCCGCTATGTGAGCACGAACGGGGTAGGGGCAAATCATGATTTGCCCTTAGAAGAAGCCCTGGTCCGCCTGGAGGAGGCCGAGGAGGAGCGCGCCGAGGCCGAGCGGGCATTGCGGAAGGTGCTGCTACAGTTGGGCTTCAAACCATCGGAGGAAGAACCATGATAACCACCATCGCTATTCCAGAAGCTGAGATCAAGGAGTTGTGCCGGCGGTATCGGGCACGACGACTATCCTTGTTCGGGTCCGTGTTGCGTGAGGACTTTGGCCCGCAAAGCGATGTGGACGTGCTGGTGGAGTTCGAGCCGGACACTGCGGTGGGTTTTGTTACCTTGAGCCGCATGGCGCGAGAATTGTCCAGTCTGCTGGGCAGACCGGTGGATTTGGTGCCTCGCAGCGGCCTGAAACCCGCGATTCGCGAGGCCATTTTGCGCGAGGAGCAGGTGATCTATGCGGCCTGAGCGTTTATACCTGATAGACATCCTCCAGGCCGCAGAGGCCATTGAGCGGTTTTTGAAAGGCATCGGTGAGTCCGACTTCATGCAGGATGAACTGCGGCAAAGCGCCGTGCTGCAAAAGCTCATCGTCGTTGGCGAAGCGGCGGCACGCCTGCCCAAAGGCTTCACCGAGCGACACCCGGAGATTCCGTGGCCGGATATTGTCGCCTTTCGCAACATCGCCGTACACGAATATTTTGCGGTGGACTGGCGCATCGTTTGGGTGACGGCTACCCAAGACGTGCCGCTGTTACGAGAACAGATGACCCGTCTGCTGGATGAGGTAGACGATGGCGAATGAAATCCAGAACATTCCCGAGGGCTTCAAGATAACCGAACTCGGCCCCCTGCCCGAAGATTGGCAGGTGGTGAGGTTGGGGGAGGTGGTGGAAACCAAGAGTGGCGGGACACCCGATAGAGGTAAGCCGGAGTATTTCGGCGGTCCGATCGCGTGGGTCAAATCGGGAGAGTTGAATGACACTGAGGTTAAGTTCGCAAGCGAAAGCCTGACTGAGAGCGGATTGAAGAATTCAAATGCCAAAATATTTCCAAAAGGCACGTTATTACTTGCAATGTATGGCGCTACTGCTGGAAAAGTAGGGTTGTTGGGACTGGACGCTGCCACTAATCAAGCAATTTGTGCAATTTTCCCATATCCGCATCTTCTCTCAGATTACTTATTCTATACCCTGATTCACTTAAGAGAAGATTTGTTGAATCAACGATATGGCGGTGCGCAGCCAAACATTAGCCAGACCATAATCAAAAATCTTCCCATCCCCCTCCCCCCGCTCCCCGAGCAGCGAGCGATCGCGCACGTGTTGCGGACGGTGCAGCCCATGTAGGGGCGAAACATGTTTCGCCCCTACGGGAGACCGAAATCGGCCCCCTGCCCGAACATTGGCAGGTGGTCAGGTTGGGGGAGGTGGTCTCCGTTGGACCATCTCGTACGATGCGAGAAGAACGACTCTTTGTACCGTTCATCCCGATGTCAATAATCCCAGAAAATGGAATCTTTATTTCTCGGTGGGAATTGAGAGCGCCGGAAGAAGTGCGTAGTGGCGTGACTGTTTCAGAAGGTGACTTTCTATTAGCCAAAATAACCCCTTGTCTTGAGAATGGGAAACAAGGCATTGTTAGGGGCATACCCGGAGGATGGGGATATGCAACTACAGAAGTTTTTCCCATTCGCCCAAAAGACGAACTGAACACAGAATTCCTGGCTTTGTATCTTTTGCAACCAGAAGTGAGACAAGACCTTGCTGCAAAGATGGAAGGTACAACTGGCAGACAGCGTCTTCCAAAATCGGTTGTGTTATCTCTTCTCATTCCCCTCCCCCCTCTCTCCGAGCAACGCGAGATTGCGCGCATCCTGCAGGCGGTAGATCGGCGCATCGCGGCGGAGGAGGCGTATGCCCGCGCGCTGGGGGACCTCTTCAAGACCCTGTTGCACGATCTGATGACCGCACGACGGCGGGTGCCGGTGGCTGCCATTGAAATCTTAGGGGCAAGGCAGTGCCTTGCCCCTACAGCGATCAAAACAATTCAATCAAGGACGGGGCATGATGCGTTATGATCCCAACCGCCATCATCGCCGTTCGATTCGCCTCAAGGGGTACGATTACACCCAGCCGGGCGCGTATTTCATCACCATCTGCACGCACGATCGGGCGCATTTTTTCGGCGCAGTGGTGAACGGGGTGATGCGGTTGAACGACGCCGGATGCATCGCCGCGCAATGTTGGCGCGACATTCCTGTGCATTTTCCGCACGTTCAATTGGATGTGTTCGTGATCATGCCCAATCATATCCACGGCGTGTTGTGGATTGTGGCCAATGACAACAACGCGGGGACGCAAAACGTAGGGGCGACGCATGCGTCGCCCCTACCACCGCGTGGCCCCGTGCCGCAATCGGTTGGCGCCATCATCGGTCAATTCAAATCCGCCGTGACCAAACGCATCAACGAATTACGCCACACCCCCAGCGCACCCATCTGGCAACGCAATTACTACGAACACATCATCCGGGACGAACGCGCCCTGAACGCCATCCGCCGTTACATTCAGGAAAATCCCCTGCGCTGGCATTTGGACCGCGAAAACGATCAACGCACCGGTAGCGATCCGTTGGCGCGCGAGATTTGGGAAATGTTCCAGGACGACGACCGACACCATGCTGCGGGAGATGCCCCATGACCCTCTCCTCCGAACGTCACACCGTCCAGAACCCGCTCATCCGGTATGCCGCCGAGGCTGGCTGGACCTACCTCGCGCCTGAAGAAGCGCTGCGTCTGCGCGGGGGCGAGGACAAGCCCTTCCTACAGCCGGTGCTGGTGGAGCAGCTCCAGCGTCTCAACCCGGGGGTGGTGACCAGCGCAGCCAAAGCAGAGGAGGTCGTGCGCCGCCTGCTTTCCCTGCGCGCCGACATCGAGGGCAACCGCGAGGCCTGGGAGCACCTTAAGGGGCTGAAGACCATCTTCGTCGAGGCCGAGCGCCGCGAGCGCAACCTGCGCCTGCTGGACGCGCAGCGGCCGGAGGCCAACCGCTTTCACGTCACCGACGAGTTCCCCTTTCAAAGCGGCGCGCGGCGCATCCGCGCCGACGTCGTGTTCCTGGTCAACGGCATCCCGGTCATCGTGGTCGAGACCAAGGCGGCCACGCACCTGGAGGGCATCGCCGAGGCCCTCGACCAGATCCGCCGCTACCACGCCGAGGCCCCCGATCTCATGGCCCAGGCGCAGCTTTTCGCCCTGACCCACCTGATCCAGTTCTTCTACGGCGCCACCTGGTCCCTCTCGCGCAAGACCCTGTTCAACTGGCGGGAGGAGGTAGGGACGAATCATGATTCGCCCCTACCGGATTTTGAAACCCTGGTCAAATCCTTCGTCGCCCCGCGCCGCGTGCTGCGCGTGCTGACGGATTACATTCTTTTCGCCCGTAAGGACGGGGAGCTGACCAAGGTCGTCCTGCGCCCCCACCAGATGCGCGCCGCCGAGCGGGTGCTATCGCGGGCGCGCGACCCCCAAAAACATCGTGGGCTTGTCTGGCACACCCAGGGCTCCGGTAAGACCTACACCATGCTCACCATCGCCCGCCTGCTGCTGGAGGATCCCCATTTTCAAAACCCCACCGTCCTGCTCATCGTGGACCGCAACGAGCTGGAGCAGCAGCTCTTCCAGAACCTGGAGGCCATCGGCTTCGGCCGGGTGCACCTGGCCCTCTCCAAACGCCACCTGCGGGATCTGCTCAAGGCCGACACGCGCGGCCTGATCGTCAGCATGATCCACAAGTTCGACGACATGCCGGCCGACCTGTGCACGCGCAGCAACGTCTTTGTGCTGGTGGACGAGGCCCATCGCTCCACGGGCGGCGACCTGGGCAACTACCTGATGGGCGCGCTGCCCAACGCCACCTTCGTCGGCTTCACCGGCACCCCCATTGACCGCACCGCGCACGGCAGGGGCACTTTCAAGACCTTCGGCGGGGACGACCCGCAGGGGTACCTGGACAAGTACTCCATCCGCGAGTCCATCCAGGACGGCGCCACCGTGCCGCTGCACTATCAGCTTGCCCCCAACGACCTGATCGCCGACCGCGAGGCGATGGAGCGGGAGTTCTGGGCGGCGGCTGAGCTGGAGGGCGTGGCGGACATCGAGGAGATCAACCGCGTCCTCGACCGCGCCGTGACCCTGACCAACATGCTCAAGAACCGCGAGCGGGTGGAAAAAATCGCCGCCTTCGTGGCCGAACACTTCCGGCAAACGGTGCAACCGATGGGTTACAAAGCCTTCCTCGTCGCCGCCGACCGCGAGGCGTGCGCCCTCTATAAGGAGGCGCTGGACCGCCATCTGCCGCCCGACTGGAGCGCCGTGGTCATCAGCGCCGGGCACAACGACCCGCCCCACCTCAAGCGCCACCACCTGAGCGAGGACGAGGAGCGCCGTCTGCGCCAGGCCTTCCGCAAGCCGGGCGAGAACCCGCAGCTCTTCATCGTCACCGAGAAGCTCCTCACCGGCTACGACGCGCCCATCCTCTACTGCATGTACCTGGACAAGCCCATGCGCGACCACGTGTTGCTCCAGGCCATCGCCCGCGTCAACCGCCCCTACGAGAGCGAGGACGGCCAGCGCAAGACCACCGGCCTGATCCTGGACTTCGTAGGCGTGTTCGAGAACCTGGAGCGCGCGCTGGCTTTCGACTCGCAGGAAGTGAGCAGCGTGGTGGAGGGGATTGACGTGTTGCAGGCGCGGTTCAACCAGTTGATGGAGGAGGGCCGCAGGACATATCTGCCCCTGACCGCCGGACGAGCCGGCGACAAGGCGACCGAGGCCGTGCTGGAGCACTTCCGCGACAAGGCGCCGCGGGAAACGTTCTACCGTTTCTTCCGCGAGCTCGAAGAGCTCTACGAGATCCTCTCGCCCGACCCGTTCCTGCGCCCCTTCCTGGAGGACTACCAGCGCCTGGTGGAGATGTATCGCCTGCTGCGCGCCGCCTACGAGCCGCACGCGCCGGTGGACAGGTCCTTCCTGCGCAAGACCGCCGAGATCGTCCAACGACACAGCCGCGCCGGCCTGCTGCGGGAGCCGACGGTGAACTATGAGATCGGGCCGGCGGCGCTGCTGGCCTTGCTCAACGCCGACAAGCCCGACACCGTCAAGGTCTTCAACCTGCTGAAAGAGCTGCACCGGCTGGTGGAGGAAGAGGGCAGCGCCGCGCCCTACCTGCTCTCCATCGGCGAGCGCGCCGAGGAAATCCGTCGGCGCTTTGAGGAAAGACAGATCGAGTCGCAGGAGGCGCTGCGCGAACTGGACGAGCTGGTGCAGCAACTCAACCAGGCCCACGCCGAGCGCCAATCCAGCCCCCTCTCCCCACAGGCCTTCGCCGTGGAATGGTGGCTGCGCACCCATCAGGTTTCCCCCGCGGCCGCCGGCCGGGTCGCCCAGGCGATGGAAGCGGCCTTTGTGGCATGGCCTCACTGGATGGTCAACCAGAGGCAGGAGGGCGAGGTGCGAGGCCGTCTGTACAAAGCGCTGCTGGACATCGGCGTCCAGGACGTAGTGGCCTGGGCCGATGCCATGCTGAACCTGTTGCGGAGGGCCGCCGAATGAGGAAAGCCGGCGCTCCGGAGTGGCAGCCGCTGGAGCAGGCCGTGCCGCTGGACCTGTTCCGCGCCGAGGTCGAGGCCTGGGCACAGCGCATCGGGGTCACCCCCCGCGAGATCCGCATCCGCCCGATGAAGCGCAAGTGGGGCAGCTGCTCCTCGCAGGGCCGGCTCACCTTCGACGCCGACCTGCTGCGT
This sequence comes from uncultured Caldilinea sp., assembly GCF_937128415.1. GTDB lineage: Bacteria > Chloroflexota > Anaerolineae > Caldilineales > Caldilineaceae > Caldilinea. Next base: position 67,338 of record NZ_CAKZMJ010000069.1, read on the forward strand.
CAACCTGCTGATTTTCGTCGCGAAGTCATCGTGCATGAGCTGCTGCATCTCAAGGTGCCCAATCATGGTCGGTTGTTCAAGGCGCTGATGGCCGCCTACCTTGCCCTGGAAACATTTCCCTGATGATGCCAAGGTCTTTCTTTCGAGGTGTGGCTCGTCTCAACGCAGTGAAACGACGGAGCACTGGCGCCAACCCTCGCGGGTGGAATCCATCGAAGCCGGCCTGCGCAAATTCGTCAAGTTTCCTTGCTCGACTGCCCGGCCTTCTCGATATTGAGCGCTACGCCGAGGAGATCACCGGCCCGGACGAGACCATGGACGTGGTCGTGAACCTCTCCAATCGGGTCAATATCACTTTCACACCCCCAACTGCGCCTTGAACCACTCCACCGTCTGCGTCATGCCGGTGCGCAGGTCAACTTTCGGCTCCCAGCCTAGGACGCGCCGCGCTTTGGAGATGTCGGGCTGGCGCTGTTTGGGGTCGTCTTTGGGCAGCGGTTCAAAGCGGATGCCCGCCGGGTTGCCGGTCAGCTCGTTGATGAGCGTGGCGAATTCCAGGATCGTCATCTCGGTGGGGTTGCCGATGTTGACCGGCTCCACTTCGTCGCTCATGAGCAGGCGATAGATGCCCTCGATCAGATCGCTCACATAGCAGAAGCTGCGCGTCTGCCTGCCGTCGCCGTAGACGGTGAGCGGCTCCCGACGCAGCGCCTGGCTGACGAAGTTGGGCACCACGCGGCCGTCGCGCAGGCGCATGCGCGGGCCATAGGTGTTGAAAATGCGCACGATGCGCGTGTCTACGCCGTGATGGCGGTGGTAGGCCATCGTCATCGCCTCGGCGAAACGTTTGGCCTCGTCGTAGACCCCGCGCGGGCCGATCGGGTTGACGTTGCCCCAATAACTTTCCGATTGAGGATGCACCAGTGGGTCGCCGTAGACCTCGCTCGTGCTGGCGAGCAGAAAGCGTGCGCCCTTCGCCATCGCCAACCCCAGCGCGTTGTGCGTGCCCAGGCTGCCCACCTTCAGCGTTTGAATGGGCAGCTCCAGGTAGTCAATTGGACTGGCGGGGCTGGCGAAGTGTAAAATGGCGTCGAGGGGGCCTTTGATGTAGATGTAGTTCGTGACGTCGTGGTGGATAAATTGAAAACGGCGGTTGCCGGCGAGATGTGCAATGTTGTCCGTTGTGCCGGTGATCAAATTGTCCATCGCAATCACGTCGTGCCCTTCGGCGAGCAGACGGTCGCACAGATGACTGCCCAAAAAACCGGCGCCGCCGGTGACAAGAATCCGCATATTCGAACCGATCCTTTCAAATTTTCTGGTTGATCAAGCAAACATGTATCCAGCGCTTCCTTTTGGACCCGTTACGCTGCCCACCGGCCCGATCTTCGCCATGTTGGCCCTCTTTTTCGGGCTGGAAAGCGCCGGCCGCTTCGGGCGTCGCTTTGGCCTGCGCACCGACGACGTCTGGAACGTCGGGCTGCTGGCCATCCTGGCCGGATTGATTGTAGCAAGGTTGTGGAACGTCTTCCAGTTCTGGTATGTCTATTCCGCAGAACCGCTCCTGATCTTCAGCTTGCGGCCGAGCGGCTTCGCCTTTTGGCCGGGCGTCATCGCCGCCCTGGCGGCGGGATACGCCTATCTGCTGCGTCAGTCGTTGGAACCGCTGCGCGTGGCGGCGGCCCTTTCGATGGGGCTGTTGACGGCGGGCGCCATTCTGGCGGTTTCCGACTATCTGACCGGCGCCATCACGGGGTTGCCCAGCGACCTGCCCTGGGCGCGGCCCTATTTCGGCGAAATGCAACATCCCGCTGCGCTCTACCGGGCGCTGGGATTCGCGCTGGGCGTCGTTTTTGTCTGGCCGGCGGCCGACCCGCAACGCCCAGGCCGCACCCTCGGCCATGTTGGGCTGGCCGTCGGGCTTGTGTTGATGGTCGCCGACGCCTTCGCCGCCCCCGGCGCCATGACCGGCCCCTTCCGCACCAGCCAGCTGATCGGTCTGGCCCTGGCGCTTCTTTCAGCCGGCGCGCTGGCGCTTCACACAAAGCGCAAGGACGCTCAGACAGTGCAGGCTGCAGGGCCAGACGACGCTGTTCACGGACCTTCGGTCGATCCTTCATCCTCCGCGCGATAGTTGAGCGTGCGCACGACCAGCGCCAGCCCCTGTCGGATGAAGATGCTTGCGTGCGGCTCCGCCATTTCGTTGCTGATCGCCCGCGTAGAGCCGAGGGACAGCTCGGCCTCTTCAAGCGGATAGCGCAGTCCGCGATAGGTGACGCCTTGCACGGTCGGGCTGAGGGGGATCAGGCTGACGAGGTCTCCGGGCGCGCCGCCGAATGCGAGCGCACCCGGCCCGCGCACCACCTCGGCGATCTGCTCTCCCTCGACCAACTGCACCGACGCCGGCCAGTTGCGCTGGGCCAGAAGTAGCACGTTGGCGAGCGTCTGATCCAATCGTCCCCCCAAGGCGCCGATCAGAAGCACCTCGTCGGCGCCGTCGCGAAGGGCGCGCTCGATGGCGAGTTCGATGTCGGTCTGATCTTTCTCTCGCGGATGTCGTTCGATGCGCACGCCCTGCGCAGCCAGGCTCTCCACCAGGTCCGCAGGCAGGCTGTCGAGGTCGCCGACGACGACGTGCGGCGTGCGCCCAAGCGCCAGCCAATGCAAAGCGCCGCCGTCGGCGGCGACCAGGTAATCGTCGTCGCGCAGGAGGGGTTGAAGGGAAGAATAATCCTGGATGACGCCGTTGACGGCTATGAGTGCACGCATAAAAACCACCCGCCCTGGATGCTTCTACTTCCGACCTTCGCCGTTTACATCCGCGCCAGATGCGCCGTACGCGCCGCCAGCGCCCGAATTGAGAGTCGCTCCTTGCCGCGCAGGTAGGTTTCCAGCAGATCGTTCAAAGGCGCCGCCCACTTCTCCGGCGCGCCGTGCATGATGCCCAGCACGGTGCCCACGAGGCCGGCGTTGCAATCCACATCCAGGCCGGCGTGCGCCAGCCAGCGGAAGGCGGTCGTCAGGTCGCCGCGCGCGTGCCAGAGCGCCAACATGTCGGCCGCCAGGTTCGGATAGGCGTGAATCCAGTTGTACTCCTCGAAGCGGGCGTCGAGCAGTCGCCACGCCGCCGCCGGGTTCGGCTCGCTGCGCAGGACGGCCAGGATCTCGCGCGCCACGGCGACGTACTCGCTGCCGGGCGGGAGATAGTTCAGCGCCTCCTCCAGCAGCGCGCGCTCGTCGTTGCGGACATAGGCCAGCGCCGTCAGGACGGCGGCATACATGCCGCCGTAGACGCCGTTGCGCGCGTGAGAGACCACGCCGTCGAGGTAAGCCAGCCGCGCGGCTTCCAGCGGCCAGCCCGGCGCCACCATCCCGCAGACCATGCCGCGCATCTGACAGCCGATCCAGTCGACGTAGGGGTTGCGGAACGAGCCGGAGCGAGGCGGCATGAGTCCCATGTTCAGGTTGCGCAGCGCAATCCACTCCGCCGACCAGCCGAAGGGAATCTGACGCACCCATTCCAGCCCGAGGCGCCGCGAGGTGAGGCGACGGCCATAGCGCTCAAAGACATCGAGGAAGACCAGCTCATAGACGACGTCGTCGTTCATCGTCTCCGGAGTCGTGATGTAGGCGTCGATCACGCCGTAGACTTCGGCGATGCGGTCGGTGTGATAGCCTTCGATGGCGGTGCCGAATGCTCCGCCCGCCAGTTGACAGAGCCAGCCCGCCAGCGTTTTCTCCTCCAGTCTTTCCAGCGCCCGACGATCCTGCTCCGGGTCGGCGTCGCGCAGCGAGGCGCGCACCGCCTTCCATCCTGGCCCCGGATAGTCGTAGCGCCAGTAGGGATGGTTGGGAATACGTGGGGCGTCGTGCAGCCGAGCCAACAGCTCGGCCGTCAGCGCGCGCAGGTCGTCGATGCGTCTGGCGCGCGCCAGCTCGATCCCTTCCGGCAGCAGCGCCTCGGCTTTGGTCACGTCATAGCCCTGGTTCGCCATCGACTCCACCATCTCGACGTAGGGAATCTCCGGCGCGCCGGAGCCGGGCACGCGCGCATCCCAGAAGAGCAGCAACAGATCGTCGCCGGTGGGAAAGACGGTCTCGCTGGTGTACCAGTCGCTGGGGTGAATGCGGCGGTCGAGCGGAACTGCGCTGAGGCGCAGCTCCCGGTCGATCTGCCAGGCGCGGCGCGGAGTGGACGGGTTAACGGTTGACATAGCTGCGCTCCTTGCGATGACGACGGGCGTAAAGATACAGGGCCGCCAACGTGGCCAGGTAAGGCGTCATGGCGGTGAATTGAGAAGGAACTTGATAACTTTGCAAAAGCAGGCCGAGCACGTCGGCGAAGCCGAAGAGCAGCGAGATGATCGCCACGCCCCACGGATTGCCGTTGACGAGAATGATGGCGGCCAACGAAATCCACCCGCGGCCCGCCGACATGTTCTCTGAGAAGAGCGTGACGTAGCCGAGCGAGAGAAACGCGCCCGCCAGCCCACAGAGCACGCCGCACAGCAGCAGTGAATAGACGCGCATGCGCGCCGAAGAGACGCCGGAGGAGTCGAGGCTGGCGGCGTTGTAACCGGCGGCGCGCAGCCGCAGGCCAAAGCGGGTGCGGAAGACCAGAAAAGCGCTGATCAGCGTCGCCAGGGCGGCGGCGTAGACCATCAGATTTTGCCCGGAAAGGACGGCGCCGAGCAGAGGAACGTCGGCGAGCAGGGGGAGATGCAGCCGCGGGATTGGGTCGATGCCCGGCCCGGCGAAGACGCCCTTGACGCCGAAGCTCTGGCGCAGCAGATAGGTCGTGGCGCCGAGAGTGAAAAGATTGAGAGCGATGCCGGTGACGAACTCGTCGGTGTCCAGCCAGACGGCGAAGACGATGAAGATCAACGCCAGCGCCAGCGCGCCGAGGATGGCCAGCAGCACCCCGGCGAGCCAAGACCCGAAGGTGAAGGAGCCCCACACGGCGCAGAAGGCGGCCATCAACATCATTCCTTCCATGGCGATGTTGAAGACGCCGGCGTAGAAGGTGAAGGCGCCGCCCAGTGCAGCCAGCAGGATGGGCGTCGCCCCTGAAATTGCGCCGTTGAGCAGACCGGTGAGAATGTTCATGGTTGTTCCACGCTTTCCAGGAAGGGAGCTTGTTTGGCCCTGCGCTGCGCCTGTCGTCGCGCGGCCAGGCGGTCGGCGAGCTGATGCAGCGCCTCGCGGCTGGCGACGATGACCAACACGAGCGCGCCCTGAAGCACCAGGACGATTTCGCTCGGGACTGCGGTGATCAGCTCCATGCCCAGCGCGCCGGTCTGGATGGCGGCGAAGAAGAGGCCGTACGCCAGCACGCCGGGCAGGCTGTTGTTGGCGACGATGGCGATCATGACGCCGTCCCACGCGTAATTAGCGCCCAGCCCGCGCAAAAAGCGATGCGGCCCGCCCATGATCAACAGGCCGCCCGCCAGCCCGGCCAATGCGCCGGTCAGGAGCATCACAAGGATGAAGTTGCGGTCCACAGGGCAGCCGCCTAGCCGGGCGAAGAGCGAATTTTGCCCGCCGATGCGCCATTCATAGCCCGGGCGCGTGCGCGCCAGCAGAAACCACATCAGCGCCGTCGCCGCCAGCATCCAGAAGACTGCGCTGTTCCAGTCGCCGAACTCCGGCAGCCAGCCGCTCGTCGCAATCGGCGGCGTCATCGGCGAATAGGCGGCGGCGTCCTTGAAAGGGTAGGTGATCGCCCACAGCGTGAAGTAATCCGCCACGATGTTCAGCATCAAAGTGACGATGAACTCGCTCATGCCGAAGGCCTGACGCAACAGCGCGGCCAGGCCAGACCAGAGCGCCCCGGCCGCCATCGCCAGCAGCGCCAGCGTCGGGATCATCACCAGCGGCGGCAGGTCGAGATAGAGGCCGGCGATGGTCGCCGCCAGCGCGCCCATGAGCAACTGGCCGGGTTGGCCCAGGTTGACCGGCCCCGATGCAAAGGCGATGGCTGCGGAAAGGCCGGTGAGCACGAGCGGGACGGCGTTTTTGAAGGTGGTCGCCAGCGCGTAGGGGCTGCCGAGCGAAAACTGAAACAGCGCCGCGTAGCTGGCCAACGGATCGTAGCCCTGCGCCAGCATGATCAGTGCGCCGAGCGCCAGTGCAATGAGAACGCCAAGCGCAGCGTTGAGCACCCTTGCCATCTGCGATCAAGCCTTTCCTTCCAGCATGTAGCGGCCTATCTGTTCGACCGTGGCCTGCTCGACGGGCAGATCGGCGACGATCTCTCCACGGTGCAGCACCACAATGCGGTCGGCCAGCAGGAAAATCTCTTCGAGATTGGCCGAGATCATCAACAGGCCGCGACCGGCGCGACGCATCGCCAGCATCTGGTCATGCACATACTCGATCGAGCCGACGTCCAGCCCGCGTGTCGGTTGGTCGAGCAGGATGAAAGGGCATTCCAGCAGCAGCTCGCGGCCCAGGATCACCTTCTGCTGATTGCCGCCGGAGAGCGCGCGCAACGGCGCAGCGCGGGCGGGCATGCTCACGTTGAAGCGCTGCGCCAGCGCATCGGTGAAACGGTGCGCGGCCTTTCGATCGAGCAGCAGCCCTTTCCAGCGCGTCAGCCGTGGGTTGAGACGGTGATGGGTCATGATGGCGTTTTCCACCACCGAGGCGGCCAGGCTGCCGCCCATGCGCCCCCTGTCTTGCGGAACGTAGGCGATGTAGCGCCGTCGCTCCAGGATCGGCGCGTGGGTGAGATCGACGCCGGCGACGCGCAGCGTTCCCGCCGTCGGTTGAAGCAGGCCGGTGATGGCGTTGACGAGCTCCAGTTGGCCGTTGCCTTCCACGCCCGCCACGCCGACCAGCTCACCGGCGCGCACCTGCAAGTGAACGTCCTTAAGCCGGACGCGGCCGTGCTCGTCTTCGTAGCGCAATCCCTCGACGGCGAAGACGACGTCGCCGGGCGCCTGAGGCGTGCGCCGCGAGCTGAAAAGCACCTCGCGGCCGACCATCAGCGCGGCCAGCTCGCTGCGCGTCGTCTGGGCGGCGGGGAGCGTAGCGACGACGCGGCCCTTGCGCAGCACCGTCACCCGCTCCGCCAGCTCGAGCACCTCCTCCAGCCTGTGCGAGATGAAGAGGATCGTATGTCCTTCGTTGCGCAGCTCCCGCAGCTCGGCGAAGAGCTGGGGAATCTCCTGCGGCGTCAGCACTGCGGTCGGTTCGTCCAGGATCAGCACGGAGACGTCGCGATAGAGGAGCTTGAGGATTTCCACTTTTTGACGCGCCGCCACGGAGATGTCGGCCACGATAGCGTCAGGGTCGAGCGCAAAATGAAAGCGGTCGATGATTGCCTGCACTTCGCCGCGCGCACGCTTTCTGTCGATGCGTCCCAGGCGATCGACCGGCTCTGCGCCGAGCACGATGTTTTCCCACACCGTATATTCGTTGATGAGCAGGATTTCCTGGTGCACCATGCCGATGCCCGCCGCGATCGCTTCGCCGGGGGAGCGAAAGCGCACCGGACGGCCTCGATAGCGAATTTCGCCCCGGTCGTGGTGGACAAGGCCATAAAGCACCTTCATCAGCGTGCTCTTGCCCGCGCCGTTTTCGCCGACGAGCGCGTGGATCTCGCCGTCGGCGAAGCTCACCGTCGCGTCATCCAGCGCCAGCACGTTGGGCGGATAGACCTTCACGATGCCTTGCATCTGGATGAGAGGAGGCGCAAGTTGCACGCTGCGGTCTGCGACTTGCGCCTCTGCGCGCTGGGTTGACATTCCGCCGCCTGCGGCCATAGTTTGTGCTTTAGAGGGATGCGCTATTGCCAGACGTCGCGGCCGTCGTACAGCTCGATTTTCAGCGTTCCATCGATGATCTGCTGGCGCAGCTCCATCACGCGCTGTTCGATCGCCTCCGGCAACACTTTGACTTTCGCTTCCGTCACCAGATCGACGCCGCCGCTGGCCAGGCCATACTGGAGCACGGCGCCGGGCTGATAGGTTCCCTCGACGATGCTCTTGTAGACGTCCTGGATCGCCTTGCCGACGTCCTTGATGTCGGAAGCGACGACATGGCCCGGCTCCAGGTCGTTCTGGTTGGTGTCCACGCCAATGGCGTAGAGGTTGCGCTCGCGCGCCGCCTGCAAAACGCCGATGCCCGCTGCAGCCGCCACCTGGAAGACCACGTCCGCTCCCTGGTCGTAGAGCTGCAGGGCCGCCTGTTTGCCTTTGGCTGCATCGTCCCAGGCGCCGCCAAGCGACTTCTTCAACACGACGATCTCCGGATCGACCGATTTCGCGCCGTTCTCGTAGGCAAAGATGAAAGAATTCACTACGGGGTCAACGTCGCCGCCGACGACGCCCACGATCTTCTCCGGGTTGATGTTGGGCACGCTCGTGTCGAGGGTCAGCATGCCCGCCACGACGCCGGCGAGATAGGCGCTCTCCTCCTCGATGAAGTCGACCGAGGTGATGGTGTTGGCGCTGTTTTGCACCACGGTGTCGAGGTTGACGAAGATTTTGTCTGGATTTTTATCGGCGATCGCCTTGAGCTGATCCTCGAAGCCGTAGGAGATGACGAAGATGACGTCGGCGTAGCTCACCGCCGCCTGCAGCGACGGCTCATACTTGCCGGCGTCGAAGTTGGCCTCGATGGTGCGCGTCTCGACGCCGTAGTTGGCCGCCAGCGCGTCGATGCCCGCCTTGCCGGAGTCATAGAAGGCGTTGTCGCCCAGGGCGCCGTTGATCAGATACACGACGCGCTTGGGTTGGGCGGCGGGCTGCTCTGTGCCCGGTTGCGCTGCCGGCGCCAGGGTGCAGCCGACAAGCACAAGGCCGAACAGCAAAGAAACCAGGATACGGAATCCTTTGTACATTGTGCATCCTCCTCAGCAAACAATAACTTGTTGATGATCTCCGGCGCAACGGAATCGCCGTTGATTCGATTGTCTCTCGCAAAATCACTCTGCGATGCTCGCAGCCACAGGTCCTCACCCCCTGCCCCCTCTCCCAGCATTGGGAGAGGGGGAGGAAGGCGCGCCGGGGATTTGGTTCGCCGAGGCAACGCCTACGGAGTGATGATGGTTTTTCGTAGGTGCGGCTCGCAGCCGCACGTCCTCGACAATCCCCGAGCATTTGGGCGAACCCGGCCAGCGCCGCTACGAGCGGCGCCTACGGATTCCCCCGCAATCGGTGAAAGCCCATCCCATTGGGAATCGGCGACTACAATCAACTTCCGACTTTTTTGTCCACGAGAGCGGTTTCAATTTCTTACAGATTCTACGGCTCTGTGATTTCCAACACCACATGGTTGGCCCGATTGCGCGAAAAGCGCCCCATCAGGTTGAAGAGCTGGAATTGCCAGCCGTATTTCTTCGCCAGCCGCTCCCGTTGCTTTCGATCTTCCGCCGGGTCGTCGAGCACGCGAGCGCGGGCTTCCACCCATGCGCTCTTGGGATTGCCGCGCGCATCGCTGACGGCAATGCGCACCCGTCCGTTGTTGCGGATGCGCTTGACTTTGCCGCTGTCCGCCAGCGTCCAGACATAGAGTTTACCGTTCTCCGCAGCGACCCAGACGGGCGTCACTACTCCCTCTCCGCTTTTCCGAAAAGTCTCCAACGCAATATAGGTCGGATTGCCGATCTCTCGAAAGGTCATGCAGCGAGTCCTCCTTGCGTTTGATGACTTTCTGAAAATTGAGTCTACTCGCTGCACTCAAAATAGACGGTGACCGGCCATGCAAAAGTCCGGTGCGGCTAGCGCACTGCGTATCCCAGTTGCTTGAGCAGATTCTGTCGCCGCCGCCAGCGCTCCCACACTTTGACCCACAGTTCAAGGTAGACCTTGGTTCCAACCAGTTCTTCGATCTCAGGCCGCGCCATCTGCCCGATGCGCTTGATCATGCTGCCGCCTTTGCCCAGCACGATCGGCTTTTGCGACTCGCGTTCGACGTAGAGCACGGCGGAGATGTAGGTCAACTTTTCGCTGCGCTCTACGAACTCATCCACCTCAACCGCCAGGCTATGCGGCACCTCATCCTGCAACAGGAGCAGCGCCTTTTCGCGGATGATCTCCGCCGCCATATGGCGCAAATTCATGTCGGTGATTTGGTCCTCGGGATAAAAACGGGGACCTGGCGGCAGCAGCGCGCGAACCAAAGCCAACAACTCCTCGATGCCCGCCCCCGTGGCTGCGCTGAGGAGAACGGTCTGCAGGGCGGGTTGGCTGTCTGCAGTTTGCTCCGGAAGCCAATCGAGCAGCGCCGTGTACTCGCGCACGCGCGCCGCCGTCGCCTCTGCATCGCCATGCCAGCGGTCGATCTGGTTCAGCCCCAGGATCAGCGGCGGAAGCTGGATGCGTTTGCGCTTGCGCGTGGTCAGATGGCGCAGCAGCTCGACGATGGCCTGCTCCTCGTCCGTGGGCCGTGTGTTGATGTCCACCAGCCAGAGCACGACGTCGGCGTCGGCGATGGCGTCGGCGGCCACCTGCACCATGTACTCGCCCAGCTTGTGCAGAGGACGGTGAATGCCGGGCGTGTCCAGAAAGAGCATCTGCGCGTCCTCGGTGGTGAGGATGCCCAGAATGCGGTCGCGCGTCGTCTGCGGCTTGGGGCTGGTGATGGCGATCTTCTGCCCCAGCAGTCGATTGAGCAACGTCGACTTGCCGACGTTGGGCCTGCCGATCACCGCAACGAAGCCGCTGCGGTGGTCGGCGGGTGGCTCCGCGTCGACGTTCGGATTCTGGAGAAGGTCAGACCGTTCTGTGCTGGATGGCTCCATGAACCCCTCGGCCTCGTCTTACTGGAAGCGCAGCGACATCAACGCGCTGATGAGCGCTGCCGCCGCGCAGACGCCGAGCGCCAGCACCACCAGCAGCGGAATCAGCACCACCAGCAGCGCGCGGCCATCGCTGAGGCGATGCTCCGCCTTGGTGGCGAAGAAGACCAGCGCCAGCGAGTAGATGGAGATAAGCGGCGTCAGACAGCCGACGAAGGGCGCCAGGCTCAGCAGCGTGCTCACGATGCCTAGCGGCGCTGCGAACGCGGCGTTGAGATAGGCGTAACGCCCGAATTCGCCGACGCCTCCCAGCAGCCTGGCGATCAGATGGTAAACTGCCACGCCGATCAAGAAGAAGAGCGGCACGATGATGATGTTGAGCAGGCTGCCCAACCCAACCATGCCCATGCCGCCGCCGGTGAACATGCGCATCATTTGCTCAAACTGCGCCGCTTCGGCGGGAGACATGCCGGCCTGCGCCATAAATTGAGGCATCATGGCGCTCATCGTGTTGAGCGCCAACATGCCTCCCAACAGGCCGATCACCGATGCGATCACAGCGTAAATCACCATCCACAAAATTGCGGTCGTCACCGTGGCGTTCGGCTTCTGGCGCAATTCCAGATAGGTTGCTTCGCTCGGGCTGGTCGTCGCCTTGAGCCAGGTCTGCCACATGTCAGAAAAGTTCATGTTTCCCCCTCCTGTGCTGAAAGTCGGTTCAACGCAAAGGCGCAAACTGACAAATTTATCGCAGCGGCGGCGTCGACTTGGGTAGATTCAGGTGGATCACGCCGGTCGCTTCATGCGGCTCTTCCATGCGCCAGCCAAAATGCGCGCTCATAAAGCGTAGATAGGGATCCGGGTTCAGCGCCTGCTCGATCATGTACGTGGAGCCGGTGAGAATAATGATCTCGCCCTCGCGCTGCAGTGAACGCGCTGTGCGCAGCGCCTGTTGCGGCTCGAACGCCACCAACACGGGAATGTCGCCGACGATGCCCTTCACCTCCTCGCGCACGCGCGCCGGGTCCTGCCCCTTGAACGATGCGCTGGTGACGATGATGGTGTGTGCAATCTCGGCCAGGGCGCGGAAGACTTTGCTCGAGATGCGCTGCCCCGAGATGCCGACCACCAAAATTTTGCCGCGATCGCCGAATTGTCGGCGGATTTCGCCGGAGAGCGCCTCGATCTTTTCGGCGTTGTGGGCGATGTCGGCGTAGATGTCGTCTTCCACCCGCCAGAAGCGCCCCAGCAACCGGGCGTTGGCGAAGGCGCGCAGCACGGCGTCCTCGTCGATCGTCGGCGCCAGCCGACGAATCACGGCCAGCGCCAACGCGGCGTTGCGCTTCTGATAGTCGGCGTGGAGCAACGAATCCGGCGAAGGCTCGAGCGTGTGGGCCTGCAGCGCCGCCTCTAACGCCGCAACCTCGGCGTCGCCGACCTCGATCAGCGGAGCGCCGGCGGCTGCACACACCTGGCGCACGATCTCCAGCGTGGCGGGCGCCTGTTCCGTAGTGAAAAAGGGGACGCCAGCGCGGGCAATGCCCGCCTTGTCGAGCGCGCGCTGCCAGAGTTCGCTGCCCAGCAGGTGCGCGTGGTCGCTGCCGACGTTGGTCAACGCCGTCGCCACGACGTCGAGCGCGCGCGTCTGGTCATAGCGCCCGCCGACGCCGGTTTCGATCGCCGCCCATTGCACCTGGCGTCGTTCGAAGAGCGTGAGGGCGATCAAAATCGACGCCTCGTGAAAGGTGTGCACGTGCGCCGGATTGTCGGTCGCAATGCGCACGCAGTGGGGGCGCACGCGCTCTTCCCAGGCCGCCATCACGTCCTCGCGCGAGACGAATTCACCGTTGATGCTGAACCGTTCGCGATAGTCGAAGATGTGCGGGCTCATGAAGGCGCCGGCGTTGCCGATGCAGGAAAACCCCAGCTCCAAAAAGCGGCAGGTGGAGCCCTTGCCGCCGGTGCCGGCCACATGGATCAGTTGAGTTGGATGCCCGTCGGGCCAGAGCGTCGCGATCGAGCGACGCAGCAACTCGTGCCGCGCCAGCTTCGCAATCGACCATTCGGCGTGATAGATCTGGTCGACGACGTTGTAGTAGGGAAAATTGGCGGTGAACACAGACGCTTTCCTGGGCGTGTTTATTCGTCGAATGGCACCGGAACCACTGTAGCGTGAATGCGCTCGATCTCGGCGGCGATCAGCGCCTGAACATCCTGCACCGCCGTCTCTACAGGAAAGGCGAAGGTTTCGCCGTTGCGGCGCAGTTTGCCTTCGATGACGCCGTTTTGCAGCCCTTTGGCGCCGACGGTGAGACGAATCGGGATGCCGATCAGGTCGGCGTCGTTGAATTTGACGCCGGCGCGCTCGTCGCGGTCGTCGTAGAGCACTTCCACGCCCGCCGCCAGCAGATCGGCGTAGAGCTTTTCGGCGGCCTCGGCCACTTCGGGCGTCTTTTCGGTCGCCAGGCTGATCAAGATCACCTGGTAGGGCGCCACGGTGATCGGCCATTGAATGCCCGCCTCATCGTGGTGCAGCTCGATGATCACCGCCATCAGCCGGCCGGTGCCGATGCCGTAGGAGCCCATTACGATCGGCTTCTCTTCGCCGTTCTCATCCAGGTAGGTGGCGCCCATGGCGACGCTGTATTTGGTGCCGAGCTTGAAGATGTTGCCCACCTCCACCCCGCGCGCTGTGCGCACCGCGGCGCCGCATTGAGGACAGGCGTAGCCGTCGCTCACCGCCACGACATCGACGACGAGGTCGGCGGTGTAGTCGCGCCCGTAATTGGTGTTGCGCAGGTGATAGCCCTCGCGGTTGGCGCCGGCGACCAGATTGGGGCTGCGCGCCACCAGGTCATCGACGACGAGCAGCACCCGGTCGCGGCGAATGCCGATCGGCGAACCGTAGCCCGGCTCCGCGCCGATGGCGCGAATTTCGGCGGCCGTGGCCGGACGCAGACGCCGCGCCTTGATGGCATTGGTTAGCTTGGTCTCGTTCAGCTCCATGTCTCCGCGCACCACGCAGAAGACGAACTGCTCCTTGACCGAACCGTCCGGCTGTTCGAGGTCGGCGATAAAGAAGACGGCTTTGGCGGTGGCGCTGGCGGGGATGTTCAAGAATTGCGCCAGCGCCTCAATCGTCGAGACGCCCGGCGTCGCCACCTCCTCCAGCGGCAGCGGCTCGGCGACGGGCGGCTCCGGCTTGCGGAAGACGGCCACCTGACGGTTGGCGCTGTAGCCGCAGGCGTCGCAGAGCACGAGCGTGTCCTCGCCGATTTCGGTCAACGCCATGAACTCATGCGCCATGCGCCCGCCCATCATGCCGGTGTCGCTCTTGACGGCGATCACGTCGATGCCGCAGCGGCGGAAAATGTTGTAGTACGCCTGATAGAATTTGGGATAATAGGCGTCGATGCCCGCCTCGTCGCGGTCGAAGGTGTAGGCGTCCTTCATCGTGAATTCGCGCACGCGGATCAAGCCGGCGCGCGGCCGCGGCTCGTCTCGGAATTTGGTCTGAATCTGGTAGAGCATCATCGGCAACTGACGATAGCTGCGGATGAAGCGCTTCGCCAGGTCCGCCATGATCTCCTCATGCGTCATGCCGAGCACCATGTCGCGGTCGTTGCGATCCTTGAAGCGCACCATGTCGCTGCCGATCTGATACCAGCGCCCCGACTTTTGCCACAGCTCGGCCGGATGCACCATCGGCAGCGTCACCTCCTGCCCGCCGATGGCGTCCATCTCCTCGCGGAAGATGTTTTCGATCTTGTGTTTGGTGCGCTGCGCCAACGGCAGGTAGTCGAAGATGCCCGCCGCAATTTGATGGATCATGCCCGCCCGCAGCATCAGCTGATGGCTGACCACTTCGGCGTCGGCCGGCGTTTCACGCAGCGTCTGAAAAAATAATCTAGAAACTCGCATAAGACACTCCAAAGATAGTGAAGAGCGGAGGATGTTTACGCGCGTCCGAGCAGCGCCTCGACGCGCGCTTTGATTTCTTCATAGCTCGCCACGCCTACGATGCGATCCACTTCTTCGCCGTTGCGCACCAGCAGCAGCGTCGGCAGCCCCATCACGTTGTAGCGCGCCGGCGTCTGCGGGTTTTCATCCGTGTCCAGCGCCGCCACCAGCAGGCGTCCTGCGTAGTCTCTTGCCAGAAATTCCACATAGGCCGACATCACCTGACAAGGCTGGCACCATTCCGCCCAGAAATCGACCACCGCCGGCAGGGAGGACTGCGCCACCACCGAATCGAAGTCGGCGTCGGTCACGTCCACGATCGATGGAGGCTGCGGCTCCATCGCCGCCGGCTCTTGAGGCGCTTCCTGCGTCGGACGCCCAATTCCCAGGCGCCGTTTTAATTGATCGAGCATGGACTGTTTTTCTCCTTTTCCCTGCTTTTCAAGATCTCCATGATGGATGCTTGCTTTGGGAAGACGCAGGCGCTGTTCGATGGGCCTTGCGGCGGATTCCCGCAGGCGAAGCCATCCCTCCCCTGTCCTGGCGCCGAGCTGTTGCATGCGGCTGCGCATCGATGGGCCGATTTCAGAGAGAATGGCGCCCAGCTCCGCCGACAGTCGACGTTCATCGAGGCCGGTCAAAGCGCGCAGGCTTTCGCTCCAGTCGCCGACGTGCGCCTCGCCGAGGCGAAAATAAGCGTCGGCGCGCTTGCCGATGAGATAGGTCATCAACAGATTGGCGGCGGCGGAGAGGGCGACGCCGACGAACGGAATGACCTTGACCAGCGCCCGGCCGGCGAAACGTTCGCCGAGGCGCGTGGCAAGCCTGCGGCTCGCCTGGTTGACCAGCCGCTCGGCGCCCACGTTGAGACCCGCCACCACGAGCAGCGCGTTGCGCGCTTCGTCGGGCTGCAGCCGCTTGCCCCGCGCGGCGGCGATCTCCATCACCAGCTCGGACTGCAGGCGCAGCGTTGCGCCCACATCGGCGGCGGCCCCGACCGTAAACGCCGCGACGCCACCCAGCCCCGGAATCAACGCCACCGCCGAAGTGGCGGCTCCGACCATGCCGGCCTGACGCGCCTTGCGCCAGATCAGATGCTCCACCAGCGCATCGTCCTGAAGGGAATGTTTGGCGCGAAGATCGGCCACGCGCTGCGCCGCCAGCTCGATGTCGACGTCCTTGAGGGTGCGCAGGGTGCGTTCGAGCAACGCGTTCAACACACCGCCGTGAAACAGGCCTTCGTCTGAAGCTTTGGCAGCCACATGCACCTCATTCCTGGTCGCCGCGACCGTTGG
The DNA here is from genome assembly GCF_937128415.1 of uncultured Caldilinea sp. Taxonomy (GTDB): domain Bacteria; phylum Chloroflexota; class Anaerolineae; order Caldilineales; family Caldilineaceae; genus Caldilinea. Next base: position 83,337 of record NZ_CAKZMJ010000069.1, read on the forward strand.
GCCGAAGCTCGTAATCGTGGGTGATGTGCGCCACGCCCGCCAGCGTGGCATGGGCGCCGCAGTACTTGTGCACGCTCAGCTCGATGGCGCGCTCGACTTTATGCGGGTCCAGCCCTGCGCCGACGACGATGTAATGCAGATGGATACGCGTCCAGGGCTTGGGCCACTCCTCCCCGCGTTCTCCGCTGATCTCGATCTGTAGATCTTCCAGCGGTTGACGCTGCTTGTGCAGAATGTCCACGACGTCGATGGCCGTACATCCACCCAATCCCAGCAACAACATCTGCATGGGGCTGACGCCTGGGCCATCGGCCGGGCTCATCACGACGCTGCGGCCGTTGTCGCCGACGCCCAGGAAGCTCTTCCCTTCGATCCATTTTACACGCGTTGTCGTCATGAAAATTCTTCCCCATCACGCTGGATCGGCTTCGTTTCACAATTCTCTGAACTCAGCCAAAATTTCGCCAGAATCCACAACTGATTACTTATGTCTGCCAGACAATCACTTGAGTATATGCCCGCATTGTGCGGATGTCAAAGCAGGTGTGGTACAATAGTGCCCGCCGCTAGCGAAGTTGTTCAGCCCGTTTCCAACGAACTTTTTCCCAAAAAGGAGCGACCATGGCGACGACATATCCTTGGCTTTCCAGCTACGAGCAGGGAGTGCCCGCGACGGTGGAGGTGCCGAATCATCCCCTTCACCAGTTCCTGATCGATTCCTCGCGGAAATACCCGAATAAGACTGCGGTGCGCATGGTGTTGCGCTACCTTCCGCTTGGATTGGCTGTGCAGGCAAGGCTCACCTATCGAGAGCTAGATGATCTCAGCGATCGCTTTGCCGCAGCGCTGGCCGCACAGGGGATTCAGAAAGGTTCACGCGTCTCGATCATGCTGCCCAACTGTCCTCAGCAGGTCGTGATGTACTTCGGCGTCTTGAAAGCAGGCGGCATCGTGGTCAACACCAACCCGACCTATCCGCCCCATGAGCTTGAACCGCTGATGAAAAACAGCGGCGCCGAGGCCATCGTCACCCTCTCCGGCCTGTATCAGCGCGTCAAGCAAATTCAGCCGAACACCAATTTGAAAACCATCATTCTGACCGACCTTTCGGATCACGTAACGGCGCTCTTCCGCCGCACCGTGAACAAACAACTTGCCGCCAAAGGCATGTATGCGGAGGTTCCGTCCGGCGGCGGAGTTTTCTATTACAAAGACCTGATCGGTCGCTACCCCGCCAGAGCGCCGTCTGTGCAGTTTGACACGGCCAACGACACGGCCGTCTTCCAGTTCACCGGCGGCACCACCGGCATCCCCAAGGCGGCGGAGCTGACCCATCGCAACCTGGTCGCCAACACCGTGCAGATGCAGGCGTGGTTCACCGACGTCTCCCCCGGCAACGAAAAGGTGTTGCTGGCCTTGCCCGCCTTCCACGTCTACGGCATGACGGTCGGCATGCTCTTCGGCGTCAGCGTCGGCGCCGAAATCGTCGTCGTGCCCGACCCGCGCGACACCAACCATATCCTGGAGATTCTGCACCGGGAGCACATCACGCTCTATCCGGGCGTGCCGGCGATGTACATCGCCATTATCAATCACCCGCGCGTGACCGAGTACAACCTGCGCTCGATCAAGGCGTGCCTGAGCGGCGGCTCGGCGCTGCCGGTGGAGGTGGCGCAGAAATTCGACGAGATCACCGGCGGCCGCCTGGTGGAAGGCTTTGGCATGTCGGAGTCGTCGCCGGTGACGCACGCCAACCCGATCAAAGGTCGCGTGAAATACGGCTCGATCGGCATCCCGATCCCCAGCACCGAGGCCGCCATCGTTTCGCTGGAGCCGGATGAAAGCGGCCACTACAAGTTCTTCGGCATCGGCGAGGAAGGCGAGCTGGTCGTGCGTGGGCCGCAGGTGATGAAAGGCTACTACAACAACCCCGAAGAGACGGCCAAGACCATCGACGCCGACGGCTGGCTGCACACCGGCGACATTGCGCGCATGGACGAAGACGGCTATTTCTACATCGTCGATCGCAAGAAAGACCTGATCATCGCCAGCGGCTACAACGTCGTGCCGCGCGAGGTGGAGGAAGTGCTCTTCATGCACCCCAAGGTGATGGAAGCGGCGGTGGTCGGCGTCCCCGACCCCAAGCGGGGAGAGACGGTCAAGGCGTTCGTGGTGTTGAAGGAAGGTCAGACGGCGACGGCGGAAGAGATTCGCGAGTTCTGCAAGGAGCACCTGGCGCCCTACAAAGTGCCTACGCTGGTCGAATTCCGCAAAGAGCTGCCCAAGACGCAGGTGGGCAAAGTGTTGCGCCGCATGCTGGTCGAGGAAGAGAAGGCGAAGCTGGCCGCCGCAGCGAAAGAGCAGCAAAAGTAAGTTAGCAGTCGCCCATCGAACCATCCGGTCCATCCACCTTCCAGGAGGCCTGGAGCTTCCTGGAAGGTTTATTTTCCAGACGCCCGGTCGATCGCCAGCCGCAGCGCGTATTCCTCCGCCATCAATCGCTCGATTTTGTTCTCCAGCTTGCCTCTCGCGCGGCGCGTACGCCAGGTGACGGGCTGCGCCTCCAACCTCGCCAGCTCGCGCTGCGCCTGTTCCAACAAGCGTCGCACCTCTTGTTTGCGGGCGATCAAAGCCTCGCGCTCCATATGCATTTTATTACAGGATCCTGCGTCGCGCCGGGCGAGAATGAAGTTGCACCTATTCTCGATATTCGGGGGGAATGAAATCTTCCTTGGAAAAGTCGCGCGGAGCGCGCGGACGATAGACTAGATAGGCGATGCCGACGCTGCCGAAGTAGAGCGCAATCAACGGCGCCATCACCAACGTCATGTTGACCGGATCGACGGTGGGCGTGATGGCGGCGGCGATGATGGCGATCACGACGATCGAATGGCGCCAGTAGCGCATCAACTGCGGGCCGCTGACGATGCCTGCGCGCGCCAGAAACGCAATCACCAACGGCATCTCGAAGGCGACGCCGATCCAGAAGACGATGCGCGTCACAAAGCCGATGTAGCGGTCGATCGTCCATTCCTGGGCGATGATGTCGCCAAGAAAACCTTGCAAAAACCCAACCGCAGCCGGCAGCAAGATGAAGTAGGCGAATAGCGCGCCGATTACAAAGAGCACCATGATGCCCGGCAGGATCAGCAGCAAATTGCGCTTTTCGTGCGGATAGAGGCCTGGCGAAACGAAGGCGATGACATGATAGACGATCACCGGCATCGCCAGCACGGCGCCGGCTGCAAAACTGACGCGGAAAAAGACGCCGATCGTGTCGGTCGGGCCGATCGCCATCGGCTGCGCGCCCGCCTCGGTGAGCGGACGCAGGATAAACTGCAAGAGCGGACTGACGAAGAGCATTGAAATCAACGTGCCCACCACCAACGCGCTGACCACCCAAATCAGTCGCATGCGCAGCTCGCGCAGGTGGTCTATCAAAGTCATGCGACTTTCTTCGATCGGCTCGTATGTGGAGGGACGGCTCTGGCTCACTGCTTCGCCTCCGCCTCAGCGGATGAATTGTCGCCGTCGGCCTCCGCCTCGGACGACGGCGCAGCGCGCTCCGCCGAAGGGGCAGGCGCGCCGTTTGTCGCTTTTTGTTCGGCGGAGGACCCTCTCTGCGCCCCATCGGACGAAGGCGGCAGAATGGTGTTGGAAGATTTGGCAGGCGAGGACGCAGCGTCCGCCAGCGGCTTGGATGCAGCCGAAGAGCGAGTTGCACCTGAAGCGGCGGCGGAAGAAGACGAAGCTTTGGAGGACTGCGAACTGGCGGGGGGAGGCGTCTTGGAGGGATCGAGCGCATCGCTGACGATGCGTCGCGGATCCATCTCTTCGAGCATCTTGATCTCTTCGCTGAACTGCGAGGTGAACTCGTTGCTCATCTCGCGCAGCTGACGCATGAAACTGGCGATCGCGCGCATGGCGCCCGGCAGCCGCTCCGGCCCCAACACGATCAAAGCGATGATCGCGATCAGGAAAAGCTCCATGACGCCGATTCCAAAGAAGCTGTCCATCGTTAAAAAGGTTTCCTCTGAATCTCCGCCAGGGCAGAACCCAGGACGCCGTTCACAAAACGGGGGCTGCTGTCTCCCCCAAAACACTTGGCCAGCTCGACCGCCTCGTTGATCACCACTTTGGCGGGGGTCTGCGCTTCGCTGGAGCCGATTTCAAAGAGCGCCAGCCGTAAAATCACGCGGTCGATGATGGCGAGCTGATCCACCGGCCATTCCGGCGCATAGCGGGCGATGATTTCATCCAACGCCTTTTGATGTTTGACGACGCCGGAAACCAAAAAGCGCAGAAACGTCTCGGTCTCTTTGCTCACAGAGACGGGAAGATCGTCGCCGTTCTCGTTCGGCTCTGGATTGGCCAGGCGCGCATCCACGACGTCGCCGGGCCGATGGCCGGTGCTATCCACCTCGAAGAGCGCCTGAAGGGCGAGGCGACGCGCCAGTTTGCGATCCTGGATGAATGAGGCCTCCGGCGCGGCTGGCCGGTCGCCCTCGGCTGCCTTTGGTTTGTGTGCGCGCGACGCCTGTCCATGCGACGTTGTCCGATCCGTCATGGGACTCCTCAGGCCATCACCAACCCTCCATCAACGGTCAGCACGTGACCGGTGATGAACCCAGAGCGTTCGGACGCCAGAAACGCCACGGCCCAGGCCACCTCCTCCGGCGTCCCCATGCGCCCCATCGGCGTGCTGGCGAGGATCGACTCCTTTTGTTCCGGCGTCAGTACGTCGGTCAACGCCGTTGGAATAAAACCGGGCGCCACCGCGTTGACGGTGATGTTGCGGCTGGCCACTTCGCGCGCCAGGCTTTTGGTGAATCCGATCACGCCCGCCTTGCTGGCGGCGTAGTTCGCCTGTCCCGCCTGTCCGGAAAGCCCGACGACGCTGGTGATGTTGATGATGCGCCCCCATTTCTGGCGAATCATGCCGCGCAACGCAGCTTTGGTGACCGCATAGACGCTGCGCAGATTGGTGTTGATGACGATGTCCCAGTCCTCTTCTTTCATCGTCATCAGCAGCGTGTCGCGCGTCGTGCCGGCGTTGTTGACCAGAATGTCCAGCCCGCCGAAATCGCTTTGCACCTGCTTGACCAGCGTCGCAGCTTGCTCCACATCGCTGACGTCCGCCTGATAGATGCGACAGACGCCGCCGGCTTCCGCGATCTGCGACATCACCTTCTGCGCGCCTTCGGCGTTGCCACGATAGTGCACCGCCACTTTGGCGCCCCCTGCGGCCAGCTCGCGGGCGATCGCGGCCCCGATCCCGCTGCTGCTTCCCGTCACCAGAGCGATCCGATTCGAGAAATCCATCACGCCTTCCTTCCTGTGCAATTCATTATACTCATAAAGCGACGTTTCCGAAACGCACCATTTCGACGTATGTGCGCACGCCTTCTGCGTCGTTGACGGTTATGCGGGTGGCGTTGCGCACGATGCGCTTGACCAGCCCGGTCAGCACGTCGCCGGCGCCCAGCTCGACGAAGGTGGTCGCACCCTCAGCGGCGATGCGTTCGATCGAGGCCGTCCACTGCACGCTGCCGGTCAGTTGCGCAGTGAGCTCGCTGCGAATTTCCTCTACGGTGGTCAGCGGCTGGGCCGTCGTGTTGCCGATGACGGGCGCCTGCGGCGGAAAAATGGGCGTGGCTTCGATGGCGGCGCGCAGCGCTTCGGCGGCCGGCTGCATGAGCGGGCTGTGGGCGGCGATGCTGACCGCCAGCGGCACCACCTTGCGAGCGCCTGCCTTCGCCAGGGCAGCCATAGCCGTCTCCATCCCCGCCGCATCGCCGGAGATGACAATCTGTCCCGGGCAGTTGTCGTTGGCGACCTGAACGACGGCGCCGTTGGCGGCGACCTGTGCGCAGATTTCTTCCACCTGCGCCTTTTCCAGGCCGAGCACGGCGGCCATTTTGCCAGGCGCTTGCTCGCCCGCTAGCTTCATCAGGCGGCCGCGCTCGCGCACCAGGCGCAAGCCGTCGGCGTAGCTGAGGCTGCCGGCCGCAACCAGCGCCGTGTATTCACCCATGCTGTGGCCGGCGACATAGACCTGCCGACCACCCGGCGGCAGCGCAGCGTTTCCCAATTCGGCCTCCAGGGCGCGCATGGCGGCGACGCCGGCGGCCATCAAGGCCGGCTGGGCGTTGATGGTGTCGGTCAGCGCTTCTTCTGGCCCTTCGAGCATGAGACGGCTCAGCGCAAAGCCGAGCACGTCATCCGCTTCTTCCAGCGCCGCGCGCGCGGCGGGAAATGCAGCGGCCAGCTCGCCAGCCATGCCCACGTGCTGGCTGCCCTGACCCGGGAAGAGAAAGGCCGTCTGGTTGACGCGTTGAAGCAAGGCAAAGGGATTCATGGCAACTCCTCACAGCTTCTCAATCGATCGATTGTTCGGTTGAAAGCGAGCAAAAGACGATCGGGATCATCGACCCCGCTGCAAAACAAAAGGGGATTTGGTCGCCCGGCCAAATCCCCTCTGTGCTTGTCATTCCTGTTTCGCCAGTCATGCTGCGGATGCAGGCGTCGCCGACTTCAGGCTGTCAGCGCCCCTGTGGACGATGCAGAATCACTTCTTGGTGGATTCCACTTTGATTTCGAGCACCTGGCGCCCTTTGTAAAATCCACAGTGCGGGCAAACTCGATGCGGCAGAATCCGTTGGTGACAATTGCTGCATTCCACCAACGCCGGCGCGCCGATGGCGTCGTGGGCGCGTCGGCGATTTCGGCGACCTTTGCTCAATTTTCGTTTTGGCAGCGGGACCATCTTTTGAACTCCTTATCTGGACAACCCTATCTGGACACGTTATCTTTCCACTTACATGTGTCGTACAATTTTATTTCAAGCCGTTTCATCGGCGCTTTTCTGATCGTTGCGCAGTTTTAGCAGTGCAGCCCAGCGCGGATCGATCTCTTCGTGCTCGTGCGGCTTCTCGTCGCCGACCGAAAACTCGATATCCTCTAGCTCACCCAGTTCGAGCAAACGCTTCGTCAGGTTCGGACATCGCCCCGACCCTTTCCAGTTGCAGGAAGGATACATCGGCAAAGCCAACCAGATCGACTGACGCACCACCTCGGCAAGATTCAGGATGTGATGTTCGTCAATGAGAAGCGCTTCATCCTCCAGATCGGCCTCAGTCCCCTCGAATTCATCTGGATGGATATATCGACCTGTGTAAACCTCCGTCAGCGGTCGAAAATTCTCCTCAATTTCAAACTCTACAGGCATCACGATCGGCTCCATGCATCGGTTGCATATGGTTTGCACGACCGTGCGCAATGAACCGGTGACCAGGATGCCGCTGTTGGTGCGCAACAACTGGATTTCACCGATCAACGGCCCGAGAAATTTCAGCTCGTCATCCAGGCCTTCGAGGGACTCATCGATGCTGTATCGCCTCGTCGCGCCTGTCGGCTCTTTGAGAAGTTGAGCCACATTGTATTGCATAATATCACCCCCTGCTGCATGGAGGGAGTGCTTCGCCAAAAGCGAACGCCGCCCGCGTGATCTCTGTTTGCGCACTGCAAACAGAAGAGTAGTATAAATTTTCGTTCGTCTTCTGTCAAACTCCACGGTGCGCGCGGCTCAACACATACGCGCCGGAAGAGGATGCGTCAATACCAGACGCCTTCATTTTTTCCGCTGAGTGCGAAAACGTACGCGCCGACGCCCAGCATCTCTCCCTTTTCAAAAGGCTGGCGCAGCGCTGTCGCCGGCTCTTCTTTGGCGAGCGCCCAGCCGATCGCCTCGCGTAGCTCGGGATGCTGACGCCAGACTTTGCCGAAGCCGCGCACGGGCTGTTGTTTGCCCGCCGGCGGCGCGAAGGCAGGGTCGCTCTCCGGCTCGCCCTCGCGGAAGGCGTCCTCATAGGCGAACCAGCGTCCGTCGTCCAGGAAAGCGTAGATGCGTCCGTTCTCCTGCACCCACACCATCACGCCGCGCTCAAAGCGTTGAATGGCGGCGGCGCTGCTGACCGGCTCAGGCGCCGCAGCGAAGCCAAGCGCCTGCTGAATGCGCGGGTTGTTTTCCCAGATCAGGGCCAGCGCGCCCGCCGGACGATACAGCCCCTCCGGCGGCTCTCCGAGCTGCGCTTCCGGCTGAAGCGGAACCGACGGCTGGAGCGGCGCCTGGGCTTGCGCCGTCTCCACTCCAGCGCCGACCGGCGCCGACCAGCGCATCGCGCTCGGATCGATCGCTAAAATTTCGCCTTGGCGCGTGCCGAGATAAAGGCGAACCCCGCCATCGGCGAGCAGGGGCGTGATGGCGGCGGAAGAAATTTTCCGGTCGAAATCATCCGGATCTGCAAAGCGGGACTCCTCCCATTGCGACCAGGTTGCGCCGCCGTCCTGGGTGCGCCAGATCGCGCGTTGCGTGACGACAAAAGCAGTGCGATCGCCGGTGAAGTTGGGAGAAGGCAAGAGCGCCAACAGCCTATCGCCTGCCTCGATGCCGAGCGTGGCCGTCATCCAAACGACGCCATCGAGCGTGTAGGCGACGCCGGTGCGGTCGTCGTTGATGCGCAACGAGGGTGCAGGACTGTCGACGCCGCGAGGCAACAATTCCTCGACCGGCGGCAGCGTCGCTCTCCCTTCCGGCGAAGTGTGCGAGGCCGTGACGACCAGCGTCCAGTGGAGGCCGCCATCCGTTGAACGGTGGAAAGATTCCCCTTCGTCGCCTGTCAGGACGTCATAATAGCGGGAGTGCAGCAGAAGCGTCTGCGACTGTGCAAAATCTGCGGCGAAATGCAGCGCAACGCCGCGCAGATGGGCCAGGTTGTTCCAGAGCGGCTCCCAACGATCGCCGGCGTCTTGCGAACGCCAGACGCCGTAGCCTCTCGAGTCACCGTGATAGCCTGTGAGATAGAGCGTGCGGTCGGCGGCGAAATTGGGCGAGAAATAGGCGAAGAAGGTTTGATTGCGCTCTTCGGGCAGACCTCCGCGCAGCCGTTGCCAGGAGGCGCCGCCGTCGGTCGAGCGATACAGTGTGTTCGCCGCACTCGTCGCCAGCAGGGTCTGGTCGGCGGCGAAGTTGGGCGAAATCTGGATGTCTGTAATTTCCCATGCGGGCAAGTTCTCGACGACCGGCGGCGATGGGGCGGCGGGAGCTGCCCCGCGCTCGTCGATCAGCAGCAGCGAATTGCCGCGCATGGCAAAGATGCGCCCTCGTTCGGCGTCGTAGCCCAGGATGCACGCCGCCGGCCAGCGTCCGAGCGGCGTCAGCGTAGCGAGCTCGATCACCGAGCCATCGGCCAGATACCCCTGGCCGGTGCGAGGGTTGACGAAGTCAAAGCTCAGGCCGTCGCGCCATGCGACGCGCTCGCCCTGTAAATCGTCGACCAACAGGTTGGCGTAGATGAGATAGCGGCTGTAGAAACGGTTGCGATAGAACCGGCCATCGATGGGGCCGACGGCCTCCACGGCGGAGCCACAGCCTTGTTGCAACTCCGGCGCCACAGCAGGATCGACGGGAGCCATGGTCGCTGCGTCGAACCAGCGCGGCGGCTCGATGCGGCCGCACCCCTTGCCGGCGCAGTGGGCGTCGATTTCGATCGCCACCATGCCCACCTCTGGCAGATGCCAGGCGTTGTCCGCCCAGCGGCAGCCATTGCACCAGAGCAGGCCCACCTGCTCCAGGTCGGTCAGCTCCGGAAACAGGTCGCCCGTAACCTGCAGCGTTTCCGGATCGGCGGTGTAGACGGTGTAGGCGACGATCAATAGCTCGTTGCGGTCAGGGTTGTAGACCGGCGCGCCGGGCTGCTCGAATGCGCCGATTTCCGTTAACGAGGCGCCGTCGACAACGCGCACCCCGCGCGCCGCTTGGGAGTCGGCGTGCGCCTGGGTGAAGGGCTCGCCGATGAAAAGGCGGTTGCGTTCGCGGTCGATGGCGATGGCGCCGCCTTCGATCGTCCCGATCTCCGTCAGCGTCCGGGCGTCGATCACGTAAATTGCCGGCGCTTCGCCCGCGCGCACAAACGAACGATAGACATAAAGGCGTTGATTGCGCTCGTCGAACTCGAGCAGTCCGCCGCGTGGCAGCGTCGCCAGCACGGTGAGGGCGTCGCCGTCCACAACGTAGAGATGGTCGGCGTCGGTGACGTAGAGGCGATTGGCTGCGCGGTCGAAGCGGAAATCCACCAGCGCGACGCCTTCCGACGCCAGGGCAAGCGTCGCCGCCAGGCGAGGGAGCGGCCCTTGTGCGGCGGCGAGGGGCTCCTCCGTGACTGTATTCGATGAATCGGCGGCCTCTGGCGAGGACGGAGGTGCGGGCGGGACAGGCGTCGTCTCGGCGGCGGCTGAAAGCTCGCTCACCTGCGTCAGCAGCGCGGCGTTGGCTGTGGAGAGAGCGGCGATCGTCGCCTCGCTCTCGACGGCGGGGGGCGGTTGGTCGCTGCAGCCCGCCGGTGCGAGGGCCAGCGCTACGAGACAAAGGAACACCCAGCGCAAATGGGTTGACTTCTTCATTGGCATCTCCCTTCTCTGGGAAGTTTACCATAGAGAGCGCTTTCACCGGCGGATCCGTTCCCTACCGTCCCGACGCGCAAACCCTACGTCTCGCCCACGCTCCTTCGCACGAAACACGCAATACGCACCATGATTCCGCAGAAGGGGCGTTTCAGTCGGGTTTCGCCTTCCCTTCCACCTGCGCCAGCAGTTGCGCAAGCCGCGTGCGAAAATCCTCGCCGTTGAGCAAGGCGCGGCGATGTTCGTCGATGGCGCGGCGATCCGCCTCCGTCAACACAAATCGTTGCGCCAGCAGGTTGAGCTGACGCTTGGCGTCGGCGACGCCCTGCGCCGAACACTCGAGGATGCGCCGGGCGAGGTCTAGCGTGTAGCTCTCCAGCCGCTCCGGCTCCACGACATGGTTGAAAACACCGGCGACGTAGGCGTCTTGCGCCGAGATGGCGCTCGCCGTGAAGAGCAGCTCTTTCACCTTGTGCAATCCCAGGACGCGCAGCCAGTAGGCGTAGGTTGCGGTCGGCAGCGGGATGCCCAACTTGTTGGCGGTCATGGCCACTGTGGCGTTGCTGGCGGCGATCACGATGTCGGAGACCATGCAGAGCATCAACCCACCGCCGTAGACCGCCCCCTCCACCATATTCAGCACCGGGATCGGCAACGCCATGATCTGCTCGAACAGTTTCAGCATCGGATCGTCGGCCGGGTCTGCGCCTGGGCTCAGCTCGGAGAGGTCGCGACCGGCGCACCAGACGCGCACGCCTGGGTTGGCGCGCAACACGACGACGCGTGCGCCCGCCTGCTGCGCCCTTTCCAGATGCGCAGCGACTTCGGCGGTCATGGCTGCGTTGAACGCATTGAGCTTTTCGTCGCGGTCGAAGGTGATGATAACGACGCCATTGCGCAGTTCAAATTGCGTATGGTTGCTTGAGACCATAGAACGCAAAGCTCCTATCCCGTTGAGTCCCTCCTACGTCCAGCTCGTGAGGCGGATTGCCGCCGGGAAATTCGCCTCTACTTATACTTTAGATTCCCGTCGCCGAGAATTCAAACGCCTTTGTTGTTTTTCGTTCGCTTCCGGCACGGCGATTCCAGGCTACACCCGTAGATGTGACCCTCCCTGATAAATCCGATATAATCTAATTGCACTTCACGAAAGAATTTCATTCAAATTCAGAGATGCCGAGGATGCCCATGAACTCGAAAGAACGCGTCAAGGCCACGCTGCGTCGTCAGACCACCGATCGCACGCCGGTCGACTGCTGGCTGTATCAGAAGCAATTTGTCGAAAAACTGAACGCGGAATACGGCCCACGTGAACAGTTTCTCGATGAGTTCGGCATTGACATCTTCGTCGGCTTCGTGCCCTACCCTAACCAGAGCGGTCGGCTCTGGGATGTGCAGGATTTGCCTGCCTTCGACCCTGGCGACCCGCGTGACCCCCGCTGGCTGACCCACACCGATTGGAACTACGACTTCGCCGGGCTGAACGTGGTCGAGGCGGTGCGACAGCAGGGGGACCGGCGTTTCATCCTGGCGCATGTGTGGGGCATCGTCGAAGGCACGAGCCGCATCATCGGCATCGAAAATTGCTGGATGAACCTCGGCGCGCAGCCGAAAATCATGGGCGCCTGGTTCGACCGCTACGCCGATTGGCTCTGCGGCCTGGTGGAGAGCCTCGCCCACGCCGGCGTGGACGGCGTCACCCTCTCTGACGACTGGGGATCGAACCAGAACATGCTCTTCTCCCCGCGCATGTGGCGCAACTTGATTGCGCCCTACGCCCGTCGCGTCGTGGCGCACGCCCACAGCCTGGGGCTCTTTGTCAACCTGCACAGCGACGGCTATATCATGCAGATTATGGACGACCTGATCGACATCGGCTTCGACTCTATGCACCCCGTGCAAGAGAGCGCCGGCATGGACCCGCGCACGGTCAAGGAGCGCTACGGAGACAAGATCGTCATCTACGGCTCGCTCGACGTGATCGACGGCCTGCTCGCCTACGAGGGCGACGCCCTGGAGGAGTACATCACCCGGCGCTTCGCCATCTACGCGCCGGGCGGCGGCTTCATCTTCAACACCGGCCACTTCGTGCAGCCGGACATCCCCGTGCAACGGCTGCTGCACGCCTACCGGGTGGTTCAGCGACTGGCGGCGCAATATCATACACCGTAACCGGCCTGTCTGGCTTTCGTATTGTGGGCGTCGTGCGCCTCCGCCTCAAACAGCGTATGGTTTGCCATAGATGCTCTCGCAGGCGGACTCATGCGAAGATTCGCCGGAGGGTGGGGCGTTCAACCGTCCCCTTCGACATATTCGGATGCGAAGGAGCCGATTATGTACATTGCGCAAAAGAGTCAGACCCGCTGGGTTGCACCCTTGTGGATGGGTCTCATCGCCGGTTTGACCTTGATTCTTTCTCTGACCGCGCGCGGAGAAAACCACGCCGACGAGATTGCGCTCCAGGCAGTCGCCTCCGGCTTTAGCGAACCGGTCTACATTACCCACGCCGGCGACGGTTCCGGTCGGCTCTTCGTGGTCGAAAAGGTGGGCCTCATCAAAATCATCCAAAACGGACAGACTCTCTCCCAGCCGTTTCTCGACATCCGCGACCGCGTCGGCAACGACGGCGAGGCGGGCTTGCTGAGCGTGGCGTTCCCGCCGGATTTTGCCCAAAACGGCTATTTCTTCGTCTATTACAACCACAAGAACAAAAATTTGGTCCCGCCCGATCCTCGCGACGCCGGCAATAACGACGGCTACGACACGGTGGTCGCACGCTTTCGCGTCAGCGGCGACCCCAACCGCGCCGACGCCAACAGCGAGGAGCGCATCCTGCTGCGCAATCAGCCTTACGCCAATCACAACGGTGGGCTGATTCTTTTCGGGCCGGATGGCCGCCTCTACATCGGGCTGGGAGACGGCGGCAGCGCCCACGATCCGCTCAACGCCGGCCAGGATTTGAACACCTGGCTGGGTAAGATTCTGCGCATCGAGGTCTCCGGCGCCGGGACCTACACGGTTCCCGCCGACAATCCTTTCGTCGGGCGCAGCGACGCCAAACCGGAAATCTGGGACTGGGGGCTGCGCAATCCCTGGCGCTTCAGCTTCGACCGGCTGACCGGAGATCTCTTCATCGGCGACGTCGGGCAGAATCAGCGCGAGGAGATCAGCCTGCATCCCGCCGGACAGCCGGGCGGGTTGAATTTCGGCTGGGACTGCCGCGAAGGCGACATCGCCCATTCGACCACCGCCCCCTGCAACGGCCCCTTTGTGGAGCCGATCGTCGCCTACCCGCGCAGCGATGGGCAATCGGTGACCGGTGGATACGTCTACCGCGGCGGCGATTTCCCGCGGCTGCACGGGCGCTACTTCTTCGCCGATTTCTTGCAGGGGCGCATCTGGAGCATCCAGCGAACCGGCGGGGGATGGAGCGCCAAAACGTTGG
>NZ_CAKZMJ010000070.1:0-67500 GCF_937128415.1 uncultured Caldilinea sp.
CGCAGCTTCCGGCGCCGAGGGCGCCGCCGGCGCGCACCCGGCCAGAACCATCGCCAGCATCAGCCCAAGGCTGAGCAATAGATTGAGATTTCTCCTGATAGATCCGTTGCGCATAGCTTTTCTCCTTGCTGAATGGACAGACGTTTTGGGTTGACGATTTTGGATTGACGACTGGCCTACAGAGAACGAACGACGAAGGGCTGCGTGTTGCATGATACATGTTGCGTGGTTCGTGTTTCGTGAAGACCGAGCACCACGGAACACGCAACACGCAACACACTCCCCTCACTGCCTGCGCTTCACAAGCTGATCCAGATACACGGCGAAGACGATGATCAGGCCGACCACGATCTGCTGCCAGTAAGGCGAAACGTTCATCAACGTCAGGCCGTTGCTGAGCACGCCGATCAGCAGAATGCCGATCACGGTGCCGAAGATGCCTCCTTCGCCGCCGAAGAGACTGGTGCCGCCGATCACGACGCCGGCGATCACGGTCAACTCATAGCCGACGCCCGCCACCTGTTCGGCGGAATTGAGACGCGACGAGAGCAGAAAGCCGGACAGGCCGGCGAAAAAGCCGGTGATGACATAGACGCTGAGCGTAATTGCGTTGACGTTCAGGCCGGAGAGCCGAGCCGCCTCCGGGTTGCCGCCGACGGCGTAGACGTGCCGGCCATAGCGCGTGTAGCGCAGCACGATAAAAGCGAGCGCGGCGAAGCTGAGGAAGATGATCACCGGCACCGGCACCGGCCCGATCATGCCCTGCCCCCAGAATTTGTACTCGTCGGTGAAGGTGCTGATCGGCTGTCCGCCGGAGAAGAGCAACGCTGCGCCGCGAAAGGCCGTCAACCCGCCTAGCGTCACAATGAAAGGCGGCACCTTGAGCTGTGTGATCGCCAGCCCCTGCAAAAGACCGCCGAGCAATCCGACGCCGACCGCCGCGCCGATGGCGGCCCACAGCCCATATCCTTCCGCCTGACCGGCGGTGCCGGCGGTCAACAAGCCTGTGCCTCCCTTGTACACCGCCGCCGCCACCAGGCCGGACAGCGCCAGCAACGAACCCACCGACAGGTCGATGCCGCGCGTCAGGATGACAAAGGTCATCCCCACGGCGAGCAGGCCATAGATGGAGACCTGGCGCAACACGTTGAAGAGATTGCGCGTGGAGACAAAGGCCGGTTCGATGACGGCGAAGATCACGCAGATGACAACCAGCACACCGAGGGCGCCGAGCTGACTGACGTATGCACTCCAATCGATTTTGCGGGCAGGCGGCGCAGCTTTGGCCGCAGCTTGACTCGTCACAGCGTCTTGACTCCTTCCGGCTGATTCAAAGAGACAACCTGTTCGCGCAGCGTGCAATAGTGCATCAAAGTTTCGAGATCCGCCTCCTCCCTGGACAATTCGGCCGTGACGCGGCCTTCGGCCAGACAGATGATGCGGTCGCACATGGCGAGCAATTCGGGAAACTCCGACGAGATCATGATGATGCTGATGCCGTTGACCGCCAGTTGGTGCATCAGCTCATAGATTTCCGATTTGGCGCCGACGTCGATGCCGCGCGTCGGTTCATCCATGATCAGAATTTTGGGGTTCAGCATCAGCCACTTGGCGATGACCACCTTCTGCTGATTGCCGCCGCTCAGGTTGACGACGCGCTGCTCCATGCTCGGCGTGCGAATATCGAAGCGGCGAATGTACTCTTCCACCAACCGGCGCTCCTCGTCGAGCCGCACGAAGCTGGCGCGGGTCAGCGCGCCGAGGTTCGTCAGCGTCATGTTGACGCGCACGGCCAGGCTTAGGATCAGTCCCTGCGCCTTGCGATCCTCCGGCACCAGCCCGATGCCAAGCCGAATGGCGTCGACCGGCGAGCGGATGTCCACTTCTCTGCCTTCCACAAAGATTTGGCCTCCGGAGCGACGGTCGGCGCCGAAGATGGCGCGCACCAGCTCGGTGCGGCCTGCGCCGACCAGGCCGGCCAGCCCCAAAATCTCGCCGCGGCGCAGGGTGAAGCTGACGTTGTCGAGCACCACAGCGGCAGGGTTGACAGCGTTCCCGCGGCGCGAAAGGTTGCGCACCTCCAGCACAACGTCTTCGCTGCGATGGACGGCGTGATCGTCGAGATGTTGATCCCGGTGAAAAAACTGCTCCAGCGAACGGCCGACCATCATCCGGATCAGATCTTCGCGGGTGGCGTCTTTAACCCATACGTCGCCGGCGTTTTTCCCATCGCGCAACACCGTGACGCGGTCGCAGATGTGCAGCACCTCCTCCAGCCGATGGGAGATGAAGATGATGGCGACGCCGCTGCGCTTCAGCTCGCCGATCATCTCGAAGAGCGTCTCCACCTCGGCCTCGCTCAACGCCGAGGTCGGCTCATCCATGATCAAAACGCGCACATCGCGCGAGATGGCTTTGGCGATCTCCACCATCTGCTGTTCGGCGACCGAGAGCGACCGCACCAGCGCTGTAGGGCGCAGGTTCATGTGCATGCGGTCGAGAATGGCGCGCGTCTGTCGTTCCAGTTCGCTGCGGTTGACGAAGATAGGCGGCCCGGGCTCTCGACCCATGAAGATGTTCTCCATGACCGAAAGATTGGGCATCAGGTTGAGCTCCTGATAGATGATCGAGATGCCGAGCTCCTGGGCGTGATGGGGATTGTGAATGCGCAGCGGCTGGCCATTGTAGTAGATTTCGCCGCTGTCGATGGTGTAGACGCCGGAGAGAATCTTCATCAGCGTCGACTTGCCGGCGCCATTCTGGCCGATCAGCCCGAGCACCTCCCCGGCGTGAATGTGCAGACTCACCTTATCCAGCGCCTGAACGCCGGGAAAGGATTTGCTGACATTTTCCATCCACAGCAGAGCACTGTGTCTGTCCATGCGCAATCGATTCTCCGTCTGACGCGGCGCCGTCTCTGTGTATGAAAGAAAGAGCGCCCTGGGAAGAATGTAAATTTGTTGGGAAAACGATTACAGTAAGTCGTTGCTGTGATTTGATTGTAGCACAGGTGCACGCCGCGTCAAAGCTGTTTGCGAAAGCAAAAAAAGCCTTTCTGGAACATTTCTGTTCGCAGGGAGCGTTTCATTTGCAGTTCAAATGCTGGTCAGGCTCTCGCCCGCAAGGACGCCCCTCTGGAGAATGATGAAGAGCAACGCTGGGATTCGCCGTATAGATGCTTGTGCGTTGGCTGCACATGATGTATGATGTGCATGCACTCAACGTGGGATGCCCGGAGCGCATTCTGTTGATTGACGTCTCCCGGCCATCCGACAAAAATTTTTTCCGAATCTGATAACAGCGAAGAGGAGATAGCTTATGCAGGCGAAACGCAAGTTCTTGCCGATTCTCCTGGTGATGGTGGCATTGGCGCTCGTGGCTGCATGCAACGGCGCCGGCGCCGGCGGGCAGGGGCGCACCTGGTTCAATTTGCCCTCGTTGTCCGTGAACGTCGACGCCAACGGCTCCGCCAGCGTCTATGGCATTGGCATTGGCCAGGTGCTGACGCCCGACCAGGTGAGATTGCTTCAGTCGCTAGGCCAAAGAGTGGAGCTGCGCGTGGGGCACAACGGCATCCACGTCTACATCAACGGCGAAGATCAGGCGTACCTGGCCTGGGACGATGAGAGCGCCGCCAATCTCGCCGAACTGTTGAAGGGCATTCCCGGCGCCGACGCCGCCGCACAGGCGATTCCGTGGCTGCGTCGCATTGGCCTGGGCGCAGCCGTGAATGTGCCGCCTGCGCAAGGACAGCCGCTCAACATTCCGCGCTGGCGCGGCGAAACCTCGATCACGCCGCCGGCCCAGCCTCCTCAACAAGGAGAGCCGTTGGTGCTCGGCGTTTCATTCGATGAACGGGGCAGCGGCGCCGTCGGCGGCATTCCCGGCGAAGCGTTGGCCGCGTTGCTAGGCTCCAATCCGCTGCAGCTCGATCCCGGCACGATTGCACAGTTGCGCAGCCTGGGCCTGGATCGCATCGCCGTCGAAACCACGCCCACCGGCCTGGTCATCACCGTCGATGGCAAGAAACTGCCCGGCATCGCCTACGACGCCACGTATTTACAGCGATTGCGCAGGGTGCTGCCCGCCGTGTTAGGAGGGCAAGCGAACCTAGAAGAGACGTTAGGTGGCGTCCTGGAGCAGTTGCCCAATCTCAACCTGGCCCTCAACGTTGACCTGACCGGCGCGCCAACGGAGCTGAAGCTGCCTGACCTGCCGCTGAAGGTCGGCGAGGATGGCAGCCTGGAAGTGCTCGGCCTTTCGCTGCCCGGACTGACGCTGCCCGCCGACGCTTTGCAGCCGCTGCGCGATCTCGGCGTCGAACAGCTTGCGCTCAGCCTCTCCACGGAAGACGCGATTATCGCCGTCAACGGTCAGACGCTGCCTCACATTCGTTTTGGCCCCAACGGCTTCAATACGCTGCTCGGCCTCGTCGGCGGGCAGACCGGCCTGCCCAAAGCGCTGCTAGACGCAGTGGCCGAGGCCGTGCTCAAGGATGGGGTCAAGGCGCGCATTGCGCTTGCCGGCAACGTGGCCGACGTGGCCGCCCCGGAAGCGCCGCGCTTTACGCCCGCCGATCTGGGCAGCCTGTCTACGCCGGTGATTCGAGCTGACGTCAGCATCCAAAATGGACAGATCACCTCAGTCGGTGGCCTGACGGCGGAGCAATTGGCGGCGCTGGGCGTTGCATTGCCCGCCCTTCCTCCCGATGTGATGAGAATTTTCAGCGACCTCGGTGCGAGGAACGTTGACATTATCAATTCGCCCAACAACTTGTCGATTCAGATCAACGGTTCGGAGCTGATGTCGATCGACTACGATGCTGCCTCACTGGCCCATCTGCTCGAGCTGGCGAAGCCCTATCTGGCCGGCACGCCGCTGGAGGACCCGGCGGTGATGAAGCTGGTGCAGGATGTCATCCTGCCCATTGCACCGGCCGCAGACGTGAAGTTGCATCTCACCATTGAGTAGCCTGCAGCATCGTCGCTTCCGGCCGTCGAGCTGCCCCGAAGTGGGCGATCGAGACGGATAAACCCAAACGCCGCACCGATTCAAGGGCCGCTTGAAAAGGTGCGGCGTTTGTGCATATACGAGATGTTCCGGCGGAATCGCTTTTTACGGAAGGCTCAAGAATTGGAGGGTGGCAAAGTCGCCACAAGGAGGTGAACTTGCAATGAAGCAATTCAAATTGTCGGCCCCCATATCGGAGGCAATCCATTCGCAGCCTCGCTCCCCAAGCGCATTGGCCGGAGAAGCGTCTATCTCGTCCACCCAGGCGTTGACCGACTATCGCATCGCCTATCTGAGCAGGCAGCTCAGCTTGCGCGGCCGCCGCGAGGTGCACACCGGTCGCGCCAAATTCGGCGCATTCGGCGATGGCAAAGAGGTGGCGCAGGTGGCATTGGCCCACGCATTCGAGCCGGGCGACTGGCGCTGCGGCTACTATCGGGACCAGACCTTAATGTTTGCACTGGGACTGTTGACGCCCGAAGCATACTTCGCTCAGCTGTACGCCCACACCGACGTGGAGGCGGACCCGGCCAGCGGCGGACGCTCGATGCTCGGCCACTACGCCACGCGCCTGTTGGACGATCAAGGCCGTTTTCAGCCGCAAACGGACAGGTTCAACGCCGCCGCCGACATTTCGCCGACGGCCGGGCAGATGCCGCGGCTGGTCGGTCTTGCACACGCCTCCGTCCTCTATCAAGAGGTGGAGGCGCTGCGCGCATTGACGCACTTCTCCAGACAGGGGCGGGAGATCGCCTTCGGCATTATCGGCAACGCCAGCTGCGCCGAAGGGTTGTTTTGGGAAGCGGTCAACGCCATCGGTGTGCTGCGCGCGCCCGCCGTCATTTCCATCTGGGACGATGGCTATGGCATTTCCGTGCCCAACGAGCTGCAGGTGATGGGAGGCGACCTCTCCGCCTTGCTGGAAGGGTTTCGGCGCCGCAGCGATAACGGCCCCGGTTACGACCTCTACACGGTTCCGGGATGGGATTATCCAAAGCTCCTCGAGGTCTACCGCCGCGCAGCGCGCAACGCCCGCGAGCATCGCATCCCTGCGCTTGTCCACGTCACCGAGATGACGCAGCCCCAGGGCCATTCCACCTCCGGCAGCCACGAGCGCTACAAATCGCCGGAGCGACTGGCATGGGAGGCTGAGCATGATCCGGTTCTCCGCATGCGCGCCTGGCTGTTGGAAACCGGGATCGCATCCAATGCGATGTTGGAAGAGCTGGAGGCGGCCGCGCGCGCCGAAGCCGATGCAGCCTGCGAACGGGCCTGGGAGGCGTACACAGCGCCTCGGCGTGCAGCCGCCGCCGAGCTGGTCGCTTTGCTCGACGCCGCCGCGGAGGGAGGTGCGTCGTCCGTTGATCTTCGTCGTCTGGCGGCGAATCTACGAGAACAGGAAGCGCCGCTGCATCGCCAGATGCAAGAAGCTGCACAACAAGCGCTCATCCTCTTGCGCTCGAGCCGTTCGCCGGTGCGCAACCAGATCGAGGCGTGGAAGCGCCGCCATGCAGCCGAGCAACGCTCCAACTATGCGCGCCATCTTCATCTGGAAGGCCCCACTTCGACGCTGAACGTTCCCATTGTTCCGCTGGAATACGCCGCCGATGCGCCCGAAGTGCGCGGCTTCGAGGTGTTGCAGGCCAACTTCGATGCGCTGCTGGCGAACGACCCGCGCATCCTGATCTTTGGAGAAGACGTCGGCCGGCTGGGCGACGTCAACCAGGGAGTGGCCGGCCTGCAGGAAAAATACGGCCCTTTGCGCGTGGCCGACACGGGCATCCGCGAGGCGACCATTGTCGGACAGGCGATCGGCTATGCGCTGCGCGGGCTGCGCCCCATCGCCGAAATCCAGTATCTCGACTACATCTACTACGCCTGGGCGACGCTGGCCGACGACCTTGCGACGATGCATTGGCGCACGGCCGGCGGCCAGAAGGCGCCGGTGATCATTCGCACGCGCGGCCACCGGCTCGAAGGCATCTGGCATTCGGGCTCGCCGATGGGGGCGCTCCTGGGTTCGCTGCGCGGAATCTACATCTGCGTCCCGCGCAACATGACGCAGGCCGCCGGCTTTTACAACACATTGCTGCGCGGCGAGGACCCCGCCATTGTGATCGAAGTGCTCAACGGCTACCGCCTGCGCGAACGCATGCCGGCCAATCCAGGCCGGTTTACGCTGCCGCTGGGCGTTCCAGAGGTGTTGCGACCCGGGAAGGATGTCACGCTGGTCACCTACGGCGCCTGCTGTCGCATTGCGCTCGACGCCGCCGCCCGCCTGGCCGACCTTGACGTCGACGTCGAGGTGATCGACGTGCGCACGCTGCTGCCCTTCGATTTGGAAGCGCGCATCGCCGCCTCTCTGCGCAAAACAGCTCGCCTCGTCATTCTGGATGAAGACGTCCCCGGCGGCGCGTCGGCGTTCATCCTGCAGCAGGTGCTGGAGACGCAGGGCGGCTACTGGCTTCTGGACAGTGAACCGCGCACGGTGACGGCGCAGCCGCATCGCCCCGCCTACGGCAGCGACGGCGACTATTTCTCCAAACCCAACGTGGAGGACGTCGTCGAGGCCGTCTACGCGCTCATGCACGAGGCGGATCCGCAGCGCTATCCGATGTGGTGATCGCCTAAAACCCCTGCAACTTGCTCAGGTCGGCGACGCCCTGCGGCAGACGGGCGATGCGCTGGACGAGGGCAAGACGGGCCTGGCGCAGCGTCTCGTCTTCGGCGTTGACCAGCACGCGCTCGAAGTAGGCGTTGATCGGGTTCTGCAGGGTGCACAACGCATCTCCGAGTGCATTGGCCGGCTCTTCGGCGTCGCGCAGACGCTCGACGGCGGCGAGATAGGCGGCGTGCAGCGCATGTTCGACCGGCTCGACGTAGGCGGCCTCGTTGAGCGGCAGGAGTGCGTCGAGGCCGCGCGTGATGCGGGCGCAGCGCGCATAGGCGGTGAAAGCCTCGCTCCACCAGGGCTGGCGCACCGCCTCGCTCAGCGCCTTGCAGGCGCGCACCGCCGCCGCCGGGTTGTCGCCTCGCTCGGCGAGCACAGCCTCGATCACGTCGAAAGGATAGCCCTGCTCCGCAAGCACGCCCTGCAGACGTCGCTCCACAAAGGTCAGCGTCTCTGTCGTGGAGGCGTCGGAGACAGCGACCGGCTGCAGTTTCGCCGCCGCCTCGAGACCGACGCGCACGCTGAAATCGACGCCCGCTGCGATCAGGCTGTGGACAATGCCGAGCGCAGCCCGGCGCAGGCCAAAGGGATCGGCGCTGCCCGTGGGGACCGCCCCGACGGCGAAGAGGCCGCTGAGCGCATCCAGCTTGTCGGCCAGCGAGAGCGCCAGGCCAGGCAGCGAGGCCGGCGTTTCATCGCCGGCGAAACGGGGCAAATATTGCTCGCGGATCGCCTGGGCCACGATGGGCGACTCACCGCTCTTGAGGGCGTAAATCTCGCCCATGACGCCTTGCAGGCTCGTCATCTCGATCACCATGCTGGTCATCAGATCGGCCTTGCTGAGGGCCGCTGCGCGTTCGACCGCAGCCACCTCTTCCGGCGAGGCGCCCAGCATCTGCGCGATCTGAGGCGCCAGCGCCTTGAGCCGTTCGACGCGATCGAGCATCGAGCCGAGTTGGGCGTGAAAGGTCAGCGTGGCCAACTTCGGCAAGAAGCTCTCCAGCGGTCGGCTGGTGTCGGCGCGATAGAAGTAGGCGGCGTCTGCATAGCGGGCGCGAATCACGCCCTCGTAGCCTTCGCGCACGACCTCTGGATGCGCCAGCTCGTTGCTGTTGGCGACCGCCACGAAGTGATTGAGCAGGGCGCCGTCCCTCATGACCGGGAAATAGCGCTGATGCTTTTTCATCACGCCGATCAACACGGGCGCCGGCAGCTCCAGATATTTCGCCTCGAAGGTTCCCAGCACCGCCTGCGGCGCTTCGATCAGATCGGTCACTTCATCAAGCAGCGCCGGGTCGTCGGGGATGGCGCCGCCTACGCTCGCCGCCGCCTGTTGCGCGAGTTCGGCCACGAGCTGACGTCGCTCCTCACGATCGACGACGACGCCCTCGGCGCTTACTGCCTCGAAATAAGTCTGGGCGTCTTTCACGGGGAAGGTGGTGAAGCCGCCGGCCGGGAGGCGGGCCGCAGCGTCGGCGAAGCGCGGCCCGCGGCTGAGTGCGCCGCTGGTCACACCCGCCCAGGTGAAGGGCACGACGCGGTCGCCGTAGAGCGCCACGATCCAGCGCAACGGTCGCGGATAGGCGACGCCGCTGCTGTTCCAGCGCATCGCCTTGCCCCAGCGCAGGCTGTCGAGCAGCTCGAGACAGAGTGCAGGCAACACTTCGAGCGTCGGGCGGCCGGCCACGCGCTTCACTGCATAGACATAGTTGTCGCGCACTTCGATTTGCTCGAGTGAGACGCCCTGCCCGCGCGCAAACCCCTCGAGCGCCTTCGTCGGTCGGTTGAGCGAGTCGTACGCCTGCGCCACCGACGGTCCGCGCTTCTCCACCACTTCATCCGCCTGTTGCGGCGCCAGCTGCGTGACGAAGGCGACCAATCGTCGCGGGGTGCCGGTGACGCGCAGCCCTTCATAGCGCAGCCTGTACTTCGCGAGCAGCGCCTTGAGCTTCTCTTCGATCTGTGCAATGCCGTCGACGACGTCCTGCGGCGGGAGTTCCTCAGAGCCGAGCTCCAGGATAAAGGCTTGCGGTGCGGCGATTGCCTCTCCCGCTCTCCCGCTCTCCTGCTCTCCCGCTCTCCCGTTCTCCCGCTCTCCCGTTCTCCCGTTCTCCTCTTTCAGCCAGGGGAACTCCAAACGTCGCCGCTGCTCCACATAGAGCTCGGAGACAGCCTTGGCCTGGGCGCGCATATCGGCGAAGAATTTGGCGCGCTCGGTGACGCCGATGGCGCCCCGCGCATCGAGCAGGTTGAAGGTGTGGCTCTGACGCAGCACATAGTCATGCGCCGGGATGACGAGGCCGCGCGCAATGCAGGCGGCGGCCTCCGCCTTGTAAATCTCATACAGTTGCCGCAGGCGTTC
This sequence comes from uncultured Caldilinea sp., assembly GCF_937128415.1. Lineage (GTDB taxonomy): Bacteria > Chloroflexota > Anaerolineae > Caldilineales > Caldilineaceae > Caldilinea. The sequence goes on from NZ_CAKZMJ010000070.1 coordinate 10,044, forward strand.
GACGTCGGCCAGCTCGAAATCGTAGATGCAGTGTTCAACCTCCGGGTCTCGAAAGAGTTCGGCGAACGTGTGCACCCCGTCGACGTCGATGTCCCACACCTGCGTCTTGTGTTGCAGATACATGACGATGCGATCGAGGCCGTAGGTGATCTCCACGCTCACCGGGTCGAGCGGCAGGCTGCCCGCCTGCTGAAAGTAGGTGAACTGGGTGATCTCCTGGCCGTCCAGCCAGACCTCCCAGCCGAGGCCCCATGCGCCCAGCGCCGGCGACTCCCAGTTGTCTTCGACGAAGCGGATGTCGTGACGCGTGCGGTCGAGGCCGATTGCCTCCAGGCTGGCCAGGTAAAGCTCCTGCGGGTTGCCCGGGTCGGGCTTCAGGATGACCTGGTACTGATGGTGCATCTGCATGCGGTTAGGATTTTCGGCGTAGCGTCCATCGTCGGGGCGGTAGGACGGCTCGACGTAGGCGACGTTCCACGGCTCCGGGCCCAGCACGCGCAGCACCGTGGCCGGGTTCATGGTGCCTGCGCCGACCTTTTCGCTGTAGGGCTGCCAGATGGTGCAACCGTGCGCGGCCCAGAATTCATGCAGCCGCAGGATCACTTCTTGCATGGAGGGCGCTTTGGTCATAGTTTCCGCTCACATCTTCCGGTAACAATCAGCCTGATCAGAATAAATTCTTCGCAAGGTTTATGTTTACCACTAAGACACGGAGGCACAAAAATGAACAGGCCAGGTCTGCTCTTTGCGCCTTTGCATCTTTGTGGTGATTTTTCGATTACTCTCTCGGTTACACCACGCGCATCGGCACCGGCACAAAGGTCAGGATGAAGATGAGAATCACCAGCGCGCCGATGGCGCGGCGTCGACCGTCGAGCGTGGTGACGTCATCCAGCGCCGGCGGATGCTCGACGCCGATCATCCCCAGGATCAAAAAGAGCCAAAGGAACCAGCCGGAGTAGCCGATGTGGACCGTCCACGGGAAAAGCGCCTGCACATTGGGCAGCCCCGCCACGGCGAGGAGGGCCAGCAGCGCCACCGTAGCCAGGTTGATGTAGCGCGCCCTGCGCCCGAACATGGCGAAGACCGTGTGGCCGCCGTCGAGCTGTCCCACCGGCAGCAGGTTGAGCGCCGTCACCAGCAGGCCGATCCAGGCGGCGAAGGTGACCTGATTCATGAAGACGTCGCGGCCGGTGACCGGATTGGGCAACACTTCGCCGAAGACCAGCCATTTGGCGAAGAAGTAAAAGAGGCTGTTGCCTTCCAGCATCAGCGGCACGCCGGGCGGCGGGACGGCCACTTCGCTGGTCGAGAGGCCGATGAAGAGCAGGGGCACAGCCAGCGCCAGACCCGCCAACGGCCCGGCCACGCCGATGTCGAAGAGCTTGCGGCGGTCGGGAATTGGCTCCTTGAGCTGAATGAACGCACCCAATGTGCCGAAAGTCAGCGGCATCGGGATGAAATAGGGCAGCGTCACGGCGACGCGGTGATGTCGCGCCGCAAAGTAGTGGCCGAACTCATGCGCCGCCAGGATGCTGAGCAAGGTCCCCGCAAACGGGAAGCCTTTGGCCAGATTCTCGGGGTGCAGAAAGTCCCACGGTGAGTTGATCACCAACCCCGTGTCGCCGTACAAGGAGCCGACGAATAAAGTGCTGAGGACGGTCAGGATGAAGAGCACCGCATTGACCCAGACGCGCGAGGGGCCGGGGCGCACTACGCCCTCAAAGATGCGGACTTCCACCAGGCCCTTCTGACCGCCGCCGTCCTCGGCGGAGCGCAGCGTGGGCGTGAAGCCGCGCCGCGCCAGCTCCGTCTGCCAACGAGGGAAGGCCACGTGGCTGGGACGCAACAGTCGCCCGCGAAAGAGGACGACGCCTTCTCGCTTGGGGTCGCGCGGCGTCTGGATGGACTCAATGGCCAGGTCGGTCTCGATGATGTTGCGCAGGTCTCGCTGCAGCAAGGAGATCCGCACCAGATCCAAGGGAGACGCCTCAGGCGTAGACGTAAAAAAAGGTTCGTTCACGGTGTGCACCGTATCCTTCAGAAATCATTGATTGTTCAGATCAACGAATCATTCCTAATCTAAGGCGACCTCTGGTCGCCAAGTTTCTAATTATGCTATACTATTTCGGTTTTGAGGAAACCATCGATAGAAATGAGTGCGCTATGAGCAATCATCCATTCTTACAGCGTCTGGCGGAAACGCCGCTCCTGATCGATGGCGCCATGGGCACGATGTTGTACGCCAGGGGCGCCAGCAGCGAACAGTGTCTGGAGTATCTGGTGATCTCAAAGCCAAGCTGGGTGAGCGAGATTCATCAGGCCTACGCCAGCGCCGGCGCCGACATTCTCAAAACGCACACCTTTGGCGCCAACCGCATTCGCCTGGCCGACTATGGACTGGCGGAGCGCGTGCGCGATCTGAACTTTCGCGCCGTGAAGCTGGTGCGCGATGTGCGCGAAGTCAGCGGCCGCGCCATCTTTATCGCCGGCGACGTCGGCCCGTTGGGCAAGCGCCTGCAGCCCGAGGGGCCGCTCTCGACGGCGGAGGCGCAAGAAGCCTTTCGCGAGCAGGTCGGCGTGTTGTGGGAGGCGGGGGCCGATCTGCTGCTCTTCGAGACGTTCATCGACCTGAGGGAGCTGGAACTGGCGGTGCGCGTCGCCCGCGAGGTCTGCGATCTGCCCATCGTCGCATCCATGACCTTCGCCGAGGATGGGCTGACGCTGGTCGGCCACACGCCGGAGGAAGCGGTGCGTCGTCTACATGCTGCGGGCGCCGACGTCATCGGCGTCAACTGCTCGGTCGGTCCGGCGGCGATGGCGCAGACGCTCGAACAGATGCACGCCGCAGCTCCCGACGTTCGCCTGATCATCATGCCCAACGCCGGCTTTCCGGAGCGGGTGGAAGGGCGTTTCTACTACCCGGCCAGCCCGGAGTATTTTGCACGGCAAACCGGGCTTTTTCTGACGCAAGGTGCGCGCATCGTCGGCGGCTGCTGCGGCACGACGCCGATGCATATCCGCGCCATGCGCGCGGCGCTTGACGAGCATCTCACCCGGCAAGTCGGCGCTGCGCAGCCAGCCATCGTCGTCCAGGAAGAGCCGTCGCCCGCCGTCAAGGCCGACTACGGCGTCACCGGCGAAATCGAGCCGACCGAACTGCTGCGCAAGCTGCGCGCCGGGAAATTTGTGATCAGCGTCGAAGTCGACCCTCCACGCAGCTTCAGCGCCGAAAAGCAGATCGAAGGCGCGCGGCACGCCATGAAGATGGGCGCCGACGCCGTCAACGTCGCCGACAGCCCGATGGCGCGCGTGCGCATGAGCGCACTGGCGCTGTGCGTGCAGATTCAACAGCAGGTCGGCATCGAAACCATCGTCCATTTCACCACGCGCGACCGTTCGCTCATGGGCCTACAGGCGGATCTCATTGGCGCGCGAGCGCTCGGCGTGCGCAACATCCTGGCGTTGACCGGCGACCCGCCTACGTTGGGCGACAACAAACAGTCGACCGCCGTCTACGATGTGGACAGCATCGGTCTCGTGCGCATCATCAGCCGCTTCAACGAGGGCGTTGATGTGGCCGGTCAGGACATGGGGCAGAAGGGCGGTTTCACCATCGCCGTCGCCTGCGACCCGACGCGCGCCGACCTCGTGCAGGAGGTCGATCGCTTCCACCAGAAGGTGACGGGCGGCGCCCATTTCACGATGACGCAGCCGATCTTCGATCCCCAGCTTTGGCTGAACTTCGTCCGGCTCTATGAGGAGCGCCACGGCAAGTTCCCGGTGCCCGTGTTGATCGGCGTGCTGCCGCTGCAAGGACACAAACACGCAACGTTTCTCCACAACGAGGTGCCCGGCATCACTCTGAGCGAGGAGGCGCTGGAGCGCATGCGCAAGGCCGGCCCCAACGGACGCCAGGAAGGCGTCAAGATGGCGCAGGAGCTGTTGCTGCAACTCAAGGAGCTGCCCTACGTGCAGGGAGTCTACCTCATGCCCAGCTTTGGCCGCTATGAAACTGCCTGCCAGGTGTTGGAGGTGTTGTAAGAGGATTCAGGCGGCCCCGCTCGCCTGATCGTTCAGCGTCAACCGGATGCGAGCATCCGATCGATTATGCACATCGGACTATGCACATCGGACGACGAACGTCGTCTCCGATTGGCCCGATTCTGCGCCATTGGACGCGGCGTTGCGCATCGCTGCGCATCTCGCCCGGAATTGCTGCGACCACTCCACGGGCGTCTGACCACGCCAGGGGCCGGCGGCGGCGCGCACGAAGTCGGAAAAGAGATTGGCGTTCAGCTGGTCGGTGCGCGCCAGCTCTTCGGGATGCCACTGCACGCCGACGACATAGGGCAGGGCCGGCGCCTCAATCGCCTCCGGCAGGCCGTCTTCGGCCCACGCCACCACGCGCAACCCAAAACCGAGGCGGTCGATGCCCTGATGGTGCATCGAGTTGACCTCGTGCACCGCCCCCATGGCGCGCGCCAACAGGCTATCCGGCGCGATGTCGATGCGATGGCTGATGCGATAGCGCTCGAAGTTGGGGGGGAAATAGTCGTGCTTGGCCAGGTCGGGGCGCTCACTCAGGATGTCCTGATAGAGCGTGCCGCCGCAGGCGACGTTGATCATCTGCGCGCCGCGACAGACGCCCAGCACCGGCATGCCGATTTCGATGGCCCAGCGCGTGAGGAGCAGCTCCGTGCGGTCGCGCTCCTTGTCGGTTGCGCCGAGCATCTCGTGGCGTTCAGCGCCGTAGTTGGCCGGGTCGATGTCCTCGCCGCCCGGCAAAAACAACCCGTCCAGCCGCTCGAAAATTCCGCGCAGCGTCGCCTCGCTCATGTGCAAGGGGATCATCACCGGCAGCGCGCCGAGCGCCTCCAGGATGCGCACGTAGGTCTGATTCATGATGAAAAGATTGAGGCCGAAGAAACGCTGAGACTTTTCTCGCCCCATGGTGACGCCGATCAACGGACGGTGAATACGGGGCGCCCCGTCGACTTCTTCAAGGTAGCGCTGGTTGCACAACTCACGGTTCATAGGAATGATTCAACCTTTCCAGAAAAACCCTTTGCGGGTGTTCCGCCATTATATGAAGCATGGAAACGCACGGCAAGCTGCAAACGTTCCAATGCGAAGATTGCGTTTGCACAAAGATGCGCCATCCTTGGTCGGCGCTCTGGCTTTGCGGTACGATGACACCGGCGACTCGCTTGAAAATCAGGAGGAAGCTTTTTTGGGCGAAGTCATAGGACGATGCTTGCGAAGTGGCGCAGCCGGTCCACCTTCCGGAAAGCTGGAGGGTTTTCGACAAAATAATCCGGCAATGCTCGTAGCTGCGGCTCGTAGCCGCAGGTTCTGGCTGACGGCGGCGACCTTGCCCGGGCGCCTTTCACAACGCCCCGTGCGATTGAGAGCCGCACGTTCTCGATAGGCCGCCGGGTTTTGGGGAATCAAGAAAGCGCAGCTACGAGCAGCGCCCACGCATCACTGAACCTACGCATCACTGAACCTACGCATCACGAAAGAGATGGAGAATTCGAGTGCAACGCGTCGCAACGTCCCGCGCACAACCAGAGCTTCGTCAAGCACTGCGTCGTCGCAACCTCGGCGGCGCCATTCTGCTGGCTCTGGCGCTGCTGCTGTATGGCTTTACGCTGGACAACGGTCTGCAGCCGTATGAATTGCACGGCGGCGATCTGATCACGCATCACTATGCGCAGGTGGAGGCGAGGCCGGGCAACGCGCCGGGCTATCCGCTGTACACAATGGGCGGCTGGCTCTGGTTTCACGCCATGCGCGGCGCCCTCCAGGCGGCGGGCAATCCAACGCCTAACCCGATCCCGATCCTTTCCAGCTACAGCACCGTGTGGGCGCTGCTTGCGCTGGGACTGCTCTACGCCGTTCTCAATCGCATCACGCTTTCGCCTCGCCACCCGGCCGGCAACTGGCCGCTGGCCTGGCTGCTGTGCGCGTTCTACGCCGTCACCTACTTCTTCTGGTACTACGCCACCACAAGCGAACAATACGCCAGCGCCATCGCCCAGACGCTGGCGATTGTGTATGTGTATTTGCGTTGGCGGGAGGCGAGCGCCGGGAAGCAGGAGGCTGGCGCTTCCTCTTCTCCGTCTTTTTCCCTTCACTCCTCTCGTCTGCTCGTCCTTCTCGCCTTCCTGTGCGGCCTTTCGCTGGCGCACATGTTGACCGTCGCCTTCATCGTCCCTTCGTTGGTGATCGCCGTTTTGTGGGAGCGTCCGCAGGCGCTGCGCAATGGACGACTCGTGCTGGCGTGCGTAGCGGCTGCATTTCTGCCGCTGCTCAGCTACGCCTACGTCTATTTGCGAGGGGCGGCGCATCCCGAATGGTGGGGCGCCGGCGAGTGGAGCAACGCAAACGACTGGTTTTGGAGCTTCGTCAGCACGGCGCAAGGCCGCGAAGAGTTGTTGTGGGGCTTTCAGCCGACCTGCGCCTTCTTCGACGGCGGCTTCCCAGAGCTGATCTGGCGCGAGCTGAGCATCCCCTTGCTGCTCATCGGGCTGTTCGGCGCGGCCCTGCTCGATCGCAAGTCGGCGTTTCTCTTCTACGGGACGTTCGCCGTCTATCTGGCCTTCAACTGGATGTATCGCTGCGGCAACTGGTATCAGGTGATCCTGCCCGCCTATCCGCTGATCTTGGTCGGTGCAGCGGCGGCGTTCGACCGCTGGGAGGCGCGCTTTGCGGCGCGCAAGCGCTGGCTGAGCTACGCACCGCTGGCGCTGCTCCTCATCGCCATTGCATGGCGATTCGACGCCTCCTGGCCGGAAGCTAACAGCCGCAACCGCCCGGAGGACACGGCGCTCGACCGCGCAGCAGTGCTGCTCGATCAGCCGCTGCCGCAGGGCGCCGGCCTCTTCGCCGCCGTCGACGACGCCCTGGCGCTGGACTATTTGATCCGCATCTGGGGGCTGCGTTCGGACCTGCGCGTCGTGAGCAGCGTCGAGGCGGGCGAAGTGTTGCGCAGCGGCGGCCTCGTCTTCAGCACGCGCGACGCCGCCGCCACCTTGCTCGAAGAATTGCCCGCCGATGTGAGGCCGCCGCGCACGGCCTTCGGCCCGGACTGGCTGGCGCTCGGCGACGTCGAGCAGACGCCGGGCATTCCGGTGGCGCTCGAAGTCAAAATCGTCGACGGCGTTGCGCTGGCCGGATACGGCGTCGCCAGAGCGCCAACCGGCGCGCCGGTGACGCAAGCGGCGCCCGCCGTCGACGTCACGCTCATCTGGCGCATCGATGCGACGTGGCCGTCGGGGTTGGGCGTCAGCCTGCGCCCGACGGCGAACGGCGCCTTCATTCTCGACCCAGTCACCAGCGGCGTGATTCAACGCGACGCATCGGCGCCGGTGCAGGGGCTGGTTGAACCGGAGCCGGGGGCGCCGGTTTCGGATGCCTTGCGCGTGCCTATGCCGAACGGCGCCGACGGTGTTATGCTATTGGTGTATCGAGCGGAGGAGGGCCGCTTTGAAAACCTTTTGGAGCTCTCTCTGCAATTGGACGAAACACAATTTTAAGCAAACCTCATGAGGAGACCCTGCAATGCGCGTCGTCATCATCGGCGGCAGCGGCCACGTAGGCACCTATCTGGTTCCGCGTCTGGTCGAAGCCGGGCATGAAGTCATCAACGTCAGCCGACAGCAGCGAGCGCCCTATCAGCCCCACGGCGCATGGCGGCAGGTGCGCTCGGTCGTCATCGACCGCAGCGCAGCCGAAGCGGAAGGGACGTTTGGCGCCCAGATCGCGGCGCTGCGACCAGACGCCGTGATCGACATGATCTGTTTCACGCTCGCCAGCGCGCAGCAGCTCGTCGAGGCGCTGCGCGGCGCGGTGCGCTGCTTTCTGCACTGCGGCACGATCTGGGTGCACGGCCCCAGCGTCGTCGTGCCGACGGTGGAGACGCAGCCGCGGCGCCCCTTTGGCGAATATGGCGTCCAGAAGGCGGCCATCGAAGCCTATCTGCTCGCCGAGGCGCAGCGCGGAGACTTTCCGGCGACCGTGCTGCATCCCGGCCACATCGTCGGGCCGGGGTGGGCGCCGTTGAATCCCGCCGGACACTTCAACCCCCGGGTTTTTGTCACCCTGGCGCGCGGGGAAGAGCTGGCGCTGCCCAATCTCGGCCTGGAGACGGTGCACCATGTTCACGCCGACGACGTGGCGCAGGCGTTCATGCAGGCGCTGGCGCACTGGAGCGTCGCCGTCGGCGAGAGCTTCCACGTCGTTTCGCCGGCGGCGGTGACGCTGCGCGGCTACGCCGAGGCTGTAGCAGGCTGGTTCGGGCAAGAGGCGAAGCTGCGCTTTCTGCCGTGGGAGGCGTGGCGCGCCACCGTCAGCGAGGAGGAGGCGCAAGCCACGTGGGATCACATCGCCCACAGCCCCCACTGTAGCATTGAGAAGGCGCAGCGGCTGTTGCGCTATCAACCGCGTTACTCCTCGCTGCAGGCGGTTTACGAATCCGTGCAATGGTTGATCGAACATCAAGGATTGTTGACGCAATGAAACCCTGGACATTGGCGGGCAAACGCGCGCTGATCACCGGCGGCAGCAAGGGCATCGGACTGGCGACGGTCGATGAGTTCCTGGCGCTGGGCGCCGAGGTGCTGATCGCTGCGCGCGGGCGGGAAGCGCTGGAGAGCGTGGTCGAAGAACGCCGCAAGGCCGGCTTTGCGATCGCAGGCGTGCAGGCGGACGTGAGCAGCGAGGCGGGCAGGCAGGCCGTGATCGAGGCCGTGCGCTCCCGTTGGGAGGGCCTGGATGTGCTCGTGAACAACGCCGGCACGAACATCCGCCGCCCGACGGTGGAGTACACCGCCGAGGAGGTGGCGCATCTTTTCGCCGTCAACTTCACGAGCGCCTACGAGCTGACGCGCGCGCTCTATCCGCTGCTCCGCCGCGGCCAGGGCGCAGCCGTCGTCAACGTCGCCTCGGTGGCGGGCATGCTCGACGTCGGCAGCGGCTCGCCCTATGGAGCGACCAAAGCGGCGATGCTGCAGATGACGCGCAACCTGGCGGGCGAATGGGCGAAGGACGGCATTCGCGTCAATGCGGTCTCGCCCTGGTACACCGAGACGCCGCTGGCCTCGCCTGTGCTGCGCGACCCGGAGCGGCTCGAGCGCATTCTGATGCGCACACCGCTGGCGCGCATCGCCGACGCAGAAGAGGTGGCCGCCGCCATTGCGTTTTTGGCCATGGACAAAGCGTCGTATATCACCGGCGTCAACCTGGTGGTGGACGGCGGAATGACGATCAAAGGTTTATAGGGGCAAAGGCTTACAGGGAGTATTTCGCATGGGGAAAATTGCATTGCATTGGGCCGGGCATGATAGCACGATGTTCATCGCGCGCGACAGTTTTGGACACATGGTGGTGACCGGCTCCTGGCCCAAAGAAGGCGATCCGGATTGGGTGGAGTGGAAGGGCGTCAAGCCGTCGGACCTGCTGGTGATGGCGCTCTGTTCTTGCTCAGCCTACGACGTGGTGACTATCTTGCGTCGGCAGCGTCAGAACCTGACCGATCTGCACATCACGGCGGATGCGCAGCAGGCCTCGGAGCCGCCCTATGCATTCACCGCCATTCATCTCCATTACAAGGTCTCCGGGTGCAATCTAGACCTGGCCAAGGTCGAACGGGCCATCAAGCTCTCTGAAGAGAAGTACTGCTCGGTGGCGGCCACGATCCGTGCAGTCGCCAAAATCACGCATAGTTTTGAGGTGCTTCCAGCCGAAGCGCTTTCAGCTGCTGAGCAGCCTCCAGGTTGAGCAATCCTCTTTCGGGAAGCTCCGGGCTTCCTGGAAGAGGACGGCGAATATCCTGCGTCGGCCTGGAAATCAACGGAATTCTGGAGGACGCACACTTTGTCACACTTTGTCCGATCGCCATGACTGAAACCATCGCCTCTCCTGTTCAAGGTCTGAGCGAAGAAGAAGCGCAGCGTCGGCGCCGACAGGGTCTGGGCAACGAAGCCCAGGTCAAAACCGGCCGCACCTATTTTCAGATTGTCCGCGAGAATCTTTTCACCTTCTTCAACATCGTGCTCCTCTCGCTGGCGGCGGCCTTGCTGATCCTGGGCAGCCCGCGCGACGCCCTCTTCACCGGCGCCATCGCTCTGCTGAACGCCGTGATCGCCACGGTGCAGGAGGTGCGCGCCAAGCGCAAGCTCGACGCCATTGCGCTCTTGACGCGGCCCAGGGCCAGGGTGATCCGAGAAGGCGTTGTCCGCGAAGTCGACCCGGCGGAGGTTGTGCTCGGCGACATTCTGGCGGCGGGTCCGGGCGATCAGGTGGTCGCCGACGGCGTGATCGTGGGCGGCGGCGTGGCGGAATTCGACGAGTCGCTCCTCACCGGCGAGTCCAATCCGGTTCCCAAACAGGCGGGCGATCCCGTTTACTCCGGCAGTTTTGTGTTGAGCGGCGAGGCGCTCTATGAGGCGCAAAAGGTGGGGCTGGAGAGCTTCGTCAACAAGCTGGCCGCCAGCGCGCGGCAGTTCACCCGCGAGCTGACGCCGCTTCAGCGCGAGGTGAACCTCTTCGTGCGCATCCTGCTGGTGCTGGTCGTCTACTTTGGCGTGGCCATCGCCGCCAATTTTCTCATCATGCGCAATGCGCCGCTTTTGCAGAGCATACAGGCGGCCTCTGTGGTCTTTGGCCTGGCGCCGGCCAGCCTCTTCCTGATGATCGTGGTCGCCTACGCGCTGGGTGCGGTGCGCATCGCCGACAAAGGGGCGCTGGTGCAGCAGGCGAACGCCGTAGAGTCCCTCTGCCACGTCGATGTGCTCTGCCTGGACAAAACCGGCACCCTCACCACCAATCGCATGCATTTGCAGCGCATCGAACCGCTGCGCGGGCATCGCGAGGGAGAAGTGCGGCGCTTGCTGGGAACCTATGTGCGCAGCCTTGGTGCCGCCAACGCCACTACGGAAGCGATCGCCGCTGCCTGCGAGGGCGAGGCGGCGCCGCCTCGTGCAGTGGCCCCCTTTTCCTCCGCCCGCAAATGGAGCGGGCTGACCTTCGATGCGCCTTCTCTGCGAGGGACCTTCGTCCTCGGCGCGCCGGAAATATTGCAGCCGGCGTTGGATCATTCGGACGACGCGTGGCAGACCGAAGCGCACGTATGGGCGCTTGCCGGTCATCGGGTGTTGCTCTTCGCCGCTGCGGAAGAGCCCCTTCCGACCTTTGGCGAGGTCGGGGAGCCTCGGCTGCCGCCGCGTCTGACGCCGCTTGCGCTGCTTGTTTTTGTGGATGAGCTGCGCCCGGAAGCGCGCACGACGCTGGAAGGGTTTCGCCAGGCGGGCGTCGCCATCAAGATCATTTCCGGCGACAACCCGCACACGGTGGCGGCGGTGGCGCGGCAGGTGGGATTTGGCGAAGACGGCGTTCCGCTCAAGCTCATCAGCGGGCCCGAGCTGGAGCTACTGGATGAGGCGGCTTTCAAGCTCGCCGTTGTGGAAACCGACATCTTCGGTCGCATTACGCCGGAGCAAAAGCAGCGCATCGTGTGCGCGCTGCGGGAGCAGGGCCATTACGTCGGCATGACCGGCGACGGCGTCAACGACGTGTTGGCGCTCAAGCAGGCCAATCTGGGCATCGCCATGCAAAGCGGCGCCCAGGCCACGCGCAACGTCGCCGGCCTTGTGCTTCTGAACGATTCATTCGAGGCGTTGCCGCAGGCGCTGATGGAAGGCCAACGCATCATGCACGGCATGGAGGACACGCTTCGGCTCTACCTCACGCGCATCTTCACCCTGGCGATTTTAATCAATTCGCTGGCGCTGCTGTCGGCCGGCTTCCCCTATACCCCGGCGCAGAATTCGATGATCGCCATCTTCAGCCTGACGATCCCGGCCTTCTTTCTCACGCTTTGGGCGCCGACCGGCGCCGTGCCGCGCGGCAGCCTGGTGCGCAAGTTGGTCAACTTTGTCCTGCCCGCTACGATTGTGACCAGCTTTTTTTCCTTGAGCGTCTATCTTTATTTCTTACTTACGACCGAAAATTGGCCCTACGCGCAGCTGATCCTCACCTACGCCTCGATCGTGAAGGGATTGCTGCTGGTGATTTTCGTACAACCGCCGACGGAGTTCTGGGCCGGAGGAGATCGCTTGTCCGGCGACTGGCGCCCCACGATGCTGGCGACGGGGCTGCTGGTGGTGCTATTGTCAAGTCCGTATAATCCCATCCTGCGCGGCTTCTTCGGCCTTTCACCGCTGCGCAGTCTGATGGATGGCCTGGTCATCGCCGGCTTTACGCTCGTCTGGATTTTCACCCTGCGGCTGGTTTGGAAATGGCGCATCGTTGACCGTTACCTTGACGTCAATCTGGCCGACTGGGAAAGCTCCAACCGAGAATAGTTCACACATTCAGGAGGATCTTCGACCATGAGCAATCGCATTCCTGCATCGCATATCGATCTGATTGAGGGCCCCTACTACGCTGTGCTGACGACGATTGCGCCGGACGGACAGCCCGAGAACACCGTCGTCTGGTGTTCATGGGACGGCGAGCACGTGTTGGTCAACACCGCGGAGGGACGGCGCAAACCCGCCAACGTGCGCAAGAATCCCAAAGTGGCGCTGACGGTGATCGACCCACAGAATCCCTTCCGCTGGATCGACGTGCGCGGAGAAGTGGAAGCGATCGTCGACGATGCCGACTACGCCAACATCAATGCGCACGCCTTGCTCTATGAAGGCAAGGAAGAATATTACGGTGGCGTTGCGCCGGCGGAGCGCAAGGGCAAGGAGCGACGCATTATCTTCAAAATCCGCCCGCGCCGCGTTGTGGCCTTCCCCGCTTAGCAGACCTTAATTGTCGCCGGGCGCAGCTCGACAAATGACAAAGTGAACGGGCTATGAAGTCACAAACCACAGATTCCATTACGCATGAAACCACTGCATGGCATGCCCTGGCGGCGGAAAGCGTTCTTGTGCAGCTTGGCGCAGATCAACACAAGGGATTGACGTCCGAAGAAGCCAGAAGGCGGTTGGTCCGGTACGGCCCTAACCGTCTGACCGTAAGACGCGGCAAAAGTCCTTGGTTGCGTTTTCTGCTCCAGTTCCATCATCCTCTGATTTACATTTTATTGGCGGCGAGCGCCGTCGCCGCCCTCTTTAAGGAGGCGATCGACGCCGCCATCATTCTTGGCGTGGTGCTGATCAACGCAATCCTCGGCTATCTCCAGGAAGACAAGGCCGAAAAAGCGCTCGATGCGTTGGCGCAGACCATGGTCACCGAAGCGACTGTGGTGCGCGACGGCCAGGTCATGCAGATCGCAGCGACGGAGCTTGTGCCCGGCGATCTTGTGCTTCTACAAAGCGGCGATAAAGTTCCGGCGGATTTGCGCCTCATTCACAGCCGTGAGCTTCAGATCGCCGAGGCTGCGCTCACCGGCGAGTCCACGCCGGTGCAAAAGGACGCTCGAGCAGAAATTGCGGCGACAACCCCGGTGTCGGAGCGCCTGAACATGGCGTATGCATCCACGCTGGTGACCTATGGCCAGGGCGTCGGCGTCGTCGTGGCCACCGGCGACAACACGGAAGTGGGTCGCATCTCTCACCTGATCGCCACGGCCGAGGAGATGCAGACTCCGCTGACGCGCAAGATCGCCGATTTCAGTCGCATCTTGCTTTATGTAATCCTGCTCCTGGCGGGGCTGACCTTCCTGATCGGCGCCGTCCGCGGTCAACCCCTGCTGGAGACGCTGATGGCGGCGATTGCGCTGGCGGTCAGCGCCATTCCCGAGGGCCTCCCTGCGGCGGTGACGGTCACCCTTGCCATCGGCGTGACGCGCATGGCCCAACGTCGCGCCATTATTCGGAAGCTGCCCGCCGTTGAGACGTTGGGAAGCACGACGGTGATCTGTTCGGACAAAACCGGCACGCTCACCCAAAATCAGATGACGGTTCAACGGATCGTGGCGGGCGGCGTCGCCTATGAAGTCACCGGCGCAGGGTATGAGCCGGTGGGTGAAATTCGTCGCTTGGACAAGACAACTCTGGACAAGACGACGGAGGATTCAGGCCCGAACCTCGCTCTGTTGGAGTGCCTGCGCGCCGGCTTGCTCTGCAATGACAGCAAGTTGCTCGAACAGGAAGGCAAGTGGGAAGTCGTGGGGGATCCGACGGAAGGCGCGCTCATCGTTGCGGCGCGCAAGGCGGGGATGAACCTTCTCGACGATCGTCTTTTCCTTCCTCGTCTGGATGTAATCCCGTTCGAGTCCGAACATCAGTATATGGCCACGCTGCACGACGCCGGCGAGGGGCAACCGCGCCTCGTCTACGTCAAAGGAGCGCCCGAAGTCATTTTGCAGCGGTGCTCTACGATGCTCGACGCCGCAGGGCAGTGCCTCCCCTTGGATGCGAGCGCTGTACGCTGCATCGCTGAAGAATTCGCCGCCGGCGGCCTGCGCGTTCTGGCGTTTGCGCGCCGCGCGTTGCCGGCGCACGTGAACCAGCTGCGCAGAGAGGATGTGGCGTCGGAGCTGACGTTTCTGGGTTTACAGGCGATGATAGACCCACCGAGGCCCGAAGCGATAGCAGCTGTGCGCGTCTGCCAAGAGGCCGGCATCCGGGTCAAAATGATCACCGGAGACCACGCCTTGACGGCGGCGGCGATCGCCGCTCAGATCGGTCTCGGCGGCGATTCAAACGGCCATCCCGCCATTCTTACAGGTCGCGACATCGAGGCGACCCCGGATGAGACGCTTGCGGAAATTGCAGAGCGCACCACCGTCTTCGCCCGGGTTGCGCCTGAACAAAAGCTGCGTCTGGTCAAAGCGCTGCAACATCGCCGTCATGTTGTGGCGATGACCGGGGATGGCGTCAACGACGCGCCGGCCCTCAAGCAGGCCGACATCGGCATCGCCATGGGCCTCACCGGCACGGACGTCGCCCGTGAGGCGGCGGACATGGTGCTCACCGACGACAATTTCGCAACCATCGAGGCGGCCGTTGAGGAAGGCCGCGGGGTGTTCGACAATTTGACGAAAATTATTGCATGGACGCTGCCGACCAATCTCGGCGAAGGATTTGTCATCCTGGCCGCCGTAGCGCTCGGCGCCGTGCTGCCGATCCTGCCGGTTCAAATTTTGTGGATCAACATGACGACGGTTGGCGTGTTGGGGCTGGTGCTGGCGCTCGAAAATAAGGAGCCCGGCATCATGCGGCGACCGCCGCGCGACCCTGAAGCGCCGATCCTCACCGATGTGCTGTTGTGGCGGATCGCCATTGTGGGTCTCCTCATCTTGCTTGGCGCGTTCGGCTTGTTCTGGTGGGAGCAGCGCAACGGCGCCTCCCTTGCGCAGGCGCGCACCGTCGCCGTCAACGTGGTGGTGATGGTTGAAGTGTTCTACCTCTTCAACTGCCGTTCGCTCACACATTCCATGTTTCACATCGGCCTCTTCAGCAACCCCTGGTTAGGCTTCGGCGTGCTCGGCATGGCGCTGCTGCAGCTGGCGTTCACCTATCTGCCCTGGATGAATGCAGTGCTCAGCAGCGCGCCGATTGGACTGGACGCCTGGGGAAGAATCCTCGGCGTCGCCGTGTTCGGCTATCTCCTCGTCGAACTCGAAAAATGGCTGCGACGCCGTGGAGCGATGCATCGCCTTTGAAGCAAAGAGGCGCCCGCCGCTTCTACAGGATTCCACCGCCATCCTCTTTGAGGAAGTTCCTCAAAGAGGATGGCAGAGACTCCATATTAACAAACTGCTCTGCTCCTACTTCAATGGGGGGCGTTGGGTGACCTGGAGCCCAAAGCCCCGCCGCCGCTTCTCTTCGCTGCGCTCTGCTTGTTCCATCGTAATGCGCCGACGTCGTCATAACAAACAGCCTGAAATAAAAACTTGGTCAATTTGACAAAAGTCATTGACAATTGCGAACATTTGTTCTATAATGCCGCTATCGCACGATTTCAACAGGAGGGGGAGGCGTCATGACTGCATCGATCCCAACATCGCTCTCGACGGAGCATCTCATCGCTGCCCTATACGGCTTGCTCGATGAAACCTTCGACAACGTTCGGGGCTGCTTTCTCGACCGCGGGACCTCGCTTTTTGAAACACTGGCGGCCATTTCGGCGGAGAAGGCGTCCATTCCGGTTGGAGGCAAATGCAGCGTATCATCCAGGCGAGATTCGTGAGGCGTTATGCGCGCTGAAACCCTAGGGGGATCGAGCGCCGTTCATTGACGTCGATCTTTGGGAACAGCATTCCGTCGTCACCTTTTTCATCTTTCAACGTCTCCTTGAATTGCCTGATCAACGACTCGACATGGAGAACAAACTCAATGACCATCACCCACAAAATCGCCCCTCATCTCTGGTTTGATCGGGAAGCCGTCGAGGCGGCGCAGTTTTACATCTCGATCTTCCCCAATTCCAGGCTGGACTACGTCACCGTGCTGCACGACACGCCATCCGGCGATGTAGAAAGCCTGTTGTTCGAGCTCATGGGACAACCTTTCTACGCCATCAGCGCCGGTCCGCTGTTTCAGTTCAATCCTTCCATTTCCTTCACCGTGCAGTGCGCCTCCGCCGAAGAAGTGGACGCTCTCTGGCATCGGCTGATTGAAGGCGGTCAGGCGCTGATGCCGCTCGACGCATATCCCCCCTTTAGCCAACGCTACGGCTGGCTGAAAGACCGCTACGGCGTCTCCTGGCAATTGATCGCTTCCGGCGAACCGAGCGCTGGTTTGCCGACGGTTTATCCTTCATTGCTTTTTGTTGGGGAAAATTACGGCAAGGCGGAGGAGGCGCTTCATTTCTACACCTCGGTCTTCCGGAACTCCGCCATCGGATCCGTGGTTCGGTACGGCCCAGGGCAGACGACCGACCGAGAAGAGGCGATTTTATTCGCCGACTTCCTCTTGGAAAATCAACGATTCACCCTCGGCGAGAGCGGCTTTCCCCACGAGTTCACCTTCAATGAGGCTATCTCGTTGATCGTCAACTGCGAGACGCAGGCGGAGATCGATGATTACTGGGAGCGCCTCTCCGCAGTTCCAGAAGCCGAACAGTGCGGCTGGCTGAAAGATCGCTACGGCGTCCCCTGGCAGATTGTCCCAACGGCGATGGACGAGATGATGCGCACCGGCTCTCCAGAACAGATCGCGCGCGTCACACAGGCTTTCCTCCCCATGAAAAAGCTCGATCTCGCCGCGCTGGAGCAAGCGTTTTGGGCCGCGTAACGCAAAAAGAAAGTTTTTCACAAAACCTTGTACAAAAAGGAGGAACCATGACGACGCAGACGACCCCGCGCTCCCACGGCGCGTTCACCTGGATGGACCTGGCCACGCCCGACCTGGAAGGCGCAAAGCGGTTTTATCATCAAGTGTTTGGCTGGGAGTTTCTCGATCTCGGCGCAGAGGTGATGCACTACCACTACGCCCTGGCGCAGGGGCGCCCGGCGGCCGGCCTAGGTCCGTCGCAGCCGGACAGCGCCATGCCCACCGCCTGGACAATCTTTCTTTCCGGCGCCGAAGGAGACGCCGAGCGCGTTCGGACGCTCGGCGGGCGGGTGCTTCTGGAGCCGATGACCATCGGCGACGCCGGCAAAATGAGCATTTGCGCAGACCCAACGGGCGCCGTCTTTGGCCTCTGGCAGCCGATCCGCTTCATCGGCGCCGCCGTGGAAGGCGAACACGGCGGCATTGCATGGAGCGAAGTCAACACGCGCGACGCAGCCGCAGCGTGCGATTTCTACGGCAAGCTCTTCGGCCTCACGCCAAGCCCGCAAGGCGGAGCGTATTTCATCCTGCGCCGAGGAGAGGAGATGTGCTTTGGCGTGCAACAGATGGATGCGGAATGGGGCGACGCCCCGCCGCACTGGATGGGCTACTTCGCCGTCGACGACGCAGATGCAGCGGTTGAGCGCGCCGCCGCCGGCGGCGGCTCCATCGCTGCGCCAGCGGTCGACACGCCGTATGGGCGCATCGCCGTCGTGGCCGATCCCTACGGCGCGTTGTTCAGCGTCATTCAATTGCCCGCCGCGGCGTGAAACAGGGTTGCGTTGATGCGACTTCGCGCTGCACGACGCATACGCAACACGCAACACGTATGATCATCACAAAGGAGGAAATTCATGGCGACCGTCCGCGTGTTGGTCGGCACCCGCAAGGGCGCCTTTATTCTGACTTCCGACGAGGCGCGGCAAGCTTGGAAGGTGAGCGGCCCATTCTTCGCCGGCTGGGAAATCTATCACATCAAAGGCTCCACCGTTGACCCAGACCGCATCTACGCTTCGCAGTCGACCGAATGGTTTGGTCAGTTGATTCAGCGCTCCGACGACGGCGGCGCCACGTGGACGCCGGTGAGCAACGAGTTCGCTTACGAGGGCGTTCTAGGCACGCATCAATGGTACGACGGCGCGCAGCACCCCTGGGAGTTCAAGCGCGTCTGGGTGTTGGAGCCGTCGCCAATCGATGCGGAGGTCGTCTACGCCGGCGTGGAGGACGCCGCCCTCTTCCGCAGCGACGACGGCGGCCAGAGCTGGCGGGAGCTGCCTGCGCTGCGCAAGGCGAAGGGCAGCCTCTGGCAACCGGGCGCAGGCGGCATGTGCCTGCATTCGATCCTGATCGATCCCACCGATCCGGAGCGGCTTTTCACCGCCATCTCCGCAGCAGGCGCGTTTCGCAGCGACGACGGCGGCCAGAGCTGGCGCCCCGCCACTCACGGGTTGAAATCCAACTGGGAGCTGCCCGACCCTGAAGCCGAGATCGGCCACTGCGTGCACAGCATCACCATGCATCCCTCGCGGCCCCAGGTGCTCTTCATGCAAAAACACTGGGATGTGATGCGCAGCGACGACGCCGGCGAGAACTGGTATGAGATCAGCGGCAACTTGCCCAGCGACTTTGGCTTTCCGATCGTCGTGCACGCCCACGAACCGGAGACGATCTACGTCGTGCCGATCAAGAGCGACTCCGAACATTATCCGCCGGAGGGCAGGCTGCGCGTCTATCGCAGCCGCACCGGCGGCAACGAGTGGGAGGCGCTCACCGACGGGCTGCCCCAGGCGCACTGCTACGTCAACGTTCTGCGCAGCGCCATGGCGGTCGACGCCCTGGATTCGTGCGGCGTCTACTTTGGCACGACCGGCGGGCAGGTCTACGTCTCGCCCGACTCCGGCGATCACTGGACGGCGATTGTGCAGCATCTGCCTCCCGTGCTTTCGGTTGAGGTGCAAACGCTGCCATGATACGCGTCGTTCTTCCTCACCATCTGCGCACGCTGGCGAACGTCGGCAAAGAGATCGAGTTGGAAGTGAGCGAGCCGGTCACGCTGGCCGCAGTGCTCGACGCACTGGAGGCGGCCCATCCGATGCTGCGGGGCACGATCCGCAATCGCAACACCGGCCGGCGCCGGTCGTTGATCCGCTTCTTCGCCTGCGGTCAAGACCTCTCCCACGAGTCGCCGGACGCGCCGCTGCCCGCCGCAGTGGCGTCCGGCGCAGAGCCGTTGTTGATCGTCGGCGCCATGGCAGGAGGATGAAACGCAAGGGAAAGCGATCTACGCTTCATACGCTCACACAAAGGCGTCCGGCCGGAGGCCGAACCTACAGTTCGCGTCTCCGGCCTGACATCGGAATCTGCTCAAACGCCCTCTCGTTTGACGCGCTGCGGGCGATGCGATATTGTACAAGCCGCCGCCCTTCCGATTTTCGGGCGGTCGCCGATATCGATCATCGTCAGGATGGAGTAGCCGATGGAGACGCCTGCATCTCACGCAACATCGTTCTGCATCGAACACGCCGATCTCGTCGTCACGATGGATGCGCAGCGCCGCGAAATTCACGATGGCGCAGTCGTCACCCAGGGGCCGGCCATCATCTGGGTGGGTGCAACGAGCGAGCTGCCCGCCGCCCTGCGCGACGCCGCCGATGAAGTCATCCCGGCGCGCGGACGCATCGTGCTGCCCGGCTTTGTCAACACACACCATCACTTCTACCAAACGCTGACGCGCGTCATCCCATCTGCGCAGGACGCCGTGCTCTTCGACTGGCTCAAGACGCTCTACCCGATCTGGGCGGAGCTGACGCCCGACGACGTCTTTATCAGCACGCAGTTGGCGCTGACCGAGCTGCTGCTCTCCGGCTGCACGACGTCGAGCGACCATCACTATCTCTGGCCGAACGGCTGTCGCCTCGACGATCAATTCGCCGCCGCGGAAACGGTGGGCGTGCGTTTCCATGGCGCGCGCGGCAGCATGAGCCTCGGCGAAAGCAAAGGCGGCCTTCCCCCCGACCGCGTCACCGAGGACGAAGAGGCCATCCTGCGCGATTGTCGCCGCGTCGTCGAGGCCTACCACGATCCGAATCGATTCGCCATGCGCCGCGTTGTGCTGGCGCCGTGCAGCCCTTTCAGCGTCACGCCCGACCTGATGCGCGAAAGCGCGACGCTGGCGCGCAGCTTCGGCGCGGCGATGAACGTCCACCTGCACACCCATCTCGCCGAAACGAAGGATGAAGAGGAGTTCTGCCTGGCGCGCTTCGGCCATCGCCCCGGCGACTACGCCGAGCAGCTCGGCTGGACGGGCGACGACGTCTGGCACGCGCACTGCGTCCATCTCAACTCACGGGAAATCGAACGTTTTGCACACACGCGCACCGGCGTCGCCCATTGCCCCACCAGCAACATGCGGCTGGCTTCCGGCATTGCGCCGGTGCGGGCGATGCGCAACGCGGGCGTTCCGGTCGGCCTCGGCGTCGACGGCAGCGCTTCCAACGACAGCAGCCACATGCTCAACGAGGTGCGACAGTGTTTGCTCTTACAGCGGGTGCTGGGCGACCCGCGCGCCATGACGGCACGCGAGGCGCTGGAGATCGCCACGCTGGGCGGCGCAGCCGTCTTGGGGCGAGACGACATCGGCGCGCTGGCCCCGGGCATGGCCGCCGACATCGTCGCCTTCCGGCTGAATACGCTCTGGCACGCCGGCGGCGCCGTGCATGATCCCGTGGCTGCGCTGGTCTTCTGCCAGCCGCAGCCGGTGGACTGGGCCATCGTCAACGGGCGCAAGCTGGTGGCCGACGGCGCGCCGCTGCACCTCGACCTGCCGACCCTGGTCGAACGCCATAACCGCGCCGCGCGCGCATTGGTGGAGCGGGCGGGAAGGTAGGGCGCAATTGACGTTCACCCAACCTGGAACGAACGGGACGGGGACGACGATGCAATCGATCAGAGTGCGCGTGCCGGCGGCCATCGGCGGGGCTGCGCTCGCCCTCGGCCTGCTCTGGCTGGCGCTGACGTCGCCGTTACGCGCTTGCGCCGACTGCGGCGCAACGTTGACGCCGGCGCCGAGATTGACCTCCGGCGCGCTGGCAAGCGTAGAGAGTCCGGCTCTCGCCTTCTCCCCTGGCTGGACGGTGGACGCAAACGGAGCCGATCCATCCGAACCGACCGATCCATTTTCCGAACCTTCCGGCGTCATCACCTTCACCTACGCTGGCGACGCCTTGTGGCTGCTCCTTGCGCCGGGCGACTACTGGGCTTATCTTTACGCCACGGTGGATGATCGACCGGCCAACCGGCTGGTCAATATCCCCGGCAATGTCAACAGCCTTGGCGCGGCTGCAGGCTACAGGACGCTGCTGGCGCCTGAGTTGGCGGGCGCGCCGGAGGACAGGCGGCTGCGCTGGGTGGAGATTCACCGGCATGCACAGCGCGCAGAGGCGCCCGCATCCTCTGCGCACGTCGTGCGGTTGGAGTTCTGGCGCGGATGGGGGCAAAAGCCCTTGCGTGGGGTCGCCGTGGACCCGCCGACGCATGCGCTGCATCGCCCCGGCGAGCGGTTGCCGGTTCTGCCTGCGCCGCAATGGCCGGGCGCGTTGCTGATGATGACCGGATTCTGGTTTCTGGCTGCAACGCTGACGCCGACGCTAAAGGCAAAACTTTCACGGTCGCCTCTGCCCCGGCTTCGCCGGTTCGATCTCTCCTCGCCTTCATGGCAGCGCGGCGCATGGATCGCCTTTGGACTGGGCGCGGCGCTGACGATCGCCGGGACGGCGCTCGACCGCTGGCTGCTGGCGCCGGCGGGCGTGCTTCTACTCGCTGCAGCGGGAGTGGTGCGTCCGGCGCTTTGGCTAGCGGCGCTGCTCTTCGCCCTGCCCTTCGCCTACGCCGTCGATCTGCCGCTGCTTCCCACGCGTGCGCTGGGAATCGTCGACGTTGGCGTGCTGGGCGGCGCAGCCACGCTCGCCGGGCATTGGGCGCTGCGCTCGCTGTCCGGCGAAAAACGTCCGCCCGGCGCCCCATCCTTGGAAGGAGAGCAGCGGGCTGCGCTCTGGCTGCTGGCGCTGATCGGGAGTTGGGCGCTGATCGCCAGCCTGGATGTGTGGTATCCGGCGCTGGCGCTGCGCGAATGGCGCGTCGTCTTCCTGTCTGCACTGATCTTCGGGGGCGTGGGGATCGGCGTGGTGCGTCTCTCATGGGAACCGGCCCTCGATCGTCAGCTGCTCGTTGCAGGCTGGCTACTCGGTGCGACAACCGTTGCGCTGATCGGCCTGTGGGGGTACGTCAGCGGCCAGGGGTTTGTCTCGGCGGCGGAAGGGGTGCGTCGCGTGCAGGCGCTGTACGATTCACCCAACAACCTGGCGCTCTATCTCGACCGCACGCTGGCCGTGACGCTCAGCCTGGCGCTCTTTGTCGAAGGATGGCGGCGCCGCGTGTTTTGGGGCGCCCTGGCCGCAGTGCAGGCGCTGGCGTGGCTGCTCACCTTCAGCAAAGGTGCGCTCTTGCTCGCCGCGCCGGCGATGGCGCTCACCCTGGCGGCGGGAGGCGTCTGGATGGTCAGGCGCCGCCGCGCGTCGCTCAAGCCGCTGCTGGCGCTGGGGGCGTTCCTCTTGCTGGCCGCGTTGGTGTTGACGCCTTTCCTCGGCGCCGAACGTTTTCAGCGCCTGCTCGATTTCGAGCAGGGCACCGGTTTCTTACGGCTACAGCTCTGGCGCAGCGCCTGGGCGATGGCGCTCGACCATCCCTGGCTCGGCGTCGGCCCCGATCAGTTCCTCTATCACTATCGCAGCGTCTACCTCTTGCCGGAAGCGTGGCAGGAGCCAAACCTCAATCATCCCCATAACTTCGTGCTGGATTGGTGGACGCGGCTAGGGCTGGTGGGTCTCCTGTTGGGTGTAAGCTGGTGGGGAGTGGGGATATGGGGGATTTGGCGATGGCTGCGGGGCTCGTCAGAACAACGCGACGAAGCGGCGCTGGCGCTGGGTTGCCTGGCGGCGGCGTTCGCAGCCCTGGCGCATGGACTGATCGACGTGAGTTACGCCTTGCCGGAATTGATGTTGACCTGGACGCTGCTGTTTCATTGGAAGACCGCCAGATAACTCACTTCCTCGGCCGGCGACGTCCGTCGCGATCCGCCACGCGCGCCAGCTCCAACGCCATCCGCTCCATGCGCGCGCTCCAATCTTCGCTGCTGACCTGCGTGCGGATGCGCTCGGCCCAAATCGGGAAGGCGAACGGCGTCAAACGCTTCGTCTCAATTTGAATAATTTCCTGGTGCGCGAGGGCGGTCAGCGTCGCCTCCAGCCGCGTGAGTTCGAGCTGTTGCTGCAACACCTCGCGCCGCGCCTGATCAAGCAGGAGGTTCTCCGGGTCGTACTGCGCCAACACGTCGAAGATCAGGCCGCTGGAAGCCTGGAGCTGCCGCGCGCTCTTGCGACTGCCGGGATGGCCGGCGAAGATCAACCCTGCAACGCGTGCAATGTCGCGAAATTGTCGCCGCGCCAGCTCCGTAGCGTTGATGCACGCCAGCACGTCCTCCAACAGATGCTCGACGCGCAGAAGGCGCCGCCAGTCGGCTTCGGTGAGCGCAAAGGGCGTCGGCGAGAGCAGCTCAAAGCCGTAGTCTGTGGCGAAGGCGCTGATGGTGCGCGGCGCCTCCTGCGCCATGCGATAGGCGACCAGCGCGCTCAGCCCCTCATGTACAAGTCGCCCGGCCAAGGGAAAGACGAAGAGATGATAGCCGTCGCGCGACTTTGTGGATTCGATCAGCAGCTCACCCGGCGCCGGCAGCCGCGACCACCGCTCCTGCAACGCAAGGAGCGGGCGAACGGCGGCCAGCTCGGGCGAAGCGAAGCGTCCATCGCGCGCGGCGGCCAACTGGACGCGCACCGCCCCGGCTAGTTGAGAGGAGAGCGGCATGCGCGATCCCATCCAGTGAGGCACAGCGCCGTCGGCGCCACTGGCTCTGCGCACATAAGCGGTCATCTCTTTGACCATCACCAGCTCCAGCGCGCGGCCGGCGAAGATGAAGCGATCCCCCGGCCGCAGCCGCGCAATGAACGATTCTTCGATGCTGCCCAGCGAGCCGCCTTTGAGATAACTCACTTTGAGCATCCCGTCGCTGGTGATGGCGCCGATCGACATGCGATGGAATTGTGCGATCTGGCGATTGGCCGGTCGATAGCGACCGTTTTCCGGCTTCAGTTTGTTGTATTGCGGGTACGCGTGCAGCGCGCGTCCCCCGTCGCTGACGAAGCCAAGCGCCCAACGCCACTCTTCATCGGTGAGGTCGGCGTAGGCGTAGGTGGTGCGCACCTCGTCGAACAGTTCTTCCGGGACAAAACCCTCGCCCAGCGCGACGGTGACCAGATGTTGCGCCAGCACATCGAGGGGTTTGCGCAGCGGTGTGCGCGCTTCGATCATGCGCTCCTCGATCGCCTGGCGGGCGGCGGCGAACTCGATCAGCTCGAACGCATGGGTCGGAACGCAGAGGATGCGGCTGACGGCGCCCGGCTGATGACCACTGCGGCCGGCGCGCTGCATGAGCCGCGCCACGCCTTTGGGGCTGCCGATTTGAATCACCTGATCCACGGGCGAAAAATCGACGCCGAGATCGAGGCTGGAGGTGCAGACCACGCAACGCAGCCGGCCATCGCGCAGGCGATCCTCGATTTCGGCGCGCAAGGAGGAATCGAGCGAGCCGTGATGCAGCGCGATCTCGCCGGCGAACGCTGGATGCGCCTCGATCAAGGCCTGAAACCAAAGCTCCGTCTGGGCGCGCGTGTTGGTGAAAATCAAGGTCGAGCGCGCCTCTTGCACGGCCTCGACGACGCGCGGCAGCAGCTTCACGCCCAGATGTCCGGCCCAGGGGAAGCGCTCGATGTCGTCCGGGATGAGCGTTTCGATGCGAATCTCTTTCTGGACGTCGCCGGCGATCAGGCGCGCACCGGTTGACGGCGCAGCCCCCATCAAGACTGCCAGCGCCTCCTCGAGGTTGCCCAGCGTCGCCGAAAGCCCCCACACGCGCAGGTCAGGCCGCCATCGGCGCAGACGGGCCAACGCCAGCTCCGTCTGCACCCCGCGCTTGCTGCCCAGCAACTCATGCCATTCGTCCACCACCACACAGCGCAGATGGCGAAAGAGCGCAGCGCTTTCTGCGTAGGACAACAGAAGCGAGAGGCTTTCCGGCGTCGTCACCAGCGCGGTCGGAGGCCGCGTGCGCTGTCGCGCTTTGAGCGTTGCGCTCGTGTCTCCGGTGCGCTTTTCGACCGTCCACGGCAGCCCCAGCGAATTTACGACGGACTGCAATGCAGCTGTTGTGTCGGTCGCCAGCGCGCGCAGCGGCGTGATCCAGAGCACGAGCAGCGGCGGCGCAGGCAGACGAGCCCATTCCGCCGGCTCTGGATATTCGGCGATCCATTCCATCACCGGGCCAAGCCACGCCGCATAGGATTTGCCCATGCCCGTCGGCGCATGGATGAGGCCGCTTTCCCCGGCGAGATAGGCGCGCCACGCTTCGCGTTGGAAGTCAAAAGGCGTCCAACTGCGCGAGGCATAGAACGCGTCGATGGTTTGGCGGGCGATTGCAAGTTGTTCAGGGGCGATTGAGTTCACGACAACATATCTCAACGTAGTTCACCGTCTCTGCGAGGCGCAGAGGTCCACCTGGAATCAAACCTGAACTTGTGCACAATGGCCATGGTTGAAAATAAAATCAGAATTCGTAGAACCAGCGACAGAACCGGCTGATTTGACGCCTTCCCGCCATCAGCGCGCCAACGTCATTATTCTACAGGATCAACGACTATGACGGAGAAGCTGAAGGCATCGGACGCGTTCGGACAACGGGTGCAGACGCCTCTGGACATCGACGGTGCAGAGTGGCACGCGCTTTCCGAAGAGGAAGTCCTGCGTCGCCTGGCGACGTCGCTCGACGGATTGAGCAGCGAAGAGGCGGAGGTGCGACAGCAGCGCTTTGGCCGCAACATCTTGCCGGTGCGCCCACCGCCGACGCTGCTGGAGATCATCCTCCATCAATTCAAAAGCCCACTCATCTACGTGCTGTTGGTGGCGGGCGTGGTCTCGATTTTGCTTGAAGACGTGAAGGACGCCGTTTTCATTTTCGCCGTCGTGTTGTTGAACGCCAGCCTCGGCGCATTTCAGGAGTGGCGAGCCGAGAAAAGCGCCGCAGCCCTGCAGAGCCTGCTCAGAGTTTACGTCCGCGTGCGCCGTGACGGCGCAGAACGCCTGATGGATGCGGAGGAGCTGACGCCAGGCGACATCGTGCTGTTGGAGTCGGGCAACCGCGTGCCGGCGGACATTCGCCTTTTGCACACCCACAACTTGACGGTGGATGAATCGTTGCTGACCGGCGAGTCGCTGGCTGCGCCGAAACGTGCCGGCGCGCTGGGGCGCGACCTGCCGCTCTCGGAGCGCGTCAACCTCGTCTACGCCGGCTCAATGGTGATCACAGGCCGGGGCGTTGGCGTCGTCTTCGCCACCGGCGCCCGCACAACCGTCGGCGAAATCGCCGCGGCCACCACCACCGCCGACACCGCCAAGCCGCCGCTGGTGATCCGCATGGAGCGCTTCGCCCGCGACGTCAGCTTCGCCGTGCTAGGCGCCAGCGCACTGCTGGCGCTGATCGCCGTCTCCCGTGGCATTCCCTACAACGAAGTCTTCTTCATGGCCGTGGCGCTGGCCGTCTCGGCGATTCCGGAAGGGTTGCCGGTGGCGTTGACCGTAGCGCTCTCGATCGCCACTCATCGCATGGCCAAACGCAACGTGATCGTGCGCAAACTCACTGCCGTCGAGGGGCTGGGCAGTTGCACCTCCATCGCCAGCGATAAGACCGGCACGTTGACGGTCAACAAACAGACCGTGCGCAAGCTGGTCTTTCCCGATGGTCTGACATTGCACGTGACGGGCGAGGGGTACAGCGGCCAGGGCGAAGTCCTGATGAAAAACGGCGCGCCGCTCGATGAATTTACGGAAGCGCGCGTCGAGGCGCTGGTGCGAATCGGCATTCTTTGCAACGAAGGACATCTTGTCTATGACAAAGGGACATGGGAGTATCACGGCGACGCCGTCGACATCGCCCTGCTGGCCCTCGCCTATAAAATCGGCGCCGACCCGACGAAAGCCCGCGAAGCCGTCCAGATCGTGGCGGAGGTTCCGTTCGAGTCCGACCGCCGTTACGCCGCCACCGCCTACCGCTGGAACGGCGCCGGTCGGATCGCCGTCAAAGGCGCCCTGGAGGTGATGTTGCCCTATTGCACACACATGCACACCGCCCGAGGCGTCGAAACCATCGTTGCGGCGCCCATCGAACAGGCGGCGATGGCGATGGCGGCTAACGGCTATCGCGTGATTGCACTGGCGGAAACAGCGCCTTGCGTCAGCGACGAGGACGTCGCGCTTGACGACAACAGGCTGCCCCCGTTGACCCTGGTGGGGTTGGTCGGGTTGATCGATCCACTGCGCCCTGAGGCAAAGCCTGCCGTGCAAAAATGCATGGAGGCGGGCATCCGCGTTGCCATGATCACCGGCGACCATCCGGCCACAGCGCTTGCGATCGCGCGGGAGCTCGGCATTGCCTCCAGTGCGGAGGAAATTGTGACGGGGAAGATGTTGGCGGAGGTGGGTCCTGCAGATACGCCGGCGTTTATCGAGACCGTGCAACGGGCGCGCGTCTTTGCGCGCGTGACGCCGATGCAAAAGCTGGCGATCGTCGAGGCGCTGATCCGACTTGGCCATTTTGTGGCGGTCACCGGAGACGGCGTCAACGACGCGCCGGCGCTGCGCGCCGCCAACATCGGCGTGGCGATGGGGTCAGGCTCCGATGTGGCGAAGGACGTCGCATCGATCATCGTCACCGACGACAATTTCGCCTCGATTGAAGCCGGCGTCGAAGAAGGGCGCTTCGCCTACGACAACGTGCGCAAAGTGACCTATCTGCTCATCTCCACCGGCTTCGCCGAGGTGGTGCTCTTCACCCTGGCGGTGTTCAGCGGCCTTCCTCTGCCGCTCTTTGCCGTGCAGCTGCTCTGGCTGAACCTGGTCACCAACGGAATTCAGGATGTGGCGCTGGCGTTCGAGGCGGGCGAACCGGGCGCGATGCGTCGTCCTCCGCGCAAGCCAACGGAAGGCATCTTCAACCCGCTCATGGTGCAACAGACGCTGGTCTCCGGCTTAACGATTGGCCTGATCGCCTTTGGCGCATGGTTCTGGCTGCTCCGCGCAGGCTACGATGAATTTGCGGCGCGCAATCTGTTGCTTCTGCTGATGGTGCTTTTTGAGAACGTGCATGTTTTCAACTGCCGCTCAGAATACACGTCGGCGTTTCGCGTGCCGCTGCGCAACAACCGTATTCTCACCGTCGGCGTCGTCGTGGCTTTTTGCATCCACATGCTTTCCATGCACATCCCCTTCATGCAGGAGCTGTTGCGCATTGCGCCGGTCAACCTGCAAGAATTTGGTCTCATGTTGGCGTTGGCGCTCAGCGTGCTGGCGGCGATGGAGATCTTCAAGTGGGTGCGCAGTCGAAGTCCGAGAGACGCCTTTGCCGCCTTCGGGGCGAGGTGACCGTCTGCCGAGAGCCTTCGGCTTGCGAGCCTTGCTCCCCCTCTCCCAGCATTGGGAGAGGGGGCCAGGGGGTGAGGGCCTTGCTCCCCCTCTCCCAGCCTTGGGAGAGGGGGCCAGGGGGTGAGAGTCTTCTACAGTGAACCCCGAATGCATCCGCGCCGCCGCAAAAAACCATCAAGCCCCCGAGAACGAACGTCGGGGCGTCCCTGCGACAAGGAAAGCGGCGCCGCTTTATTCCGCAAGCTCGGCGGAGCGCTCGACGAGCTGATGGCGGCGCTCTTGAAGCTCGGCCAGCCGTGAACGCTCGCGCTCCACGACATGGGCGGGCGCCTTGGAGGTGAATGCGTCGTTGCTCAGCGCGGCCTCGATGCGTTGAATCTGCCGATCGATGTTTTCCAGCTCGGCCTGGAGGCGCCTGCGCTCCGCCTCCAGGTCGATCAGACCGGCGAGCGGCAAGTAGACGGTGACGCCGCCCGCAACGAGCGTCGCCGCCTTGCCGGGAGGCGTCAGCTCGGTTGCGACCACAATCTCAGCCGGCTCCAGGCGCGCCAGCGCCGTAATCACAGGAAGGTTGGCATTGATGAGGTCGGCGTGCTCGTTTGCGCTGAAGAGCGCAGCGATGCGTCGCGCGGCAGGCACGTCGTATTCGGTGCGGACGTTGCGGATGCCGCGGATCACCTCTTGCAGCCGCGTAAACTGTTCCTCCGCTTCGAGATCGGGCTGGCCGCTCTCCTCCGGCCAGCGCATCACCATGATCGACCTGCCGTCGCCTGCCATTCCCGGCAGATTCTGCCAGATCGCCTCCGTCACAAAGGGCATGTAGGGGTGGAGCAACCGCAACGTGCGTTCGAGCACGTAGGCCAACACCTGGCGCGTGGCCTGCGCTTCAGCGCTCTGGGCGTCGGCCAAACGCACTTTGGACGCCTCGATGTACCAGTCGCAATACTCGCTCCACAGAAACTCGTAGAGCTGACGGCCGGCTTCGCCGAGCTGCCAGCTTTCGATCAGGCGGTTGACGTCACGGCGCACGCTCTCATAGCGACTGAGAATCCAGCGATCGGCCAGCCCAAGCAGGCTGCGCTCAGGCAGGCGATAGGTAGGGCTGTGCGGGTCGCTGAAATCAACCGCCAGCTCGGTGTCTTGCAATTTTATGATCACAAAGCGGGCCGCGTTCCAAATTTTGTTGGCAAAATTGCGGTTCGCCTCGATGCGGCTGACGCTGAGCTTCAGATCGTTGCCCGGCGTGCTGCCGGTCAGGAGCGTGAAGCGCAGCGCATCGGCGCCGTATTCGTCGATCAGGTCGAGCGGGTCGAGCGCGTTGCCCAGGCTCTTGCTCATCTTGCGCCCCTGCTCATCGCGCACCAGGCCGTGCAGATAGACCACGCTGAAGGGAGCCTCGCCGGTGAATTTCAGCCCCATCATGATCATGCGCGCCACCCAGAAGAAGAGGATGTCGTAGCCGGTCTCCAACACGGTGGTCGGATAGTAGGTGGCGAGGTCTTCAGTCTGATCGGGCCAACCCAGGGTGCTGAAGGGCCAGAGTCCGCTGCTGAACCAGGTGTCGAGCACGTCTGGGTCTTGTTGCAAGTTGACCTCGCGGCCGTAGTGTGCGGCGGCGCGGGCGCGCGCCTCCGCCTCGGTGCGTCCGGCGAAGGCGACGCCGTCCGGCCCGTACCAGACCGGGATGCGATGCCCCCACCAGAGCTGGCGAGAGATGCACCAGTCGCGAATATTTTCCAGCCAGTGGTTGTAGACGCGCTCGAAGCGCTGCGGCACGATCTGAATGTCGCCGTTGGCGACCGCAGCCAGCGCCGGTTTCGCCAGCGGCTCCATCTTCACCCACCACTGTTCGCTCAGCAGCGGCTCCACCACGGAGCCGCAGCGCTGGCAGTGGCCGACCTGATGCACGTGCTCTTTGTCGCCGACCACCAGCCCGGCCGCCTTCATGTCCGCCCAGAGCTTCTTGCGCGCCTCGAAGCGATCCAGGCCGGCGTAGGGGCCGGCTGCAGCGTTGAGCGTGCCGTCCTCGTTCATGATGTTGATCATGGGCAGGTCATGCCGCTTGCCGATCTCGTAGTCGTTGGGGTCGTGGCCGGGCGTCACCTTCAGCGCGCCGGTGCCGAACTCCGGATTGACGTAGGCGTCGGCGATCACGGGGATCTCGCGCTGGAGCATGGGCACGAGCGCAGTCTTGCCCACGTAGGCGGCGTAGCGCGGATCATCGGGATGCACGGCGACCGCAGTGTCGCCCAGGATCGTCTCCGGCCGCGTGGTGCTCACCTCCAAATAGCCGCCCTCCTTAAGCGGATAGCGGAAGGTGTAAAGCCGGCCGCTCACCTCCTCGTGCTCCACTTCAAGGTCGCTGAGGGCGCTCTGGCAGCGCGGACACCAGTTGACGAGGTAGTTGCCCCGGTAGATCAGCCCTTCGTCGTAGAGGCGCACGAAGGCTTCCATCACAGCCCTGCTCAGCCCTTCGTCAAGCGTGAAGCGTTCGCGCGTCCAGTCGCAAGAGATGCCCATGCGTTTCTGCTGCGCCGTGATGCGCGCGTGATACTCATGCTTCCAACGCCACACCTCATCCACGAAGCGTTCGCGCCCCAGGTCATGACGGGTGACGCCCTGCTTTTCAAGATGGCGCTCCACCACGTTCTGCGTGGCGATGCCGGCATGGTCGGTGCCCGGAACCCACAGCGTCGGGTCGCCCAGCATGCGATGATAGCGGATCAGCATGTCTTCGATGCTGCTGGTGATGGCGTGGCCGAGATGCAAGGCGCCGGTGACGTTGGGCGGCGGCATTGGAATGACGAAAGGACGTCGTCGAGGATCGGCCAGTCCGCTGGCGATTTGCTGCTCTGGCCGGAAGAAACCGCTCTGCTCCCACCATGCATAGAGTTTTTCCTCCACCTGGCGCGGGTCGTAGGCTTTGGGCATGGTTGTTTCGGTCATGGTTTGCTCGGTCATAAGATTGCCTCACTTGATCGGTCGATCCATTTAAACAAAGGGCGAAAAATTTTTCACGCCTCTGGCAGTTCACCGATGAATAAAAAAACCGCTTCATCGTTCAAGGACGAAGCGGCTCCGCGGTACCACCTTGATTATACGCCGCCTAAAACGGACGTATCACTCGTTGCGCGTTAACGGGCGCCATCCGAGGAGCGCTACTGAACAGTTCACGCTCCCGACCTTCCCGGCGACCTTCCCTGCCCCCTGTGCGGGCGAGGCTTTCAGCCGATGACCTCGCCTCTCTGGCGCCGGCGCAGCAGGTACTCCTCCGGTGCAATGTCGTTCCATCAGTTCGGTTGTCAATTGGTTATCAACCAATTGCTGAATAGTATAGCGGAGGGTGAGCCGGTTGCCAAACCGGCGTCTGAATGTTTCGTCACTCTGGCCTCATCTTTATCCGATCCCCCGGTTCGGTGGCCGTCGCCCCTTGAAAGGGGGCGGCTGTGCGCTGATTCACAGCGGAAGAATGAAGAACAATGCGGAAACGCGTCGCCGTTTCAGTATACATAGAAGTCACGCAGTTGGAAGTTGCGCAGTTGAACCCGGCAATCGAGCGAGCGGATTGGGCAAACAGACGGTGATGACGGTGGGGGCGGCTCTCAGCCGCACATTCCCGATAGCCCCAGGGATTTAGGTGAAACGGGGAAGCGCTGCTGCGAGCTGCGCCTACGAGAGATACACCGGGCTTATCAGGTGCGGCTCCCAGGCGCACGTTCTCGGTGAACCACAGGATTTAGAGGAATTCGGTGAAGCGCAGCTGCGAGCTGCGCCTACAAGGCGCCAGAATCATTTGTTCACTTTCATCGAGCTTCCTGGAAGATCATATTCCATGAGCGGGTTTCAACCTTACAGCGTAATTTCTAACACAGGGATGTGAACGGATGCATCTTCTGCGTAGCCAAACGGTCCGAATTCCCTGTCAAAACTGTCAAGAATTCCTCCGATGACAGGGACTATACTGAATGCAGAAGGATTTGGAAAACATTTCCACAGCCCAAATTTGAAGGAGCGACCCTATGATTCGCAAGTTCTTCTTCATCTTCATGACTGCAATCTTAATCCTGTTTGTCTTTGCGGGGGTTCTCACGGCGTTGGATGTTCAGCCCGTCGCAGTGGTGAAGGCGAATCTGGAGAACGTTCGCTCCTACGCGGCGTCTGCGCGCCCTGCGGGCATGAGCTATGCAGTCGACGGCGGCGAGCTTTACGAAGGACGTCCTGGGGAATGGCGCAAAATCGATCTGCCGACCGGCGTGATCGCCGGTGTTGTGGCGATCGACGGCAGCCGACCGAGCATCGTCTATGTCGGCGCGGCCAATGAGCTGGCGCTGTATCGAATGCGCAGCAAGGCGGGCGGCAAGCATGAATGGCTGCGCGTGCCGTTGCCATCGGAGGGAGTCGGCGGCGTCACGAGCCTGGCGCTGGACAAGGGCAATCGACTTATCTACGTCGGCGCCGACACCGGCGAGATTTTCCGCCTGCGCGATGTTGGCTCCAGCGTCATTGCGGCAGGGCGAACGCAGCTCGATGAGCCGATCGTGCAGCTCGCCGTTGACAGCGTGAACGCCGGGTTGCTCTTCGCTCGCACGCCCTCCCGGCTCTATCGGGGGGAGGAGACGGGCCTGCAGTGGCGAGAAGTTGAAAACCTCGGCAGCGCGCCGACGGCGCTGGCCGTCGTCAACCGCTACCCGGCGACGGTCTATGTGGGCACGCTGGATCGCGGCCTGCTCATGAGCCACGACGGCGTCCGCTGGAGTATGGCCAACGATGGCCTGGGCTTCACGCCCGGCGTCCGGCTCGCCGTAGACGCCATCGCCGTCGACCCTGCGCAGCTGGACGTCCTCTATGTGGCGACGAGCTATCTGTTCGGCCACGCAGAGGTTCATCAAACGCCGAGCGGCGTCAGCATGAGCGTCGATGGAGGCGGCGTCTGGCAGCCCCTGGCGACGGTCGCCGAAGCTCCCGTCGCCGAGCTGCTGCCGGTGACGGGGGAGACCGGCGCAGTCTACGCCCTTACGATGGCCAGCCGCCGACCCGCGGCTCTTGGCTCGGCGCCGCTGATCGTCGAGCCGGCGCCTGCCCTCACCGCCGCCACGACATCGGCCTCCGCCTGGCCGGCTGTCCTCGCCTGGATCGTCGCCGGTCTGGTGGGCCTGGCCTTGCTCTATGGCCTGGGCGCCAATCTGTTCACCGAGATGGAGCGCAGCGCCGCGTCCTTCCGAGTGCATCGGCCATCGGTCACCCATCGCTGATGGCTCCCGGTTCTCCTGCGCAAAGGTGCAGCGCGACCCTACACAAGGGTCCGCTGCACCTTTGTTAACATTTTATTGACGCTTCGATAACCTGAGCGCCGTAGTATAATGATGTTATCCTGCGTGGGAATTGATGATAAAAAGCAAGGAAACTCGACACCGGAAGGACGACATGAGACCTCGTGAACATTTCGACCGGGAATTGCAACACCTGAGCGACTCTGTCATGTTGATGATGAGCCGCGTGGAAGAAGAGTTATCGGTGGTGTTGGCCGCTTACGAACGTTTGGATCCGACGCTGGCTGCAGTGGTGACCGACCTCGACCGTCAGGTCAACAAGATGCGCTTTGACATCGAGGAGCGCTGCATTGTCCTGATCGCTACGCAACAGCCTGCTGCACGCGACTTGCGGCTTATCATCGCTTCGCTGAACATGATCGTCGATCTGGAGCGCATGGGGGATCAGGCCAAAGGCGTGGCCAAAGCGCTGAAACGGCTGCACGGGCGACCGGAGGGGAAACTTCCCGTCGAGATCGCCGAGATGGGTCACATCGTGCTCGACATGCTGCGTCAGCTCAAGGTGGCGTACGCCAACCGGGATATTCAACTTGCCAGCCAGGTGGCAAAGCGCGACGACGAGGTGGACAAACTCTACGCCCGCGCCTTCACACAGATCATGTATCGGCTCTCCGGAGCCGCCACCGTAGAGGAAACCGAGGATATTTACGAGGTCCTGCGCGTGGCGCGCGAGTTTGAGCGCGTGGGCGACTTGATCACCAATGTCGCCGAGCGGCTGATCTTTCTCGTCACCGGCAGCATGGAAGAAGTAAACGTGGAGTCGGACATCACGCAGAACTGATTTTCATTAGCCCGAGCCGCTTCTCCGCAACCCAGGGAGAACGGCTGCTTTTATTTTATTTCCGCCAACTCTCTCCACCCGCTTCGGCTGCAACGCCTTTCCAATGGCCATCGGCTATTTGGGAAGGCGTTTTTGCCGAGTTTGGATACAGTTTCGTTTCCGCCATCTGCCTCGACTCGACTATAATGCTGATCCGACGCTTTCATGCTGAAAGCGTCGATGTACGATTGCACTTTTTGTTCAGCTCTCACATCGATGCGAGCGCTTGCTCAAGGCTGAATACGCTGAAACATATCTTTCAAAATTCACCAGGCCAACCAGATTCGTCGTATGTCTTCCATGCCACAGCAGCCGACCTCCTCCCCAACCCGCTACGATCCTGTCGCCGAGCGTGTGCGAGGCTTTGGCGCCACCGTCTTCGCTGAATTTACGGCGCTCGCCAACGCCGTCGGCGCCGTCAACCTCGGGCAAGGATTTCCGAATTTCGCTGCGCCGGATTTCGTGAAAGAAGCCGCCGTCGCCGCCATCGCCGCCGACTTGAACCAGTACGCGCGCAGCGCCGGCCATCCGCGGCTTGTGCAGGCGCTGGCGCAGACCTACAGCCCGCTCTTTGGACGGACGCTCGACCCCATGACGGAGATCGTCGTCACCGTCGGCGCCACCGAGGGCATCTTCGCCACCATGCAGGCGCTGGTGAACCCCGGCGATGAGGTGATCCTGATCGAGCCGTTCTATGACAGCTATCCGGCGGCGGTGACGATGGCCGGGGGGGTTCCGGTCTATGTGCCGCTGCGCGGCCCGGCGGGCGCTCGCCGCGCCGCCGACTGGACGCTCGACATCGATGAGCTGACGGCCGCCATCACCCCGCGCACCAAGCTGCTTGTGCTCAATACGCCTACGAATCCCTTGGGCAAGGTCTTCACCCGCCAGGAGCTGGAGGCGCTGGCTGCGGTCGTCCGGCGTTTCAACCTCACCGTGCTCAGCGACGAAGTCTACGAGTGGATGGTCTATCCTCCCGCCCAACATGTGCGCATCGCTACGCTGCCGGGCATGTGGGAGCGCACGGTGACGCTGGGCAGCGCCGGCAAGACTTTTTCCGTGACAGGGTGGAAGATCGGTTGGGCGATTGCGCCTCCGCGCCTCGCACACGCCATCCTGATGGCGCATCAATGGATTCCTTTCGCCGTCTGCACGCCGATGCAGGAGGCGATCGCCGTGGCTTTTGAAGAGGCGGAGCGGCGCAATTATTTCGGCTGGCTCGCCGAAATGTACCGCGCCAAGCGCGACCGCCTCTTGGATGCGCTCGAGGCCGTCGGATTGACGCCGGTTGCACCGGATGGCTCTTATTTCATCATCGTCGACACCGGCGCGCTTGACGCACCGGTGCAGCCCGCAGAGCGCCGCGATGTCGCCATCTGCCGCTGGCTGACGACCGAGATCGGCGTGGCGGCCATTCCGCCCAGCCCGTTTTACAGCAAACCGCATCAGCATCTGGCTCAGAACCTGGCGCGCTTCACCTTCTGCAAGACCGATGATCTGCTGGATGAGGCGGCGCGACGTCTGCAGAAGATTCCTAAGCGCGTGGTTTCATAGATGCGCAATCCGGCGAGCAGCGCAGGTTTGGCTTCCGGCCGAACGCTTCAGGTGGAAGAGTGCGCCACGCCAGGGAGGCGCGACCCGGTGAAATGTACACTTTAGCAATTTAGACTTAAAAAAGTCGTGTTTATCGTTGCGACGCTACGCAATCAACGCACATGGAGAGGACGAGGGCGCTATGCAATTTTCGATCACCCAGGGCTCGATCACTGCAATCGCAGCGGACGCAATTGTCGTCAATCTATTTGAGGGGGTCGAGACGCCAGGCGGCGCCACGGCAGCGGTGGATGCTGCGCTCAACGGCGCCGTTCGCACGCTGATCGCATCTGGCGACTTCGAGGGCAAAGCGGGGACGACGGCGCTGCTTTACACCGATGGCAAGCTGCCCGCGCCGCGCGTGCTGCTCGTCGGGTTGGGCAAGGCGGACAAGTTCGACATGCAGGCGGCCCGCAAGGCCGCAGCGACGGCGCACAAGGCGCTTGCAAAGCTCAAAGGCGTCAAGCACTACGCCACCATTGTGCACGGGGCGGGCGCCGGCGGATTGGAAGTGGAGGCGGCGGCTCAGGCCTTGGCGGAAGGCGCGCTGCTCGCCGACTATCGCGTTCCCAACTACAAACGAGAAGCGCCGGAAGAAGGCCCAAGCCGGTGCACCGTCGTCGAGTTTGATGCAGGACGCGTTCCGGCCATCGAGCGCGGGCTGCGTCGCGGGGAGATCATCGCCGCCGGCGTCAATCTGGCGCGCGACCTATCCAATGAACCGCCAAACATTCTGAATCCTGCCGCGATGGCGCAACGCGCGCAAGCGATGGCGGAGCAGGCCGGCCTCAAGTGCACAATCTTGGGCGAGGACGCCATGCGCGAGCTGGGGATGAACATTCTGCTGGCGGTCAGCCGCGGCAGCGCCAACGAGGCGCAGCTTGTGATTCTGGAGCATGCGCCGGCGGGCCTCGAGGAGCAGCCGCCGCTGGTGTTGGTCGGAAAAGGCATCACGTTCGACACCGGCGGCATCAGCATCAAGCCGGCGGAGCGCATGGAGGAAATGAAACATGACATGAGCGGCGCAGCGGCGGTGATCGGCGCCATGCAGGCGATTGCACAGCTCGGCGTCCCCCGCCGCGTGATCGGCGTCGCCCCCTGCGTCGAAAATATGCCCGACGGCAACGCTTACCGTCCCGGCGACATCCTCACCGGCATGACCGGCAAGACGGCGGAAATTCTCAGCACCGACGCCGAAGGCCGACTGATCTTGGCCGACGCGCTCGCTTACGTGGCGCGCTACCAGCCCAAGGCTGTGGTTGACCTCGCAACGCTGACCGGCGCCATCGGCGTGGCGCTGGGGCCGCAGGCCGCCGGCCTGTTCAGCAACGACGATGCGCTGCAAGACGCGCTGATGGCGGCCTCGAAGCGCAGCGGCGAACGCCTCTGGCCGATGCCGATGTGGGAGGAGTACAAGGAGGCGATCAAAGGCGACATGGCCGAAGTGAAAAACAGCGGCGGTCGCAGCAGCGGCGTTTCGACCAGCGCCAAATTCATCGAGCATTTCACCGAAGGCTACCCCTGGGCGCATCTGGACATCGCCAGTGTGGCCTGGACAACCTCGGAGCGCGATGCGCTGACGCCAAAGGGCGCGACGGGATATGGCGTGCGTCTCCTGGTGGAGCTGGCCGAGGCGTGGTGAGGAAACGGAAAGAGAGGGGGCGAATGGCGAACCAAACCGTATTCGGGTATAGATTGAAACACCGGCGCAGTTCGAGGCGACTCCTCTTTGGGGGCGTGGGCGCCCTGAGCGCGCTCCTCGCCCCATTGACAGCGCAGGCGGCCCCTCTGTGGCAAGCGGAGGCTGCGTCGCCGGCGTTGGGGCCGCTGCTCCTTGCGCTTTTGGCAGTCGCCTTTGCCATCGAGCGCATGGTGGAGCTTGTCTGGAATTATCTGGAATGGATCCTGCTCAATACGGGCCGGCTGCACGCCGCCGACATCAAGTCCTCCGGCTACGTCAAATTCAAGAGCGGCACCAGCGTGCTGCTCGGCGCCATCCTCGGCGTCGGCTTCGCCAGCCTCTTTTCGCTCCATCTCTTCGCCGCCCTGCAGCCGCTGGCTTTGGGCTTCATCGGTCCGATCCCGGCGAATTGGGACGTCGTGATGTCGGGCGTCATCGCAGGCGTGCTGGCGAAACCGATCCATGACATCATCGGCGTCTTCGCAGGGCTGAAGAACTTCCTCGACGGCGCCGCCGTGCATCAGCGCGAAGCCGCCGGCGCGGCGATGGCCGACGGCGTGTTAAAGCTGGCGCAAAGCGACGCCCAGAGCATGATCGAAGTGCCCGGGGTGGGGCCGACGCGGCTGACCGAGACCTATGAAACGATGGGCGAGGAATCCGCCTCCCCCAAAGAGACGGACGCTTCGCCCACCGATCGCTATATCGAAATTCTTCACAACCGCACGTCGATGTAGCAAACGAGGGTTACGTTCGCAGCACAGCTTCGACGATCGTCAGCGTGCGTTCGATGTCTGCTGCGGAAATCTCGTAGTGGGTGACGGCGCGCAGCCGATAGGGCCCTGTGTCGTTCATCCGCACGCCCTCGGCCGCCAGGGCGGCGGAGAGCTTCGCTGCATCCCATCCCGGTTTGATCACGTCGAAATAGACGATATTGGTCTCCACCGTCGCAGGATCAAGGCGAATGCCGTCGATGTTCGCCAGCCCGTGCGCCAGCCGACGCGCATGGGCGTGATCCTCGGCCAGCCGGTCCACCATTTGCTCCAGCGCCACGATCGCTGCGGCGGCCAGCACGCCCGCCTGCCGCATCCCGCCGCCCACCTGCTTGCGCATGCGCCGGGCGCGGCGGATAAACTCCCGGGACCCGGCCACAGCGGAGCCGACCGGCGCCGCCAATCCTTTGCTGAAGCAGACGCTCACGCTGTCGGCCGCAGCGACCAGCCGCGCCGGCGATTCGCCGAGCGCCACGGCGGCGTTCCAGAGGCGGGCGCCGTCGATGTGTAGCTTGAGGCCGCGCGCACGCGCCAGCGCGCCCACGGCGTCGATATAGTCCAAGGGCAACACGCGGCCGCCGCAGCGGTTGTGCGTATTTTCGAGGGCGATCAAGCGCGTCACCGGGAAATGCTCATCGTCGCCGCGGATGGCGCCGGCGAGCTGTTGGAGGTCGATGGCGCCATCCGGGCGGTTGGGGAGGATGCGCGGATGCACGCCTCCCACCGCCGCG
Source organism: uncultured Caldilinea sp. (assembly GCF_937128415.1). Lineage (GTDB taxonomy): Bacteria > Chloroflexota > Anaerolineae > Caldilineales > Caldilineaceae > Caldilinea. Next base: position 49,789 of record NZ_CAKZMJ010000070.1, read on the forward strand.
GAGCCACCTTGCTCGTAGTGAAAGATGTGCGCCTGGTCGCCCAGCAACATTTCATCCCCACGGCCGCAGTGGCTGAGGACGCTGATCAGGTTGCCCATCGTGCCGCTGGGAACGAAGAGCGCCGCCTCCTTGCCCAGCCGCTCGGCGACGAGCGCCTCCAGGCGGTTGATCGTCGGGTCTTCGCCGTAGACGTCGTCGCCGACTTCCGCCTCCGCCATAGCGCGGCGCATGGCGGGCGTCGGTTTTGTCACGGTGTCGCTGCGCAGGTCGATCACTGTGGTCATGAAACGCTCCTGATGTGCAGTGAAGATAAATTTAACGCAAAGCCGCAAAAGCGCCAGGAAAAGCTCGAGAACGCTTTGTAAGCTCCGATGATGGCCTGGCGTGATGTTCATCGTCGCCGGCGCCGTCAGACATCATGCCTGAAAATGGACACAACGCAAAGTCGCCAAGGCGCCAGGCGAAGCACAAGAATCGCCTAAACCCTTCCACTTGTGCTACAATCCCTCTCACCTATGAACGCCAGACCTCGCCTCACCAATCGAGACGTGGCCGCGATCCTGGCCGGCGTAGCCGCGCGGCTGCAAATTCTTGACGCCAATCGCTTCCGCATCATCGCCTTTCAGAACGCGGCGGAGAGCATCCGCAACTTGCCGCAGGATATTCACGCGCTCGACGCCGCCGGCGAGCTGACCAGCATCCCCGGCGTCGGCAAGGGCATCGCAGAGGCCATTCACAACCTGCTCACCACCGACGGCGACCCGGAGTTCGACGCGCTCTTTGCGCAGGTGCCGCAGGGCGTGGTCGACATGATGCAGGTGCCGGACATGGGGCCGAAGAAAGCCCGACGGCTGTGGGAGGAGCTAGGCATCGACAGCGTGGAGGCGCTGCGCGCGGCGGCGGAGGCGGGGAAGCTGCGCAACCTCAAAGGCTTCGGCGCAAAGAGCGAAGAGAAAATCCTCAAGGGCATCGAGCTGTTGGCCAAACGCACCGAACAGGGCGCGGACGTGCGCGCACCGCTGGGCGTGGCGCGGCCGCTGGCGCTGCGCCTGATCGCCGAACTGCAGGAGCGCCTGCCCGCCGGCGCGCTCGAACGCATCGAGATCGCCGGCAGCCTGCGCCGCTGGAAGGAGACGATCGGCGATGTGGACATCCTCTGCGTGAGCGAGCACCCCGCGCGCGTCATGGAAGCCTTCCGCAGCCTGCCCGAAGTGGCGGACGTCGTCGGCGCAGGCGAGACCAAGTCGAGCGTGGTGCTGGGCAATGGCCTGCAGGTCGATCTGCGCGTGGTTGAACGCAAACACTGGGGCGCGGCGCTGCAATACTTCACCGGCAGCAAGGAGCACAACGTAGCGCTGCGAGAGCTTGCGCTCAAACAGGGCTGGAGCCTCAACGAGTACGGCCTCACCGCCACGGGCGAAGGCGAAGCGCCTGCAGGCGAGCAACGTTTCTTTGAGGAGGAAGCGGAGCTGTACGCCTTTTTGGGGTTGGACTGGATTCCGCCCGAGCTGCGCGAAAACCGCGGCGAGGTGCAGGCCGCGCGGCAACACAGCCTGCCGGCGCTGATTACGCTCGCCGATCTCCAGGGGGAGCTGCATGGCCACACCACCTGGAGCGACGGCGCAGCCAGCGTCGCCGAGATGGCCGACGCAGCGCGGGCGCGTGGATATCGCTACTGGCTGGTGAGCGACCACAGCGTCGGGCTGGGCATCGTGCAGGGGGTGGACGCCGAAAAGCTGCGCCGGCAGCGCGCCGAGATCGACGCCTACAACCGCCGCTGCGAAGAGGAGGGCGTCGACTTTCGGCTGCTGCAGGGCAGCGAAGTCGAAATCCTGGCGGACGGCTCGCTCGGCCTGCCCGATGAGGTGCTGGCGCAACTGGATGTGGTCGTGGCCAGCATCCATAGCGCGCAACGCCAGGATCGCGAGACGATCACTGCGCGCTGTCTGAAGGCGATTCGCAACCCCCACGTCGACATTCTCGGCCATCCGACCGGACGCCTCATCGGCGAGCGGCCACCCAGCGAAATCGACATGGAACGCATTCTGCAGGCCTGCCTGGAAACCGGCACGGTCGTGGAGATCAACGCCAACCCGGTGCGGCTCGACGTCAACGACGTCTACGCGCGGCGCGCCGTCGAGTTGGGCTGTAAGCTCGTCATCAACACCGACGCCCACAGCGTGCACGACCTGACGCTGGCCGAATACGGCGTCGCCGTGGCGCGGCGCGGCTGGGTGACGGCGGCGGATGTGATCAACACGCGACCGTTGAAGGCAATGCGCAGCCTGCTCAAAGATGCAAAACGATAGGAAGATGAAAATGCAAGCCGGCAATCGTAAACCGATTCTTCGTCTCTCTCCCCGCCGGAGCGAACGATCGCGCCTCTCTGCAAGCTTGTTTCTGAGGCGGCGCCTCTTTCCCCTGATGTGGAAGCGTCCACTGCATGCAGGGGCGTCGACTTTGGCGCTGGCGGCGCTCCTCCTTTTGAGCGGATGCACGATGCAGCCTTCGGTTGGCGTCAGCGCGCCGCCGACGCCTGTCGTCACGGTGGAGAGCGGCGTGCTTGCCTTGACCTCTCAGACAGAGGAAGAAGCCGTCGTCGCAGCAGCGCCTGCAGAGGGTGCGCCTGGGACAGCTTCTTCGGCGGATGCACTGGCCGGCCTGGAGGTCTTCGAGGTCGGCGCGGAGGTGCAGGCGCGTGGACAGCTGCGCCTCTACGCCGCCGCCGAGCCGGAGACGATCACTCTGGCCGAGTATGAGGCGGGCGATCGTTTCACCATCATGGGGCCGCCGGGCGATGTGCTCGTCTATCCGGTCGAGCTAAGCGGAGTGCGCTGGTACCGCGTGCGCGCCGCCGATGGCCTGGTCGGCTGGGTGATGGCGGACGGGATTGAAGCCGTGTTTGATTCTGAGTAAGGTCCAAATGTTTGCGCGCATCGACGGGAGCGAATTGCTAAAGACGATTTCAAAAGTCTATCGCATTGCGCTCGTCGTCTATAGTTGTGAGGGGGAGGTGAATGAGCGATTCTCCGCAAACCCTGAGGGCGATGAAATTTTGTTCACCATTTCACAGTGCAAACAACATCTTCTCGATTTGTGTCGCCAAAGTGCAAGACCGCACATCATTTCCAGCGAAATCAATCAACTCTGGGCCGGGGCGCCTGTCTTCGATGGCGCTCAAGTGGCCAAAGTGATCGTGCTTGGCCCTGTATACACTTCTGAATTTTCTAAAGCCCTGGCTGTCGAATATATGCAGTCCTATTACTTTTCTTCCCCAAAGAAAGACGAACTCTTGACCGCAGTCAGGCAAGTTCCCATTCATCCCTATGTTGAATTCGCCAAATTATTTGAAATGATCTGCGCATTGTTCTCCGGTCAAGAGCTGGACATCTCTTCATTAACGATCATAGGGTTAGCCAAGAGTGATATTGCGCTGGCGGACAAACTCCATAAATATCAAGAAGACCCGACTGAACGAGGGGACATCTCTCAAATCACCTACAATTTTGAGCAACATCTTCTTGAATGTATTCGAGAAGGGAATCTTGAGGGGCTAAAAAGACTACTCAGGACGACGTCATACAACTTTATCACGTTGGGCGATGAAAATGATCCGATTCGACGCCAGAAGAATCTGTTCATTTTTGGGCTTGCATTGGCGACTTCAGCGGCGATTGAAGGAGGGCTCAATCCACAAATTGTCTATTCGCTGAGAGACCTCTATCTCCAACAGATCGAGACGATGCATAGTTTTCCTGCAATTCTGCGTTTGCACAGGGAAATGTTATATGAAATGACGAGTCGAGTGAGCAACATCAAGAGAGCGAATCGTTATTCAAAATTGGTGAATGATTGCTGCAACTTCATTCATGAGCACATTCGAGAACACATCTGCGTCGCCGACATTGCTGCATTTGTTGGATACAATCCACATTATGTTTCCAAAAAATTTAGAGAAGAAACCGGACGCTCTCTCGTCAGCTACATCAAAGAAGCCAAAATCGCCGAAGCGAAACTGCTGCTCCGTTTTTCTGGGCTCTCTCTGGCTGAGATTAGCGAGCTGCTTTCCTTCAGCTCGCAAAGCTATTTCACCGCAACCTTTAGGGAAGTGACCGGCGTAACTCCGCAGCAGTTCCGAAAAGACGTGAAGAAGTGACAAGAAATTATTTTTGATTGACCTTTATACGAATCATGAAGAGGCCTGTGCAATGCACAGGCTTTTTTTGTTCGCAAATTTGATAAAAATCTGAGAATTTTAATATACGCATATCCCCAATAACCGCTTTACTAAAGACGCCCAAGCAAACAAAGCATTTCAATCTTGTCTATATCGTGTCAACATCATTGTATCGACATCGCATCGCACGCGGCGTCGCTTTGAAACGCACATCATTTCACGGGAAGGAATCTTTATGTCTATTCAGAAAACAGATGAATTTGGCCGAATCGAAATTGCCACAATCCCTGTCCCAGCTTTTGTCAAAGAGATGTCGGCGACATACACGTATTCGGGCAGCGTTCTGCTTCACTATCGCACAGATGACGATCCTTCCACGAAAGACTATTACAACTTCGCCGTTCTCAACGATGATGGCAGCAACTTTCGCGTGATCTTTTCCGGCGCAGTTCCGCAGCATGAGAAGGCGAATGGCATCCGAGCCATGCCGTTCGCCGATAACAAGAGAGTGCTCCTTGGAGACTACGTCTTGGAATGCTCTCCCAGCATTGACGCCTGCAACAAAGCGGAGCTAATTCCTGTCAAATACCCTGCAGCGCTGGTCCACGATCCCTGCACCTGGAAACATTGGTCGGAGGTCATCATTGCGCCGGACAACGAACACATGGCCTGGACGACGCTGCGCAGCGACGGCGTCGGCGCAATCAATTTTTTGGGAGCGCTTCAGCGCGAAAAGGATGGATATGTCATCGAAAGAGTTCAGGTCATCAGCACGTTGGAAGCATTCAAGAAAGATGACGCCAATCCAGGTTATATCATTCCACAGCCCATCCGAGGCGGAGAGGTCAAACAGTTCGTGCGTGGAGGAACGGCGATTTCGTTGGTGGGTGCGAAAGAGGGCTATGTCGCCGATTCTGTGGTTCAGGATCTCCTTTCTGAGGAGATTCTCCAAATTACGCGCACGCCGGGCTACGATGAAACGACGATTTTTTCGCCAGACGAGCGCCTCGGTTTGGTGATGACTTCTCGCGGCTCGAAACGCACCGATCCCGCCATTTTAGGTTGGATGCCTCGACCCTATGCGCATCTGGTCACCCAAGGTCTGACAATGTATCTGTATATGTACGCCGTGACGGGCGTGCGAACCTTCCGTCCGGGGAATATCGGCCCTGCGCTAATCGATATTGAACGTTCAATGTGCGAACCTGGCTATCAAGGGGTGCTGTTGCATGACCCGGATGAGGAATGGGTGTACGTATCGCCCATGTCCTGGCATCCAAATGGAAAGAAAGCCATGTGGATGGAAATGGTGCGCGGCAGCCAGGCCCAACCAGGCGGCATACGACTCCGCATCCGGCAGGTGATCCTACACGATTATGAACCGGGGCCTGTCGTTCCGGTGCAGCGCACCCCGGATGAAGTTCCATATGCTCTCAAAGGATTAGAGGCGGTCCTTACTCCGCAGACGCTGCCCAACAACATCCATGCAGGGAAAATCGCCGGCAGACACCCTGGATATATCGCAGTGCGCCTTGGCGAGCAGAACAGCATCTTTTCCGGAGAGCGAAACCTGGTCTATCACCATTTCTCCGATGACGGCGAGACCTTTTTTGATGGCTTTGAAAAAGTTTTCTTCTCGTTCACTTCGGGTTGCCGTTATGAAGCGGACGTAAAAATGCGTGGGCGAAAGGAAGGCGAGATGAAACTGCGGATTGCTCTTTCGGGAGGGACATTCGAGACCCCCCCAAGGCTATTGTTTGATCTCGATAACGATGGCAGGCCTCAAAGCGATGGCTATGTCAAATACAACGGGAGCACCCTGAGGGTGAATGATCTGCTCCCGTAACTCACGGACTGACAATTTCTCCATCAATTTTCTTCATCGATTGCAAAAGGAATGACAGAGGAGGTTTCCCCATGGCGAAGGAGAAAAAACAATACCCGGAAGACTTCAAGACGATGTTTGGCGTGTCCGTGATGGGATTAGCGCAGGTGGTCGCCACCGGTCTCATTGCAGGCACGCTCATGTTGTACATCACCGACTATTCTGGCCTCTACGCCGGCGTCGCCGGAAGAGCCGCGCAGGTTGCTGCACTGATGCTCCTTGTCGGCCGCATATGGGACGCCATCAACGACCCACTCCTTGGCTTTGTCATGGATCGCAGCCCACGAACTCGATGGGGACGGTATAAGCCGTTTATATTCTTGTCGATCCCGATTTCCAGTCTTCTGGTCGTCGCCTTATTCAACATTCCCGCCGATCTCTCAGACACAATAAAAGTTGTTTTGATCGTTGTCCTGTACATTATCTTCGACACCGTGTTCACACTTCAACCGTTCAACTCGCTGATTCAGACCCTGACGCGAGATGCGAACGTTCGGGCGAAATTGTTGATTGCGCCGAGAATTGTAAGTCTGTTTTTTGCCATCGCGCTGACATTTTTCCTGCCAGCCGCGATTGCCTTGGGGCCAGATGGCGTCACACCGAATATTGGATTGGCCGTCATAGTGTTTGTGGCTCCCGTTACACTCATCTCCATGTTAGGCGTGGCGCTTGTGAGAGAGGGAAGGCACAGCGTCGATGAGGAAACTGTGACCCCTAAAGATTTCATCACTATGTTCAAGCGGAACCGGCCTCTTTTTATCTCGTTGTTGGTGCTCTTGTTTGGCGGTTTTCTCTTCAACCTTACTCAGGTCGCCAGTGTTTACTACATCAAGTATGCATTTGGGGTGGAAAATCTCGGCAGGAACACCGCGATTTTGGGAATTGTTTCGATCTTCAGCATCATCGCCAGCGCCTTCTTGTCAAAATTGCTTCTGAAACGATTTACGCCTGGAGTCTGCGTAATGCTTGCCTATGGCACGGCCAGCGTGGTTCTGGCCGTTCTCTGGCTACTCAATCTTAGCGGCCCGATTTCAAGCATGACCATTTTCGTACCCTTGCTTGCACTCTTCTATCTAGGAAATTCCACAGCGTTTATCCCCAATCAGATTATCAACATGGAGTGCATGGATTACAATCGCTACATCCTCGGAAAGAGTCTGCAGGGAACGACGAACGCCATGGCCGGCTTTATCGCCAAACTTCAGGCGGCGCTTGGCTCTGCATTGGTGGGGTTTGTTTTGGCTGCAGTTGGATACGACGCTCAACTATACGAAACAGCTACAAACATTCCGGCCTCGCTGTTCAGCGGTTTGGGCATCGTATACTTTGCCTTGCCCGCGCTCTTTGGCTTCATTGCAGTGGGAGTGATGTATTTTTATCCCCTGCTCAAAAAGTCGCAACGCGACAGGGTCTACGCAGAAATCGAGCAGCGGAATCAAGCAGCCGAAACGTCAAGCGCTGATTCTTCAGGGCTTCTCGATGAGTCTGCGGTGGCGATTTGACGTTTGATGAACAGCGCCTCGAAAGAAGCATGGGCGGTGAGCCGGACGTTCACCTTCGCATCGAACAGAGAGCGCAAGGGTCTAAATTGTCGGCTCTATCCGAAGGTTCTGGTATAGTATTACATGAACACATCTATTCGCCGCCAAGCTTTGCCGAGGGACTTACAGCCATGAAGCGTGGTTTGCTTGTCATCGTCTTGCTCTCGTTGCTCGCCGCCTGCCGTCCGATTATGGCGCCCTCATTGTCGGAATCGCCATCCCCGGAGCCGATGACGCTGGAGCCAACCGGCTTTATTCAGCGCATCCATGATCCGGTGATGGCGAAGGAAGGCGATACATATTATGTCTTTTCCACCGGCGCGCGTATCATTGTGATCTGCTCAAAGGACATGCTAGCATGGGAATTTTGTGGACGCGTCTTCGATCGCCTACCCGCCTGGCTGACGCAGGCCATCCCCAACATCGGCGACCTCTGGGCGCCGGATATTTCCTTCTATAATGATCGCTGGCAGCTCTACTACGCCGGCTCCACCTTCGGCAGCCCGCGGTCGGTCATCGGCCTGGCGACCAACGCTACGCTCGACGCAAACAGCCCAGACTACGCCTGGGTGGATGAGGGGTTGGTGATCGAGTCCACCGGCGCCGAAAATTGGAACGCCATCGATCCTAATTTTGCGCTCGACGCCGAAGGCAATCCCTGGCTGGCCTTCGGCTCTTACTGGAGCGGACTGAAACTGGTGCGACTGGATCCGGCCACGCGCAAGCCCTCCTCCGCCGAGCCGACGATCTACGCCATTGCACAGCGCCCGGCCAATGGTCCCGGCGGAACCGCCATCGAGGCGCCTTTTATCATTCATCGCAACGGCTATTACTATCTCTTCGCCTCATTCGATCAATGCTGCCAGGGCGCCTCCAGCACTTACAACGTGCGCGTTGGCCGCGCCGAGTCGATCACCGGCCCATATCTGGATCGCGAAGGCGTCCCCATGCTGGAGGGCGGCGGCACAACGATCCTGACAGCGTATGATCGTTGGCGGGGCCCTGGGCACAACGGCGTCTATCGCGAAGGCGACGTTGACTGGTTCGTTTACCACGCCTACGACGCCCGACAGGGCGGCGTTCCCAAGCTGCGCATCGAGTCGTTGGGCTGGGATGAGGAAGGCTGGCCCTATTTGCCCAGCCAAAAAGAGAATCATTGAAACCTGCTCGAGATATGACAACGCGACGCATGCGGCGGATTTTCCGCAACGATGGACGCACCTTGATCGTGGCCATGGATCACGGCCTGATCGATGGCCCCTGTCCTGGGCTGGAGCGACCGGCGGAGACGATTGCAAAGGTCACGGCAGGCGGCGCGGACGCCGTGCTCACCTCTTACGGGGCGGCGCAGCGCTTCGCCAGCGCACTGGCCGGCCTGGGGCTTATCGTGCGCGTCGACGGCGGCGCCACGCGGCTGGGCGGAAGCGGCCAGGGCGCGCTTTTCTTCGGCGTGGAGGCGGCCCTGCGCCTCGGCGCCGACGCCGTGGCGGTCTCAGCTTTCCCGGGCTCGCCGGCCGAGGTCGAATCGTTGGAGCGACTGGCGCGCGTGATCGAGGCGGCGCACGCCTGGGGCTTGCCGGTGATGGCGGAGATGGTTCCCGGCGGCTTCGACAGCCCGCCGGAAAAACGCACCACCGAGGCCATAGCTCTGGCCGTGCGCGTGGCGGCGGAACTAGGGGCGGATTTTGTCAAGACGCCGTATGCGCCCAATTTCGAACAGGTGATCGCAGGTGCGTATGTTCCGGTGGTCGTTTTAGGAGGCGCCAAGCGCGGGGATGAAGCTTCGCTGCTGGCCGATGTCGCAGCCGCCGTCCAGGCGGGCGGCGCAGGCGTCGCCATCGGCCGCAACATCTTCCAGGCCGATGACCCAACGGCCATGACTGCAGCGGTGGCGCGGTTGGTGCATAGAGAATAATGCGCTACCTCGCATTCACCCCTTCAATCCGGTCATGGAGACGCCCTGAATAAAGTGGCGCTGCAGGGCGAAGAAAAACAAGATCGGCGGCAGCGCGGCAATGGTGGCGGCCGCCATGCTGGGGCCATACGCCTGCACCGTCTGCGCCAGGCCGGGGCGCAGCGTGAGAAACTGCGCAATGCCGACGGCCAGAGGACGAGCGGCGTCGCTGCGCGTGGCGATGAGCGGCCAGAAAAAGGCGTTCCACGCGCTCAAGAAGGTGACGATCGCCACCGCCAGCAACGCCGGCCGCGCCAGCGGCAACACCACCCGCGCCCAAATCTGCCAGTCGTTGGCGCCGTCGACGCGCGCGGCGTCCTCCAGTTCGCCCGGAATGCTCAGGAAGAATTGCCGCATCAGAAAGACGCCGGTCACATTGGCGCCCACCGGCAAGATCAGCGCTGCATAGGTGTCGACCAGTCCCAGGTTGGCGAAGATCAGAAATAGAGGGATGACCGTGATCTGCAACGGCACGAAGAGCATGGAAAGGATCACGGCAAAGAGCGCGTCGCGGCCGAAAAACTCCATGCGCGCCAACGCATAGCCGGCCAGCGAGTCCAGCAACAGCACCAGCAGCGTGGCCGCCGTCGCCACGACAACGCTGTTGACCAGCCAGCGCCAGATGGCATGGCGACTGAGCACAGTCTGGAAATGTTCCAGCGTGGGCGGGTCGGGAATCCAGCGAATCTGCGTGGTTAAGATTTGCAGCTCCGGCTTGAAGGCTGTGGATATCATCCATGCCACCGGCGCCATCATGACTACAACGATTCCCGCCAGAACGGCGTACCACAGAGTGGCTGTGATTGCGTTTCTTCGCCGCATCTTGTTTCTTCCCCCGGGCGGAAGCGCCGCGTCAATAGATGCTCTCCAGTCCGCGACGATAGGCGCGCGTCTGGATCAATGCAACGATCACCAAAATCACGAACATCACCATCGCCACAGCCGAGCCGTAGCCGAATTTGAAGAACTGAAACGCTGTCGTATAGACGTACTGCACCATCGTCAGCGTGCTGGTGCCGGGGCCGCCGCTCGTCATCACGTAGACGAGGTCAAAAACTTGAAAGGTGTTGATGATGGTCAACATCAAGACAAGGAAGGCCGTCGGCGCCAGCAGCGGCAGGGTGAGGCTCCAGAAGCTGCGCCAGGCGCCGGCGCCGTCGATGCGCGCCGCCTCGTAAAGCTCCGCCGGAATGTCCTGCAGGCCGGCCAGAAAGAGCACCGTATTGTAGCCGACCATCGACCAAACCGCAGCCAACACCAGCCCCAGCATCGCCCAGCTTGGGCTGACCAGCCACGGAATCTGTCGCCCCAGGAGCACATTGAGCAGCCCGAAATCCTTCTCCAAAATCCACGTCCATAGCACGCCGACGACGGTGGGCATGATGACGTAGGGCGTGAAGACGGCCACGCGGCCCAGCCCTCGCCCTTGATGCGGTTGGTTCAAGAAGAGGGCGAAAGCCAGCCCCAGGCCCACGAGCGCAGGCACGGCCATCGCTGTGAAGATGACGGTGTTGGTGAGCGCATCGCGAAAGCGCGGATCGATGAAGAGCGCCTGGTAATTCGCCAGGCCCACCCATTGCGGGACGCCAACTGCGCTCCAGTTCGTGAACGAGATGGTCAGGCCGATCAACGAAGGCAACAGCCGCAGAGAGACGAACAGAAACAGATAGGGCGCCAGAAAGAGGAAGGGCGTCCAATGGATGCGTTTGCGCGCAGCGGTGCGCGCTTGAAAACCGGCAGGAGCCAGAATGCGCATGGCTTCTCCGTCAGGCTAGGGCGAAGGTCTGGCGCTCGCAGTTCACCAGACCTTCGCGCACGACGAACGAAACAGGACGTTACGGCGTCGCCAGGATGGCCGAGATGGCCTCGCACGCCGTCTTGACCTCCGCCGCCGGGTCTGCGGCCTCCAACATGATGCGCTGCGCCATCACCATCATCGGCGTCGGCGCGTTCGAGGCGAAAATCTCGTTGTACTTCGGCGTCGCCGGGAAAAGCTTCTCATATGGCATCGAGGCGATGAAGGGTGCGCGCCCTTCCATCTGCTGGAACTCCTCCGACTCCAGAATCGCCTTGAAGGCGGGAAGTTGACCCGACTTCGCCCATTCAGCGCTGTTGGCGGCCATCCACTCCAGGAACGCTACGGCTGCGGCCTGTTTGTTCGGGTCGGCCTTGCTGGGAAGCGTGAAGTTGTGGCCGCTGCCCCACACGGCGAATTCACCGCCGAAGATGTTGGGATATTGCGTCGCGCCCCACTGGAAGCCGCTTTCCGCCGCCGCCTGCTCCAGCTGTGGGATGCGCCATGGGCCGTCCACCAGCATGGCGGTGCGCCCATCGAGGAAGTCGCGCGGATAGTCGGTCTGTCCTTGCGGAGCGACCTTATGCACGTAGACGAGGTCCTGGAGGAACTGCCACGCCTGCGCCGCTTTATCAAGGTCCATTGCGCAGCTCTTGCCGTCTTCTGAGATCAGCTGCCCGCCCAACTGATTGTACAGACTCCACCACTGGAAGAAGGCGTGATGATTGGTGTGGGCGTTGATGGCGTATTGCACGATGTTGTTGGCGTCGAACCCCTCCTCGGCTGCGCTCTTGCCGTTGGCGTCGATCGTCAAGCGTTTGGCCATTTCCATAAACTCGTCGCGGTTGACGGGCGGCGTCGAGGGCGGAACCGGCACGCCTGCCTTCTCGAAGGCGGCCTTGTTATAGAAAAGGCCGTGCATGTGGAGGTCAAGCGGAACGCCGTAGAGTTTGCCGTCCACTTTGTTGCCTTCCCAGGCGTTCTCCAGGTAGTTTTCCGGCTTGATCACCTCTGAATTGGCGATGATGTCGTCAAGCGGCAGGATCAATCCCAGATGCACGAATTGCGCTAGCTCCTGCGGATGCATGGCCAGAATGTCGGGCGCGCTGCCCGCGCTCGACGCAGCGATGAAGGCGTCGAAAAGCGGCGACCAAGCCTGCATCGACAGATTCACCCGCACATTTGGGTGCTCGGCGTTGTAGCGGTCGACGATGGCCTGCATGGTGTTGGCGTCCGGCCCCGTCCAGCCGCCCCAGAACTCCAACGTGACGACTCCCTCCGGCGCAGCAGGCTGTTGTGCCGCGGTTTCGCCTGCAGGCGGCGCCACCGGCGCTGCGCACCCTGCGACGAGCAGAACGACGATCACCAACAGACTCATCCAACGCACGTTTCCGGTTTGCATAGCTCCCTCCTTTGCATGACACACGTTCTCACCGTTCATGATTTGTTTATTGACACTCTGCCTTTGGCAAGAGCGCTTGCAACGCATGCCAGCACCGCTCGACGGTTTCCTCTTCGACCGGCAACAGGGGCGGCCGCACCGAGCCGAGCTCCACCCTGCGACGGGCGAGCAGCGCCTTGTAGAGCGCCAGATTGCCGCCGTCGCCCATCAAGGCCCGCGCGGCGTCGAGCCTGGCCTGCCATTTGCGCGCTTCTGTGACATCGCCCGCCAGCGCCGCGCGATGCACTCTCACTACGATCTCCGGAACGACGTTGGCGTTGCCGGAGACGGCGCCGTCGACGCCCGACGCCAACGCCGCCAAAATCAAGCCGTCGCTGCCGACGAAAGTGTTGAAACGGCCGTGGCGCAGGCGCGTGCAGGCGATCAGATTCTCCAACGCGCCGCTGCTGTCCTTGACGCCCACGATGTTTGGAAAGCGTTCGACAAGCCGCCGCACCAGGTCCACGCGCAGCCAGTTGTTGCTGACGGCGGGAAAGTTGTAAAGATAAAGCGGAAAGTCCGCGCTGGCCTCTGCGACGGCGGCGAAGTGACGGAAGAGCGCCTCCGCGCTGTGGGCATAGTAGTAAGGAGCGATCAGCGCAGCCGCCGACGCGCCTGCGCTGCGGGCGTGCAGCGTCAGCTCGATGCTTTCCGCAGTGGTGATCGCTCCGGTCTGTGCAATCACAGGGCAGCGACCTGCCACCGCAGCGACGGTCGCCTCGCACAGCGCCTTGCGCTCGCCGGTGTTGAGAAGCGGGCCCTCTCCGGTGCTGCCGCCGACGAACAGCCCTGCGACCCCGCGCTCCAACAGAAAATCGACCAGCGCAGGCAGCGCTTCCACGTCGAGCGCGCCGTCCGGCTTCATGGGCGTCAGAATCGGGACGACGACGCCTTGAATGCGAAAGGTCATGCGGCTCCCTCCAACCATGCTTCGTCGAAACAGGCGTGTTGAATGTGTTGACGACGATAGGTGTAAACGATATGAATGTCGTGGTTGCGCGCCTGCAATAAGGTTGGGTACGAAAATTCGTAATCTGCCTGCTCCAGGATGCGCGCCGGACGCCAGTCCTCCTGAAGCGAGGCCACTGCCAGCGCCAGGGGCGTGCGCCGTTCTGCGCTGGGGTTGTACGCCAGTAAAAGACGATCTGAATGTAGACGCAACAGGTCGATGCCTGAATTGGGATTGGGCAGCGTCGTCGGCTCCGGCTCTTCCCAACGCTCGCCGCCGTCGAAAGAGACCGTGCGCCAGATCACGCCACCGCGGCCGCCCGTGCGCAGATAGGCGAGCAGGTGACTTCCCTCCAGCTGGACCAGGCAAGGGTGGATATTGCCCTGCGGCGTGACGATCGGCGCAGTCAGGCGCCAGCTTTTGCCGTCATCGTCCGAGATCATCATGAGCGACTCCCAGCGGTTTTCGTCGTAGGCGGGGACGATCGCTCGTCCGGGCAGAAGACACAGGCGGCTGCGAAACATCAGCCCCGGATAGTCGAACAGAAGCTGCGGCGCGCTCCAGGTGCGCCCTTCGTCGGCGGAGCGCTGAAGAAAGGGCAGCGCGCTGCGCCAGTCTCGCTCCTGGATGGCGTCGAAAAAGAGCCAGAGGTCGCCATCCTTGCGCACCCAGAAGACGGGCTGCCCCAGCGCCTTGCCCTCCATCACGGCCAGCGGCCGCGGTTCACTCCAGCGCTCCTGGCGAAGGTCGTAGCGAGCGGTGAGCAGAATCTGATCCGGCGCCGTCTCGTAGGAGCCGCCGAACCAGGCGGCGATCAGGTCGCCATTCGGCAGTTCGGCGATGGTGGCGCAGTGCGCCGTCGGGTGGTCTTCCAGTTGCGTGAAGATCGGCTGCGTTTTGAAGCGCATCACTCCACCCTCCGCACCACTCCGCTGAACGTTGCAGGCACGTACCCCATCAGCCGTGAGATGCTCTGCGCTGCGTCGATCACCTGCTCGGCCAGGGATTCTCGACGTTCGCCGAGAATAGCCGGGTCAATGCCCGAGACGCTGCAGGCGCCGATCACCCTGCCGCGCGCGTCGCGAATGGCGGCGCCGATGCAGAACAGCCCTTCCTCATGCTCGCCGCAGTCGACGGCGTAGCCGCGGCGCCGCGTGGCGGCAAGCTCCGCCTTCAACGCGTTTGCATCGGTCAGCGTGCGCGACGTAAACGAACGCAGGCCGGCGCGTCGAAGAATGGCGTCCACCTCCTCTTCCGGCAGCCAGGCCAGCATCGCCTTGCCCACCGAGGTGCAATGCAGCGGCGCACGGTCGCCCACTGCGGTTCTGGCCAGCAGCCGGTGAGGCGACTCCACAGCGTAGATGTAGAGCGCTGCGTCCTCCTGGCGGATGGTCAGGTAGACCGACTCGTGCGTGGCCTCGGCGAGCTGACGCAGGATCGGCGCGGCGGGGTCGCGCAGCTCGACGCTGATGCGCATCGTCTGCGTCAGCAACAACGGCGCCACGCCGATCGCGTAAAGCTCGTCGTCGGTGCGTTCGATGTAACCGAATTCTTGCAAGGTGGCCAGCAGGTTGTGCGCCGTGCTCTTGGGGATGTCGAGCCTGCGGCTGATCTCGGTCAGCGAGAGCCGCGGCTCATCGACGCTGAAGAGCTGCAAAATCTTGAGCGCCTTGGCGACGGAATAGATCATGATGACAAGGATTTGTTCTACGATGATGAACAAAATTCTGATTCATGGAACTGTTGTCTAGCATACGCAATCCAGGAGGAAATGTCAAGAGCCGATGAAAGATGGGATTTGAAATCAGAGGGCGCCAGCGCTGACTTCCATCCATCCACTCCCTCCGGTGGCGCATAGACCGGATAGGACACAAGTTCGGGAAGCTCTAGAGCCGCCTGCAGCAGCGCTCGACCGTCGTCCGCCTGTGCAGCCAGCGCAGGCGAAAGCAGGGAAAAGACGATGATGCATCGAGGTGCGGCTCCCAGCCGCACGTCCTCGACAGACCCAAGAGCCGTGGGGAAACCCCCTCACCCCCCGACCCCCTCTCCCAAGATCGGGAGAGGGGGAGCAAGGCCCTCCCCCCCCGGCCCCCTCCCCCAAGGCCGGGAGAGGGGGAGAAGGGAGCGGCGTAGGTGCGGCTCCCAACCGCACGTCCTCGACAGACCGCAAGCTCATGGAAGGCGATGGCGCTGAACTGGCCGAAGGTCGAGCGAATCGCCGTGAGGACTACATTAGACGATCAAGGGCGCAGGGCGGGCTATGTTCGCTACTAACCCTGTGCTGACTCCGCTGTCGGTCACCGTGGAAACGGCCCTGCGCAGGGCCTATCTTCCCACGCTACGACAGGCCGGGCCTCTGGCGCAGCCGATCGCTCACCAGGCGGAAGCGTCCGCCGAAGAGGAGCAGATGGAAGCCCGCTTCGGCCAAACGCGCCCGGGCCTGCCGAAGGATATCATTAATTTCCTTCACGATCCTCTGGCGCGTGCAATTGCCCTGGGCCGGAGCGAGGGAACGAAGATTCGAGAACTTCCCCTACGGCTGAAGATTCAAGATGGATGGCTGCGTCAGTATGTCGATCCAGATCGCGGGCGACCTATTCGAGTCGTGACGCAAGTGGACGGAAATCGATTCAGCGAAGATTGGTTGGCGCTTGTCTGCGCGTCGCAAACTCGCAACCACCGACCATCGGCGGCGCGGCCAGCCGCAGCGCCGTCTGCATACACTGACGTTATTCCACTTTATACAGCGCATCGACCACGCGACGCAACAGCTCCTCGACGACGCCATGCATCGGCAATGAGGCCGCCATGCCGTAGACCGGGGCCATGCCGCCCTTCTCGGCGGGGTGCGCCTTGACATGTTCAACCGCAGCGCGCAGGTCCTCGATGAAACGCTGGGCGACGCCCGGCTCGGTGTGGCGCAACGTCACAGCGAT
This sequence comes from uncultured Caldilinea sp., assembly GCF_937128415.1. Classification (GTDB taxonomy): domain Bacteria; phylum Chloroflexota; class Anaerolineae; order Caldilineales; family Caldilineaceae; genus Caldilinea. The sequence goes on from NZ_CAKZMJ010000070.1 coordinate 66,467, forward strand.
GTGAATCGCAGGCGGACGATGCAGACCGTTGAGGCTCCATCCGCGCGCGCTCATGGCGTCGAGCACGCGATAGATGTCGAGCGAAGGCGACGCAAAAGCGATGACGAAGAGGGGATCGCCCAGCACCTCCAACTCTGGAATCTGCTCGATCCAGCAGCGGATGAGCCGGGCCGTGGCCAGGATTTTGGCCGCCGCGGCGCGATAGCCTTCTTCGCCGATGCTCACCAGCGCCGCCCAACATGCGGCGCTGAGCGCGCCTGGCCGGCTGCCCGCCAGCGTCGGAGAAAAGTAAAGTCCGCCCGGCCAATCGGCAATCGCATAATACTGATAGCGCCGCAACGCCTCGCCCCGATAGAGCACGACCGACGTTCCCTTGGCTGCATAGCCATATTTATGCGTATCCGCAGACATCGAGGTGACGCCCGGCAGGCGGAAGTCGAACTCGGGCGCGTCATAACCCAGCTCTCGCGCAAAAGGCAAGATGAAGGCGCCCAGGCAGGCGTCGACGTGCAGGCCGACCCCGTGCGCCTGCGCCAGCGCCGCCAACTCTGGGATCGGATCGATGACGCCATGCGGGAACGAGGGGGCGGAGCCGACCAACGCCACGGTGTTGCGGTTGATGGCGGCCGCCATCGCCTCCACGTCGGCGCGCAGATCGGGGCCAACCGGCGTGCGCACCAGCTCGATGCCGAAATAGTCGGCGGCTTTGTCGAAGGCGGCATGGGCAGAGACAGGCGCAATCACGCGTGGACGCTTCAAGCCGCGCTCCGCCCGCGCACGGTCTCGGTAGGCGCGCATCGCCAGCAGGATGCTCTCCGTGCCGCCCGAAGTCACCGCACCCACGATCGGGGCGGACGCGTGGTCTGCCCCGAGCAGATGGGCGGTCATGGAGACGATCTCCGCCTCGTACTTGACCGTGCTTGGCCAGAGGTCGAAGTGCAGCGGGTTGCTCTGGGAGTTGAGGGCGTAAACCTGATTCAGAAAATCGATGTGCGCCGGGTCGCCGTGATAGACGGCGCCGGAGACGTATCCTT
>NZ_CAKZMJ010000070.1:72500-99299 GCF_937128415.1 uncultured Caldilinea sp.
TTATAGCGACAGGCGTTCGTTCCTGGCAACCCGTGCGATCCAGACCACAGTTGCGACCTTATCTCAATGCTACGATAGGGGCGCCGACAGATGTGATGGTTGCGTCGTTCGAGAGTGATTCAACGGGAAAGACCCATGCGCTATCCCTGGGCGAACAGTCTTCTGCTGACGTTGCTCACGTTGCAGCTCGTCACGGGCGTCGGCGCGCTGATGGCCGGCTCCGAGCAGATGCAATGGGTTCTCTGGCTGCACACAGCAGGCGCCTACGGCGTGGTCGTGATTCTTCTCTGGAAGAGCGCTGTCGTTGTGCGCGCCATCCGCCGCCGTCCGCGGTGGAGCGTTTCCAGAGCCGGGTTTCTGTGGCTGACCGTCCTCTTGGTCGGCGCGTTGGTCACCGGCTTTCTTTGGAGCTACGACGGCCCGCGTTTCTGGGGGGCGTACAGTCTGGTCACCGTGCACGGGTGGCTGGCCGTGGCCATGTGGGCTTTCCTGCTCTGGCACACCTTCGCCAAACGCTTTGTCTTTCGCATCCGAGCTGCGCGCGACCGGCGGGCCTTCCTGCGATTTGCGGGCGTTGCGCTGGCGGGTGCGCTGCTCTGGCGGAGCGAGCGCCCGGTGCAGTCGGCGCTGGCTCTGCCAGGGGCGCAACGTCGCTTCACCGGCTCCTACGAGACGGGCAGTTTCACCGGACAATTCCCGTATGTGGTCTGGCTCTTCGACAATCCTGCGCCTGTTGACCCTACACGCTGGACGCTGCACATCGAAGGCGCGGTAGAGCGTCCCCTACGCCTGAGCCTGGAGGACATCGCACGGTTCGCCGACGCCACGCAGACTGCGCTCCTCGACTGTACGGGCGGGTGGTACACGATCCAGGAGTGGACGGGCGTCCCGCTTGCCTTCCTGCTCGAACAAGCCGGCCTGCGCAGCGACGCACGCAGCGTCACCGTTGAGTCGATCACAGGCTATGCACGGCGCTTTCCACTGGAGGAAGCGCAGCGCTGCCTGCTGGCGACCCACGTGGCGGGTCGTCCGCTCGACCACGGTCACGGCTTTCCGCTGCGCCTCGTGGCTCCGGGCCGCCGCGGCTTCGAGTGGGTGAAGTGGGTGACCCGGTTGCACGTCAACACCACCGCCGCCCACCTCCAGCCGCCGTTGCCGTTGCAGTAGTCAGGGCAATCCATGCATTCTCACGCTCTGAGGCTTTAAGATGACCAAGATGAAGCGCAAGACCTGTGCCGCCAGCCAAGTAATAGCGCTTGATAAAGGAGAGCGAAGCAGCGATTTGGAAAGCCTGCCTGGTTTCAGACGTCAACGCCTCCCAGTGAGGTGTTAGAATGGCCATACTTGTCTGGCCTCTTTGCGAAAAGGCGAGCGGCGCCAGCGTCGCACGCCCAATAGCTTGCGCCAAAAGATGAACGTCGGCGCCGACAACAGACGCTCACCGTGCAGGCGGAGAAATTTGCGGATGCGTTCTGTGCCATAAGAAGCAACCAGCCAGCGAATTTCCTCCCAGCCGCCATATTCGAGCGTGCGCTGGATGATCAGGTCTGCATCCTGATTGCAGTCTAGGGATTGCGGATCATATTCCTGAAAATATGGCCACAAGCTACCAGGAATTTTGGCAATAGTCATTAAATCCGCCTGCGTCACATCGTCAGCACTGATTCCCATCAAACTTATTATATCATGCACCCAAAGTCTATCGAGAATGCGCCTGAAAGCCGAGGCCATTCCAGATCGCCGGAGTGCATTGATAAAGCGAATGAAGCCAACGGTTGGCATCAAAAACTGGTTTATTAAAAAATTCTGGGAACCTTGAGGCGCAGCCCACAGCGCTTCCTCGTTCACGCAGGGACCTTGTCGCCTACAGAGAACGTCGATTGGAAACCGATCCATGACGTTGTCAGGCGCCTTTTTGCCGCCTCAAAAGTTGCCATAAGTCGTAAACAGACGTACAATAAAATTTGTAAAATTGGAGCAACTTGTAATCGGCTCGGCGCAACGCCGGGCTTTTTTGCGCAAGGGTTCAAACGGGCTGCGATGCTCGAAGATGATAGCTGAAGATATGACTGCAACCCTAATACACTCAAACGGAGCCGCTTCCCAAACCGGAGCGACCATCCGCAACGACATTCGCAACGTGGCCATCATCGCCCATGTGGATCACGGCAAGACCACGCTGGTGGATGGCATGCTGCGTCAGACGCGGGTCTTCCGCGAGAACCAGACGGTGATGGAACGCGTCATGGACTCCAACGAGCTGGAGCGTGAGCGCGGCATCACGATTCTGGCCAAAAACACCGGCGTCGAGTATCGAGGGATCACGATCAACATCGTCGACACTCCCGGCCACGCCGACTTCGGCGGCGAGGTTGAGCGCATCATGCACATGGTCGACGGCGTGCTGCTGCTCGTCGACGCCGTAGAAGGGCCGATGCCGCAGACGCGCTTTGTCTTGCGCAAGGCGTTGGAGCGGGGACTGCGCGCCATCGTCGTCGTCAACAAGGTCGATCGCCCGGCGGCGAGGCCGGACTACGTCGTCAACGCCACTTTCGACCTCTTCGTCGATCTCGGCGCCACCGATGAGCAGGCCGACTTCCCGGTGATCTACACGCGTGCGTTGGAGGGGCGCGCCGGCCTTCGCCCGGACGAGCTGGCGCCCAACCTGGAGCCGCTCTTCGACGCCATTGTCAACCACCTGCCGCCTCCGCGTGTCGACCTCGCCGGGCCGACGCAACTGTTGGTGGCGACCATCGAATACAGCCCCTACGTCGGCAAGATCGCCGTCGGTCGCCTGCAAAGCGGAACGATCCGCACTGGTCAGCCGATCGTGCGCATCAACCCGCAGGGCGAGCAAGAGTTGGCGAAGGCGGCGCAGGTGTACGTCTTTCGCAACCTGCAGCGGGTCGCCGTCGACGAGGCGAGCGCCGGCAACATCATCGCCGTGGCAGGCGTCGAATCGGTCGGCATCGGCGACACGCTGGCCGACCCGGCGGATCCACGTCCGCTGCCGCCCATCACCGTCGAAGAGCCGACCGTGCGCATGACCTTCTCGGTCAACGACAGCCCCTTCGCCGGTCGCGAAGGACAATATCTCACCAGCCGACAGGTGCGCGCCCGCCTTTTCAACGAGCTGGAGCGCAACGTCTCGTTGCGCGTCGAGGAGACCGAGCGCGCCAATGAGTTCATCGTCTCCGGCCGCGGGGAGCTGCATCTGGCCATCCTCATCGAGACGATGCGCCGCGAGGGCTATGAGTTCGCCGTAAGTCGTCCCGAAGTGATTTTCAAGCAGGGGGAGGAAGGGCTGCTGGAGCCGATCGAAGAAGTCTTCGTCGAAGTGGCGCAGGAGCATCTCGGCACAGTGCAGGAGATGCTAGGCCGTCGCCGCGCGCAGATGCAGAACATCCACTACGGTGAGGACGGCACAGTCTATTGCACCTATCTGGCGCCGACGCGCGGGCTGCTCGGCTTTCGACAACCCTTCCTGACCGCCACGCGCGGCACGGGCGTCTATCACACGCTCTTTCACGGCTATGCCCCCTACGTCGGCGACATCGATCTGCAGAAAAACGGCAAACTCGTGGCGCTCGAGTCCGGCGTGGTGAGCAGCTACGCGTTGACCAACTTGCAGCAACGCGGGATTTTTATCGTCAAGCCCGGCGATGAGGTGTACGCAGGCCAGGTGGTGGGCGAACACATCCGCGAAGAAGAGCTGGTGGTCAACGTCTGCAAGTCGAAACAGTTGACCAACTTTCGAGAGAAGCCCTCCGGCGCAACGGAGATGCTCAACGCCCCGCGCGAGTTGACGTTAGATGACGCCATTCAGTTTTTGGACAACGATGACCTGCTCGAAGTGACGCCGGCGTCCTTGCGCGTGCGTAAGAAAATCTTGAACCACGACCAACGTCAACGCGCGCGCAAAGCGCAAAAGGGATAAAATATAAGCTAGATCGTTCTCTCTTACGGAGCACATTGAACACGATGCGCATCCTCATTGTCGGCGCGGGCGACGTAGGCTTTCAGCTTGGCAAGCGCCTCTCGCGCGAGCAACATGACATCACTATCATCGACTCGAACCCAGACAAAGTGCGCCGAGCCGCCGAGCAGCTCGACGGGCTGGCGATTGAAGGTTCGGGAGACAGTTACCGGGTGCTGATGCAGGCCGGTCTGCGCGACGCCGACGTCGTCGCCGCCGTCACCGACAACGACGACGCCAACCTGATGGCGTGCCGACTGGCCAAGGCCAGCGGCGTTGAGGTGACGATCGCGCGCGTGCGCAACGCCGAATTCACCGCGCCGGATTTTCCGCTGACGCCCGAGCAACTGGGCGCCGATCACATCATCCACCCCGAGCGCGAGGCCGCCAACGCCATCCTGCGCCTGCTACAAGAGACGTCGGCCACCCACGTCATCGACCTGGAGCAGGGGAAGATCGAGGTGATCGGCCTGATCCTGGAGCCGGATTCGCCGCTGGTGGGGCCTTCGCTGGCCGAACTGGGCGCCCGCTACAAGCGCCCGCCGGTGCAGATCGTCGCCGTCGAACGCAACCATGAGACGATCATTCCCAAAGGCAGCGACCGCCTCTACCCGGGCGATCTGGTCTTCGCCGTGTGCGCCCCGGAGTACGCTAAAGAATTCTTCGGACTGGCGGGCAAACACAAAAAGCCGCGCATGAACAAAATCATGATCCTGGGCGGCGGCATGATCGCGCGCTTCATCGCAGAAGCGCTCGCCGGCATGGCCACGATCAAGATCATCGAACACGACCTGGCGCGCGCCGAACGCCTGGCCGGCTGTCTGCCGCACGCGCTGGTGATCCACGGCGATGGCACCGACCTCGACCTGCTTGACGCGGAAGACCTCGATGAGATGGACGCCTTTGTGGCGGTGACCGGCGACGATGAGAACAACATCATCGCCACGCTGCTGGCGCTGCAACATCATGTGAAGCGACCGATTGCGCTGGTCAATCGCGTCGCCTATCTCCCCATTCTCCCCAAAATTGGTCTCAACTCGGTGATCAGCAAGCAGATGCTGACGGTCAATGCGGTGCAGCAGTTCATTCAGCACCGTCAAGTGGCGGCGATCGCCAGCCTGCCGGGCATCGAAGGACAGATGATCGAATACATTGCGCGTGAGGGAACGCGCATCACCCAAAAGCCGTTGCGTCACGTCAAATTCCCGCGCTCCGCTGTGATCGGCGCAGTGCTGCGCAACGGGCGCGTGTTGATTCCCGACGGCGACACTATCCTCCGGCCTGGCGATCGGGCGGTCATCTTTGCGCTGCCCCAGGCCGTTCCTGAACTCGATCGACTCTTTAGCTGAACACCGTCTGCAGAGGCAAGGTTGCAAGCAGAAGCGCCGCTGTTCAAACGTCATTGCGGCGGCGCAGCCGTGCGATAATGCTCCGGCCAAACGACGGGAAGCGTCGCCGGGTCCTGACCGGCTTCGGCGTACATGAGATAGAGCAAGGGCGGCGTCATCCACTGATGCCAGGCGTACAGGGGAACGTCGAGGCCGTCCGGCGGCTGTTCGCTGTGATAGGCAAAGGCGTAACGGCCTGCAGCGAGTTCGACGTCGCTGGCCTCCAACGCCCGCACGAGATCCTCCCCGCGCAGCGAAGGTGCGCGCTGCATGGCGTCGACCAGCAGCAGCAGCGCATCATGCGCCAGAAACGTGCTCATTTCCGGCGTCGGCATGCCGCTCTGACGATAGCGCTCAAAGATCGTGCGCCCCATCTCGGTGGCGATCGAAGGCCAGGGACCGCGCCGCGCCACGATGCTGCCTGCGCCCAGGCTGCCAGACCACCCGAAGACGGCAGGCTCCAGCGCGCGACGGCTCTGGTTGACGACCAGCGTCCCTTTGTCCGGACGAATGCCCGCATCGAACAGTTGCTGATGCAGCGCCAGGGCGCCGTTGGCGCCGATCACGATAAACACGGCGTCGGGAATGGTGGGCATGGCCAGCAGGCGAGCGATCTCCGGTGAAAAATCCATCATCGGCGCATCGACGCGATGGATGTCCAGCGCAATTCCATGGCGCACAAACCACTCGCTGCTCTGCTCGATAAAGAGATCGCCTGCTGCGGAGCTTTCGACGATCAGCACAGCCTGCATCACCCCGTCCCCGTTGAAGTCGCCGATGCTCGCCAGCCAGTTTGCCGGCATGCTCGCCACCATGGGCGCAGCGGGCGCCAGGCGAAAGACCGACTGCAGCTGCGTCTCGGTGATGGCGGGAGAGGCGGCGTCGATCACAAGCATCGGCTTGTGGAAGCGTTCCGTCACCTCCGCCACCGCCAGGGTGGCGGCGTCGTTGAGACCTACGATCAGCCCCACCGCGCACTCTTTGACGATCAATTGTTCGGCCAGCTGCGCCGATCGCAGCGGGTCGTCGCCGCCGTCGACGATCGCCAGCCGCAGCGGCGCGCCCGCCACTCCTCTGGAATTGATGCGCTCCAGGGCGAGGTTCAATCCCATCTGCATGTTGGCGGAGCGCATCCATACGCCTGTGTTTGAAAGCGGTAAAATCGCGCCGATCACCACCTCCGACGCCTCAGATAAAGACGCAGGGCTGCACGGAGTCGGCGGCGCGGGGGTGGGGGTGACCACCGTCTCCCGGTAGACGATGCGCGTCACCTCAACTTCGACCGTCTGAATCACAGGGGGCGCTGTCGGGGGAGGCGTCGTCGGTGCGGGCGCCATACATCCGGCGACCCAGAAGACCGCCAGCCACAGACCCACTATCGATAGAGAGCGAAAATAGGCTTGGATGCGAATCAAATTGCTCCGCTCTTTCTTTGTGTTGTCAATCGTTGGATAGGGAGAAGCAAAAAGGATCGCCGAGACAACCTGCTGGGTCGAACAGTGCGTTTCGCATACGAAACCTCGACGCTTGCCCAACTGTTGACATACATCAACGCAGTATAGCACGGCGTTTTCGAACATCCAAACCTCGTTGGATTGGCGCTTGCCGGCGAAGTGCGTCGAAAGTCGACGAGAGCGTCCCACCTTTTTGAACGCTCCGGTTGAAGGTGGCACAATATTTTTGTTTGATCTCGATCCACACTCCCTGGGTGAACCAGTCTGGTGTGGACAAAAACAAGCGTGACCGAAAGATTAAAAGGATTGCATCATGCATGAACAAAATGTTCTTGAACGCCCGGCGCCTGCACCTTTTCGCCACCGTCAGCGGCTCTTCATCCCCGGCCCAACCGATGTCGCGCCTGAGGTGCTCGCAGCCCAAACTGCACCGATGATCGGCCATCGCAGCGATGAGTTCGAGGCGCTGTTCGCCAAGTGCGAGGAGCAGTTGCGCACCCTTTTCTACACCAACGCCCGCGTCTACATCGTCGCTGCCTCGGGAACCGGTCTGCAGGAGGCGGCGATCCGCAACCTCGTCGCCCATCGCGTCCTGTGCTTTGTCAACGGCGCGTTCAGCCAGCGCTGGGCGGACGTCGCCCTGGGCTGCGACAAGGAGGTGGTGCGCGTCGATATTCCCTGGAATACGGCGGTGAAGCCGGAGCAGGCGGCGGAGGCGCTGGAAAGGGCGCTCGCCCACGGCCCGGTGGAGGCGATCACCGTGGTTCACAATGAGACGAGCACCGGCGTCATGAGTCCGATCCGGGAGATTGCCGCCGCCGTGCGCAGCGTCAGCCCGGAGACCCTGGTGCTGGTCGACGCCGTCTCCTCCTTCAGCGGGACGCGCATCGAGACTGACGCCTGGGGGTTGGACGTCGTGCTCACCTCATCGCAGAAGGCGCTGGCCGTTCCGCCAGGACTGGCGCTCTGCGCCGTCAGCGACCGCGCGCTCGCCAAGGCGGAGACGGTCAAAGGTCGCGGCTGGTATTTCGATTTCGTGCGACTGGAAAAGGCGTTGAAGAAGAGTACGACGCCCGCCACGCCCGCCATCTCCCTGATGCGCAGCCTGAGCGTTCAGCTGGACCGCATCTTCGCCGAGGGCGTCGACGCGCGCTTCGCCCGCCACGCCCGCCTCGCCGAACGCACGCAACGTTGGGCCGTCGCCAACGGCTTCGAGCTGATGGCCGAAGAAGGCTATCGCTCCCACACGCTCACGACGGTGACGAACACGCGCGGCGTCAACGTCAAACAGCTCAACGCCTATCTCGCCCGCCACGACATGGAGATCTCGAACGGCTACGGCGACTATAAGGACAAGGCTTTTCGCATCGCCCACATGGGCGAAGTGCAGGAGGAAGACCTGGATCGGCTCTTCGCTGCGATCGAGCGTTATCTGGCGGGGCTGAGCTAAGCGTGCAGAGCGCAACCGTCCAAGGCGCTGCTTTCCCTTCAGAAATCCTCAAATATAAGGGGCGAGCAGCGCCTCCACCTCGGCGGCGCTGCTCGTCTGCACCAGGCTGCGCCGCAGATAGGATGCGCCGGGAAATCCGCGCGCATACCAGCCGAGATGCTTGCGCATGGGCAGAAAGCGGGGAGGATGCCCCTTGCTGATCGTCTCCTCATGGAGCTGCGCATGCTCGAGCGCAATGCGCAGCAGCAGGTGAGGTTCGGCGGCGAGTAAATCTTCTGCGTCAGGCCGAAAAACGAGTGGATTGCCGTTGGCGCCGCGGCCGATGAGCGCGCCGTCCAGCCCATAGCAAGCGGCGCGTTGCATGGCGTCCTCGTAATTGCGCACGTCCCCATTGCCCAGGACGAGGGTGCAACTGCCGCGCGCTGTCTCCGCCGCCGCTGCGATTTGCTCCCAGTCGGCCGCACCCCGATAGCGCTGGTGAAGCGTGCGGCCATGCACGGCGATCGCTGCGGGTTCGGCCTCCAGCAGGCGGGAAATCCACTCTCTGGCCTGGGGACGCTCGTAGCCGATGCGCGTTTTCACGCTCACAGGAACCGGACGCCGCGCTTGAAAAGGCGCGGGCAGAGCGTTGCGCCGCGCCTCGACCTGAGCCAGCAGATGCGCCGGCAGGCCGGGAATGTCGTGTACGGTTGCGCCGTTGCGCCACAGCTCAACCCCGCGGCGCGCCGCGCGCACGATCTCCTGCGCCAGCTTCGGCGTGCGGATCAGCCCTGCTCCGGAGCCGCGATGGACGACGCTCGCCGCCGGACAGCCCATGTTGATGTCGATGCCGTCGAAGCCCAACTCGCAGAGAAACACCGCCATCCACAGGAAACGCTCCGGCTCGTGGCCGTAAATCTGCGCGATCACCGGCCGCTGACTCTCGTCGTAGTGCAGGTCCTTGAGCAGCTCCCAATCGCCCACCTGCAGCCGCTCGACGGCGACAAATTCCGTGTAGACGAGCGCCGGCTTCCCATATTTCTTTTGAATGTGACGACAGGCGGAATCGGTCACGCCATCCATGGGCGCCAGCCCCAGGATAGGCTGCGGCAGACGCCGCCAGTCCAAATACGGTTGAGTGCCTTGCAGACCGTTTGTAGACGCTCGCTCGACCATAGGCGTTTTTATCCTATCGATCCCGCCCCGGATCGACAAGTTTGGGATTTCTTCGTGGCTTACGCAGGTTATCGCCTTCGGCGCAACAGAGGAAGCCTTGATTTGCATTGTGCAATCAACTGTGGTATTTTGCTTCAAAATAATTTGAATCAATTTATTTTGAAATTTTTATGGCGTCCCATCTGATTGCACACGAACCGCCCGACCTTTTGAAATTGCTGGCGCACGAGCTGCGCTGGAAACTGGTGCAACAGCTGGTGCACAGCGATTTGCGCGTGCAGGAGCTGGCGGAGCGGGTGGCGCGTCCGCTCAATCTCGTCTCCTATCATCTGGCGCAGCTTCGTCGCGGCGCGCTGGTGATCGAGCGCCGCAGCAGCAGCGACGCCCGCGACGTCTACTATAGCCTCGACCTGAGGCGGCTGCAGCGTCTTTACCACGACGCCGGCGTCGCCCTCCATCCAGCCCTGATCGAATGCAAGGAGCAGCGGAAGGAAGATCAGGCGGCGGCCGTCGCACCGGCCCGGCGGTCGCCGGTGCGCGTCCTCTTTCTCTGCACGCACAACAGCGCGCGCAGCCAGATGGCGGAGGCGATGCTCCGTCGGCTGGGCGGCGACGCAGTCGAAGTCTACAGCGCCGGCAGCGAAATCCGCGAAGTTCATCCTCTGGCGATCGAAACGATGGCGGAGCGCGGGATCGACATCCGCGGCCAGCGCTCCAAATCCGTGGAAGAGTTCGCCGGTCAGCGCTTCGACTACATCATCACCGTCTGCGACCGGATGCGCGAAGTCTGTCCGGTTTTCCCTGGGGAGCCGGAGCAGGTGCACTGGAGCATCCCCGATCCTGCAGCGGTGGAGGCGGCGATGCAAAGACAGGCGTTTCTGGACGTAGCCGAGCAGTTGGCGGCGCGTCTTGATTTTTTTGTCAAGGCGCTTGCAGCCGATGCAATGGCCGACGCAACGCAATTTTGAGGGAGGAAGGGCGATGAATAAACCGAATTTGATGCGACGCACCGCTGCAGAGTTTTTTGGCGTCTATGCGCTGGTGACGGCCGGCTGCGGCGCCATCGTCGTCAACAGCCAGACGGGCATCCTGGGCCACATAGGCGTGGCGTTGACCTTTGCCCTGGTGATTGTCGTCATGGTGGCGGCGACCGGCCATCTTTCCGGCGCTCATCTCAATCCGGCGGTGACGGTCGCCTTTGCGCTGACGCGCCATTTTCCCTGGCGCGAAGTCCCTGCCTATCTCCTCGGTCAACTGGTGGGCGCCGTCGCAGGGGCGTTGACGCTGCAGGCGCTGTTTGGGCCGGTCGCCCATCTAGGAGCGACTGCGCCGACGGGTGCGCCCTTACAGTCCTTGTTGCTCGAAACCTTGTTGACGGCGTCATTGATGTTCGTCATCATCGCTGTCGCCACCGATTCGCGCGCGGTCGGTGAGCTGGCGGCGCTGGCGATCGGCTTCACCGTCGGGACAAACGCGCTCTGGGCCGGACCGATCAGCGGGGCGTCGATGAATCCGGCGCGCTCGCTGGGGCCGGCGCTGGTGAGCAATTTCTGGCAAGACCAATGGATTTATCTCGTCGGTCCGGTGGCGGGGGCGGCGTTGGGCGCCCTGATCTACGAGTGGATGCGCAAGCCGGTGGACCGACCGGCGCCCATGCTCTCGCCGATGGAGGAGGCCGGCGTTGCTGCAAAGGAGCGCAACACCGTTTCATCAGAATCCACATTTTCAACCTGAAGAACGAGACCTGGAGAAAAATCATGGACCGAAAAATCAAGGTGTTGTTTGTCTGTGTGCACAACAGTGCGCGCAGCCAGATGGCCGAGGCCTTTCTCAACGCGCTGTACGGGGATCGCTTCGAGGCGATGAGCGCCGGCCTGGAGCCCGGCGTGCTCAACCCCTACGTGGTGCGCGCCATGCAGGAAGTCGGCATCGATATTTCCAACGCCAAGACCAAGAGCGTATTTGAGCTCTACAAGGCCGGCTACATCTACAGCTATGTGATCACGGTCTGCGATCCAGAGGCGGCCGAACGCTGCCCCATCTTTCCAGGCGTCACCAAACGCCTGCATTGGAGCTTTCCCGACCCCTCGCAGGCGAAAGGGTCGGACGAAGAGAAGATGGCGATGGTGCGCTCGGTGCGCGATGCGATCCGTCAGCAGATCGAAGCCTGGGCGCCAACCGTCGCCGAGCGGGCGCTGAAGGTGTAACGCCTATTCTGTTGAGAGCGCCCTGCGGACGGCTTCGGCGAGTTGGTGGAAGGAAAACGGTTTCGCTAAAACCTGTTCCCTCTCGTCGAGCACAGCGCGGTGGGTGATGAAGTCGGCCGGATAACCGGATATGAAAAGTCGCCGAATCTGCGGCTGATGCAGCGCAATCTCCGCCGCCAGTTGCCGGCCGTTCATCTCCGGCATAATGACATCCGTGATCAATAGATCGATCGGATGCGGATGGGTCGCAGCTACGTTCAGCGCTTCAGAGGGTGTAGCCGCCGTCAGCACTGCATAGCCGAGCCTGCGCAGGCTTTCGGCGGCCATCTCCAACACAGCCGGTTCGTCTTCGACCAGAAGAATCACCTCGCCGGCCCCCTGTGGAACAACGTCGGACGGCGCTTCAATCGAGAGAGGCGTCTCAGAATAGCGTGGGAAATAGATTTTGAAGGTCGTGCCCACGCTCACTTCGCTGTAGACTTGAATGTAGCCCTGATTTTGACGCACGATGCCGTAAACCGTCGCCAGCCCCAGCCCGGTGCCTTTCCCCAACTCTTTGGTGGTGAAGAACGGCTCGAAGAGATGCGCCAACACCTCCCGACTCATCCCGCAGCCGTCGTCGCTGATGGTCAACAACACGTACTCGCCAGGCGAGAAGTCGAACGGCGGATCGGCGAAGAGCGCGTCAAGCACGCTGTTTTCGGTGCGAATCACGATCTTGCCGATGCCGTCGATGGCGTCGCGAGCGTTGACGCAAAGGTTGACCAAAATCTGGTTCAACTGCGACGGATCCATGCGCACCGGCCACAGATTGGCCTGAGGAAGCCATTCGACCGTAATCGCTTCGCCGACCAACGAGCGCACCATCGAGAGCGAAGCCGCAATCTCTGCGTTGAGGTCCAGGACGCGCGGCATGACGATCTGTTTGCGCGCAAAGCCCAGAAGCTGGCGCGTGAGCTCCGCTGAGCGTTGCGCCGTCTTGTGGATTTCCGTCAAATGGCGATGCAAGGGCGAGGAAGGCTCTAATTTTTGCAGCGCCAGCTCGCTGCGCATCAAGATCACAGCCAACATGTTGTTGAAATCATGGGCGACGCCGCCCGCAAGCTGGCCGATCGCCTCCAGCTTCTGCGCCCTGGCCAGCCGCTCCTGCAAGGTGCGTTCGGATTCCTCTATGCGTTTGCGCTCGGCGATCTCCCAGACCATATCGGCGATCTCTTCAAGCAGGAGGACGTCCGTCCGCATGTAGGGGGTTGGTTTATTGCATACGCTCAGCAGGGCGACAACCTTCTCCTGACGGATGACTGGAGCGATGAGTTGGCGTTCGGACGCAATCTGCTCACCCGAATCATCTCGGTCGGCGCCGTTCAAGCGCGCAAATCCCTCATGAACCGTAGGACTGCGGGAAGCGAGCGCCTGCGCCCACACACTCCCCGGCTCGATCGGGTAACGCGAGGCTCGCCTACCCGGGGAAGCCTGGCTATGGAGCGTGGGCGGATGCCATGCCTGCAGCGACAGCGCGCGACGGTCGGATTCCACCGCCAGACAAAGCGCCGAGGCGCTATCGACGAGCGCACAGATTTCCTCGAGCGCCTTTGTCAGCACTTCATGATAGGAATGCTCGGCGGCGAATTCCAGCAGCGCCAGACGCAATCGGGTGACCTGCTCGCGGCGTTTGCGCTCTGTGACGTCGCGCGTGATCGCGATCACCTCATCGGCGGAGATCGGCGTGAGACGCTGTTCATACCAGCCGACGCCGTCCGGCGTGTCGAGCGAATATTCGTAAATTTGCATTACGCCGGTCTCCAGCGCCCGGTCCAACGCGCGTGCGCCGCCCTCGGCCACTTCCCATGGCATGACCTCAAACGTGGTTTTACCGAGAAACTGTTCGCGCGGCACCAGCAGGTTGTTGTCATCGTTCACCCAGCAATCCAGGAAGCGATAGTTGCGGTCCAGCCGGAAAATAAGATCGGGAATCGCCGAGATCAGGCCGCGGATGCGCGCCTCGCTCTCTTCCAGGGCGCGTTGGGCGGCGCGTTCTGCGCTTTGATCGCGAAAGACGAGCACGACGCCTTGGATGGCTCCATCTTCATCGCGGATGGGCGCTGCAGCATCGGCGATCGGGCAACGTCGGCCAAGGCGGTCGATCAGCAGCGTATGGTTGGCCAGCCCAACGACTCTGCCCTCTCTCAGCACCCTCGCCACCGGATTTTCGGCGGGCCGCAGCGTCTCTTCGTTGACGATCTGAAAAACCTCCTCCAGCGGTCGGTTCTGCGCTTCCTCGTTCGACCATCCGGTCATGGCCTCGGCCACAGGATTGAGCAGGGTGATCCTACCTGTCGCGTCGGTGGCGATCACGGCGTCGCCGATGCTCTGCAGCGTGATACGATAGCGCAGGTCGCTGGCGTGTTGCGCCCGCTCTGCGTCGTAAAGGCGCTCCAGATATTGATGGCGCTGGCGCTGCCACACCACCAGCGCCAACAGGCCGACCAGCGTGATGACGCTCAACGCCAGCAGAGATTGCATGCCGGCGCGCAGGTTCATTTCGGCGAAGACCTCGCTGGCGTCGATTTTGGTCACCAAAAACCATTCGGAGTCGGGGATCGGTTGGATGTAGGCGAGCACCTCAACGTCGCGATAGTCTCTGCCGCGAACAAGTCCATAGATCCCGTTCACGGCCATGACGGCGGGATCCTCGGTTCGAGTGAGCGGCAGACGCAACGTCAAGGCGGGATCGGGCCGGAGCCGCAGATCGTTGAGGATGAGCGCGCTGTCCCCATTGCGACGAACGAGCTTGGTTTCCATTGTCTTGCGCATAACAGAGGGAGATTGTATGAGGGGAAATAGCGCACTGCGTGCGTTAATCACAAAGATCAATGCGCCGACCGGAGTTTGCGCAGCGTCGATGAGCGGGATGCAAACGCTGATATGCGGCTCCAGGCTGTGCTCACTGATATGAAGATCGCCCAACGTTGGGCGTCGATTGCGCAGGGCGCTTTCTAGCGCGGCCTCTTCATGAAAAACCCCTTGCGCGCCGCTCAGGCTAAATCGGATGTTCCCGGCGACGTCAACCAGCACGATATCGTCATATTTGTTGTATCGACGAAGTCCTTCAAACTCCGCAAGTAAAATCGGTGAAGCGTCTGGCCGTGGCGTCGTCAACCGTGTCACCAGTTGGTCATAGAGCAGCGGACGCTCCATCACCTCCCACCCTTTTTCCAGTTGGTCCTGGCGCCAGTCGGCGATCTGCTCGACCTTCAGTTGCGTCACATAGGCGAGCTCATTTTCGGCCTGATTTTGCAGCGCAGACTCCTGATTGCGATAGATGATCATGACGGTCATGATCAAGGCAAACAACAGCACGCCGATAATCACGGTCGGCCAACGAAGCTGTAGAGGGCGGTTCATAGTTTATCCGAAGCTCCGGCTCCTTTACGAAGCGCTGTCGCAATCGTCTGTGCAAGCAGGTCGACGCCCGGCGGTTTGGGCAGCCATGCTTCCAGGCCATGGCGCCGAAGCTCCTCCAGGTCTTCCCCGCGCAGATGGCCGGAAAGAAAGATGATCGGGATGTCCATCTGACGTTGGCGCAACGTCCTGAACAGAGCTATGCCGCTCATCTCCGGCATCACGACGTCGCTCAAGATGAGATCGGGGGGCGACGCCATTGTCTCGAGAATCGCCAGCGCTTCTTTGCCGTTGGCCGCTGCGATCACGCGGTAGTTCCAACGTTCAAGCACCTCTTGGAGCGTGGTGCGCAGCGCCTGTTCGTCTTCCACCAGTAAAATGGTCTCTCGATTGCCAGGGATGGCGATCATCGGGATTTCGTCCGCTCCAATGTTCGCCTCCAGCGTTTTGAGCGCCGGCAGAAAAATGGTGAAAGTCGTTCCTACGCCGACCTTGCTGGCGACAGAGATGTGCCCGCCGTGTTGCCCGACAATCCCGTGCACCTGAGGCAAACCCAAGCCCACGCCCACGCCGGCCGGCTTGGTGGTGAAAAAAGGCTCGAAGATGTGCTCCTGGTCTTCGGGCGAGATGCCTACGCCGGTGTCGCTCACCTTCAGGCAGACCCATTCCCCGGGCGTCATCCCGGGCAGCGGCGCGTCTTTCTCACGCGCAAATTCAAATTTTTCCACGATGAAACGCAGCTTGCCTCCATCGGGCATGGCGTCGCGCGCGTTGACGGCGAGATTCATGAACGCCTGCTCCAGCTGCGTCGGATCGGCGAAGACATAGCATTCGTTCAGGGCTGTTTCCAGGTCAATCTGAATGTTTTCCGGCAGGATGCGCTGCAGCAGTTTGACCTGCTCCTTCAGCAACGGCAACAGATCGAGCGGCTGGCGTTCGATCGCGGTGCGTCGGCTGAAGTCCAACATTTGCCGGATCATGCGCGCGGCGCGCAGGCCCTGTTTTTCGATCACGCGCAGCCGCTCGCGATCGTGTTCATCCAGCGTCGACGACTGCATCATCATCTGGGCATAGAGGATGATGACCGACATCAAATTGTTGAAATCGTGGGCAATGCCCGAGGCAAGCTGTCCGATCGCCGCCAGCCGCTGCTGACGCTGAAGCTGCTGTTGGACGAAAAGCTCGTTGGTCAGGTCGCGGATCACCACCACCCAGCTCGCCGGCTCCGGCGCTCGCTCCACCAGCTGCGCGCGCACCTCGAAAGTGCGCCGCTCCACGCTGACGAGATGCCCCCAGCGTTCGGTCGGCGAGGTGAGCAATTTGGCGAGCGGCTGGTCGCCCAGAGCGGTCACCTGCTTGCATTCGGCGTCCGATGTCAACCAGCGGAGGTATTCTTGGGCCAGCGGGTTCGCAGAGCGAATATAGCCGTCGGCGTCGAGCAACAACAGACCCACCGGCACGCCTTCCATGATCTGCGCCAACTCATCGGCCTGTTGACGCAGACGCGCGCGGCTTGCCAGGCCCTCGATGGTGACGCCCAGCGCCCGGCTGACCGCGCGCAGCGCCTCGATCTCTGCATCTGACCAGGTGTGCTCCGCCCTTGCATAGGAGAGACCAAGGAATCCCCACCATTGTCGCTCGACCTCGATGGGCAGCGCCAGCAGCGAGCGCACGCCGATCGATTGAAGCAGCGCCCGCTCGCCCGGCGGCAGGTTGCGCACATGGTCGCAGATCGCTTCGCCGCCGGAGAGCAGCTTCACCCAGCGCGCGAAGCCGAGCGTCTCATAGGAGGCGCGTTGCAAGAGTGGATTGTCTCGATGGGCAACTGCACCCGGCGCCGTCCATTCGAATCGGAAGCTGGCCAGCAGTTTGCCGTTGGGGCCGGCCTCATTTTGAAAGAGGAAGACGCCATCGGCCCCGGAAGCCTTGCCGAGATACTCCAGAACGGCCGGCATTTCGTCTTCCCAGCGCTCGGCCTGCAAAAATCGACCGGCCGCAAACGAAAGCGATTCCAGCAAGGCGTCGCGACGGCGCAGCGCTTGCTCAGCCTGCTTGCGCGCCGTGATGTCGACGGCGTACCCCAGAAAGCGATCGGCGCTGAGCCTGACCGCCGCCACCGACCACCAGCCGATCTCCCCGTTCTTGCGCCGATAGGCGAGTTCGCCCTGCGCATATCCCTCGCGGCGCACCTGCTCGAAATGCCGGAGCGCCTCGTCCAGCGATTGCGGCGCCGACAGATCGCAAAAGGGACGCTGCAGCAGCTCTCCTCTGGTGTATCCTGTGAGGCGGCAGGCGGCCGGGTTGACCTCTTGACAGCGTCCCTTGCCGTCCAAGACAAAGACCCCGTGCGGGGCGTTGTCTACATAGCTTCGATACCGAAGTTCACTCTGCTCCAGCGCCTCAACGGCCCGCTCGCGGCGCCGGCGTTGCCTCAGCAGCAGCCCCATGAAGAGGGTGGCGATCGGATAGATCACCAAGACAGGAAGAGAAATCGTTTGTAAAACGAAGAGGGACAGCGGCCAGGGCAATGTCAACATCGCCGCCACCATGGCCAGATGCACGACGAGCCCAAACACGTAAAGCTCGCGCCAGGAGATGGCTTGCAGCGCAGGTCTGCGCCACTGGCGCCAGGCGACGCCGATGAACGTTGTCACGACGATCACGATTACGCCGGTGAGTGCGCCGTCGCCGCCGAGATATAAACGAAAAAGCGCCGTCATCAAGACGGCGATGGCGCTGGAAAGCAGGCCAAAGAACAGCCCCGTCAACGAAAGCAGCACCGAACGCGTGTCGAAGATGACGCCCGGCGTCAATTCCCAGGGCGTCGACATCACCAGGACGCCGATCACGCCGATGCTGATCCCGGACGCCGCCTGGCGTCGCCAGAGGGCGTTGCTGCGCGCCGAGCTGACGATGACGTCGTAGATGAGCGCCATCGCCAAGAGCAAGGCTCCGTTATAGAGCAGCGCCTGCATTCCCGAGAGATTGAACACAAAAGTTTCCCCGTTGAACTCTCCAACTCGGCGCTCTCGTCTAGACTTCCAAAGCGATGCGCTCCACCGCAACCCCTTGCATTTTCAACCGGCGCTCGACTTCATCGGCGTCAGGCCCATCGACCAGCAGGACGCGGTCGGCGCGGCTGGCCGCAGCGACATCGGCGCCGATCTCAGGCTGGAGCTCGGCGGCCAGACGCAACAGCGCCACGCAGGCTTGGTGAGAAGAAGGCGGCGCTGAAACATAGAGATAGAGCGAGGAGCGGCGACTTGAAGGCGAAGAAGCGGGTGTGGCGGCCATCGCCTGAACCAGCGGCTCAACTCGATTCATGTCCACCGGCTCCTGTTTGCGCCGAAATGCGACCCGCACCAGATTGAGTCCATTTAGTTCAACCATCGCCCAGACGCCCAACCCCTCAGGCTCCACCCGATAGAGACCCGGCCCCAGCGGCTTGAACTCCACGTGATAAGCGCCCTGCTCCACCTTGCTGCGCGTCGAAAGGGTGTACTCCTCCTCTTCCCCGCGATAGACGTGCACAGGATGGTTGGCCAGCGCCTCGATCTCCACATGGATGGCGCTGAAGCCGGGCAGGGAGCCGGCCTCGGTCGTGGTCACTTCCCACACGCTGACCAGCGGCGCAAAGGTCACCGACCAGCCGTTGAGGCCGTCGACGGCGAGGTTGGGTTGTGCATAGCCGCCTTCGATCAAAAGCGAATAGACGCCGGCCGGCAGCCGCTCGAAGACGACGCGGCCTTCTTCATCGACAATTTGGCGACGCTCATTGCCGACGGCGTCCACCAGGCGAGCCAGGGCGCCGACAGCGTCGGGCGCCGTTGCGGCGATGACGCTCTCCCCGCTCTCGTCGCCGTTGGTTGACGGAGGGCGCGCAGCCTCCGGCAACGCCAGATCCACCGTGACGCTATTCCGGCCATCGAGCGCAATGTCGGCGACCGTGGCGACATCCTCGTAGCCCACCACTTGCACGGTGTAGCGGCCCGCCTCTAACGCCTCGAACCGATAGTCGCCGGTCGGAGAGACCTCCTGCTCGCGCCGGTCGGCCCGCTCATCGAGCAGGGCGACGCGTAGCGGCTGGCCGGCGCGCACGCCGTGCACCCGCCCGGCAATCGAGGATTCAGCCGCCGGCCGGGCCGTTTCGGTGAGGGGCGTATAGACAAACTCCACCAGAGGCACCGAACGTTTGTCGATGTGGACGCGCGCTTCGAGCTGCGTCGTGCGGCCGTCCGGCTCCGGTGCACCGTCGACGGTGACGATGTAGTGCCCTTCCTCCAGCCGATTGATGCGGCACGCCGCCGCCCCATATTCCGGCGCAGAGCCGGTCTCCACCACCTCGCTGCCGCCCTCGACGCCGTGCACCTGCACGCGCAACCCTTTGTGGCCAGGCGTCGAGACGACGACGGCGCCGACGCCGGGAGTCGGATCGGCGACGCCGATGGTGTAGCCCCAGCCGGCCTGTGCAAGGTCGATCGTCGCCCTGTTGCGCCCGTCGAGCTGCAGCGATTCGATCTGCGAACCCGCCGGCTCCACGCGCAGGCTATACTCCCCGGCGGGGAGGTCCACAAAGCGATAGCTACCATCGTCGTGGGCCAGCGTCATCCACTCTTCGCCGCTGTGTTTATGGACAAGCACAACTGCAGCGCCGGCGCCCCCGCGCACATGCCCTTCGATGCTGCTGCGGCCAACTAGCTCGATCGGGGCCGGCAACGTCAATTGCACGACCACCTCGCGCTGGCCGCGCTCGAGCGCAATCTCTTCGCTGAAATTCGCCTCCGGCAGGCGCAAGGTGTAGACGCCGTCCGGCAGGTCGGGAAATTCAAAGAGTCCGGTGCCGTCGAGCCGCACATGCGCCACTTCGACGCCGTCGCGTTCGAGCAACAGCGTGCGCCGGTCGCCCAGATTGGCGATGCTGCCGCGCAACGTGATGCGGGCGATGTCTTCCCCGCGGAGGCGCGGAACCTTGGGTTCGGCCTGCAGCGCGCGCACGATCGGCAGCGCGCCGCCGGGCCAGCGGTCGCTGTACCAGGCGTGGCCTTCCCACCAGCTGCTGGGGCTGCCCAACCGCTCATTGGCAATCAGCCAGAAGGCAGTGCAAAAGTAGTAGTCGGGCGCATGTTTGAAGCGTTGGCTGACGCCCATCATGATGCGACACGCCTCGAGCGTCTGCGCCATGTGCAGGTCGGGCGTCGTTGCAGGATAGCGCGGATCGGCGTCTTCGCCGACGATGTAGCCGCATTCGGTGGAGAGGATGGGGATGCTGCGCCCCAGGTGTTTGCGGTTGAGCGCGTCGAAATATTCGTAGGCGAGCCAGCAGGCATGGTCGTCGAAGAGGGTGGCGCCGGGGTTGCGCCGATCGTAGCGCAGCCGATTGACCTCGGCCAACGTGCGTCCGCGCCAGGCGTCGGCGCCCCACGGCTCCTCGGCGACGATGCGATAGAAGCGCTCGGTGTACGCTGCGCCTTCCTGGTTGCCCATGTCGTAGGGATAGTCCAGGGGGCGATTGAGAGAATAATTGTGAATCGCCTGCCAGACCGGCCCATCGAACAGGTCGCGGCGCCCCGCCGCCACGATGCGCCCCACCAGATCCCAGCGGCTGCCGTTGGAGACGGCCGGAATGCCGGGCATGCCCCCGCGCTCGAGGATCACCTCCATTGTGGCGATCGTGTTCTCCACGGTGAGGTCCAACCCGTTCACCGGCACGCGACCACCCTTCCACTCAGCGTCGACGTCAGGTTCGTTGTTGAACTCGAAGTAGCGCACGCCGATGCGGATCAACGCGTCGAGGTGCACCAGCTCCTTGACGCCGAGGCGGCCTGGGTTGGGGGCGGGGCGATACAGGCGCACGATGGGCATGATCCCTTCGGAGAGCAACAGCTCGCAAAAATCGAGTGCGCCGTCGTGGTTGAAAATTTTCACCCACTTCACCCCCATGGCCTTCAGCTCGGGGATCCAAAAGTCGCGCAGCCTGGCCATGCCGATGGCCGCCGCGTAGCCCACCGTCCAGTGTACGCCGATGCCTGTGTCGTTCGCCGGTCTCGGATATTCGTTGAGTTCCATCAGGGACAGATCTATTTTCGACGAGAAGGTTCAAAACGGAACAAGAACGCTTGCAGCGTCCTGTGCAAGGCGTATCGACGTTGCGCAGTCACCTTGTCTTCCAGGATGCTGAAAGGAATTGCCATGAATTCTGAGCCATTTATGGGCGCTGCGCATGGCTACGCCTTTTTGAATCATCCACAACCTCGCAGTCCGCCGAGAATGTGCGGCTAGGAGCCGCACCTACGATGATTGCCGTATTATTTTGTTAAAACTTGAGGCTTCCTGGGCGGTCGCATTCCAGGAAAGCGCTTCACACAACTGCGCAACTCCGCTCAACATTCAAGTTGCATGATTCAAGTTGCATGGTGGTAAGCAGAGTTACCGCTTTTATTATATGTGATCGGTCAAACTGATCGGAAACTCTTCAGAACCCGATCTGTTTGCTTGATCGGGCGAAATGGGGTATCGTAAGGTGCTGCGCGTTGACGACGGTCGACGCGCTTTGGTGTGAGACAGGTGAAAGAACATTATGGAACTGGTGCAAAGTGTAGCCAACCGGGTGACGGAAAATGTGCGTCATGTGATCGTCGGCAAGGATGAGGAGGTTCGCCTGACCTTGCTGGCGATGTTGTGCGAAGGGCATCTCCTGATCGAGGACGTCCCCGGCGTCGGCAAGACGATGCTGGCGCGGGCGCTGGCGTTGAGCGTAGGATGCACCTTTCGGCGCATTCAGTTCACCCCGGACATGCTGCCCACCGACGTGACCGGCGTCAACATCTACAACCAGAAGACGCAACAGTTTGAGTTTCGTCCCGGCCCGGTTTTCGCCCAGATCGTGTTAACCGACGAGATCAACCGCGCCACCCCCAAGACGCAATCCGCCCTGCTCGAGGCCATGGAGGAGCGTCAGGTGACGGTCGACGGCGTGACCTATCCGGTTCCTCACCCTTTCCTGGTGCTCGCCACGCAGAATCCCATCGAGTATGAGGGCACCTTTCCGCTGCCCGAGGCGCAGGTGGATCGCTTTATGTTGCGCATTCATCTGGGCTATCCCAGCAAACCCAACGAGATCGACATGCTCAACCGTCAGAGCGACCATCATCCGATCCACGATCTCCGCCAGGTGGTGAGCGCCGAGGAGCTGGTGGCCGCGCAGCGGGCGATTCGCTCCGTCTACGTCGACGATCTGGTGAAGAGCTACATTGTCGATCTGGTCACCACCACGCGCGACCATCCCGACGTGTACTTGGGCGCCAGCCCGCGCGGCAGCCTGGCGCTTTTTCATGCGGCGCGCGCCTGGGCGGCGATCAACGGACGCGACTATGTGCTGCCCGACGACGTCAAGCGGCTGGCCGAGCCGACGCTGGCGCATCGCCTCATCATCAATCCTTCGGCGCGCATCAAGAACGTCACCGCGCAACAGGTGATCGAAGACGCCTTGCAGCATACGCCGGTGCCGGGCGCCCGCGTGCGCGTGCGCTGAGGTGTGAGCGAGAGGTTTCTGTGCTCTCCTTTGGAAAAGATCGTCTGGAAGAGATCGTCAGGCGATGAATTCACGACTCCTTTTCCTGATCGTCAGCGCAGCGGCGGCGTGGACGATCGCATTCAACACCGGTCGCGAGCTTGCCTTCAGCCTGGCGTACCTGCTCACCGGCATCCTCGTGATCAGCTATCTGTGGGCCTGGAACAGCGTGAAGGGAATCCGCGCTCGGCGACGCACCCGCTCGCGACGCAGCCAGGTCGGGCAATACGTCGAGGAGCAGTTCGAGATCACCAATCGCAACTTCTGGCCCAAGCTATGGTTGGAGATCGACGATTATTCGACGCTGCCCTGGCACAACGCCAGCCGCGTCGTCAGCGCCGTGCGCCGCAACAGCACGCAGCGTTGGCTCGTGCGCACGCTGTGCATGCAGCGAGGACGCTTTCGGCTCGGCCCGGTCACGCTGCGCAGCGGCGATCCGCTCGGCATTTTTCGACGCGAATTGCCGCTCTCCGGCGCCGGCTATGTAATCGTCTATCCGCTGACGGTCGATATCCCTTCGTTTGAGCCTTCTGTCTCCGACCTTTCCGGCGGCGAAGCGCGCCACCGCCGCACCTATCAGGTGACCTCCAGCGTGGCGGGAGTGCGCGAGTATGTGACAGGGGACAGCTTCAACCGCATTCACTGGCCAACCACGGCCCGGCTGCGCCGTTTGATGGTCAAAGAATTCGAGCTGGATCCGACGGCCGACGTCTGGATCTATCTGGACCTCTATCGCGAGGCGGCGGCGGCGCTCCCCTGGACTCCCCAACCGCCGGAATCGCCTCTGTGGGGCGTCCGGAAACGCAGCCGCAGCGCCTTCGAGCTGCCGCCGACGACGACGGAATATGGCGTCACCCTCGCCGCCAGCCTGGCGCGTTATTTCATCATGCGCAATCGCGCCGTGGGGATGAACAGCCGCGGACGCACGCGCGAGTTCGTGCAGTCCGATCGCGGGGAACGGCAGCTCCACAAGTTTTTTGAGGCGTTGGCCGTCGTCGAGGCCGTCGGAGACCTGCCCTTCGCCAACTTGATCGCCATCGACGGCATCCGGCTGAATCGCAACGACACCCTGGTCGCTATTACGCCGGACGCCGATCCGCGCTGGGTGCGGGCGCTGCAAATGTTGCAACGCCGCGGGGTCAACAGCGTCGCCATTCTCATCGACGCCAATACCTTCGGCGCCCAGCGCAATTACGGCGAGGTGGAAAGCGAGCTGCTGGCCGCGGGCATTCCGTTCTACCGCGTGCGCTGCAACGACGACCTGGGGAAAGCGCTGAGCGCGCCGGCGGTGGGGATGTTTTCACCCTGAGGGCGCGCCGGTGGAGCGCCGGTCTGCACTTACAGCCTGTCTCCCAGGCAGACGCCGATGTCGCGCGCCGTTTTGATCCAGGGGTGATCCGGCGGCACAAGTTTCACCTTGCCCACCACCTCCTCCAGGGGCACCGGTTCGGTGCATTCTCCACGCGCCGCCACCATCACGCCGAAGACGCCTTTGTGGATCAGCTCCGCACAGGCGGTTCCGAGGCGCGTCGCCAGCAGGCGATCGGCGGCGGAAGGCGTGCCTCCCCGCTGTAGGTGCCCCAGGATGGTCACGCGCGACTCCAGCCCGGTCAACTCCTCCAATTTGCGGGAGAGGCGAAAGGTCTTGTCCTGCATCGTCTGCGTCAGTTGCGCAAGTCTTTCCTTCGCCTGCTTCTTCTTTTTCTTATCGTTCTCCGCTTTGGCCTCGACCAGCTCGGCGTTCGCTTTCGCCAGCGCGTCTGCATCCTGTCGGGAGTGCGCGCCTTCGGAGACGGCGACAATGCTGAAGCCGCTGCCGCGACGTTGGCGCTGGCGGATGGCTTCCGCCACGATCTCCACGTCGTAGGGGATTTCAGGGAGCAGGATCACGTCGGCGCCGCCGGCAATGCCTGCGCCCAGCGCCAGCCAGCCTGCGTTATGCCCCATCAGCTCCACGACGATGATGCGATGATGGCTATGGGCCGTGCTGTGCAGCCGGTCGATGGCCTCGGTGGCGATGCCCAACGCCGTGTCGAAGCCGAAGGTCACGTCGGTGCCGCTGACGTCATTGTCGATGGTCTTGGGCAGGGTGATGATGTTCATGCCCTGTTTGGCGAGATGATAGGCGTTCTTTTGCGTGCCGCCCCCGCCGAGACAGACCAGCGCGTCGAGATGGTGACGGCGATAGGTCTCCAGCATCACGTTGGTCATGTCCATGGTTTGATCGCCCACCGGCATCTTGTGCGGTTTGTCGCGGCTGGTGCCGAGGATCGTGCCGCCTACGGTGAGAATGCCCGACAGCTCGGCGCCGGTGAGTCGCACGGTGCGATCCTGCATGAGACCGCGAAAACCGTCTCGAAATCCGATGATTTGCATGCCGTACGCGCCGATCGCCGCCTTGCCCACCCCGCGAATGGCCGCGTTCAGCCCGGGACTGTCGCCGCCGGCAGTGAGAATTCCGATAGATTTTGGCATGGCCTGACTCCTTTCTGGTGATATATCGAGAGCGGGGAGCCTTGGAACCGGGAAGTCAACTTGAGGCCAGTATATCTGCGCCGTATCCGAAAATCAACCACTATTTTTCTGTTTTGCGGGACGTCCGCTCAGTTCACGTCAACTTTGAGGAGCGTGTTACAATGGCCTGGTCTCTTTCAAAGACAAACCGTAAGATTTCACTGCCTCGTGGGCGCCAAACCATAACACGAAAAGGAAGCGAGCTTCGATGGCCCAACGTAAGGAACTAGCGGTTGCGATTGACTTTGGCATCAGCAACACCGACGTCGTCGTGCGGCGGCAAGGGGAGTGGCTCACCTGGTCTCAACCCTACCTGGGCGACCCTGACCCGGAAAGTGTGCGCGCGTTGCTGGCGCACCAGCAGATCGACCTCGCCGACCTACCGATGCTGGCGGTCACCGGCGGTCGGCATCGCGTGCTGCCCGACGAGATCGGAAAGACGAAGATCGTCAAAGTGAACGAAGTGCACGCCATCGGACGGGGTGGACAGGCGCTGCTAGGGCTGGAGGGGTCGGCGCGCGACCGCCTGGTGATGGTGGCGAGCTGCGGCTCCGGCACGGCGCTGGTGACGGCGCAGGGCGACCGGTATGCGCACGTCTCCGGGACGGCGGTGGGCGGCGGCACGATGATGGGGCTGGCGCGCTTGATCCTGGGCACGATCGATCCGCTCGAAATTGAAGCGCTGGCCGCGCGCGGCGACCGCAACGGCGTCGACCTCAGCCTTGCCGACGTCATCACCGGCCCAATCGGCTCCTTGCCCGCCGAGGCGACGGCTGTCAACTTTGGTCGGCTGGGAAGGCGCACCTTTCACGGTCAGGTGAGCCGAGAAGATCTGGCGGCGGCGCTGGTGAACCTGATCGCACAGACGATTGCTCTGATCACTATTAACGCTGCACGCGCCCATGGCTGTGAGCAAGTCGTGCTCACCGGCCACATGATGGATATGGCGAGCTTCCGCGCAATCGTCGGCCTGGTGGCGCAGTACTATGCGGCGGAGCTGAAGGTGGTCGAGCGCCCGGGCTACGCCACCGCTATCGGAGCCCTCCTGCTCGCGGAAGAGTCGAACGCGAGGTAGCCGCTGGCGAAATCGTTGTGAGCATCCCTCCAAACCTTATAGCCACCAAGAATGTGGGCTGGGAGCCGCACCTACGCCGCTCTCTTCTCCCCCTCTCCCAGCCTTGGGAGAGGGGGCGGGGGGTGAGGGGCTTGCTCCACGGCTCTTGGGTCTGTCGAGGACGTGCGGCTGGGAGCCGCACCTACGCCGCGCTCTTCTCCCCCTCTCCCAGTCTTGGGAGAGGGGGCCGGGGGGTGAGGGGCTTTCCCCACGGCTCTTGGGTCTGTCGAGGACGTGCGGCTGAGAGCCGCACCTACGCCGCTCTCTTCTCCCCCTCTCCCAGCCTTGGGAGAGGGGGCCGGGGGTGAGGGCCTTGCTCCCCCTCTCCCAGCCTTGGGAGAGGGGGGCGGGGGGTGAGGGGCTTTCCCCACGGCTCTTGGGTCTGTCGAGGACGTGCGGCTGGGGGCCGCACCTACGCCGCTCTCTTCTCCCCCTCTCCCAGCCTTGGGAGAGGGGGTCGGGGGGTGAGGGCCCTTCTCCCCCTCCCCCAGCCTTGGGAGAGGGGGCCGGGGGGTGAGGGCCTTGCTCCCCCTCTCCCAGTCTTGGGAGAGGGGGCCGGGGGGTGAGGG
>NZ_CAKZMJ010000071.1 GCF_937128415.1 uncultured Caldilinea sp.
GAAAACGGAATCAGAATGCGAGGAGGCTGTAGCCGCCGTCCACTTCGATCGTCTGACCCACGATCATGCGGGCGGCGTCGGTGCAGAGCCACGCCGCCACTTCGCCGACGTCCTCTGGCGTCGCCAGGCGACCAACGGGCGTGTGTTGTTGGGCGTAGGCGATCATTTCTTCCTTGCGCGGGA
Source organism: uncultured Caldilinea sp. (assembly GCF_937128415.1). Taxonomy (GTDB): domain Bacteria; phylum Chloroflexota; class Anaerolineae; order Caldilineales; family Caldilineaceae; genus Caldilinea. Next base: position 184 of record NZ_CAKZMJ010000071.1, read on the forward strand.
AAAAATCCAGGGCGCTCGTGATGACGACGCCGGGGCTGATGCAATTGGCGATGATGTTGTAGGGCGCCAGCTCGACGGCCAGATAGCGGGTCAACGCCTCGATGGCGGCCTTGCTGACGCCGACGACGCCGTATTCGGGAAAGACGCGACGGCTGCCGATGCTGGTGACGGTGAGGATGCGCCCCCAGCCGCGCGCACGCATCGAGGGGAGGGCCGCCTGCACCCCCACCAGAATGCTGCGGGCGTTGATGTTGACCGTCCATTCCCACGCCTTCCGATCGATCTCGGTGATCGGCTTGAGCACGCCGCTGGCTGCATTGCCGACGAAAATATCGACGCCGCCCAGCGCTCGAACGCTCTCTTCGATCAGCGCCTGCATCTCTTCCTCTTTGCCGACGTGCGCTTTGACCACCGGCGCTCGCACGCCCATCGCTTCCGCTTCGGCGGCTGTTTGCTCCGCCTCTTCGCGATGGCGAAAGTAATTGATGACGACATTGCAGCCGCGACGCGCCAGCGCCAACGCAATTCCCCGGCCGATCCCGCGGCCGCTGCCGGTGACGACGGCGTTTTTCCCTTGCAGCTCCTCCAAAACTTCCTCCTTCACGTTCCGCTGCGCCGATCGAAGCGCAGATCGAAGATTGTCTCGCCTATCGTGGCCCCTTCAAGCGAGCACAGCCCATTTCGCCCCTCATGCTCACCGATTCGCCAGCAGACGAAGCTTCTCACTTGTCTCGCGCCAGGAAATCTTGCTCAGCCCCAGCTTCTGGCGCAATTGCTCCTCCGGCATGCCGTTGCGAAAGTCGCGCACGGCGCAAGTCCAGCGCAGCGTCTCGAAGCCGACCTGGACGTAGCGAATTCCCGCCAGCTCGCCCAGCTCCTCCAGCACGTACTCCAGATTGCGAGGCGTGCACTCAAAAAGAAGCTCCTTGGGTTTGTATTGCTCCAGATACTGCTGGAAGGCGGGTGTAAAGGTGGCGGTCAACCCCAGCGTGCGATTCTTGTGCTTGTAGCGCTCTTCCCGATAGCGGATCGTCACAGAGGGCGACTGCGGCTGACTGATGTCGATGTCATCCAGCATCAGCCGCGCACACTCCGACTTTTTGATGCCGGTCTGCAGCAGCAGGCTCACCAGCAGATACGGGCGGGCATCCGGGGCTTCTCGATCGCGGCTGATGTCCTGCGCCTTGAGCAGGAGCGTGCGCACATCGCTGTCGCGCAGGATGATGGGAAGCGGCGTGCGCGCTTGAATCTGGACGAGCGGCTCAGCCGGATCGACGCCGATGACGCCGACGCCGTGCAGCCAGCCGAAAAAGACCTTCATGGTGGTGATGCGTCGCGCCTGGGTTTTGGCGCTGAAGTGCACACCCCGATTTTCGGCCAGCCAGGGGAGAAAATCGTCGAGCGCCTGGGTGGTGATGTGATAGAGTTTCGTGTCGCCGCCGAGATACTCGCTGAGGAATTTCAGGTCATTCTGAAACGCCTTGATGGTGTTCTCGCTGAAGCCTTTGCGCACCATGTACTCGTCGAAGGCGGCGATGGCGTCGGCGAGGGGGCTATGGGCGCGCAGCGGCGGCGGCAGATCGGGCGTCGCCGCGCCGGGGGCAGGCGTCTGCGTCGCCTCTGCGGAGGGGCTCGCCGTCGGTTGCTCGCGCGGCGTCGAAGAAAGCTTGTTCTCAAAATGCTCGGGATGCGACGTTGGCGTCTCGCTCATGTTTCGTCGATGGCGTGAAAAATTATGAAACCGTTTCTGCACTTCGCATAGAAGTATAGCCAGAGAAAACGTTTGCTGTCAAAGCGGGGACCTACAGTCGCCCTGGCTCAAAAGCGGCCCCAGATTCGGGAAGAATCTGGGGCCGAAGGATGTTCGCAATGCGTGCAGGCTCGGGGCGACGAGGAAAATGTCGCCGTCCGCTTCAATTTCCTAGAAGCCCAGCAGGCCGGAGCCGAAGACGCTGGCGAAGACCAGGCTGACGATCGACATCAGCTTGATCAGGATGTTGAGCGAGGGGCCGCTCGTGTCCTTGAAGGGATCGCCGACGGTGTCGCCCACCACAGCAGCTTTGTGGGCAGGCGAGCCTTTGCCGCCCATCTGGCCGGTTTCGATCCACTTCTTGGCGTTGTCCCAGGCGCCGCCGGCGTTGGCCATCATCACCGCCAGCAGGAAGCCCGCTGCGATGGCGCCGACCAGCAGGCCGGCCAACCCCTCCTTGCCGAGCAAAAAGCCCGCCAGCACCGGCGTGATCACGGCCAGCAAGCCCGGCAGAACCATCTCGCGCAGCGCGCTGCGCGTGCTGATGTCGACGGCGCGCGCATAGTCCGGCTTGGCCTTGCCCTCCATCAAACCGACGATTTCCCGGAACTGCCGACGCACCTCGAGCACGATCTCCTTCGCCGCCTTGCCGACGGCGGTCATGGTGAGCGCTGTGAACAGGAACGGCAGCATGGCGCCGATCAACAGGCCGGGCAGCACGGTCGGCGTCAGGATGTTGAGCGTCCGGATGCTGGCGGCGTCCATGTACGCGCCCAGCAACGCCAGCGCGGTCAGCACCGCCGAGCCGATCGCAAAGCCCTTGCCGGTGGCCGCCGTCGTGTTGCCCAGGCTGTCGAGTGCGTCGGTGCGCTGGCGCACTTCGGGCGGCAGGTGCGCCATTTCGGCGATGCCGCCTGCGTTGTCCGCCACAGGGCCGTAGGCGTCTGTCGCCAGGGTCACGCCCAGCGTGCTCAACATGCCGACGCCCGCCAGCGCCACGGCGTACAGGCCAGCTGTGATGTTCAATGCGCCATTCTCACCGGGGATGGCCTGCGTGCCGAACCACAAGGCCAGCAACATGGCGGCGGCAACGATGATCACTGGCGCAGTCGTGCTGTTCATGCCGACGGCGATGCCCTGGATGATCGTCGTCGCCGGGCCCGTTTCCGCCGCCTCTGCGATCGAGCGGGTGGGTTTATTCGTGTATGAGGTGAAGTATTCGGTGAACCAGGCGATGCCGTTGCCGGCGACCAGACCGGCGAGGATCGCCAGGAAGTAATAGAAAGGCACGCCCGTCAACAGAACAACGAGCAAGGCGATGACGAGCACGACGCCCGACGCCGTCCATACGGAACGTCGCAGCGTGGCCAGCAGATCTTCTTGCGTGGCGTT
>NZ_CAKZMJ010000072.1 GCF_937128415.1 uncultured Caldilinea sp.
CCCCATGCGCAGCCGGTCGATGAAAGGAATGAGCGGAAAGCGCAGCACGCGGCTCACGCTGTCGAGCGGATAGTTTCGCCCCTGGGTGTGAATGGCGGTGTTAGGGCGGTAGGTCTTCAGCGCGCGCCGAAAGCCGATCTCGTCGAGCAGGGCCAGGATGGCGCGGTCGGAGAGGAAGAGATGATGATAAAAATGTTCAAGCGGCCAATCCCACTCGGGGCGTCCCTTGAAACCGGCGGCCAGCCCACCCAAATAGGAGGCGCTCTCAAAGAGCGTGACGCTGAAGCGACGCTCGCTCGTCGCGCAGGTGAGGTCATACGCAGCCGTCAGGCCGGTCACCCCGCCGCCGACGACGGCGATGCGCACGGCGTCGGCGGCGGCTGGCTGAGCTTCGTAGTTCATGTCCTTGCGGCTATGCAAGAGGATGACGCGTCGACCTCACGCCGCCAGCGAAAGCTCGCCGGGGCGCGCGCCGTGCTGAAGATGGGTGCTCAGTTCCTGCTGCGCTTTCTCGTATAATTTCAGCAAATCCTGATCGGTGCCTTTGAAGGATTGCACCGTCTGCGTGGCGCAGAGATAACAGCCGCGCAGGAATTTGTAGTTGTTGCTATTGCAGCGCAGACAGCCATCCAACTCGATCATCATCAGCACGAAAGCCAGGCTGTCGGGATGCGTCTCCGGCAAGGCGGCGACGCGATCGACCAGCGCCCGCCATTCCTCCCCGCGCAGGTCGCGCAGGCTGGGGATCAGATGCGCCGGAAAGAGCAGCTCCGCCTTGGTGTGGACGCCAAACTCGCTAATCTCGGACATAGAAGATTCAAATTCCTTCCCAAAAGAACCGTTCGTCAACTCCTCACTCGATCTCAAGGTGCACGTTTGGGACTTTGACCCTTTGAAATGGTCCAAGTCCGTTGTGGTCTTCACGTGCGCCAAGCAGTTGATTCAAGTTCGCCAGCAGCTCGGCCGCGTCGACGCCGCGGCTGGCGCAAAGCGCGGCGAGCGTCGCGTCCGGCTCGACGGCGCAGCTGCTGCACCCTCCCAGATGAAAGCCGGCCAGAATCTGCTGCGCCTGGGGATGGAGCAGCAGCGCCTCGCGCACCGTCATCTCCGGCGTAAAGCGGGCGTCGCCGGTGCGTTGCAGAAGCTCGACGCGTAGCCGCGCTGTGGTTTCCTCCAGCTGCTCGCGCAGCGTTCGCATCGACTCTTCGACTTTGAAGAGCGCACGGTTGTAACGGTCGAGTCGACCGCGGGCGGCGTCGAGCTCTCGCTGTAATTTCCAGGCGTAGGCAAGCGCAAGAAGCGCCAGCAAGAGCGCTGCAACACTCACAATGGTCGCCATAGGAGCCTTCCACTCTAGAACGAAATCGACTCTCCCACCGCCAGCACCGTGCAGTCGATGCCTGCTTCGCGCATCAACTTCTTGGCGAACGCCTGGGCGTCCACCTCGATCACCGGAAAGGTGTTGTAGTGGCAGGGGATGACGTGCTTCGCTTTGACCCACTGCGCTGCAATGACGGCGTCGTCCGGCCCCATGGTGTAGTTGTCGCCGATGGGCAGGATCGCCACGTCGACGCCGCCAAAGTCGCCGATCAATTTCATATCGTAGGTGAGCGCCGTGTCGCCGGCGATGTACAGGTCATGGCCGTCGTTGCAGTGAATCAAAAAGCCGTAGGGATTGCCGGCGTAGGTTCCATCGGGCAGCACGCTGCTGTGATGGGCGATGGTCAATTTGACGCGGCCGAAGGGGAAGGAGTAGCTGCCGCCGGTGTTCATGCCATGCGCCTTATCGACGCCATGGCGGCCCAACCAGGTGGCGATCTCGAAGTTGCAGATGACCTGCGCGCCGGTCTGTTTGGCGAGTATCACCAGGTCCGCCACGTGATCGCCGTGGCCGTGGGTCACCAGAATGAAATCCGCCAGCAGTTCCTGCGCAGTGACCGGCGCCACGGGGTTGTTGGGCTTCAAGAATGGATCGACGATGATTTTAGCGCCATCGACATCGATGCCAAAGGTGGCGTGTCCATACCAGGTAATCGTGAGCGACATGGTTCATCCTCCCTGTGATTTTGACCAGAATGAATCGATCGCGCGTCAACGCCATCCGTTGAAGTGCAGCTCTCGAACCAAAATAAAAGCCAGATTCATCGAACGATAAATCTGGCTTAGTGTACCACAGGTTGATGTGCAGATAAAGCTCGCCGGGAACTTGAAGGGGCGCTTCAGAAAACGGTTTCTATTCGCCGCTCTCTTTTTTCCGTTGGGCGGCTTTCTCTGCGGCTTTGCGCTTCAGTTCCTCCAGCCGCGCTCGCTTGGCGGCGGCTTCAGCGTCCTCCGTTTCGGCGCCGCCTTCTCCGCTCTCGCCGCCTTTGCGGGCTGCAGCCTTGGCGGCGGCCTGCGCCTTGAGCGCTTCCAGCTCTTCTTTGCTGCGTTTGGGTTTGGCTGCGCCGCTCTCGCCGCCCGCCGCCTGCGCCTGGGCTTTGGCTTCCGCGGCCCTCTTTTTCTCTTCCTCGCGGCGCCGCTCTTCTTCTTTTTGCTTTGCGCGCTGCGCCTCTTCTGCGGCGTACTGGGTTGGCCAGAGCGCCGCATAATACTCGACCGGCACCGTCAGCTCTTCTTTGTCATAGACAAGCTGGGGATAGCGGTCGTAGACGGCCAGCTCGTAGTCGTGATTCATTTTGATGGCGTCAAAAGGACAGAACTCGGCGCAGAAGCTGCAGCTCATGCAGACGGCCACATCGATGTAAAACTCCGCCGGCCGCGTGATCGGTTTGCCGTTCTCATCGCTATCGCGCACGATCCAGATGCACTGGGGCGGGCAGACCTTGGCGCAGATGCCGCAGGCGGTGCAGCGGTCTTCGCCGGCCTCGGTGTCCCAGATCAACATGGGGATATAGCGGAAGCGCTCCGGCAACAAGCGTCGCTCTTCGGGATATTGAATGGTCAACAGCCCTTCTTGCGAGATCGGCTGGTGGATGATGCGCCGTTTTTCGTCCACCTGAATACTGCCCTCATAGCGGCTCGGCTCTTTGCGCCGGTCGTCGATAAACGTCTCGGTGAAGTGCTTCAGCGTGACGCCAAGCCCTTTTAGCAATCCAGTGCCAAACATGCCAGTGCCTCCAAAGGTTGCTTCGTCCGGCGAGAGCGTCCTGGCGCATGTGCGCAACGGTCGACGCTGCGTCGCTCAGCGGGGTGAATTGTCCTTTATCGATCCACTTCGCCTAACACGATGTCAATGGCGCCCAGAATCACGATGGCGTCGGCGACCTTGTAGCCGACCGACATCGGCCCCAGCGCATTCAGGTTGATGAAGCTGGGGCTGCGCACGTGGTAGCGATAGGGGTTGGGCTTGTTGTCGCTGACCACAAAGAAGCCCAACTCGCCTTTGGGCGCTTCGATGCGTGCATAGGCTTCGCCTTCCTTGGGGCGGAAGGTGTAGCCGCCCTTGCCGCCCATGATTGTGCCAAAACCTTGATTGAGCGTGGCCGATGCGTATGCGTTCACTTCGCCGGGCGGGATGTCGCGCAGCGCCTGTTGGAGAATCTTTACGCTCTCGCGCGCTTCAAGCAGGCGAATATAGTAGCGGGCGTAGATATCGCTTTCCGGCAAGGTGGGAACATCGAAGTCGAAGCGATCGTAGATGCAATATGGCTCCACCTTGCGGATGTCGTAGGGCACGCCTGCAGCGCGCAGCATCGGGCCGGTCACGCTCAGGGCAATCAGATCTTCCGCCGACAGATAGCCGACCCCGCGGCCACGCGCCTTGATGATTTCGTTGCCGCTGAGCAGCTCATCCAGCTGGTCGAGCGCGCGCGGTAGGCGATCGTAGGCCAGGTACTTGGCGCGATCCACCCAGCCCGGCGTCAGGTCGCGCACAACGCCGCCGAAGCGCATGTAGTTGCACATCATGCGCGAGCCGCTCACCTCCTCGAAGAGGTCCAAGATCATTTCGCGCTCTTCGATGGCGTAGAGGGCGGGCGTCTGCAGCGCGCCGAGATCGTTGAGAATGAAGCCGATCGACCAGGTGTGGTTGATGATGCGCGTAAACTCCGCCATGATCACGCGGATGTACTGCGCCCGCTCCGGCACCTCGATGTCGAGCAGCTTTTCGACCGCCAGCGCATAGCCCAGGTTGTTGCTCATGGAGTTGATGTAGTCCAGGCGGTCGGTGAAGGGCATATTCATCAGCCAGGTGTTGCGCTCGCCGATCTTCTCATGGTTGCGGTGCAGGTAACCCATCTCCGGCTCCAGCGCCAGGATGGTTTCGCCCTCGACGCGCGTCAACATGCGGAAGACGCCGTGCGTGCTGGGATGGTGCGGCCCCAGGTTGATCACGATCGACTGGGTGTCCAGCTCGCCGTAGCCATGATGAGGAGCCTGGCTGACCGGCACATAGGTCACCGGCTCTTTCCAGGAGTCCGGATCCCAACCTTGCGGGTATGTATTGTTGTCGCCCCAAGGCAGCTTGTCCTCGTGCCACTGATAGCCGCCGCCCGGGTGCCGGCTCTTGAAGGGTTTGGCGTCTTCTTCGTAGTAGGCCTCTTTCCAGTCCTTGCGCAGGGGATGACCGTGGAAACCTTCCCAGGTCAGCACGCGGCGCAAATTGGGATGGCCCTCGAACTTAATGCCGAAAAGATCGTACACCTCCCGCTCTTGCAGGTTGGCGCCTGGATAGACGCTGGTGGCGGAGGGAACGGTTTCATTTTCCGGAACCCGCACGTGAAGGCGAATCGGACCGCCGCCCTTCTTCGTGCTGTACAGGTGATAGACGACGTCGAAGCGCTCGCTGATACCGGCGCGCAGCTTGCCCTTGTAGGCGGAATAGTCCACGCAGGTGACGCTGGAGAGCAAGTCATACTGCTCCTGGTCGCGCAGATGGGTCAACAGCGGGAGCAGTTTGTCCGGCGCCACGAAATAGGCTTTGTCGGTCTCTTCGGCCCACACGCCGATCACTGCGCCGGGGACGGCGTCATTGAAGGGAAGAGAGGGATCGATCGCCGGCGCTTCGGCAACGACTGTGGCTTCACTCATGAAAGAACCCCCTGTTTATGCTGGCTGTTTCTTCATTGCCCGGTATTTGGCCTGCGCCGCGCGAATGCGCGCTTTCACATCTTCGGGAATGGGCTGCGGCTGGAGGCGTCCCGTCGCAGCGGCGGCGCCGCCGGTCGCTGCAGTCGCCCCCAGCGTGTACTCCTTGATGACCTGCACCTTGCGCGGGTCGAAGATGTCCGGCCCCAGGATGGGAACGGGCACCGCTTCGCTGGCGCCTTTGCGATACCACGGCACGGTGGTGATGCTCTGACGTTCGACCTTTTCGTGCAGCTTGATCAGACCATAGAGCAGCGCTTCAGGCGTAGGCGGACAGCCGGGCACGTAGACGTCGACCGGGATGTATTTGTCGATGCCGCTGACCACAGTGTACCCCTCTTTGAAAGGGCCGCCGCCGGTGGCGCAGGCGCCCATGCTCAACACATAGCGCGGCTCGGCCATCTGGTTGTAGATGCGCACGATGGCCGGCACCATCTTCTTGGTCACCGTGCCGGAGACGATCATCAGATCGCTCTGGCGCGGGCTGGGGCGCATCACCTCCATGCCGAAGCGCGCCAGGTCATAGCGGCTGGCGGCGGTGGCGATCATCTCGATGGCGCAGCAGGCCAGGCCAAAGAGCAGCGGCCACATGCTGGACTTGCGGCTCCAGTTGTAAATCTTGTCCAGCGTGGTGACCATGACATTGGCTTGCAATTCTTCGGGGACCCGGATGCGGTCGTGCAAATATCGGCTGAGCTGTTCTCGCTTCAGGTCGCTAAATTGCGCTACTGGGGTTGTCGTCATAGAGCTGAATCCCTTGTTTGCAGCTTGCAGCGCACCGTGCAGGTCGCCGCCTTTGTCCGTTTGTTCGACAGGATAGCTGTTGACTCCTCGTCCACCCTCGAGTCGGTCAGTCCCTTGTGGATTGTGCAAAATTGTACATGATCCGCTTTCGTCTGGCAACTTTCTATGAAATTAACTGATGATATTGAGTCGATTAAATTTTTATCACAACCATCATAAAAATCACCTGAGTTCTTTGAAAGGAAGCCCGCTCTCAATTCGTCATAGCGAGGCCGTTTACAGCAAGATCAGTCCGGCTCGCATGGCTTTGACGACCGCTTCGGTGCGGCTCTGCGCGCCCAGTTTGGCGAGGATGGCGTTGACGTGAAATTTGGCGGTGTGATCGCTGACGCCGAGCGCGTGCGCGATCTCCTTGTTGGAGAGTCCTTCAGCCAGCAGGCGCAGCACTTCCAACTCCCGTCCGGTGAGCGGTTCGACCGGTTCGACCGTAGGGAGAGTCGTTGCCGTCGGTGGGCCGGCCAGCAACGACTCGTCAAAGACAACCAACGCGTACACGACCGCCTGCAACGCCGCCGCGAGCTGTTCCGCGCGGGCCGTGCGACGCAGCAGCCCGCGCACGCCCGCCGCCCGCACGGCGCCGGCGAGCGCAGGGTCGGCCAGCAGGGCGACGACCGGCGTTGCGTGCGCCTCGATGAACTGGATGAGCGCCGAGAGATGGCCGTCGGGCGTCCAGCCCAGATCCCAGAGCACGGCCTCTACGCCGACGAGGGCGTGCGCAGCAGCTGTGGCCTCTTCTTCGCCAACCTGTCCTGCGACGACGACGCCCGCCGTCTGCGCCAGCAAGGCCGCCAGCCCGGCGCGCGCCAGTGGGTCTTCGGCTACGATCAGGGTGCGGACGGCTTCACTCACAGCGTTTTTCTGACTGCGCCTGCGTTTCCGGCGCACTCTCGCTTTTGCGTCGCCACTGCATGGTGTAGAGATGATAGTACCGACCGCGCCTGGCGAGCAACTCCTGGTGACTGCCCTGCTCGACGATGCGGCCTCGCTCCATCACGATGATCTGGTCGGCGTTGACGATCGTGCTCAGGCGGTGGGCGATCACGAAGCTGGTGCGGCCGGCCATGAGCGTGTCCATAGCGCGCTGGATGATCTGCTCGGTGGCGGTGTCCACGTTGCTGGTGGCTTCATCCAGGATCAGGATGCGCGGGTTGGCGAGCAGGGCGCGGGCGAAGGCGAGAATCTGGCGCTGGCCTGCGCTGAGGTTGCCGCCGTTCTCCTCCACGCGCGTGGCGTAGCCTTCCGGCAACGCCATGATAAAGTCGTGCGCGCCGACGGCTTTGGCGGCTGCGATCACTTCCTCATCGGTGGCGTCCAGCCGCCCGTAGCGAATGTTGTCGGCGATGGTGGCGCTGAAGAGGAAGGGGTCTTGCAACACGATGCCCATCTGAGAGCGCAGGCTGGCGAGCGTGACGCGGCGCACGTCATGGCCGTCCACCATCACTGCGCCGGCGGTGACGTCGAAGAAGCGCGCCAGCAGGCGGATGACGGTGCTTTTGCCTGCGCCGGTTTCACCGACCAACGCAATGCGCTGGCCTGGCTCGGCGTGGATGGTGATATCCTCCAACACCGGCGCATTGTCCTTGTACCGAAAGGAGACGTGCTCGAAATCGACGCGACCTTCGATCGGGCCGATGTCCACGGCGTCGGGCGCGTCGGTCAGGTCGGGCGGCGTGTCGAGCAGAGAGAAGACGCGCTCGCTGGAGGCCATCGTCGCCTGGAAGGTGTTGTAGCGTTGCGCCAGCTCACGGATCGGATCGAAGAAACGCTCGACGTAGAGCACGAACGCCACCAGCACGCCGGCGCTCAGCGTCTCGCGCATCACCAGCCAGCCGCCCACGCCCACCACCAGCGCCGCGGCCAGCGAACCGAGAAAGTCGACGCCGGGGAAAAAGATGGCGGAGAGCCGGGTGGCGCGCACATTGGCGTCGAAGAAGGAGCGGTTAAGGTCGTCGAAATGCCAGAAGCTGCGCCGCTCCTGGTTGAAGCTACGCGTGACGCGCACGCCGGCGATCGACTCGTTGAGAAAGCCGTTGATGATCGAGAGCCGCTGCCGCGTGGCGCGATAGGCGTCGCGCACATGTCTGCGCCAGTAGTTGGTCAACAGCACCATCAGCGGCAACAGGGCGAAAGCCGTCAACGCCAGCCGCCACTCCAAAAAGATCATCGCCAGCGAAATGCCCACCAGGTTGAACGTCGAGCGCGTCAGCCCCGTGATCGACCAGGTGATGAACTCCTGCAAGACGCCCACGTCGCCGATCAGCCGGCTCATCAGCCGCCCCACGCTCATGTTGTTATGGAAGTTCAGCGAAAGGCTGTGGAGGTGGCGGAAGAGCTGACTGCGCAGGTCGGTGATGACGCGCGTGCCGACGAAGGCCATGATATGCACGCGCTGGCG
>NZ_CAKZMJ010000073.1 GCF_937128415.1 uncultured Caldilinea sp.
GTCCCCGGCGATGTGGTCACCTATCATCTGACGTTGCGCAACAGCGGCGGCGCAATCAACGGAACCGTGCAAGCCGATATCTCCGTCCCCAGCGCTTTGACCTATCTCCCGCGATCCTTGCAGGCGACTGCGGGCGCCGTCGATGACGCAGCTGCGCCGCTGCTGCGCTGGCAAGGAGCGATCGGGGCCGGCCAGGTTGTGACTGTCGCCTATCAAATCACGGTGAACAGCGGCGTCTCTGGCGTGGCGACGACGACTGCACAGGTGAACGCGCCGAATCTGCCAGCCTTGACGCGCAGCGCCTTGCTCACGATTCGCACCTCTGGCGGCGGCGTCGCCGACCCGGACTTTTTCCTGCCGGGCACACAGCCCGAGCACCTGATCGACCCGATCGTCGACCCGACAAGCTGCCAGAGCTGTCATACGACGCCGATCTACGGCGCCTGGCGCGGAAGCATGAAGAGCCAGGCCGGCCGCGACCCGCTCTTCTGGGCGGCGCTGCACATCGCCAACCAGGACGTGGAGAACGCCGGCGATTTCTGTCTGCGCTGTCACACCCCTCGCGGCTGGTTCGGCGGGCGCAGCCATCCCGCCGACGGCAGCGCGTTAGAAAGCTCCGATCTTTCGGCGGGCGTTGCCTGCGAGACCTGCCATCGCATGGTCGATCCGGAGCCGAGCGGCGGCGACGCGGCCGCCGTGGCGCGAGACGCCGCCATCCGCAGCGTCCTCTCCCCCACCCTGCCGGCCGATCATGTCGGTTCGGCCATGCTCATCCTCGATCCAGAGGACAATCGCCGCGGCCCCTTCTCCATTTCACCCGCGCCTCCGCACCCCAAGGCGACGTGGCGCACCGATCTGCTCGGTCAAGGCGGCGATCCGGTGACCGAGGCGCGCGTCTGCGGCGTCTGTCATAACCTCGACAACCCAACGCTGAGCTGGAATCCTCTCACCAACCGTTATGAGCCCAACGCCGAAGACGCTCCTGCGCCCTCCTTTGCCAAAGGCGAGCTGTTCCCGATTGAGCGCACCTTCGACGAATGGCTTTACAGCGCCTACGCCACGGCGGAGGGCGTCTATGCGCCGCAGTTCGCCGGCGCCAAGCCGGACGGCGTCGTGCGCACCTGCCAGGACTGTCACATGCCGCGGACAACCGGCGTCGCCGCCACAGGCGGCGTGCAGCGCGATTGCGTCAGCAACGGCTGCCTGCCGGAGCACAGCTTCGCCGGGGCCAACACCTGGGCGCCCCAGTTGCTGCAAGACCCGCGCTGGCGGCTCAACGCCGCCGGAGATGCGCTGCATCTGAACGCAACTGTCGAGTCGGCGCGCTCAATGTTGCGCCGCGCCGCCACGCTGACGATTGAGTTCGACCCGAACGTCACGCCCAAGCAAGCGCGTGTGCGCGTCATCAATGAAACCGGCCACAAGCTGCCGACCGGCTATCCGGAAGGCCGACGCATCTGGCTCAACGTGCGCGCCTACGACGCCGCCGGCCGTCTCATTTTCGAGTCAGGGGCCTATGATCCGCTCACCGGCGTTTTGCAGCAGGACCCGCAGATCAAAGTCTACGAAGCGAAACTGGGCATTGATGACGGCGCCACCGTCACCGAGAGCTTCCACTTTATCCGTAACAATACGGTGCTCAAGGACAATCGCATCCCGCCGCGCGGCTACACAGTCGCCGCCTACGACCAGCCTGGGCTGCGTCCTGTGGGCGCCGTGTATGTTGACGGCCAGCACTGGGATGAGACGCTCTACGCGCTGCCGGACGAGGCCGCCTCCGTGGTTGCCGTCCTCTACTATCAGACGGCGTCCAAAGAATATATTGACTTTCTCCGCACGCGCGGAGGCGCGGACGGCGCTGTGCTCGGCCAGATGTGGGACGACCTCAAAAGCCCTCCGGAAGCGATGGCGACAGCGATGGCTCCGGCGCGAAAACAGTATTTCCCGCTGATCGTGCGCTGAAGCGCCGTGCGACCGGCGATTCACCTCGTAGACTGCTCTTTCAGGAGGTCTCGAATTTCGCTCAGCAGCTGCACCTCAGGCGAAGGCGCAGGCGGGGGCGCCGGCGTTTCCTGCTTCTGTCTCATCATGGCGTTGGCGCTTTTCACCACAAAGAAGAGCGCCGCTGCAATGATCAGAAAATTGACGATCGCCTGAATGAAGTTGCCGTACTGAATGCGCGCGTCGCCCACCGTGATCGCCAGGCCGGTGAAGTCCAGACCGCCGATGATGACGCCGATGATGGGCATGAGAATGTCGTTGACGAGAGAGTTGACAATTGCGCCGAACGCGCCGCCGATGACGACCGCCACGGCCAAGTCGAGCACATTGCCGCGGCTGATGAATTGTTTGAATTCGTTCCACATAGAGGATGCTCCTTGATCTGTGCGCTGATGAACCGATGCTGGGAAGTTGCAAGTCGGGCGAGGCGCCTCGCCTTCGACTTGAACGATACACGGACGAGAGAGAGACGTCAAGGGCGCTTGAAGCGGCCTGAGAAGAGCAATGTTGAGGCGAGGGTAGAAAACGCGTCAAGGCGGCGCCGATCCTCCCGGCGCCGCCCCTATAGAGTGCTATCGCTGACCGCAGCCGATCCGCTTCACTGGCCGAGGATATTCAAGAACCGATACCCTCTGGCCGAAAGTTCGCTCAAGATGATTTCCAGCGCCGCCACGGTTTGGGAGCGTTCGCCGCCGCCGTCATGTAAAAGCACGATGGCACCTGGGAACACATGGTTCAGGACATGGCCGGCGATCGCATCGACGCCGGGGCGTCGCCAGTCCTGTGGATCAATGTCCCAAAGCACGGAAGTGAGCCCCATCTCCGCCAGCCACTGGCGATTTTCTGCACTGATGGCGCCGTAGGGGGGGCGCACATAGAATACATCGCCGTCGAGCGTAAAGAGGTCTCCGGCTGCGTTGACCAACTCGTTGCGCGTGCGTTGCACCTGGTCGTAGAACTCCTCGCGGCTGATCTGATCCAAATAGACGTGATCCCAGGTGTGGTTGGCGATGTAATGGCCGTCTGCAGCTGCGCTGCGCACCAGATCGACGCCGTCGCGCACCTGGCGCCCCACCACGAAAAAGGTGGCGCGAGCGTTGTACTGCCTCAGCAACTCCAGAGTCCGTTGGGTGTAGTCGCCGTTTGGGCCGTCGTCAAAGGTCAGGTACACGATGGGCGCGCCGTCAGGCGTGGTGGCGGGAAGATTGTCCAACAGCGGCTGAGCGGCGGTCGCAGCCGTTGGCTCCGGCGGCAGCTCTTCAGAGGGCACGATGCGCACCAGGCCCAGCTCACCGCTGATTGCGCCCAGGTCGCTGCGAATCCAGGCGACGCCGCCGTCCAGGCAACAGACCTGCAGCCAAATGTTGCGCGGCGCCCCGACGCCGATGCGACCGATGACCTCTAGCGTGTCGCCACGATAGACGCGATAGAGCACAGGATAATTGGTGCTAGGGCCGCTCCGCGCGTTGATCGCATCGCCGGCCACCGTGAATTGAACGCGGCTCAAATCCAGGCGCGCACGCGTCGGCGTCGCCAATGCCAACAGCGTGCGCAGGTCGATCAAACCGGTGGGCATGAGGCCTTCCGCCGCCTGGAAACGACTGACGCTTCTGCGCACATTTTCTGAATACAAGCGATCGTCCGCCGGAGAGGCGTAGTTCAGGTAAGGAATTTGGGAGAGCAACCCATTCACCTCCCGCACCAGGGGATGACGTTGACCGGCGCCGAGCGTCAGCTCCAGGTCTTCTCGATCGTAGCTCAGCTGGTTTAGCCCGACTGAAGTCATGGAGAACTCTCCATTCTGGATGATCCCCTCAAGCAAGATGGTTTGCGTCAAAGCAACGCCGTTTTCATCCATCGTGAGACGAATTGTAATAAGATCGCCCCCTTGCGTCCACAGGCCGCTCCAACTTCGCACCATCTCAGAGTCGGGAGGAGCGGTTTCTATCAATCTTGCATATCCGTTCGGACGCAAAACGAGCTGAAATGCGCCGCCCTGAACGGGGAGAAGCCGATCTTCGGACTGGGTCTGCACACTCTGCGCAAGGGCCCGGTTGGGAGCTGCGCCTACAACGCTCATCGCCAGCAGCCATGCTCCCAAGATGAACAAAAAGACAAAAGCGGGTTGCAACCTTGATCTGTTCACGGTTCATCCCTTTCTGTTGGAGCACAGTTTACACCCACAACGTCGTCGCGTCGCCGCCGGTTCCCTGTCCAGCCGATCACCAGCGTCTTCCCAGGCTTCCCTCGTCCGCCCCTGCAAGGAGCTTCCTGGGAGTTGCGCGAGGCGATGCTCCTGGTTTCACCATGTATTTCCTTCAGACTTCACCGTCTGATTTTTGGTTTCCAGTCTGCTGGTCGATAATCCTTGTAACATCGATTGATTCCTCATGACAAATTCGGAGCAACACGATGAATCTGGCAAACTGGATTACGCTGGCCCGATTCCCGTTGCTCATTCTCCTGGTGGGGGTGATCTACTTCGGAGATGCAACAGGACGTTTTCTGGTCGTGCCAGGCGTATTGTTGTTGATTGCGCTCGACGCTGTAGACGGCATCGTCGCACGGCGGCGAGAAGAAACGACGCTGCTCGGCAGCGTGCTCGACATCGCCGCCGATCGCGCCGTGGAGCTGGTGCTGTGGGTAGTCTTCGCCAATCTGGCGCTAATTTCGCTGGCAATTCCTATCACTTTCATCATCCGCGGGGCGCTCACCGACTCGGTGCGCGAGCTGGGGTACGCTGGCGGCAAGACGGCGCACGACCAGATGAACAGCGACTGGGGCTACTGGCTGGTCGCCGGCCGACCGATGCGCGCCGGCTACGGCGCCGCCAAGGCGATCGCCTTTGCGCTTCTCGCCCTGACGCTGGCGCTGCAGACCGCCGCTTCGCCTGCGCTGCAGCCAGTCTGGATCGCCGCCGTGACGATGAGCTGGATCGCCACGGTGCTTTGCGTGGTGCGCGGCGCGCCTGTGGTCATTGAGGCGTTTCGCGGGGAAGAGAAAGGAAGACCATGAAGCTGCTCGACGAGATTCGCAAAGGTTGGCGCATCTTCTGGCGGCGTCTGCGCAAGCAAGGCGCATGGGTGACGCTGCAATGGATGTGGGGCCGCGGTCTTTCTTACATCACCGGCGTGCCGATGCTGCGTTACAGTCGGGTGACGCCCCAGCTTTACGTCGGCCCTCAGTTCAATCGGCTCGGCAAGCGCCGCCTGGAAAAGGAGGGGGTCACCGCCGTGGTCAATTTGCGCACCGAGTTCGACGACGCGGCGCACGGCCTCGCCTTCCCCCAATATTGCTATTTGCCCACCGTCGACGATGAGGCGCCCAGCGTCGAGCACTTTCAAAAAGGCGTCGATTTCATTCATTCGGTGATCGAGCAAGGCGGCAAGGTGTACATCCACTGCAAGGCGGGCGTGGGTCGGGCGCCCACGCTGGCCGCCGCCTATCTCATTTCACGCGGCCACAGCCTCGACGACGCGCTGGCCTTGATCGAGCGCGCGCGCCCCTTCATCGCCATCACCCCGCCGCAGATGGAGGCGCTGCGGAAGTATGAGAGGGCGCGTGAGGGCGGGAGAGGGTGAGAGCGGGAGAGGGTGAGGGCGGGAGAGGGGGAGAGCGGGAGAGGGTGAGGGCGGGAGAGGGTGAGAGCGGGAGAGGGTGAGAGCGGGAGAGGGTGAGAGCGGGAGAGGGTGAGAGCGGGAGAGATGGATTTTCCACGTTGCACTTGATTTGCAGCGTGCTGGAGCTTCCCCCTTGTTTTTATCCCGTGGGCAGCAGCCGTCGCAACGGGCCAACGGGCAGCGAACGCACAATCACCGCCATATCTTCTCCACGGAAGGCGCCGGTCAACGGCAGGCTGACCATGTAGACCAGCAGGCCAATTCCCACCGCAGGCCATGCGTTGACGCCGGCCTGGATGAGAGCGTAGGCGACGGCGCCCATCGCCGCAGTGGAGAGCAGCGGCGGCGCATAGACCTGCAGCCACGGCACAACGCCCACATGACGCCGCACGATCCAGTAGAAAGGGATGAGCAGGCTGAACTCGCTTAGGATGGTGGCGACGGCGGCGCCGACGTACCCAAAGCCGGGGATCAAGATCAAATTGCCCACAATGTTGAAGACGACGCCCAGCACAAAGGCGCGCGTGAGGGTGCGCTGCTGATTGACGGCGATCAACACATACTGTGTGACGCTGTTGACGAAGCCGATCGGGATGCTCCAGATGATCACGCGAAAGGCGAGGTCGGCGCCGCCAACGTAAGGGACGGTCTGTCCGAAGAAGCGAAATTCCCCGGCCACGCTGAGATATTGCGCGCCGCCCACCAGGTAGACCAGCGGCGAGGCCAAAAACGTCACACCCATGGCAATGGGCAGGCTGACCATCGTGAGCAGGCGCAGACTGATGACGTAGGAACGCAGCAGGTTGTTGCTGTCGCTGCGCGCAAAGCGGCTCATCAACGGGAAGACCGCCATCGTGAACATGCTGGGGATGATGTTGAGGCCGTCCAGATACTTCAGGCCGATGCTGTAGAGGCCAACCGCCGCCGCGCCGGCGATCGGGCGCAGAATCCACACGTCGATGCGCCAGAAGATTGTCGCCAGCAGATGGTTGAGCATCAACGGCCCGCTGGTGGCGACCATCCACCGCTGCAGCGACCAATCCCAATGCCACTGCGGCTTAAAGAGCGTCGAACGCAAGAGTGCATAGAGCCAGAGCACCTGCAGGATGTTGACGAGCAGCGCCACTGCGGCCAGCCCCACGTAGCCCCACCCCAGCAGCAGCGCCAGCGCGCCCAATGTCACCTTGAGCAGCGCCACGGCATTGGTCAGACCGGCCGGATATTCCATCTTCTCAAAGGCCATGAACATGCTGCTCAGCGCGTCGGCGTAATTGGCGAAAAGCATCGCCAGCGCCAGCAGAATCAACGCCTGCACCTCCTGGACGTTGATCGACTGCAGCTCCGGCCAGACGGCGCCGACGGTCCAGTAGCCGGCCACGACCAGCCCCATCAGCGGCAGGCTTGCGGCCCAGAGCAGCGTGCGCAGCGCCAACACGTTGGTCAAATAGCGACTGGACTGATTTTTGTCGGCGGCGACGTCGCGCGTGAGCAGGGTGCCCAGTCCGTAGCGGCTGATAATCTCGAAAAAGCCGTAGATCGCCACCACAAAATACCATTCGCCCGTGCCCGCCGGCCCCAGCAGGCGCACGTACAGCATGGCGAAGGCGAAATCCACCGCCTTGTTGAAGAGGCTCAACCCCATCGGCACCAGCGAATTCTTGGCCACGCGCTTGACGTCGTGCTCCTCGATCTCCGGTCGATAGTAGCGCCCCCACGCCCAGAAGATCAGCAGCATCAACAGCGTCATCGCCGAGAGAAAGCTGACGTACAGCCCGAGTTTGAAACTCATCGGGCTGTAGACAAAACGCACCGTCCACTGGCCGTCCCTGGGCAGATAGACGGCGCGGAAGGCGCTGTTGGCGCGCAGCAGCTCCAGCTCGATCTCGTCGCTCTCGTCGCCGCCGAAGGGGCGCAGATACGCCTTCCAGCCGGGAAAGTAAGCGTCGGTGAAAAGCAGCCAGCCGCGGTCGCTGATGTTGACGTCGACGAACGCTTCATTGGCCGTATAGCGGCTGAGGCGCGCCTCGCGCAGCTGCGGGCTGGCCGGAATGAGCGCATTCGGGTCGGAGGGCGGCTGCTCGATGAAGAGCACCTGACGGAGATCGACCTCCGTGAGCGGCTGCTCCGCCGGCGCGGCGACGCGCGCCTCCGGCACGATCGAGACCCGCGGGATGACTTCCAGATTCTCGTAGACGCGCACGGCGTCATCTTGGTAGATTTCTCGCCAGCCCGGGTTGGGGACGGCGTGCTCGGTGATCAAGTATTTGACGTTGAGGAGGTCGAGCAGCGGATTGTCGAGCGCGGCGTAGACGTCGCCGCCCACCTGCGCGTAGATGGGCGCAATGCGGTTGTAGAGCAGCTCATTCTCCTGCGGCTGGATGCGGTCCATGAATTCGACGTACTGCCGCGGGATGATCGAGTCGTAGCCGCGCACGTCGTGCCAGCCGTAGTACATGCCGACGTTGGCGTTGAAGGTCTTCTCTCCCGGCGCGTTGAAGGTCGTGAAGCGCCAATCCGGGGCAAGCGTCGCCGCACGCGCGGGGTCGAAGCCTTCGCGCGCGTGGATGAACTTCACCACGGGCGGCGTCCCTTCCTCCGTCCACGGGGAAAGCGCCGGATCGCTGGCCGGGTTGAACTGGCCGTGCGCCAGGTGGAGATCGAGCGCCGTGACGCCGATCAGAAGCAGCGGCAGCAGGTGACGACGGAAATGGAGAACAGAGAAAGAAGTAGGGGACGGTGCAAGCGAAAACGACTCCTGCTCTCTGCCTCTCCTCATCTCCCGGCCCCTCCTGGCCATCGCCCAGAGGATCAGCCCGGCAAGAAGCCCGATGGCGCCGAAGTGCACGAGGTTGGCGGCCTGATAGCTCCAGAACATGCGCCCGTCGGCGAAGGCCATGCGCGCCAGGTCGCTGCCGTCCACAATGCGCTGGCCGAACGCAATGAACGGCGCTGGGACGAGCACGCTGACGAACACGAGCAGCAGCGCCATGAAACCCGCTGTCGCCAGCAGAAGACTGAGAACCCGTGCGAGGAAGGGAAGAGGAAGTCTGAAACCGGCGCCCTCTTCTTTCCCCTTTTCTCTCCAGCGCAGCAGGCTATTCAACCCGATGGCGCTCAGGGTCGCCATGCTCAACGTGAAGGGAAAGACCCAGCGAAACGGGCTGTGAAGCTGGTTCCAGCCCGGCAGCCCATAGAACAAGAGCGCGTAGAGCGGCGTGCCAAAGGCGAAGAGCAGCGAAATCACCGCCAAGCCGGTGAAAAACAAAGTGTGGAGCCAGGGGGGCGCCTGCCCCGGAGAAGGCGCAACCGGCTGCGAATCGCCGGCTTCCGCAACGTTTGTCTCTCGACGCCCCGCCCGTTTCTTTAGAACGATCCACGTCGCCTCCACGACCGCGATAGCCGCCAGCAGCCAGGTCGCCAGGCCGAGGTAGTTGCCGCCTTCGACGTAGTTCTTGATCCCCCAGAAGATGGTGTGCGTAGACTCTCCCAGGGCGTTGACGGTCGCCGGCGTCCAGGTGCGCGTCCAGATGTCGAACCATGCATGATGGCTGGGGTTGCCGAAGACGTTGGGCAAGACGAAGGTCAAAACGTGCCGGGCGGGCCATGCCCAGCCCAACACCTGCGCCAGCGAAGCGGAGCCTTCTCGAAAGTTAAGCGGCAGCAGCTCGAGCATCGGGATCAGCTGCACAGCGCCCAACCCGACGCCCAACGCCGCCATCGCCAGCAGCCAGCCGCCCAGCTTCAGGGTGCGCAGCAGCGGCGTCCCATGTTTCGTCCTGGCGGAGCCGTTGGCTGCGCCGCGCATGCGAAGATAGAGGGCGATCAGCCGCGCCAGCGTAAATGCGCCGGCCGTGAGCATCGTGTAGTAGATCAGCTCCGGGTGGCCGGCCAGCGCCACCAGTCCGATGACGCCGGCGCCGACCAGCACGTAGGGAATCGGTCGGAAGCTGCGCGCGCCCTTTTCCTCCTGCTTGCGGACGATGAACTCGATCACCGCCAGCAACAACGGCAGCCAGGGGACGGCGGCCACAAACATGGTGAAAACCACGCTGACGATCAGAAAGCCGCTGAACATGTACACAACGGCGCCGTACAGCGCCGCCAGGGGACGCAGACGCAACACGCGGGCGAAAAGATACATGTTGACGCCGGCGACGGCGATCTGCAACGCCGTAAACCAGCCATACGCCAGGTCGAGCGGCAACGCGTAGAACAGAACGTTGAGCGGATAAAAGGTGCTGGCCTGACCGGCGGCTAAAAACGGAATGCCGGTGAGGATCTTCGGGTTCCACAGCGGGAACTCGCCGACCGCGAACGCCTCGCGAATATGCGCTTTCCAGACGGCGTTCTCCAACACCAGGTCGGAGAGCAGGTCGTTGTGGGGGATCAGGCCGGGCTGCAAGGAGCGCCACGGCTCGAAAGTGTACAGGTTGTCATAGGGCAGCAACGTCGCCCGCGTCAGGCCGGGCGCCAGCACCGGTGCAAACCAGAGCAACGCCAGCAGCGCTATCGCCAGCAACGCCAGAAGGTCGGAGCGAAAATCACGAAGTCGCGATCGCATGAGCAGTCAATCCAGCCGAAGGGCGGCGGTCACCCGCGGCCATCTGCGTTCATCTGCGATTCTCGCCACAGCAGCGGCGTGCGGCCGCGCTGCTGCAGATGGCGGTAACGCCAGCGAATTTGCCAGGTGCGCCACGCCGACTCCAGCTTGACCGGAATATCCAGCTTGCTCTGGCCGATGCGCCGATCCTCAAAGTGGATGGGGATCTCGATCAGGTGAAAGCCCAGTTTCTCACACAAATAGGCCATTTCGACTTGAAAGCTGTAGCCGTTGCTGCGGATGGCTTCCAGGTCGATCGCCTCCAGCGCAGTGCGACGCCACATCTTGAAACCGGCGGTCATGTCGCGAATGCGCAGTCCCAGGATGGCGCGACTGTAGAGATTGGCCCACCAGCTCAACAGGCGACGACTCCACTCCCATCGTTCGTCGAGCGTGCCGCCCGGCACGTACCGGCTTCCGATCACCACGTCGGCGCCCGTCGCCAGCATCACGCCCAACATCTGTGGAATGTAGCGCGGCGAATGGCTGAAATCGGCGTCCATCTGCACGATAAAATCGGCGCCTTCTTCAAGCGCCCGCCGCATCCCTGCTACGTACGCTGTGCCCAGCCCCCCTTTGCCGGCGCGATGAATCACCGTCATGCGCCGATGCACCGGCGGCGTGGCGGAGGAAATCGTTTCCGACGCCGCCTGATTGTAACGAGCAGCCAGTTCATCGGCGATGCGCCCGGTGCCATCGGGCGAATTGTCGTCAACCACCAGCAGATGAAGCGAAGGCAGAGGCAAGGCGAAGAGCGCCTCCGCCATGGCGGGAAGATTGTCCGCCTCATTGTAGGTGGGGATCACGACCGTGATCTGGGCGTTGTCCGCCTGCGCCTTCCAACTGTCGCTAATTGCCTGAGCCATAACCCAAACTCTCTTCGGTTTGAAGCGGCCAACCGGCGCGCCGACACGCCATTGTAGCACGGGGCGAACGAAGCGTGTAATCTGAAAGGCGCTGCAACATCCTGAGCCTTCTACACCTGTCTGCAAAAATTCTCGTTTTTCCACTTTGAACTTTGTAGCATAGCTTGTATAACTCGAAGAATCTGTATAGTATAAGTATAAGAAAAACGCTTTGAATACAATCAGTGTGCCGATCCTGGAGCGTCATCTTCTGACAACAGATGAAGCTGGACGGAGAGAAGCGCAATTATGAGTGATGTGACGCAGGAAGCCCAAGTTGTGGAAGCGCCTACAGCGCCCATCGAAAAAGAGAGTGGAAGGGAGCAGCTGAGCCAGGAGCCGCGCTGGCGCGTGCTCATCCACAACGATGACGTAACGCCTTTCGACTATGTGATCCGCATCCTGTTGCATTTCTTTTTGGTCTCGGAGGAGATCGCCGAGCACATTGCACAGGTGGCGCATAACGAAGGGCAGGCTGTGGTCGTCGTGCGGCCGCGCACCGAGGCTGAACGATTGGTGAAGGTCGCGCGCGCCCGGGCGCGGCTCGATGGCTATCCCTTGACATTCAGCATGGAGCCGGAAGGGCAATGACGCCTGCCCACCCCGAGGCAACACAGGAGCCTGCATGGGTGCATGGCCATCCTCATGAGCCGAATCCAACGCCTCCGCCCGGAGACGGCGTCTTCCTGTTGCTCTCCCCCAAGGGAACGCAGGAATGGATTGCAGTGGAAAGGCTGCGGACGCTGCCCTACACGGAGGTGGCGGAATGTTACATCGTGAGCACCGGACACGGAAAATCCGGGCCGTTTGTCTTCGGCGGGGTGGCGCTCCACGATCTCTTGAGCGCCTGTCTGCCGAAAGCCGAGCGGTGGCGTCACATCGACGTCATCAGCGCCGATGGCTTTGGCGCCCGCCTGCAACCTGAAGAGGTGCTCACCGCTCCTCCCCAGCGTCCCATCTTGCTGGCCTACGCCAGGGACGGCGCCCTGATGACCCGACAGGCCGGCCTTGTTCGCCTCATCGTTCCGTCAGAAACCAACGACGCGCTGAAGCAGGTGAAATGGATCGAGCGCATCGTCGTAGCCCCTCTATGATCGCTGCGATGCACTTTAACAAGAGAAACGCTGCGCAGCCCTCCGGGGATCGATGTCTTTTTACAGCAGAATCCGGCAATGATGGTAGCTGCAGCTCGCAGCCGCAGTAGCCGTAGGTTTGACATCCGGTCGCGTCACGCCAGAGGCGATGATCGATACGCGCAACCGTGGGTTCAGCCTCCAGCCAGACGCTTCGGGTCGAACAGCCTCATCCTCCGGCTTTTTTAGCCTGATAGCCCATCTCCTGCAGAAGGGCAACAATCTTGTCTCGCTGATCGCCCTGGATTTCGATGACGGCGCCCTTCACAGCGCCGCCTGCGCCGAGCCGATTTTTCAACGTCTTGCAGAGCGCTTCCAGTTCGGCCGGCGCAGCGACGACGCCGGTGATCACCGAGACGCTTTTGCCTCCGCGGCCTTTGCGCTCCAACGCCACGCGCACCTGTTGCTGTCGTGGCGGCGGCGACTTGGGACGGGGCTGGGGGGCGGGTTCTGGTTCAGGCTCCGTCGAGTAGACGAGGCGACGATTGCGGTCCGTCATCTCTGCTCCTTGACCAGGATGGTTTCAATGGACAAGCGCATGCGCCTGGCGCGCGGCGGCGACGCGCTCTCGCACAAAGCGGCCCACCTGGCGAAGCGCCTGCCGCGCTTGGGGTTCAATCAGCCAGGTGAAGTGCCAGACGTGCACCATGTTTTCCCAGATTTCCAACCGGACATCGACGCCGGCGGCGCAGGCGCGTTCGGCGAAGCGACGGCTGTCGTCGAGCAACATCTCCGCCGAACCGACCTGAATCAACAGCGGCGGCAGCCCGCTCAAGTCGGCGTAGAGCGGCGAGATCAGCGGGTGACGCGGGTCATAGCCGTCGCAGTACATGCGGGCGGCCGTGCGCAGCACGTCAAGGTTCAGGAAATCGGTCGGCGCATTCGTGCGCAGCGTCTCGCCGGAGAGGGCGAGGTCGAGCCAGGGGGAGAGGCCCACGCCGCCTGCAGGCAAAGGGACATGGGCGTCGCGCAGGGCGAGCAACAGAGCCATCGTCAAGCCGCCGCCCGCAGAGTCGCCGGCGACGACGATCTGCGCCGGGCTGTAGCCCTGTTCGGTGATCAGCCACCAGTAGGCGGCCCACGCATCCTCGATCTGCGCCGGGAATGGATGCTCGGGCGCCAGACGATAATCCAGGGCGAAGAGCCGCGCTCGCGCCTCATGCGCCAGCCGCGTCGTCACAGCCAGATGGGTCCTGGGAGAGCCGGACACATAGCCGCCGCCGTGCAGGTAGAGAATGAGACGTTCGTCCGTCGAGGCTCGCGTTGCGACCCACTCCCCGCGGAAGGGGGTTCTGTTCACCGGCGTGCGTTTGACGCCGAACGGGCGCATCACATGGGTGAGTCGGTCCAGAGGACGGCGAATCTCGTCGGCGCTCTGGATCGAGCCGCCGGGCGTGCCCAGCGTCATCATTTCGACGATGCTCTCATAGGCAAGCGACCACCCGGGCGCGCGCGGGGAACGACGAACGCGATGCGCAACGGCGCGCAGGCCGCCGCGCATCAGGATGCGGTTGATCTCCCAATAAGTGCGCGTACGTTGTGTGAGATTGGTGAGGGGAAGCCCCGGCGCCATTGCGACAACTCCTGTGACCGTGCGAAAGGAAGCAAACGATGCTTGCGCTGACCAGCGATTACGTGACCGATCGCGGCGATCCTGAACCTTATCTACGCAGGATGGCGGAGGCGGGTTTCACTCACGTGCATTGGTGCCATCATTGGCGCTCCGACTTTCTCTACGCCGACAGTGAGATGATGCAGATCGGCCGCTGGCTCGATGCATACAACCTGCGGCTTATCGATGTGCACGGCTCCGAAGGCGTCGAAAAATTCTGGTATGCGCCGCAGGAATACGCCCGGCTGGCGGGCGTGGAGTTGGTGAAAAATCGCATCGACCTTGCGGCCCGCCTGGGCGGCGACGCCGTCGTGATGCACGTCTACCCGCCGACGCAGCATCCTGACTTCGCCCGCTTCAACGAATTTCTCTTCGACCAGATCCGCCGCTCGCTCGACGACCTCGAGGCCTACGCTCGGGCGCGCAATATTCGCATTGCGCTCGAGAATCTGATCGATTTCCCCGCCATCGAAGCAGGCGTCGTCGAAGCAACGCACGCCGCCGACAACGCTGAACTGATTGGAAGGCTGCTGGCGACCTATGCACCGGACTTCCTCGGCTTCTGCTTTGATTCAGGCCACGCCATGCTTGGCCAGGATCGCGTCGAGCGCTTTGCGCCTTTCTTCGAGCGTCTGGTTGCGCTGCATCTCAACGACAACGACGGCGCCAGCGACCAACATCTTCCTCTTTATATGGGCGTCGTCGATTGGGAGCGCATTGCACAACTGATCGCCGCCTCCCCCTACGCCAAACCGCTCAGTTTCGAGCTGTCAATCCGTCACACCGCTTTTCAGGCGCCCGAGCCCTTTTTGCGTTACAGCGTCGAAGGCTGTCGCCGGTTCGCCGAACGCGTGCGGACGCTGCGCAGTCCGTGATGCAGGTTTTCAGCGCTCAGGCGTCGTCAGGATGCGCCGTTGAGCAGCGCCAGCATGGCCTCGCGTTCTACAATCTTGACGCGTGGCCTGCAGCGCGCTTTGCCTTCCTCGATCTCCTTGGCGTCGATGAGCTTCCACTCGTCTTTGGTCACGTAGCGGACGCCGCGCGCTTTCAAAAGCGCCGGTGTGGCATCGGGGTCTGGCTCCGGCGCCGGCGTGAGCTTCCCTTTCTGCAGGTCCTCGAACATGCTGTTGACCGACTCGATGGCGTCCGGCTTGTTGGTGCCGATGACGCCTGTGGGGCCGCGCTTGATCCAACCGGCGACATACTCGCCTGTCACGACCTTTCCGGTCTCCGGGTCGATCACGCGTCCGACTTCATTGGGGATGACGCCGCTGCGCTTGTCGAAGGGCACGCCCTCGATCGGCACACCCTTGTAACCGACGGAGCGCAGCACCAGCCCCGCCTCGATCGTTTCATATTTGCCTGTGCCCGTGGCCTTGATGTCGCCGCTGACCGAGGGGCGCAGCTCATTTTTCTCCATTTTGACGGCGACGATCTTCCCATCTTGACCGATAATTTCGACCGGAGAGAGCAGGAAGCGGAAATGCACGCGGCGAGGTTTGCCGGTGGCGCCGATCTCCGCATAGGCGCGCAGGTAGTCAAGATTCTTTTGCATGGCGATGTCGCCCTCGATGGCGGCGCTGCTGGCGCGATCGAGCTTCAACTCCTGCTCAAGCACGATCGGATCGGCGATCTCTAGATGCCCCATCTCACGGATCTCGGCGTTCGTGAATTTCACCTGCGCCGGCCCGCGTCGCGCGATGATGTAGATGTCTTTGATGTTGCTCTTCGCCAGCGCCGCCAACGCATGGTCGGCGATGTCGGTGCATTCCAGCTCCTTGACCGACTTGGCCAGAATGCGCGCCACGTCCATCGCCACGTTGCCGACGCCGACCACGATCGCCGCTTCACAGCTTAGATCGACCGGAAGATCCTTAAAATCTGGATGGCCGTTGTACCAGGCCACGAATTCAGTGGCGGAGAGGCTGTTGGGCAAATCCTCGCCGGGGATGCCAAGCCTGCGGTCCGACTGGGCGCCGGTGGCGTAGAAGATGACGTCGTAGTGGCGCTTCAGCTCATCGTGCGTGATGTCTTTGCCCACTTCGACGTTGCCAAAATAGCGAACGGCGGGATTTGCAACCGTGCGGTCGTAGACTTTGGACACCGCTTTGATGTTCTGGTGGTCCGGCGCCACGCCGTAGCGCACCAGGCCATGGGGTGCAATCAGCCGCTCGAAGATGTCGATTGTGACGACATAGCCTTCTTTCAACATGGCTTCGGCGGCGTAGAAACCGGCTGGCCCGGCTCCGATGACGGCGACGCGCAGCGGGCGCTCTGCAGTTCCCAGCTTTTCTGACATCGGGACGCTCCTTTGCGGGGTGAATAAGTAATTTACGATTTATGCAACATGCCGCCGAACTGGCGCGCCAGGTTCAGGATGGCGATGCCGAGCGCAAAATAATCCATCGGGCCGAGGCGTTTGAGCGCAGTGACGGCGTCGACTTCTCCGTCTGCGTCGGCGTCGCTGGCGACCCAGGCGAAGGCCGCGCCCAACAGCGCGCCGGCGACGGCGCCAATCAACAGCGAGCGCATGCGATGGCTCATTGCAAGGACTCCTTCGTTTGATCAGTGGGTGGGTGACCCGGTCGCAGGGCGCGCGTCACTGCAACCCCGCGGGCGAACTGGGCGTGCATCCGAATCAGCGGCGTTGCGGCTTTGTCGGCGAGTTGGAGGCTCCGGTCGTGGGCGACGCCGACATATTTACGCGCAAGCTGAACGCCGCCGGTCGCCTTCCGGCGCATGGCGACGACTGCGCGCAGAAGAAAGTAGAGCGCAAGCGCCATGAGCAACGTGACGATCAGTTGCATCGTGAGCAGATAAAAGAGCGACAGATCGCGCCAGAATGCCAGGTCCATCGATCCCATTTCCTTTACAAAGCTCCGTCAATCGCTATGTCATTGTAACAAATCGACGGTTGTGCAAACGAACGCAACTTCGTCGCAGATCACATTATCGCCGCAAGCTGCTTCGCCAGTTCTCTCTCTTCCTCCAGCGTATGAAGCTCGCCATCGATGCGCGCCATGCGCAACGCCATGAGAATCTGGCGATAGAGCGGGCCGCGTGGGACGCCCATGCGCCGCAGGTCATCGCCGGTCAGCAGGGGGCGTATCTGGCTCCATTCAGTGCGATAGCGCTGCACGCGCTCGAGCGCCGTCGCATCGCGCGAGACAATGGGAAAGAGCGCCAGACAAACCGGCGGAACCTGATCGAGAATCTGCGCCACCTGGCTGGGTTTGGCGCCTGGGTCGGAAAGCGTCGGCAGATGACGGTGCAAGATCGCCATTCCGCTCAGAATCCGCTGCGTTTCCTGGCGCAGCCCCAGTCGTTCTTTCAGCGCGTCGAGCTCCTCCTGGCTGAGGCCATATGTCAGAATCGCCAGATAGAGACGCTCTACAGGCTCTTTGCGCAGCAGCGGATCGGCGTCTTCCGCCTGCAGCGCCTCGCGCAGCGCCGCAAACTGGCGCGCAATCTCTTGCGTCATGCAGAGCGAAGGATGAATCTTGCGCAGGATGCCCAGCTCGTCGAGACGCAACATCGCCTTTTCCGGCTTTTCCTCCTGAAGGATACGCTCCAGCTCGTGGCGGATGCGCGCCGGCGTGACGCGATCGAGCAGGTCCAGCGCGTCGAGCAGCAGCTCCAGCGTGCGCGGTTCAATGGTGAAATCGAAGCGCTGTTCGTAGCGCACGGCGCGCAAGATGCGCGTGGGGTCATCGACGAAACTGAGGCTGTGCAACACGCGCACCAGCCCGGCGCGCAAGTCGGCGAGACCGCCCCACGCATCGAGCAGTTCGCCCCAGCGGTCGGGGTTGAGGCAGAGCGCCAGCGTGTTGATGGTGAAATCGCGGCGATGGAGATCGAGCTTGATGCTGCTCTGTTGCACCGTCGGCAGGACGGTCGGCGCCGTGTAGAACTCCGTGCGCGCGGTCACGAAGTCGAGATGGGGCGGCAAGTCGGCGGGGTTGGCGCCTTCGAGGCCGGCCAGCAGCTTATCGACGTCGACCGGCGCGTCTCGGCGCGTAAGCAGCCATTTGGCGGTGCCGAAACGCTTATGTTCGACGACGCGCCCGCCATATTTTTCCTGCATGCGCCGCGCAAAGGCGATAGCGTCGCCCTCAATGACGATGTCGACGTCGAGCGTGAGCGCGCGTTTGCTTGCAACGCCCAGCATCAGGTCGCGCACGAAGCCGCCGACGACGTAGACGTTGTAGTTCATGGCGTCGACCTCGCGACCGATCAGCGCCAGCAGATGGAGCTGCACCGGCGTCAGCGTCTGGCGGAGCCGCGCCGCCAGTTCATTGCTGCGACGGCCGGGCAGATTGGCGTCGTCCCAAAGCTTGATCAGATCGGTGCGCGTGACGATGCCGACGATGTTCCCCTCGTTGTCGACGACCGGGATCTGCCCCCAGTTGCTCTCGATCATGCGACGACGCAAGACGGTGATCGAGTCGTCGGGGCGCACGGTGAACTGACCGGCGCGCATAAAGCGGCGCACAGGCTGGTCGCCCATGCCATGGCCCAGCGCTTTATCCACCTCGCGGCGCGTCAGGACGCCCAGCAGCACGTCCTTCCCGTGTTCGTCGGTCGTCACCACCGGGAAGCCTTCGTGACCGTAACGACGCATCAGGGCGTCGGCCTCGGCGATCGTCATATCGGGCTGGAGCATGTGCGGGCGACCTGCGCTCATAATCTGGCCGACGGTGACCGCCACGCGCGCGTAAGTGCGCACCAAATGCTCGATGCGGGCGCGCACGGCACTCAGGCTGACGTCGCGCAGATGCGCCGCCGCCGCGCGACTGTGGCCGCCGCCGCCCAGCGCGTGGGCGATGCGGCCCACGTCGATGGCCTCCGTGGTGCTGCGGGCCACGACCTGAATCATGTCGCCGAGATCGACCACCAGGAAGAGCGCATCCGGCTCGTGAAAGTCGCGCAGGCGGGCCGCCAGCGTGCTCAGTTCATCGCTGAAGCCGGGCGCGCTGGCCATCGTGATAATGATCGTGTGTCCCTCGATCTCGAGAAACTCACAGGCGTCCATCAACACCTGCAACAGCTTGCGCTGCTCCTCGGTGACAGGATGGTGCAAAAATTCGTTGACTTCGCCGAGATTGACCCCGCGCTGCGGCTCCAGCAGCCAGGCGAGCGCACCCGCATCGCGGTGGGTGGTGGACGCGTAGGTCAGGTTGCCGGTGTCTTCATAGATGCCCAGCGCCAGCAGCGTCGCTTCCACCGGCGAAACGTCGATGGCGTGCTCGATCAGCTTTTCGACGAGGAGCGTGGTGTTGGCGCCCGTGGGGCCGCACCAGAGCTCGTGCGCCTGCGGCAGCGCCTTGCGCGGTTCGTGCATCAGGTTCTTCTCGGCAAGCGCCGCATGGTGGTCGATCACGATGGTTTCGGTGTCCGCCTGCATGCCTCTGGGCGAGTTAGCCGCCCGCGTGTCGACGAGGATGGCGCGACGCACCTTCCCGCGCGGGACGTCGTCAGGGGAAACAAAGCGAAAATGGTTGCGATAAAGCGCCAGAAAATCGCGCACGTTGCGATTCAACTGGCGCGGCAACACCGGGATGGCGTCGGGGAAGAGCAGCGATGCGGCGAGCAGCGAGGCCAATGCGTCGAAGTCGGTGCGCTCATGGGTCAGGATGATATCGAATTCACGGCCAGCCATGTCTGGAGTATCGCAGCAAAGCGGGAAAGATGCAAAGCCGGCGCCGCCTTTCCGAACAGAAGCCGACGCGGACGCTGGGGTTTCACAGGGGGAATGCGACTTGATGACCTTTCACAAAACATTCTGACCACCCTGCATACGTGCGACCGGAAGCCGAACGCCTTGGACGGGTCGAGATGCCCGCCCAAGGCGATGACCTGCGTGCGCAAGCGAAGGCGGATTTGCAGCTGGCTGCTTCAGATGAGGCGGCATGGTGCGCAGGAGACGAATCGTCGTTTTCCTTCAATAATGCACGTAGACTTCGGTGCCCACCGGCGCCCAGTTGTAGAGCATCTCCGCCTCGCTGGGCCGCATGTTGACGCAGCCATGGCTCATCGGCGCGCCAAAATTGTTGTGCCAGTAGGCGCCATGAATGGCGTAGCCCTGGTAAAAATACATCACCCAGGGCACATTGGGCAGGTCATAGCCCGGCCCCACCATGCGCTGCGACTTGTACTTGGTCCCGATCGTAAAGCGCCCGGTCACCGTCGGCGTGCCGGCGCGGCCGCTGCTGATGCGGGTGATCATGACGGGCACGTCTCCCTGCCAGGCTGTCAGCGTCTGGGTGGTGAGGTTGATCTCGATCCAGCGTTTGCCGTCTGCGGGCGCCGCCGCCAAGTTGAGCGTCGTCTGCGGCAGGGTGTTGGCGCGCACGCGCAGCCGCTGGCCGACCCAGATGAAATTGGGGTTCGGCAACCCATTGGCCGCCAACAGCGCCTGCACGGTGGTCTTGTATTTTTGAGCGATGCCCGCCAGTGTATCGCCGGGCTGCACGATGTAGATTTCATCGGCCACCGCCGGCCTGGCTGTGTTGGCGCCGCTCGCTGCGACCGGCGCCACGCGCGCACTGACGCGCAGCTTCTGCCCCACCCAGATGAAATTGGGATCGGTGAGGCCGTTGAGCCGCATCAGATCGCCGGTGGTCATGCCATAGCGTTTGGCGATCTCCGACAGCGTCTGCCCCCGCGCCACGACGTGGTAGCCGCCGTCGCCCGGCAATTGCCCCTGGCCGGCGGAGGTCAGCGTCTGCGGCGAACCGCCGCGGCCTGGAATCTGGAGTTTCTGTCCAACGAAGACGAGATCGGGATTGACGATGCCGTTGTAGGCGGCAAGCTCCTGCATCGACACACCGTAGCGACGGGCGATGGTGGAGAGGTTTTCACCGCCGGCAACGGTGTGGACGGCTCCTTGCGCCTGCGCCGCGGGCGCAGCCAACCACAACCATATCGCCGTCGCCATCAGGGCCGCCGTCAGCCGCACGCCGAGGCGCATACCCTGCCAGAGGAGGGAAGTGGACGGCCTCCGCACAAGGCCGTCCGAGTGACTGCTCGGGTGTTTCATAAACATCCTTTCTGTTCACTCGACTGGCCCTCCCTCAGTAGGTCGGGTGGGATTCGAACCCACAAGGGTTGCCCCGGCGGATTTTAAGTCCGCTGCGTCTGCCATTCCGCCACCGACCCAAATGACCCGCCTTCGATTAGGTCGAAATGCGAATCATCCATATCATATCTGCAGGTGCGCTTATTGTCAACCATTTTTATTACGATTCACGCAGAATTTTCCTAGAAAAATTGCGAACCCTTCGGAGTAGATCGATGAATGATTCAACTTTTGTAGCGTTTCCTTCGGAGTTGGCCGTGTTCGGAAAACATCGGTCGGTGCGTTATTTTTTGCGCGAGCCATTGGCGCCCGGCCACCTGGACTTGATCATCGAAGCGGGGCGACGCGCGCCGACCGACGCGCAGGGGCATATGTACGCCTTCGTGCGCATCACCGACGTTGCGCTGCGCGACCGCCTGGCGACGCTCTGCGCCGATCAGCAACATATCCGCGACGCCGCCGAATTTTTCATCGTCTGCCTGGACGTCCACCGGCTGCGGCGCCTGGTCGAGCATCGCGGGGGCGGGTGGGGAATGCGCGAGCGCATCTCGCTGCTTTACGGCGCCACGGACGCCACGATGGTGGCGCAGAACATGGTTGTGGCTGCGGAGGCGCTCGGCTATGGCACCTGTTACATCGGCGCAGTGCAGAACAACGTCGATCGCATCGCCGAAGCGTTGGCGCTGCCTCCGGGCGTGCTGCCGCTCTACGGCCTCTGCATCGGCGTGATCGACCCGGCGCATTATCCGCCGACCGTCAAGCCGCGCATTCCGCGCGCGCTCTGCTTTTTTGAAAATCGCTACCCTGCAGACTTCACGCCGGAGCAATTGGACTCCGCCTACGCTGCGATGAGCGTCAAGCGCGACTGGTGGGAAAGCATCGGCGCCTATTTTGCAGCGGGAGGCACCATGGAGCGCCGCGAGCCGGTGATGGCGCGCGCCTGGCGTCAGCAGGGGCTTGACCCGCAACCGGTGGAGCAGCCGTGCACTTCGACGCATTGACGCTGGCCTGTATCACCGCCGAGCTGAAACAGACGCTCTGCCCGGGGCGCATCCAGCAGGTGACGCCGGTGGATGAACACGCGCTCGGCTTTGAAGTCTACGCAGGCGGCGCGCGTCATCCGCTTCTGGTTGCGCTGCATCCGAACAGCGCACGCGTGCACACCGTCTCCTACAAGCTGCGTCGCGGGGTCGAAGGCGAGACGCCGTTGCTCTTGCTGCTGCGCAAATATGCGCGGGGAGCGCTGCTGAGCGATGTGGTGCAGCCGGATCCCGTCGAACGCGTGCTGCACCTGCACTTCGAGCATCCCGAACACGGGACGACGAGCCTCATCGTCGAGCTGATCGGACGCCAGCCCAATGCCGTGCTCGTGGGGCCGGGCGGGCGCATCCTGGAGGCGTTGCGCCGCGTGCGAGCCGGAGAGGGCGAGCGCACGCTCTCGCCCGGTCATCTCTATGCTCCGCCGCCTGCTCCCGCCAAACTCCCGCCGTTGGACGACGGCGCCGAAGATTACTACGACCGGCTCGCCCAGGTGATCGCTCAGCCGGGGCCGCTGTGGAAGGCGCTGGTTGCGGGCGTCGCCGGCCTCAGCCCCACCGCTGCGCGAGAGATCGCGTTTCGCGTGACGGGAAACGCCGGGGCGAGCAGCGAAGGCGTGACGGTGATCGCCCTGGCGCAGGCGTTGCAAGAGCTATGGTCACCGCTGCAGACGGGCGACTGGCAGCCGGGCCTGATCGAAGACGAGGGGTGGATCGGGGGTTTCGCACCTTATCCGGTGCAGTTTCGCGGGCGCTTTTTGCCGCAGCCGTCGATGAGCGAGGCGCTGGAGCGTTTCTTTGCGCAGCCGACGGCGACGCACGCGCCCGACGCCTATGCAGCGCTGCGCAGTCAGGTGTTGGCGCAGGTCAAACGGGCGCAAGCGCAGGTGGAGCGCAGGCTGGCTGCGCTGGCAGGCGATGCGCCGGCCCCGGGCGAGGTGGAGCGCTTGCGCACCCAGGCCAGCTGGCTGCTGGCGTTCTCCGGCCAGATTGCACCCGGACAGACCTTGCTCACGGTGGATGCGGGCGGCGAAACACTGCACATTCCGCTGGAGCCGCACCTTTCTCCCATCGAGCAGGCGCAGCGCCTGTTCAAACGCGCGGCGAAGCTGGAACGCGCCGCCGAGATTATTCCTCAGCGTCGCGCCCAACTGCTGGCCGACCTCGACCTGCTGGCGCAGCTGGCGCTGGACGCCGAACGCGCGGCCAATCAACCGGAGCTGGCCGCCGTGTTGGATGAGCTGCGCCGGGCAGGGCTGCTCTCCTCCCCGAAAGCGCGCGCGACCCAAACTGCGCCCGCCGCAGGCGGCCCGCTGCGCTATCGCACATCTCGGGGCGTCGAGATCGTGGTGGGGCGCAACGCGCGCCAGAACGAACAGGTGACCTTTAAGCTGGCGCGGCCCTCGGATCTGTGGCTGCACGTGCGCGGCGCGCCCGGCGCGCATGTGGTGGTGCGCAGTTCAGAGCAGGCGCCCGCAGAGGAAGATGTGCTCGCCGCTGCACAGCTCGCCGCGTACCATTCCAATCAGCGCGGGGAGCGCAAGGTGGACGTGATCGTGACCGAACGTCGCTGGGTGAGTCGCGCGCCGGGGGGACGCACGGGGCAAGTTGTAGTGAGCAAAGAGCGCGTCGTACGCGTTCCGGCGGTGGAGCCGGAGGACGTCTCGGCGGTTTGATGGAATTTTATCACATCCAAAAGCGATAGAACGTCAATCCGGCGTCGATCAGCACAGGCGAAATGTTCAGCTCCCCCAGCATCACCAGGACAATGCGCCAAAAGACGGTGCGAAAGCCTTCGACGTACCAGAACAGCAGGATCAACAACAGAAAGCCAAACGAGTAGAAGGGCGCCAGCGCGCGATGGAGGCTGTCTGGCAGCCAGGGGGCCAGGATGCCGAATCCATCCAGTCCGGGGACGGGCAGCAGGTTGAAGACGATAGCGGTCGCCTGCAAAAAGACGAGCAGCGCCATCGCCGCCCAGAAATGGAAATGCTCGATCCATAAGGTGGGGTCGGAGATCAAGAGGAAAGGGAGCGCCAACAACACTGCGAACAGTGCGTTGGCGGCTGGACCGGCCGCCGCCACCACGCTCTGCATCCAGCGGCTTCGAATGGCGCCCATATTGACGTAGACGGCGCCGCCCGGCAGCCCAATCCCACCCAGCAGCAGAAAAAGCACCGGCATCAGGATGCTCAGCACAGGGTGCGTGTATTTGAGCGGGTTGAGGGTGAGATAGCCGCGCTCGGCGACGCTGAAATCCCCGCCAAAGTAGGCCATCAAGGCGTGGCCGAACTCGTGCAGGGCCAGAGAGATCACCCAACCGATCGTGACGAAGGCGAAGAAGAGAACCGGCTCCGGCTCAGGCGTGGAATACAGATAGACGCCGAGGGCGACCATGATCGCCGCCAGCCCCAGGAAGACGGAGCTGAGGCGCCAATGGCTGCGTTGGGCTTCGGCGCGCGCAGCCGCATCCTGATATTGTTGCGCTGCCTGTGCGACCGATTGCTCGTAAACGCGCACCGGCGCCTGCCGGACGGCGTCGACGTCGATGCGCCATGCGTTCTGCCATTCGGCGATTTCTGCAGTCGGGTTGGCGAGCGCACTCACCAGCAGGTCGCGCGTGCTGACAAAGGGTGCGCCGGCGGCGTTTGCTTCGGCGAGCGCACCGTGCAAGACTCGCTCCAGCGCCGGGTCCATGCGTTCTTGTTGCTGTGCGCCGCTCGTGCGCCAGCGCACCATCTGGCGAGAGCCAAGCTGCGCCTTCAGCTCACGCAACATCTTCTCGGTGTCGTGGCCTAGCGCAGTCAGGACCCCTACGGCGTCCGCCTCGCGCTGCGCCAGCAGCCCATAGAGCACATGAGAGGGCGACAGCGAGAGCGATCGCGTGCGCGAGGCAAACTCCCCTGCCTGTTGAAGGGCGTGGATGGCCTGCACGGAGAATTGTTCAGGTGAGAATGTCTGCTCCATGACGCTATTATAGCTTGGGGCCGTTCGAGGTCGAAGAAACCGATCGAGTATAATCGTTGCATGAAGGCGAGCAAGCGGAGCGTGAAGAATCGTTCTTCGGAGCGCAAGGGGCGGGCGCCAGAGAGTCATCCGCTCTCTCTGTGGGCGCCTTTGTTGCATGCCGCCCTCGTTTGGCTCGTTCTCCTGACGCTTGCCTCCTGGCTGCAACGCGGCGATTGGACAGCTTGGGTGGGCCAAGTTGCCTGGGTGACTATGCTCTTCGGCGTTTCCGCTGCGCTGACCTGGCTCGTCTTCTTTCGACGTTCGCTTTCGCCCCTCAAGGTTGCGCCGGGACGTCGGTTGGGGGGCGTGGCGATCCTGGGCGTTGGATTTGTTCTATATACGGGGCTTTTTGCGACCTGGATTGCCTCAGGCGAGATGAGCGTTTCGACGAGTTGGCGTCAACAGTTGCTGGCGGGGACGGCGGTGGCTTCCCCCATCTTGTTTAGCGGGGCGACGCAGCAGGCATTCGCCCTTTCAGCAACAAACTTTTCCACAACAAACGCCTGGAATGCGCGTCGCCTGCAGCTGGGCGAGATCGCTCTGCTATTGTTGTTTTCGTTGATGGCGTTTCCGCTCCTTTCCGCCGCATTGGGGACGGATTCGTCGGATGGCGGAGCCGCGCAGCGGTGGATGTGGATGGCGACAGCGCTGGCGATCGGGGCGGCGCTCTTCTTAGGCCAGATGGCGTTGCAGGCGCTGCGTCGCCCTGGCGCGGCGATGCTGATCTTTGCAGCGGCGCTTTTTTACCAGGCGTTGGTGAACTTCGCATACGCACGTGCACATGGCGAAAGCGGACCGGGCGCCGCCGTCCATTTGTTGGCGTTGGCTGCTGCGGCGGCGATGGACGTGATGTACATGCTGCGCCTGCCTGACGCCGACTCCAAGGCCTCGCTGCGCAGCGCGTTGGGCGTTGCGACTCTTGCTGCGTTCACCCTCGCGGCTTTCTTCAGAATGCAGATGTTTGGCGTCCCTTCGCTTGACCCGCCTCTCGCTCTCGTAGGGTTAGGTGCAGGCGCAGTGTTGGGCCTGTGGTGTGGATGGCGCGGTGCAGAGATCGGACGATGGCTCGCCGCTTCAGCCCACTTGTGCAGACAAAATGTTGCAAAAAAGCGAAAACAACCATAAAGACGCAAAGCGACAATGTGTTACAGACTTTGCGTCTTGGCGACGTTGTGGTCATGAAATTTCCAATCACACAACAAAATGAAGCAGGAGATGCTAAATGGCTTTATTTCATTGCAATTTTTACTCAAGCGTCCTCAATCTTTCCGTCTCGATGGACGTCATCTTGCCGCAACCTCCGCCAGGCGAGCAGCGCAATCACAAACTTCCCGTGCTCTGGCTGCTGCACGGCCTCTCCGACGACCATACGATCTGGCAACGGCGCACCTCGATCGAACGCTACGTCGAGCCGATGAACCTGGCCGTAGTGATGCCGGCGGTCGACCGCAGCTTCTACACCGACATGGCGCAGGGAAACCGCTACTGGACCTACATCAGCGAGGAGCTGCCGACGCTGGCGCGCAGCTTCTTTCCGCTCTCCGAACGCCGCGCAGAGAACTTCGTGGCGGGGCTGTCGATGGGCGGCTACGGCGCTTTCAAGCTGGCGCTCACCTTTCCGGAGCGTTACGCCGCGGCGGCCAGTCTTTCCGGCGCGCTGCGCAATTTCGCCGAAGACGCCAACAGCGAAGACCCGGCCTGGGTGGCGGAGATGACGCGCATCTTCGGCGATCTGCGCTGCTTCCCCGGCAGCCCCAACGACGTCTATTTTTTAGCGGAGCAGGTCGCCCGTCGAGGCGCGCCCATCCCCAGGCTGTATCAATGTTGCGGCACAGAAGATTTCCTCTATTCGGACAATCTGCGCTTCAAGGCGCACGCCGAGACGCTGGGGCTGCCGCTCACCTACGAAGAAGGGCCGGGCGACCACGTGTGGAGCTATTGGGACGCCATGATCCAGCGCGTGCTGGCCTGGCTGCCGCTTCAGAACGGAGATGAATCATGACGACGGAATCCCTGGATGCGGCGACGTCGTCGCATCGTTATCCGCGCAACGTCTATGTGACTGCGGTCGGCTCGCTGTTGACCGACATTTCCACCGAAATGGTCGTCTATCTCGTGCCGTTGTTTCTGGCGGGCGTGCTCAAGACCTCGACGCCGCTGATCGGGTTGATCGAAGGCGTGGCGGAGACGACGGCGGCGCTGAGCAAGCTTGTCTCCGGCTATGTTTCCGATCGCATCGGCAACCGCAAATGGGTGGCGGTGAGCGGCTACACGCTTTCCCTGCTGGTCAAGCCGCT
The DNA here is from genome assembly GCF_937128415.1 of uncultured Caldilinea sp. Taxonomy (GTDB): domain Bacteria; phylum Chloroflexota; class Anaerolineae; order Caldilineales; family Caldilineaceae; genus Caldilinea. The sequence goes on from NZ_CAKZMJ010000073.1 coordinate 27,293, forward strand.
GCTGGCGCTGGCGACGACCTGGAGCATGGTCTTCGCCGCGCGCTTCGGCGATCGCCTGGGTAAGGGCATCCGCACTGCGCCGCGCGACGCGCTCATCGCCGACAGCATCGACGTTCGACGACGGGGAGCCGCTTTTGGCTTTCAACGCGCCGGCGACACCCTGGGCGCGTTCCTGGGGCTGGCGATCGCAATCGTCGTCATCTTCTGGTTCCAGCGAAACAGCCTCGAGCTGGAGCGCAGCACCTTCACGACGATCGTCTGGCTGTCGATGATTCCGGCCGCGATGGCGGTGCTGGTGTTGGCCTTCGGCCTGGAAGAACGTCGCAGACCGAAGGCTGCAACGCCGACTGCGCCCCAAGCCAACGTCAGCCTCTCCCTGTCCTCCTTCGACCCGCGCTTTCGGCTGGCGCTCCTGAGCGTTGCGCTGTTTACGCTCGGCAACTCTGCGGACGCCTTCATCGTCCTGTTGGCGCAGGATCGAGGCGCCAGCGTGCTGACGACGCTGTTGATGATCTTGCTTTTCAACGGCGTGTACACGATCTTCGCACAGCCTTTCGGCAAGTGGTCGGACCGCGTGGGGCGGCTGCGCATCATCAGGCTGGGCTGGAGCTTCTATGCGCTGCTGTATCTAGGCTTTGCGCTGAGCAACGCAGTATGGCAGATCGCCGTGTTGTGGGCGCTTTATGGGCTATACTATGCAATGACGGAAGGCGCGCTGAAGTCGCTCGTGGCCGACCTCGTGCCCAGCGCCCAGCGCGGGGCCGGCTATGGTTGGCTGAACGGCACCATCGGATTGATGGCTCTGCCTGCGTCGTTGATCGCCGGCCTGCTCTGGCAGGCGATTGCCCCGTCGGCGGCCTTCCTCTTCGGCGCAGGGATGGCGGGCGTGGCGCTGGGGCTCCTGGCGCGCATCAAACCGATTTCGCAGGCGGAGTTGATGGAGAACAGCGTTTAACGCGGCAGGGCGTCTGTTACGCTGGGGAATGAGCTATTTGAGAGATGAAGCAGATAAGACCGACCAAACCAACTGTCACCATCATCGGCGGAGGACTGGCCGGCAGCGAAGCGGCCTGGCAGATCGCCAACCGGGGGCTGCATGTCGATCTCTTCGAGATGCGGCCGGTGCGCACGACCGAGGCGCACGTCACCGATCGACTGGCGGAGCTGGTGTGCAGCAACTCGATGGGCTCCACCTTGCCCGACCGCGCCCTGGGCATCCTGAAAAATGAGCTATTGCGCATGGGCAGCCTCATCATTCGCACCGCCTTCAAGCATGCGTTGCCTGCGGGCGCTGCGCTGGCGGTCAGCCGCGAGGAGTTCTCCGAGGAGATCACGCAGCGCATCCACAGTCACCCGAACATCACCGTGCATCGCAGCGAGGTGACGGAGATTCCTGACGGCCCGACGATCATCGCCACCGGCCCGCTGACGAGCGCGGCCCTGACCGAAAGCATCCAGGCGCTCACCGGTCAGCAGCACCTTTATTTTTATGACGCCATGGCGCCGATCGTCGTCGCCGACAGCATCGACATGAGCATCGCCTTTCGTCAGAGCCGCTACGATCGCGAGAGCGCGCTGGGGAGCGAGGAGGGCGACTATATCAACTGCCCGCTCAACAAAGAGGAGTATGAGCGCTTTGTGCAGGCGTTGCTGGCCGCGCCGCGCATCGAGCTGAAGGGGGCGGACAAGGAGTTGGAGCGCTACTTCGAGGGGTGCATGCCGATCGAGGTGTTGGCGGCGCGCGATCCGAAGGCGCTGGCCTTCGGCCCCATGCGGCCAGTTGGCCTGCGCGATCCGCGCACAGGTCGACGCCCCTACGCCGCCGTGCAGCTGCGTCAGGACAACGTCGCCGGAACGCTCTACAACATGGTGGGCTTCCAGACCAACATCAAATGGGGCGCGCAGGAGCAGGTGCTGCGCCTGATTCCCGGCCTGGAGCACGCCGAGTTTGTGCGGCTGGGCCAGATGCACCGCAACACCTTTATCAACAGCCCCACGCTGCTGCGACCTACGCTCCAGTTCAAAACGCGCGACGACCTCTTCTTTGCAGGGCAGATCACAGGCACGGAAGGCTACGTCGGCAGCACCATGGGCGGTCTGATCGCCGGCGTCAACATGGCGCGCCTGCTGTGCGGCCAGCCGTTGCTCGTCCTTCCCCGCGAGACGATGATCGGCGCACTGCTCTATTACATCACCCACGCCGACCCGAAGACCTTCCAGCCGATGAAGGCGACGATGGGCTTGCTGCCGCCGCTGGAGGAGGAGGTGCGCGGCAAACGCGCACGTTACGCTGGCTATGCGGAGCGCGCCGAGGCTGCGCTCGATGCATATTTACGTCAAGTCGGCTTTGAAGCCGTAGGGGAGTAGTTCATTCATGAGCCTTGCATCGATGCCGGCCCCGCGACGTCACGCAGCCTATGGCTTCTTCAGCCGATTGCCGTACTGGCTGTTGGTGGCGTTGTTGTTGGGCGTGCTCATTGTTTGGAGAACGCTGACCAACGAAAGCTACGCCGTGATCTTTTCCGCCGTGTCGCGCGGGCTGGGCGTCACCATCTACGTCACGCTTGTCGCCTACGCCGGTGCGCTGGTGGTAGGGTTGTTCATCGGCATTGCGCGCGTCTCCAAAAATCGCATCCTCTACGAGGCGGCGACCTTCTACGTCGAGATTATCCGCGGCGCGCCGATGCTCGTGCTGCTGCTCTACATCGCCTTCGTCGGCGCGCCGGCGCTCGTCTATGCTGTCAATTGGCTAGGCGAACAGTTGTCATTTCTGGGGCCGGCGGCGCGTCCTCTGCTCGAATTCCGCGTGCGCGATTTTGATTTCACCACGCGCGCCATCCTTGCGCTCATCATCGGCTACAGCGCCTTCCTCAGCGAAATCTTTCGCGCCGGCATCGAAAGCATCGAGCACGGACAGATCGAAGCGGCGCAGAGCCTGGGCATGTCGCGCTGGCAGGTGTTGCGACTGGTCGTGCTCCCCCAGGCGATCCGTCGCGTGCTTCCGCCTTTGGGCAACGACTTCATCGCCATGCTGAAAGACTCCTCGCTCGTCTCCGTGCTCGGCGTGCCCGACATCACGCAGATGGGCAAGGTCTATGCTGCGAGCACCTTTCTCTACTTCGAGACCTACAACATTGTCGCTTTCCTCTATCTTTCGATGACGATCGTGCTTTCGCTGGGCGTGCGCTGGATGGAGCATCGCATGCCGCAAAATGTGCGCTGATCCGGCGGAACTGCACGTTCGCTCATATCGTTTTCAGCTTGCGCAGCGCGCTTGCTTTTGGCATGATTGCACAGTGCTTAAAACTGCCCTATTGGAAGAGCCTGACGCTCTTCCGCAAAGGCGCAAAGTAAGATAGTTCTATTCAAAAATAGGAGTTGCACAGTCGGTTCATCTTCCAGGAAGCTCCATGATTTTTAACACAATCTTCTGGCAGGGATGATGGCTGCGACCGTAGGTGCGGCTCTCAGCCGCACGCTCTCGATGTCCCGCCGGTGAGCCCTCACCCTCTCTCCCAATGCTGGGAGAGGGGGAGAAGGCAGCTGCGAGCTGCGCCTACGGATTGCCAGAATCCTTTGTGAAATTCCATCCAACTTCCTGAAAGGTTGCATTGTACGCAAAGGGCGTCATCGAACTGTGTCCCATGAGCCGCGAAATTCCATCAAGCTTCCCGGAAGACCGGGTCAACTGCGCAACGCCTGAACAACTGGAAAGGAGTGCAAATTGAAAAACACATTGCTGAAATTTCTCACACCAATTCTGGTGGTTGCTCTGTCGCTTTCGGCGCTGCCTGCGTCCTCACTGGCAGCCCCTCTGGCTATATCTCTTCAACAAGAACAGCTTGCTTCGGACGTCTTGACCCTGGAGGCGCTCGCCAATCTGACCTATCGCTCCCAGTTGACGCCCTCCGGAGAGATCACGCTGGTCGATGGCCGCTATGAAGACCCCGCCAATCGCGTCTTTGCGGTGTTGGCGGCGGCGCCGATGGCCTTCGGAACGCTGAACGGCCAGGATGCCGCAGCCGTCTTGCTGGCGGAAAGCAGCGGCGCCAGCAGCGTCTTTGTCACTTTGGCGATCGTCGTCGATCAGAACGGCGAGCCGGTCAACGTCGCCAGTGCGCTGCTGGGCGACCGCGTGGACGTCTACGCGCTGGAGATGGATGGGAGCCGCATCCTTGTCGATATGGTGCGCCACGGCCCCAACGACCCCATGTGCTGCCCAACCGAAGTCGTGCGCCTGATCTATGGGCTTGGCGATGAGGGGCTTGTGCTGGCCGGCGTCAACCTCGTCGGCAGCGGCGTGCAGGCGACGCTGGACGTTGCGCCGGAGGGCGGCTATCAGACGAAGGTCATGCCGGCGACGCCTTACGAGGTTTCCGCGCTGATCCCGACCGGCGCCCCCATCCATACGCTGTTGACCTTCGGAGACGACGATCCTGCCACGGTCTTTGCGGACGGCGGCCCGTACATCGCTATCTACCCCGTTCAGGAGTATATCCGCCTGTGGGAAGGGGCTGGCGACCTGACGATCGCCAACCTGGTTGAGGAGCTGAAGCGCATCCTGAGCGAGCAGCCTGCATCCCTCGGGGCGCCGCTGCCGATTGTCCCGCCGGCGGACGTCGACGATCTGGTCGCCCAAGTCCGTTATCTGGAGGGAGAAGATTTCAGCGGCGTGCGCTTCATCGCCCGATCGGTGCGCAACGGCGTCGTCTCCGCCGACGATCAACTTGCCTACCACTTCACCGGCCTGACCGACGACGGCCGCTATCTGATTTCCGCCCAGTGGCCGGTGGAGACGACCGCCGCTCTCAACGCGCTCGACGCCGCCCAAGATGCGGCCTGGACGCCGACGCTCTCCTCGCTGGACGCCATCATTGCGTCGCTGACCATTCAGCGCCCCGAGTGGGTGACGGTGGAGGAGCTCGGGAACCTGACCTATGATTCGGTCATGTTGGAGAAACCGGTGACGCTGAGCAGCGGCGTCTACACCGAGACGGTCATCCCCGACGTTCCTGCGAGCGTCGTCACCGTGCAATTGCTCGGCGAGCCGATCGCCTACGGCAAGATCAACGGGTTGGACTCCGCAGCCGCGCTGATTGTGGAATACAGCGGCGGCACCGGCCAATACTATTCCCTGGAACTGGTGCAACGGATCGACGGCGAGGCGGTGAACACCGCCAGCGCCTTCCTCGGCGACCGTTCGCACATCCAGAGCATCGTCATCAACGAGGACGGCAGCATCACCGTCGACATGATCGCAGTCGGCCCCAACGACGCCTTCTGCTGCGCCAACACGCCGTCGACCATTGATTTCGTCAAGGTGGGCGACCGTCTGGTGGCGCAGGAGGAGATCTCGGCCACCATCGATCTTTCCGGCCTTGAACTTCCGTTCACAGCGGCTGTGAAACAGGCCACCGCCTACGACGCTACCATGCCGCCGGGCGACCAGGGCCAGCCCAAGCATTTCTCTTGGATGTTGATGGACGGCGATACGGCCACCGGCTACATTTCCGTCTATCCTGTGGGCGCCTATCAGGCGATTTGGGAGGACGCCGGCGATCCCTTTGTGGCGGAGACGCTTGCCCAACTGCAGACGCTGCTCGAAGAACAGCCAGCCAACCCTACGCCGCCCTTGCCCTTCCTGCCACCGGTCCCCGCCAGCAACGACTTTGCTGCGCAGGTGCGTTATCTGGAGCTGGCCGACGGCGGCGTTGGCGTGCGTTTTGTCGGGCGCTTCGTGCAGGATGTGGCGCCGATCGAAAATTACCAGTTGCGCTATCTCTTCCAGGGTTTGAGCGCCGATGGCGAGTTCCTAATCGTCGCCAACCTGCCGGTGACCACCTCTGCGCTGCCTGCAGAGCCTCAGCCACTGAGCGGCGAGGAGTATGACCAGTTCGTCGCCGTCTACACGACTTATCTTGCCGAGATGGCGACGCTCTTCAACGGGCTGACCGGCGCCGACTTTACGCCCGACCTCGAAGCGCTCGACGCCGCCTTGCAGTCGGTGACGCCGGCGAGAACCGTCAACCCGCTGGCGCCGATCTCGCTGGCGAACATGACAATCAACTCCGAGCTGGCGTCCGACGGCGTGGCGCCGCTGACGAACGGCGTCTACACAGAAACGGTGGCACCGGGCAGCCCCGGCTTGATCGAAGTGCGGCTGCTGCCCGAGCCAATGGCCTACGGCGTTATCAACGAACAGGAAGCGGTCGCCACCATCGTCACGGAGAGCGACGGCGGCAGCGGACTCTTCGTCAACCTGGCGTTGATCGTCGCACAGGAGGGCGCCCCGGTCCATGTGGCGAGCGCGCCGCTCGGCGACCGCGTCGAGGTGCAGAACCTGTCCATCGCCGATAATCAGATCGCACTGACGATGCTCACGCTGGGGCCGGACGACCCGATCTGCTGTCCGTCGCAACGGGTGAGCCAGACCTACGCCTGGGAGAACGACGCCCTCGTGCTTGTAGAAGAAAGCGTCGAGACTGCGCCGCCCCTCAGCGGCGCCTCCTGGGTGTGGGTGGAGACGGTGTTCAACGACGGCACGCGCATCACGCCGGCGACCGAAGGCGCCTTCACGCTCACCTTCACCGCCGAAGGCAGAGTGAGCGCCACGACCGACTGCAACACCTTCACCGGCAGCTATCGCGCCGAGGAAGGCCAGCTCAGCATTGAATTCCTCATCTCCACTGCAATGGCCTGTCCGGAGGACGCGCAGGAGCAGGAATTCATCGCCGATGTGGCTGCGGCCAACGGCTATTTCATCACCGAGGACGGGCGTCTGGCGCTGTCGCTGCCGTTCGACAGCGGTTCGGTGATCTTTGCGCCGGCCACCGGAGAACAGACGGGCGAGGTCGCACCCGCCGAGGATGCGGCTGCGGCGGACGCAGCGACAGCCGAAACCGTCGTCGAAGCGCCCACTGCGCTTCCGGGCACGTCCTGGAACTGGGTGCGGACGCAATACAGCAACGGCGCGGTCGTAGCGCCCGTCGATCCCACCCTCTACGTGCTCACCTTCGGCGAAGATGGGACGGTCAATGTGCGCGATGACTGCAACGTGCTTAACGGCGCCTTCACGACGGATGAGGAGCAGAGGCTGACCATCGACCTTCAGACTTCGACGATGGCGGCCTGTGCGCCGGACTCGCTCCACTATCAGTTCATCCTCGACCTGTCGGCGACCGCCTTCTACTTCTTCCAGGAGGGACGGCTCTTCATCGATCTGAAGTTCGACACAGGCGTGATGGAGTTTGCGCCGGCGAACTGAGGGTTGCGAGCGTTTGGCAGCGAGGATAGGCGTTCCGAATTGGAGAACTTTTCTCGTGAGGTGAACCTTCCAGGAAGCTTCGAGCTTCCTGGAAGGTTTTTCGTTAAGCAAACCTCCGCGAGCCTCTGATGAAATTGCTGCGCGAGCGGTTTCCTCTACGGCTCTTCCGTCAGCGTATGGAGAAATGCTTCGAGCTGCTTCGCCTCCGTCGGGGTGAGGTTGAGGGGCTGGTGCAGCTCATTGTGGCCGATCAAGGCAAAGCCGCCGCCGGCGTTGTAGTGCTCGATCACCTCAGCCAGCGTGGCGAATTGGCCGGTGTGCATGTAAGGCCCGGTTTCGGCCACGTTGCGCAGCGTAGGGGTCTTCATGGCGCCGGGCAGAGTATCCCCTTCCGTCACGATGAAGCGCAACGCCGTGCACGCCTCCGGCGCCGCATCGCTATAAGGCCCCAGACAGTTGAAAAGATCGGACTGGACGATAGCGACCCCGTCGATGCGCCCCCGATGCACCGGATAGCCGGGCGCTGCAGGCACGCCTGTGTTGTGAAAAGCATCGTTCGTGAAGCGCGGGCCGTTGTGACAGTTGATGCACTGCCCCTTGCCGATGAAAATGCGCAGGCCGGCGATCTCGTCCTCGCTCAGGACGCCGGGCCGGGAAGGGCGCCCGTCGTCGCCTAAAGATGCGACGTAGCGATCGAAGCGCGCCGGTTTCGGCAGCAGGGTGCGCTGATATGCGGCCAGCGCTTTGCCCATGTTGGCGAAGATGCGGTTGATGGCGTCCTGCTCCTCCGGCGTCATCGCCCCCCAGGCTGCGGCGGCGTCCGGATCATCGACCGGGCCGGCGCGGCGCGGAAAACGGCTGAGATCGGGCAACGGACCGAAGAGAGCTTCGTACTCCGCCGCATAATGTTCGGCGATGAGATGAGCGTAGAAGGTGCGGTCGCCGCCGTGCTCGACGGCGTTTTCCAGCGGCAGAAGCGCCTGCGCCCACTGGCTGTCGGCCTTGCCGTCCCAGGTGAACCAGGGGCTGTAGGCTGCGCCGACGAGCGTCATCGTGTTGAGCGGAATCACGCCTACGCCCACGCCAAAGGGGCGACCGTCGGTGAAATAACGCTCCGGCATGTGACAGGAGGCGCACGACACGGCGCCGTTGGCGCTGAAACGTGCATCAAAAAAGAGGCGTTCGCCCAGCGCAGCGGCGCCTGGATGGTCGGCCACGCGGTTGGAAGGGTCCGGAGGCAACGGCTCCAGTGCGTCGAGCGCAAGGCTGCGCAGCAGCGCCACCTCGTCGACGCTCCATCTCGGCGAGTCGGTCAGAAAGGCGATGGCGCCGGCCGCAAGCAGCAGCGCCATTGCGGCGCCGACCATAAGTAAGAACAGGCGCGCGTTCCGGGTTGCACTGCGTTGCATCTCCCCGCTACCTCAACAGGAGATTGAAGACGACGCGGTCCTTCTCGCCGTTCGCTTCAATCTCGAACACCACTTCCCACCAGCCGCCCATTTGAAAGCGCATTCCTTCGACCCGGTAATTTCCATCCCCCAGATATTGCGTCACCTTGGGCGCCGTTGGCATGCCGTGACGATGCTCCGGCATGTCGCCGTGCACCTGAATCACGGCGTTCTCGACCGGCGCGCCGTCCGGCGTCTCGACATGGAGCGTCCAGGTGTGAAGCCGGTTGATGGCGATCGGGTTCAGCTCGCTGGTGAAGCTCACGCGATAGCGGCCCGCCTCGCTCAGGCGCGTCGTGCTGAAATCCAGGTTCGCAGGAGCGCTTGCGGAGGTCGTTGAAGAGGCGGGAGAAGAGAAGCAACCTACAAGTATGAGCACAGCCAGAATCAGGAGAGGATAGAGGCGATGCATGGCGATATTCCATTGCTTCGGTGTTGCGTGTTGCGTGTTGCGTAGGGCTGGGCGGGATTCATTGGATCGGATACCCTTGTTGCGCCCAGGTGATGATGCCGCCCAGGTCATAGATCTGCGCATAGCCTGCGCGCTCCAAAATCTGCGCCGCCTGATTGCTGCGGTTGCCGCTGCGACAGTAGAGCACAACGGGCTTGTCCTTCGGGATTTCGCTCAGGCGCTGCGCCAGCTGGTCGACGGAGATGTTCACGGCGCCTGGAATATGGCCGCCGGCGAACTCTTCCGGCGTGCGCACGTCGATCAGAACATGGTCGGCGTTGGCGCCGAATCTGGCCTGGTATTCCGCCGGCGTGATTTTAGCTTTCACCTTCACTGCCGCGGCGACCGGTTGAGAGGCAGCCGCCGCCGGTTGGCCGGCGGAGCAGGCATTCAAGCTCCAGAGCAACCCGATTGCGATCAGGATCAGAACGACATAGCGACGAAAATCTGTCTGTGACATTGACATATCGAACTTCCTATTTCATCTTCTGCGCCATTTCTGGCGTCCGTTGCAAAAAGTGCAGCCTTCTTTTAATTCCATAGCCCTTAACAGTGTAATCGATTTGCAATGCAATTCAGTCTTGTGGCTTCCTTATTGAAGAAATAAGAAAAATCTTATACCCCATTGGGTGGAAACCTTCATTAGAACCCCCTATCTTCATCCTGTGAACAGGGGCGAAGTCGGTGAATTCCCTGACAGGGTTTTTACCAATTTTCAAGCTTCACCCGACACAAGTGTCGGGTTTTACCGCTCTCCAGGCGTCTGCTCCTCATATAAACTCCTCTTGCAAGGCAAAACGTCGATTGCCAACAGTTATGTGATTTAGCGTTGTCGTCCGGCGGCATGCAACCTCTATCGGTTGGCGAATTGCGAGCGTCCTGATGAATGTTTGGAGACGGAACGCATGTGATGGAAAGGAGAGCATGGCATGAAGAGGGATCGGAGCGATCTGGCCTCCACGAAAACCGCCGAGGTTGAAGAAATGAGCGTCCTTCCGGCTGACGAAGCATCGAGGCGTTCGTTTCTGCGCAAATTTGCCAGCAGCATTTTTGCCGGGCTGGTTGCTCCGGCAGTGCTGGCGAGCGGTGCAACCCTACAGGCGGCTTCGTCGGAAGAGCAAACCATCGAGTCGCCTTCGCAGGCCAAAGGCGGCGATACAATTTTCAAACGCATGATGGCGGAGCTGCACAAGGCGATGCAAAAGCCGGTGGAGCAGCGCAGATGGGTCATGGTGATCGATCTGCGCAAGTGCACAGGCTGTCAGGCGTGCAACGTGGCCTGCATCGCCGAAAATCAACTGCCGCCCGGCGTCGTCTATCGACCGGTGATCGATGAAGAACTTGGGACCTATCCGAACGTATCGATCCGCTCCATGCCGCGGCCGTGCATGCAATGCGAGAACCCTCCCTGTGTGCCTGTTTGTCCGGTCACGGCCACCTGGCAACGCCCTGACGGCATCGTGGACATCGACTATGAGCAGTGCATCGGCTGTCGGTATTGCATGACCGCCTGCCCTTACCACGCGCGCACCTTTGACTTTGGCTACAAATACACGGAAGAGACGCCCGCGGTTCAACCCTATGAAGAGCAGGCCAATTTTGAGTACGGACAGCGCTGGGCGCGCGAAGGGCGCAACTCTCCAATCGGCAATGTGCGCAAGTGTCATTTCTGCCGCCATAAGCTGGAAGCGGGGATGTTGCCCTCCTGTGTGACGACTTGCATCGGTCACGCCACCTACTTTGGCGATGCAAACGATCCGGAAAGTCTGGTCTCCGAGCTGATTTCGAGACCGAATGTCATGCGGCTGAAAGAGGAAGCCGGCACCAAACCGCGTGTGTACTATTTGTTGTGAGCTTGTCCTCATCTTGCGACTCCGTGGCGCCACACCTGGGTCGGCGTCATGGCGCCGCAAACGATGGAAAAAGGAGAGAGTTCTATGACCACAGCACAAATTGCGCACGGTTTTCGGATGGACCGTCGCGTCGATTTTATCATCTCGCTCGCCCTGGCGATCCTGGCGTTGGCCGTCGGCTCGTGGGGCGTCTTTCGGGTCTTGTTCATAGGCGATCACGGAGCCGTGACCAGCTATGTGCCGTGGGGGCTTTGGGTGGGCGTCTACGTCTATTTGGTCTGGCTGGAAGTCGGCACGATGCTCGCCTACACGGCCCTGCGCTATGGATTTCGTGTGGAGGGATTGGAGAAGCTAGGCCCCGTCGTGGCGCTGGCAGCTCTGGCCGCTCTGATCGGCGCCCTGTTCATCATCGGCATGGACCTTGGTCATCCTTTCCGCTTCTGGAAGGCTTATCTGCAGCCGAACTTTGGCTCCTTGATGACCTGGATGATCTGGCTGCACACCCTCTACCTCTTGCTCCTGGTGGGGGAGCTCTACGCCTACCGACGCGGCAAGGACGCTTTGGCTAAAAGGCTTACGCTGATCGGAGCGCCGGTGGGCGTGGCGCTCATCGGCGTCATCGGCGGGCTCTTTGGCGTCATTGCAGCTCGTCCGTATTGGAACGCCTCCGTGCTGCCTCTGATGTTTTTCGTTTCGTCTCTAGTGGCCGGCATCGGGCTGCTCATCCTGTTGCATCTTCTGTTTTCGCCGACGGCCGGCGCTCCGCAATATGCTTCCACGGCCCAGGAGCTGGCGCGCATCTTTTTGGTGGGCATCATCATCGGGCTGTTCGCCGCCGGCGCCAACGCACTGGTGATCGCCTATCCCGGTGTGCCCGCCTATTCCGAAGGGCTGCGGCTGGTGCTCTTTGGCCCTTACTGGTGGACGATCTGGATTGTACACTTGTTGTTCGGCGTGCTCGTTCCATTAGGGCTCCTTCTCTGGAACCGACGCAATCTTCTGGTGATCGGCGTCGCTGCGGCCCTGATGGTGTGGACTTTTGTGATGGTGCCGTTGAACATCGTGATTCCCGGCCTGGCCTATCCTACGCCGGAGCTGGAAGGGCTGAAGCGCGCCGCCGTGCACCATCGCCTTTCCTTCGACTACTTCCCCTCGTTGATTGAGTGGTTGGTTGTCATCTTTGCAGTCGGCATTGCGCTGGCGATTTTTACCGTCGGCTACAAAATCGTTCTCGAACCGTATCAACGCCGCGTCCTTGGATTATCCGGCGAGCAACTTTCCGGAGGTGATGCATGAAACCGTCAAGCGTGGATGTTCAAATGCAAGAGATCGGAGCCGTGAACCATGCGGCATCCCGAGCGGAAGAACCCCAAGATCGCTCTCGCCGCAATTTTCTGCGCAACTCTGCATTGCTGGGCGGCGCTGCGCTCTTCGCCGGTCACCTGAGTCAGCGCGAGGCGCTGGCGCAGACGGCCAGCCTCGACGATGGTCGTTTTTACAAGCTGGCGGACCCACGCAATATTCTGTACACCAGTTGCCAGAATTGCAACACAGGTTGCGGCATCAAGGTGAAATTGCTCGACGGCGTGGTGGTCAAAGTGGACGGCAACCCCTTCAATCCCTGGACGATGACCCCGCACATCGACTACGACAACTCGCCGCTCGATCCCAACGTCGCTCGTCTGGACGGCGCCATCTGCCCTCGCGGGCAGGCCGGCATCCAGATTTTGTATGACCCCTATCGCATCCGCACAGTTTTGAAGCGTGCAGGCAAGCGCGGTGAGAACAAATGGCAGTCGATCTCTTTTGAACAGGCTGTCACCGAGATTGTCGAGGGGGGCCGCCTCTTCGCCCATGTTCCGGGCGAGGAGAACCGAGAGGTGGAAGGGTTGCGCGACCTCTATGCGCTGCGCGACCCGGAGCTGGCCGCCGCCATGAGCGCAGACGTCGCTCTGATCCGCTCCAAGAAGATGACCGTCGCCGAATTTCAAGAGAAATATCGAGAACATCTGGACGCATTGATCGATCCGGATCATCCCGATCTGGGGCCGAAGAACAATCAGCTCGTCTTCATGTGGGGGCGCATGAAAGCCGGCCGCTCCCAGATGGTGCAACGCTTCATCACCAACAGCTTCGGCAGCCTGAATCGTCATGGACACACGACGGTCTGTCAAGGCTCGCTCTATTTCGCCTGCAAGGCGATGAGCGAGCAATATGCGGACGGCAAATGGAGCGGGGGGCAAAAATTCTACTGGCAGGCGGACACCGGCAACAGCGAGTTCATCATCTTTGTCGGCGCCAACATCTTCGAGGGTGGGTATGGGCCGCCGCTGCGCACCGGCAAGGTGACCGACGGCCTGACCGAGCGCGGCCTCAAGATCGCTGTGGTGGACCCGCGCCACTCCAAGACGGCGGCGAAGGCGTGGAAATGGATCCCCGCCGCCCCCGGCGCAGAGGGCGCCCTGGCGTTGGCGATGATTCAGTGGATCATCGAGAATCAGCGCTACGACGCGCGCTATCTGGCTGCAGCGAACAAGGCGGCGGCGGCGGAGATCGGCGAGTCCACCTGGAGCAACGCCGCCTGGCTGGTTCGTATCGAAAAAGACGGCCCCGGCGCCTTCCTGCGCGTGCGCGACCTGCCGCCGGAGCTTCAACCGGACGATGTAGCGGAGAAAGACGATCGGTTTGTCGTCCTGCAAGAGGGCAAACCGACGGCGGTTGCGCCCGCCGACGCCGAGACGCCGGTGCATGGCGACCTCTTCGTGGACACGACGATCGGCGGCATACGCGTCAAAAGCGCCATGCAGCTGCTGTTTGAATCCGCCAACGAACACACGCTCGAAGAGTGGGCGCAGATTTGCGATGTCCGCGCGCAGGACATCGTTGAGCTGGCGCGTGAGTTCACCAGCCATGGTAAGAAGGCCGCCGCAGACATCCATCGCGGCGTTTCACAGCACACGAACGGCTACTACAATGTGGCCGCCTGGATGAGCCTCAACCTACTGATCGGAAACTACGACTGGAAGGGCGGGATGGTCAAGCCCACCACCTACGACGCAACGGGCGCCAAGAACGGTCAACCGTTTCCGGTGATGAGCATGCATCCAAACGCCATGCCCACCTTCGGCGTCTCGATCATCCGCCACGAGACCGAATACGAAAAGTCGACCCTGTTTGAAGGATATCCCGCCAAACGCCCCTGGTATCCACTGGCGTCCGACATCTACCAGGAGACGATTCCCTCGGCGGGCGACGCCTATCCGTATCCTATCAAGGCGCTCATCCTTTATATGGGGGCGCCGACTTACGCCCTGCCCGCCGGGCACACCAATATCCAGATTCTTGCAGACGTGGAGAAGATTCCGCTCTTCATCGCCAACGACATCACAATCGGCGAGACCTCCCTGTACGCCGATTACATCTTCCCCGATCTGAGCTACATGGAGCGCTGGGAGTTTCACGGCTCCCATCCATCCGTGACGCCCAAAGTCCAGCCGATTCGCAACCCGGTGGCTGCGCCGATGGTCGAAACGGTGCGGGTTTTCGGCGAAGAGGTTCCGATCTGTTTGGAATCGATGTTGATGGCGTTCGCCGAAAAGCTGGGCAGCACCGGTTTTGGGCCGAACGGCTTCGGCGAAGGACAGAAATTGACGCATCCTGACGACTTTTATCTCAAAATGGTGGCGAACGTGGCCGCCGAAGACACGCCCGTGCCCGACGCTTCGGACGAAGAGTTGGCGCTCTTTACAGAGGCGAGACGCCATCTTCCGGAGAGCGTTTTCAGCGTCGACCGCTGGCGAGAAGCCGTCGGCGAGGAGTGGTGGCGCAAAGTCGTCTATGTGCTCAACCGCGGCGGTCGTTTCCAGGGCTATGCAGAAGCCTATGACGGCGAGAGACTGCGCAACCGCTACGGACGCCAGATCAACCTTTATCACGAGAAAACGGCGTTGCTGCGCAACAGCATGACAGGGGAGCGCTATCTGGGCTATCCAAAGCATTTGCCGATCGCCGACAGCCTGGGGCGCTCTTTGGAAGAGGATCGACAACAGGGCTATCCTTTGTTGCTGAGCACCTATCGCCAGAGCACGCAGACCAAATCGCGCACCAACGGTTGCTATTGGCTCCTGACGATCAGCCCGGAAAATGAGGTGCTGATCAACCGCGTCGACGCCGAGCGTCTGGGGCTGGCGCCCGGCGATACGGTGCGCATCAAGAGCGCCTCCAATCCCGACGGTGTCTGGAACCTCGGCCCTCTGGGACGCAAACCCGTGGAAGGCCGCGTCAAGGTGATCGAAGGCATCAGGCCCGGCGTGGTCAGCTTCTCACTCGGCTTCGGTCACTGGGCCAACGGCGCCAGCGCCTTTACGATCGACGGCGAAACCATTCCGGCGGATCCGCGGCGCGCTGCAGGATTTCACGCCAATGCGATCATGCGCGTCGATCCATATCTCGGCAACACCTGCCTGTCCGACATTGTAGGCGGCAGCGCCGTCTTCTATGACACATGGGTGAAACTGGAAAAGGTGTAACGATTCGTCAGCCGCCGTTCAACTGTCGCCGGACCGACGCCGGTTGAACGGCGGTTTTCTTCTGCCCGCATTCGTTTTTCGGTCTCTTGCGCCTCTTCTTGGACAATCCCCTGCTTTTTCCCTACACCCTTGTCGAAGGGCTTGAGCAAAGTCCATGTGTGTCCAGACGCGCAACGGTTCTGTGAAGTTTTTCTGATGTACAATAGGGGGCGATAGGAGCAGCAAACCAAGATGACTCATCCATTTTTAATCTACGGCGCCAATGGTTACACCGGCGCGCTGATCGCCCGCACGGCGGTCACCCAAGGGTTGCAGCCGATGCTGGCCGGCCGCAACGAAACGCAGGTGGCGACGCTGGCCAGGCAACTCCAGCTCCCGTATCGAATCGCACCGTTGGATGACGCATCTGCGCTCGACGCCGCGCTTTCCGGAGTGACGGTGGCGTTGCACTGCGCCGGCCCTTTCGTCTATACGGCGGCGCCCATGGTGGAAGCCTGTCTGCGCAACGGGGTGCACTATCTCGACGTCACCGGCGAAATCGCTGTGTTCGAGGCGCTGGCCCAACGCAACGAGGAGGCGCAACGTGCGGGCGTGATGCTTCTGCCCGGCGTCGGCTTCGACGTGGCTCCTTCGGATTGCCTGGCAGTGCACCTCCACCGCAGGCTGCCCACCGCCGTCCGGCTTTTGCTCGGCGTTTGCGCACTGGGCAAAATTTCGCGCGGCACGGCGACGACGATGCTGGAGGCGCTTCTGCGTGGGGAGGGCGGCATGGTGCGTCGAGATGGCAAGTTGACGCCCGTTCCTATCGCCTGGAAGACGCGCTCGATCGACTTCGGCAAGGGGCCGCGCCTGGCCGTCACCGTTCCCTGGGGCGATGTGGCGACGGCCTATTACAGCACCGGCGTCCCCAACATCGAAGTGTACATGTGCTTCTCCAAGGCGATGGTGCGCGCCTTGCAGGCCGGTCGCTGCTTCGGTTGGCTGCTGCGTGCGCCCGGCGTGGCGAAGGAGTTGCGTCGCCGCATTCGCTCCGCAACTCCTGGTCCGACCGACGAAGAACGCTTGCGCGGCGTCAGCTTGTTATGGGGGCGCGCCGAAGACGACTTGGGCCATGTCGTGGAGGCGCGCATGCGCACGCCGGAAGCCTACACACTGACGGCGCTGGCGTCGCTTCGCCTCGTGCAGAAAGTGTTGGCAGGCGACGTCAAACCGGGTTTTCAAACCCCGGCCGGCGCATATGGCGCCGATTGGATTCTCGCCATCGAAGGCGTGGAGCGAATCGATTTGAGTTGAACGGCTGAAGCTTCGAGAATGAAGGACGGTCGCCGCTCGCTTCCTCTTTTGGCCTATTCACCGCCGTCGCCCAGGTCGTTGAACAAAATTGCGTGCACAAATTTCGGGCCGTGCACCCCCAGCGTGAGGTTCATCTCGATGTCGCCGGACTTGCTGGGCCCGGTGATCAGGTTCCAGCCGGCGCGGCTGCGCAGCAGGTCAACCAGCTCGCCGGCGGCGCGGCGTTCGGCAAGCCAGGATTCGATGGTTGGATAGAGGCGGCTGAAAGGGATGATCGCAACATGGCGGAAGGGCAGCAGGCTGGCGGCGCGGCTTTGCCCCGGGCCGGCGATCACCAGCATCGAGGCGGTGGCAGCGAAGGCGGCCTCGACGCCGGTGACGCCGAAGCGAATGAAACGCACCGCTTCCAATGCCTCCGGCGTCGTGAGCTGGCGGGGGGCGACCAGTTTCCAGCCGGTGTCGGCGAGCGCCTCATGCAATCCCTCCACGGGCAGTTTGTCCGCCGCCCAGCTCAAGACCATACGCTCTTGGCCGCGCAGATCGGGCTTTGGCCCCTTGCGCGCCGCCTCCTCTTCGGCGGCCCAGTCGTTTAACCGGTTGATCAGCGCCAGCCGCACCTCGATGGCGGATTCGAGAATCTCGTAGCTTCCGTATAGCTTGGTCAGCTCCTGCCCGAAACGTTCCGCCAGCTGGCGTTTGCCGCCTTCGGCGTGCGTCACCGTCATGCGCTCTTCGGCGGTGAGGGGCGGCGCCTCGCGCGGGGGAAAGGGCAAATCAGGGCGATCCAGAATTGTGCGAATGCGAGTGAGGATTTCGTTGCGTGCGTCCATGGCCGTTTCTCTGACTCCAACGCAAGAGGCTATATCTCTCTGGCCCACGGAGAGCCCGGGGTGCAGAGCCATCAAATTTATCCACTCGTGTTACGCAGTTCGATGGCGCCTTCTCATAGAATGCAACCTTGCAGGAAGCTAGAAGGAATTTCACAAAGGATTCTGGCAACCCGTAGGCGCAGCTGCGCATGCTCGAATTCTTCCAGACTTTGCAGCTCATCAAGCGCGTGCGGCTGAGAGCCGCACCTACGAGGAAACCGGCGCTGCGCGTTGGTTAAAAATCCAGAGCTCCCCAGAAACAAAGCCAACTGCATAAGGTGGATTCATTATACAGCGGTCATTCAGCCTTGTGCGAAAGCTCAGCTGCGCAGCAAACAATCGCTTGACCAAATTCTTCAAAGAATAGACGCAACACGGGAGTGCGGATACAATATCGCTATGCTACACGTCAAGTTGATCCAGGAGGCTCATTTCCGAGCCGTCAACATTCTTCACGAGTGCTCCACGCCCTATGGCTTTCGCGCTTCGGCGCAGGCGGCCGGCTATCCGCAGATTTGGGCGCGCGATTCCGCCATCACCTTCCTGGGCGCCGTCTGCACGGGCAACGAGAACCTGATCCGCGCCGGCAGAGCGTCGCTGGAGACGCTGGGCCGACATCAGAGCCGTCGCGGGCTGATTCCACTCAACGTCAACCCGGACACCGGCTATGTCAGCACCGAAAACGCCGGCGCCGTCGATTCCAACCTCTGGTTCATCCTCGCCCATTATCTGCATTTCCACTACACGCGCGACCAGGAGTTTCTGCTGCGCCACTGGCCCACGATCGACAAGGCGATGCGTTGGCTCGACTATCAGGACATGAACGAGTGCGGCCTCTTGGAGGTGCCGGAGGCGGGCGACTGGATGGACCTGCTGGCGGTGCGCTACAACGTGTTGTATGACAACGTGCTCTATTACGCCGCCAAGCTGGCGCATCAGGAGCTGGCGGCGCACCTGCCGGAGGGGACGGAAGTCTATCAAGGCGAGGTGGACGCCGCCGGCGTGCATGAGCGCGTCAACCTGTTGATGTGGGTGGATCGCTGCTGGGTGGCCGAACACTTTGCGGAGCACCTGGAGAAGCTCAAGGCGATCCGGCTGGAATGGTTCATGCTCTATCACAACGTCGGCACCATTTCCAGCCGACCGTTTTATCTGCCGTTCGTCGCCTTCCGCGAATACGGCGACTGGTGCGATAGCCTGGGCAACTTGCTGGCCGTGCTCACCGGCATCGCCGACGGCCATCGTCGCGAGCATATTCTGCGCTACATGTTGCAGGTGGGCATGGCGGAGCCCTACCCGACCAAGGCCATCTATCCACCGATCTTCCCCGGCGAAAGCCACTGGCGCGAGTATTACCGCAGCCGCAATTTGAATCTGCCGCATCAATACCACAACGGCGGTATCTGGCCGATGATCGGGGGCTTCCATGTGGCTGCGCTGATGCGCCATGGCTGGCGGCATCAGGCGGAGCAAATGCTCGTCGCCCTGGCCGAAGCCAACCGCCAGGGCACGACCTACGAATGGAGCTTCAACGAGTGGCTGCACGGCGCCAGCGGCCATCCGATGGGCTACGAGCAGCAGGCGTGGTCCGCCGCCATGTTTCTCTACGCCGAGCACGCCGTGCGCACAGGGACGCTGCCTCTGTTCGATGAGCTGCTCGCCGCCAAGCCCGCCTCCGCGGTCGCACGCGAAAACAACGAATTTCATATCGCCGCGGGCGGAGGGCCGGTTTAGAGGTATGGAACGCGAGATTTTTGTTTTTTGCATACTTTGCGCAGAACGAAGAAAAATGTTATAGTCTGCAAACCATGTCTTGATGCTTTGAAGAAAGGTCTAGACACCTGCATCACACTCTGCCTGAGGGGAGCCGCCATCATGAAAAGATTGAAAATTGCTGCTGCGCTGCTAGGCGCTGTTTTGCTTGCCGTAGGGTTTCTGGCGCTGATGGGCGGTGCAACGATCTTCGCCCAGGAAGAACCTGCCGTCATCGGCGATCTGGCTTTGGTGAAGTACGTCTGTCCGGTGGACGTCGGCGAGACCGGCTCGTCCATCCCCTCTGGATGCGCCGACGCCAACGATCCAAACGGCGGCGATGTGCCTGTGATCCCGGTGGGAGGCCCTGTCTCCTTCTTGTATCAGGTCACCTACAGTTGTCCTCCCAGCGTTGTCTGCGAACCGTTGAATCCAATTTCAGTCACCATCAGCGACAATCAGTTGCCCAGCGCGGTTCCTTCCGTCTTCGGCCCCTTGAACGACGCAAACACCAATGGCCTGCTCGATCCAGGCGACGTCTGGCTCTACAAAGTGCGCGGCCTGCAGGCGATTGACCTCGCTCAACCGGGCGTGACGCTGCCGGGCGGCGGGCCGGTTCAAGGGTGCGCCAATGCCGGCGACGGCGCCGGCTCGCGACCCACGTACGTCAACCGCGCGCGCGTGACAGGTCCTTCGGTGTCGGACGAAGACCCGGCTGCGTATTGCAACCCGCCTGCGACGCCCACCCCCACGCCGACGGTCGTGCAGCAAACCCCCACCGACACACCCACCAGCACGCCAACACAAGTGATCGTCACTCCGATCGCCACGCCGACGCCAGGTCCAACGCCGACGCCGGTGCCCATTCCTGAGCCTGTGACCGTTGTGCTCTTTGGCGCCGGGTTGGCGGCGCTCTCCGCAGCTCTGGCGGCGCGCAGACGCAGCGGCGATCAATAGGCGATGGTTTTGTGAAACAACTGAACAGAGACCGGTGCGCGAGGTGGCCGCTTGGCCGCCTCGTTTTTTCGCAACGGATCGGCCCGAAGTCAAGCGTATGCAAGCCGTAGCGCAGTCGTATCGATCACGCGGGGGTGTCGTCGTGTGAAGCAGGCGAAGCGCCGTCACACTGAGCAAGGCGGTGCGACCGCTGAAGGCGCTGCGCGTGTCGGGGCGAGGGGGCAACCACAAAGTGTAACATCTAAATACCACAATTGGGGAGCGATTTTATGTCGTTTTGAGGGTGATCTCTATACTGGTTCTGTGAAAATTGGATTCAGAGCGATTGCGGCAGGATTTTCTAACATCTGGAGTTAAAGGATAGGCTCAGCATGCACACACCAATGAAGACGACATCGCAGCTACTTCTGCTGATCCTTTGGCTGTTCGCCTACGTTCCCCCTGCGATGGCGCAACCTGAGACGCCGATGGGCCTCTCTGTGACAGCGGAGGGCGACGGCGTGCGCGTGGCATGGACGGCGCCAGAGGTCGGCGCCGCCACCCTTGAAACGCTTCGCGCCCTTCTCCCCACTGCACGCCATCAAGGTTATGATCTCCCGATCCAGACGATTGCGCTGGCGATTCCACCCCATGGGGCGCCTTCGATCGTCGTGGAACAGATTGCGTCTGCGCCGCTCGTGGGAGAAGTCGAACCCGGGGCGCCGATTCCGCCGCCGGTGTTGGACTGGACGCCGCCCGCCGACGCGCCGGACGTCGAAACAGCGCAGCTTCCCTCCACCCCTGTTTTCATCTTACGCGAGGGCGTCGTCAAAGGCCAACGTTTCGCCGTGCTCGCCGTCAGCCCCATCTATCAGGCGCACGACGGCGTGAAGGTCGCGACATCGCTCCGGGCGTTCATCCCCGGCGCAACGCCCCTGGAGCAGAGCATGGAGCAGATCGCAGCCGCCGCGTCTCCGGAGATTGCCCAGGCGGAAGCGATCAACGTTCCGATCAATCAGGCTGCGCTCCAGAACGGCTACAAATTGATCGTCAGCCAACCCGGCGTGCAAGAAGTGCCCTTCAGCGCGCTCGCCAACGGCTACGATGCGAATAAGCTTCACCTGACGCACCGGGGCGAAACCGTCGCCGTCGAAGTGCTGGCCGACCGTTTCCGCTTCTATGCGCCCACCGTGGGCGACCGCTGGAATCAGACCTCCATCTACTGGTTGACCTTCGACGCCGTCGGCGCGCGCATGGCGGACGGCGAGAACATTGCAGCGTCCGCTCCGCCCGGACAGGCGTATGAACAGGGCGTCTGGCGGGAGAACAAGCTCTACGTCTCGCTCCACCCCGGCGTCGACGACGATCACTGGTTCCACGGCTCGCTCACCGTGGCAGGGAACGCCGCAGATTCCTTCCCGAGCGTCACACTGCCGCTTGCGACCCGGCTGCCGGACGCCTCGGGGCAATCGATCTACACGGCTACGGTCACGGTGATCGGCGCCGCCCCGATGGGGGAGTGCCCCACTGCGAACGGCTATAAATTGCAATTCATCGCGTTAAGCGGCGCCGGTCAGACCCTCGACGCTCAGGTGAGCGACTGGAACCCCTGGAATAAGGTGGGCCATCTTTGTCGCATCTCTCAGCGAGACTGGCAACTCGGCGTCGCCACGACGGCCAAACCCGCCAGCCTGCGCCTCACATTGCTGCCGAGCGGCTATCCCACCTACACGACCAGCATCCTGCTCGACAGCGTCGAATGGATGCGTCCGGTGGCGCTCAATTTTGGCGGCGCAGGTGCGGAATTCTGGACGCCCGCCGGCGCCTGGAGCTTCACGCTCTCCAACCTGCCCGCCAATCGCACGCTTTATGACGTCACCGATCCGCTGCGCCCCGTGAAAATTCCCTTGAACGCCGGCGCAACCGCGACCCTGCATCAGTCTGCAAGCGTCGCCCCGCGCCGCTATGCACTGGCCCGGCTGGACGCCCTGCCGCAGCCGACCGTAGTTGCACACACCGCCGTGAATTTTGGAAACGTCGAAGCCGCCAACGCCCTTTACATCGGTCCGGCGCAGTGGCGCAGTCTCGTGCAGCCGCTGCTCGACCTGCGCGCCGGGCAAGGCTATGCACCGCTCTTTGTCGATGTACAGGCGATTTTCGACGTCTATGGCTACGGCTACGTTTCGGCTCCGGCCATACGCAACTTCCTGCGCCATCGCACGGACTGGCAAAACCCCAACCGAACGATCTCCGTCGTGCTGGTGGGCGATGGGACATACGACCCGCACAACTATGAAAATCGCACGCCGGTGGGCGCCATCCATCCCATCCCGCCCTACATGGCGAATGTAGACCTCTATATCAACGAGGTTCCCTGCGAGACGTGCTTCGCCCAGCTGAACGGCGATGACCCGGTCACCGGCGACGATCCGAACGCAATTAATCCCAAGACGAACGTCTTTGTCCCGGATGTATGGCTGGGGCGCCTCCCTGTGCGCAATGAAACGGAGCTGAGCGGCGTCGTCAACAAAATTGTGGCGTATGAGCGCGCGGGCGGCATTGCAGGCTGGGGAGCGACGCAGGTCTTCCTGGCGGACAATTTCATCGTCAGCATCAACGACCAGCATCAGGTGCGGGTCGATCCCGCCGGCGACTTCGCCTATTTCTCCGACGAAGTGGTGGCCCTGACCGGCTACGGAGCGAACCCTCAACGCATCTATTATGATCATTCGCCCTCCCGCATCGTGACCGGCACGGTCGCCGCCAATGGGCTGATCAACACGGTTGCGCGTTCCACGGCGGAGCCGTGGCGCATCCCGTCGATCACAGAGGCGCAGCAGAAGGCGTTCAACGCGCTCAACGACGGCGCCGGCCTGGTGATCTACAACGGCCATGGCAACTGGTGGAACTACGCCAAGCTGGAGGATCGCAACGGCTTGGGCGAGGCCCCGATCTTCAGCGTGGTCGGGGCGGTGACGCTCGCCAACCGTGACAAATTGTTCGTCAACCTGGCGATGACCTGCATGTCTTCGCAGTTCGCCAAGCCCGCCGTCGGCGGCACGCTCGACGAGTTGCTCATCCGCAACCCGAACGGCGGCGCAGTGGCGACCTGGGGGCCGACCGGTCAGAGCGTGGCGCACGGGCATGACTATCTGCAGAAGGGCTTCGTGAGCAAACTGCGCAATTCCCCTCCCGGCAGCCAGCGCATCGGCGACCTGGTCGAGGCCGGTTATCAGAACTTGCTCACCTCCCCCCTGACCGGCGCACTCGATTCGTTGAAAACCTTCGCCGTCTTCGGCGATCCACTGACCAGGCCGCGCATCACCGCCGGCTTCGACAACGGCATCTTCCTGCCGCTCGTGCAACGCTAAATCCGGGCTGGGGGAATGGGGCAAAGTCAGCCCCATTCCCCCAGCCCCAATTTGATAGATGTTGCGCAGTCGGTGCATCTTCCAGGACGCCCCAATGATTTTTCAACAAAATCATCTGGCAATTGAGTAGCTGCGGCTCGCAGCCGCAGGCCCTCTGCACCTACCAACCGCCAATTCCATCGGACCTTCTGCAAGATTGCGCTCTACAAGAGAGACCTTCACGTGACTCGCAACTTCGTTCGCTTCCGCTTATACAATCATCTCAAAACGATCTCGCAACATTGCAATGTCAAACTACCTCCGTAGCACACTGCATTAACCGAATCGTTTGCCTCGTTATCCCGTTTGAAGTGTAAGGAGCACATTCGTCATGCCATACGGAATTGACACCGTCACCGTGATCGGCGCGGGGACGATGGGGGCCGCCATCGCCGGACATCTGGCGAACGCCGGGATTCGCTCCTGGCTGCTGGACATCGTCCCCACGGAGCTGACCGCTGAAGAGCAGGCGGCGGGGCTCACCCTTGCCGATCGCAAGGTGCGCAATCGCATTGTCCAGGCGGGCTTTGACCGCATGGTCAAGGCCAAACCCGCCAACCTCTTCACGCCCGCTCTTGCCAGTCTGATTCAGCTCGGCAACCTCGAAGACGATTTCGAGGCGGCGGTCGGCGCCAGCGACTGGGTGATCGAGGCGATCATCGAGCGGCCGGAGCCTAAGCAACAACTGATGGAGCGGCTCGAAAAAGTCGCCCGGCCCGAAACCATCATCAGCAGCAACACCTCCGGCATCCCGATTCGCATCATCGCTCAGGGGCGCACGCCCGAATTCAAGCGCCGCTTTTTGGGCACGCACTTTTTCAACCCGCCGCGCTATCTTCACCTGCTGGAGATTATCCCGACGGCGGACACCGATCCGGCTGTCGTTCAACGCATGAAGCACTTCGCCGAAAACGTCCTCGGCAAGGGCGTTGTCATCTGCAAGGACACGCCCAACTTCGTCGCCAACCGCATGATCAGCTTCATCCAGAGCGACATCATGGAGTTTGCGATCGAGAACGGCTACACGGTCGAGGAGGTGGACGCGCTGACCGGCCAACTGCTGGGGCGGCCCAAAACCGGCACCTTCCGCCTCAACGACATTGTCGGCATCGACGTGATGGCGCTCGTCAGCGAAAATCTGTACAGCCTGATTCCGCACGACGAGGATCGCGAGGCGCTGCGCGGACAATACACGACCGCCGTGATGAAGGCGTTGATTGAGAATAAACTGCTCGGCGCCAAGACCGGCCAGGGGTTCTACAAGACGGTCGTCGATGAAAAAGGGAACAAATCGTTCTGGGGGCTTGACCTGCAGGCGGCGGCCGAGGACGGGAAAATCGAATACATCCCGCCGAAGAAGCCGCGCTGGAGCAGCGTCGGCGAAGCGCGCAATCTTCCGCTGGCCGACCGTCTGCGCAGGCTGGTTGAAGCGGACGACGAGGCCGGCGAGCTGATCTGGCACACCCTCTCGCGCACGATGGCCTACGCCTCCAAACGCATTCCCGAGATCGCCGACAGCCTGGTGGACATCGACAACGCCATGAAGTGGGGCTTCGCCTGGGAGATGGGGCCGTTCGAGACATGGGATGAGCTGGGCGTGCGCAAGACCGTCGCCCGCATGGAAGGCGAAGGCGTCAGCGTGGCGCCCTGGGTCAAGGAGATGCTGGCGTCGGGCAAGGAGACCTTCTACACCTACGCCAACGGCAAGCAGATGGTCTATGACCCGGCTTGCAAAGAGTACGTGGAAGCAGCGCGCAGCCCCAAGGCGTTGAGCATCAAGGACATTCGCCGCACGCGCAAGAAGCTGGCGGGCAACGACATGGCCAGCCTGTGGGACATCGGCGACGACGTCATGTTGCTGGAGTGGCACACGCGCGTCAATGCGCTCGACGGCCCGATGTTCGACATCATGCAGGAGGCGCTCGAGCGGCTGCACGGCAACGCCGCCGGGCTGGTCATCGCCAACGACGGCAAGAACTTTGCGGTCGGCGCCAACATCTTCGCCATCATGCTGGCCGTGCAGAGCAACCTGTGGAATGAGCTGGAGATGATGATCAAGTTCGGCCAGGACACCTTCATGGGCTTCCGCACCGCGCCCAAGCCGGTGGTCGCCGCGCCCCATCAGATGGCGCTGGGCGGCGGCTGCGAGATCTGCCTGCATGCAGATCGCATCGTCGCCGACGCCGAAACCTACATGGGCCTGGTGGAAGTCGGCATCGGCGTCATTCCTGGGTGGGGCGGCTGCAAGGAGATGGTGCGGCGCCACGTCAGCCCGCACATGCACGCCACCAACGTCAACCCGACGCCCTATCTGCGCAAAATCTTCGAGACCGTCGGCTTCGCCAAAGTCTCCACCTCCGCCGAAGAGGCGCGCGAGCTGGGCTTCCTGACGCCCAACGACCGCGTCATCCTCAACCCGGACCATCGCATCGCCGAGGCGAAACAGACGGTGCTCGCCATGAACGACGCCGGCTACCGCCCGCCGACGGTGAAGAACAACGTGTACGCCGCCGGTCGCGACGTCGTGGCCGCCGTCAACGTCGAAATCTACGGTTTGATTCAGGGCGGCTTCATCAGCGAGTATGACGGCGTCGTAGCGCGCAAACTGGGCTACGTCCTCGCCGGCGGCGACCTCAGCCAGGGGCAGTGGATGGACGAGCAATATTTCCTCGACCTGGAGCGCGAGGCCTTCCTGAGCCTGGTCGGCGAGAAGAAGACGCAGGAGCGCATTCAATACATGTTGGAGCACAACAAGCCGCTTCGCAATTGAGCCGGGGCCCGCTTCGCACGCTGCGCCCTTAGAACCTGTCTAGAAGGAGAATCAGAACATGCGCAATGCAGTGATCGTTTCCGCCGTGCGGACGGCGGTGGGGAAAGCTCCGAAAGGGACGCTGCGCACGACGCGGCCGGACGAAATGGCGGCCGCCGTGATCGGCGCCGTTGTCGAGCGCGCCGGCGTCGACAAAAACGAAATCGAGGATGTGATCCTCGGCTGCGCCTTTCCAGAGGCGGAGCAGGGCATGAACGTAGCCCGCATCGCCTCGCTGCGCGCCGGCCTGCCGGTGACCGCCGCAGGCCAGACGGTCAACCGCTTCTGTTCGAGCGGCCTGCAGACCATCGCCACCGCTGCGCAGCAGATCATGGCCGGCATGGGCGACGTGATCATCGCCGGCGGCGTCGAGAGCATGTCGATGGTGCCGATGGTCGGCAACAAATTTGTCCCCAATCCCTATCTCGCCAGCGAATATCCGGGCGTTTACCTCGGCATGGGGTTGACGGCTGAAAACGTGGCGCGGCAGTATGAGATCGGTCGCGAGGAGCAGGACGCCTTTGCGCTGCGCAGCCATCAGCGCGCCGCTGCGGCGCAGGACGCCGGCAAGTTCGACGCCGAGATCGTCCCGCTCGACGTGCACATCAAATACGGTGAAGGGAGCGAGGTCAAAGAATTGCGCACGACCTTCACGCGCGACGAAGGCGTCCGCCGCGACACCAGCATGGAGGCGTTGGCGAAGCTCAAGCCGGTCTTCGCCGTCAACGGCACCGTCACCGCCGGCAACAGCTCGCAGACCAGCGACGGCGGGGCCGCCGTGCTGCTGATGAGCGAGGAGAAAGCGAAAGCGCTCGGCCTCAAGCCGCTGGCGCGCTTCGTCAGCTTCGCCGTGGGGGGCGTCCCGCCGGAGGTGATGGGCATCGGCCCGGTGGCGGCCGTGCCCAAGGCGCTCAAATACGCCGGCCTGGAGCTGAAAGACATCGACCTGATCGAGCTGAACGAGGCCTTCGCGGCGCAGGCGCTGGCCGTCATCCGCGAGCTGGGCATGGACGAAGAGAAGGTCAACGTCAACGGCGGCGCCATTGCGTTGGGCCATCCGCTCGGCTGCACCGGCGCCAAGCTGACGGTGCAGATCATCCATGAATTGCGGCGCCAGGGCAAAGAATTCGGGCTGGTGACGATGTGCATCGGCGGCGGCATGGGCGCTGCGGGGGTCATTCAGATGTTGAATTAGCGGGGTTTAAATGCTGCGCCTGCGGAGAAAGGGGCGTCCTCTTCGCAGGCGCAGCGCTTCACGTTTGTGCACTTCCATTCTCCGAAGCGTTGTCGCATCCCCGTCCCGAGAGTCAGCGAGGCTGATGCGTGTTCTTTCCTCGAAAAGTTTCCTGTTGTTCTCCTTGGCGTCATAACCTGCACATCTGAAAAGGCAGAAAAAATTCGCATTGACTGCGCAGCGGCTTTGTTCTATAGTTTGGAGAAGGTGTCCAATGCAGGCTTTGATTTAGCACGTTATACGGA
>NZ_CAKZMJ010000074.1 GCF_937128415.1 uncultured Caldilinea sp.
TGCAGGAGCACGATGGCTCGATCGGTCTGTCGTCCGTGTGTGAAGAGCCTAGCGGCGCACTCAGGACGCATGCCCGGAGCGTGCTCAGCTATCTGGGATTGGGCGGCTTCTACGGCCGAGTCAAAGTCTTTCTGAGGACGCGCTGCGGGAATGTCCAGCAGGGGAGGTTGCCGCCACAGGCGCTCGTACCCTAGATAGCCCGCCGCTGCGCCGACGATGAGCCAGCCCACCTTACTTGCCTTGCCCATGGTCCTGTTCACTCGAATAGCTTATTTCTGCATGCATCGCTACTGAAGGAGTGCAAGCACGTCGCGTCCCACGACGATGCGAATGTCAACCGGCGCCGACGCCGCCAAACCGTTAATCTGCGCCTGGTCTGCATCCAGATTCAATTGGCTGGAGACCATGGCCGCCACACTGTCCGCCACTCCGTAGTTGATGACGATGGTCTGCAGGTAGTCGCTGCGATCGGCCTGACCGATCGAGGTGATCTGCCAGCCTCGGCGTTGCAGAAATTCTGCTGCACGCACCGCCGCCTCCGGCTGTGCGGTGCCGTTGAGAATTTCGATGCGCACAGAAGCCGGATTGGTCACCGCAATCTTTTCGACCCCAGGCGGCGCATCGATGGCGGCAAAGAATGCGTTGAGCGCCGTGCGTACGCGCGCGCGGTCGGGCAGCAGGATCCATGCGCCTTCGCTGCTGAAGGTCTCTTCGCCGTAGCGATTATCCAACACCAACTGTTCGATATTGCCTTGGCCAAGCTCCTGCAGCCGTCCGGCCAGCTCGATGGCCAGTGGAATCGGCACGTCCGTCTGAACGCTGTTTTGCATGGTCATGAGCAACTGCGGCGCTCTCGTCAGAAGTTGGGGGAGCGCGCCGGCGTCCAGCACCTGTTTCACTGCGGCGCGAATGACGTCCTGTTGGCGACGGGCGCGTCCGTAGTCGCTGTCGCCGTGTCGGGTGCGCACATATTTCAGCGCCGTCTCCCCATCCAGACGGTGCACGCCGGCGTCCAGGTGAAAGGTCTCAACGCCGTAGTCCGGCGTAGGATATTCCTCATCGTGGATCGTATAGGGCACTTCGACCGTGACGCCGCCGATCAGGTCGATCAGCTGTCGGAAGCCATCGAAGTTCACGCGGACGTAATAGTCAACCGGTCGACCGACGAAGCTGCTGACCGTGTCTTTGATCAGCTGCGCTCCCCCGCCGGGGTAGCCGCGCAGCTCGCCGAGCATGTACGCCGTGTTGATCTTGGTGGTGACGCCTAGCGCCGGAATCGGCACCCATAGGTCGCGCGGCAGCGAAAGCATGCCGACGGCGCCTGTGTTGGGGTTGAAGGAGAGCAGAATAATGGTGTCGGTGCGGGGCGGCCCGTACTCATCGGGGCGTTCATCGGTGCCCAACAGCAGGATGTTGACGACAGGCTGCTCGGCAGGCGCATCTGCGCGCTCGTTCGGGTCGGCCGCCGACGCCGCCGGCTGCCCCTCCACGGGCGCACTCACTTCTGGCTGCACGGCGTCGTTGACCTTCACCGGTTTCACGATTTTGTCCAGCTCGAACAAGATCGACGAGCGGACCACGCGCTGCTGCGCCCAGTCATGCAGATGCACGCCGGCGACAATCGCCAAGATTAAAACAAAGAACCCATACGCAATCGTCACGCCGATCGCCAGGCGAGAAGCGCCCTCCTGTGCGTTCTCTCCCGACGAGGAAACAGGCGTCGGATGCAGACGAAATTGCTTCGACATATCATTGCGAGTATATCAAAGCCAATCCTCACCGACAATTCAGATGGGCGTTGGAATCAAGGTTGAACAAAAGGGCGCGGCGTCGTCGATCTTGCGGAGAAGCTGCTTCTGAGGGACGCTGGCCATCCTCTTTCGTCAACGAGGCAATCTCTCCTGAAACAGATTGTTTCCTGCCAGAAGATACTGGACGTTGTGTGCACGGTCGACAAAGATCGCTCTGAGATTGCGTAGGGGGGCGCCTTCGGCGGCCTGGAACTGTTCCAGGTAGGCGCCGCTCTCTTTGTCGAACACCAGAATGCGCTCCAACAAACGATCGACCAGATAGATGGCGTCGTCGCCGTCCTGGCCCACCCACAGATCGGTTCCCTCCGATGGGGAGGGGATGCTGTTGTCCAGCCCAAAGGGGAGCTGCTCGCCGGAGCGATAGCGGACCACCTTGCCGTCTTTGTAAAGCAACCAGATGTCCCCGTCGATACGCATGGCCGCCAGATTCGAGAGGTTCACCAACGCTGGAGCCTGAAACCAGGCGATCGGATTGCTGTAACTGCCCGCTTCATATCGATAAATCTGATTGGCCCCTTCGTCGGCCACGTAGAGGCGTCCCAGATAGGTCTCAATCTGCGTAGCCTTGATCCACTGCGGCCCATCGCCGAAGCGCACGAGCGAAGCGCCGTCCACCTGATGGTTGTAGCGAAAAATGTGGTTGTTGTCATCCAGCACGAGCAGGCTGGACTTATCGTCGTAGCCGGGGATCGGCGGCTGCCAGGCAAGATCGATGGGCGCGCCGACGGCGACGCCGCCTACGCTCTCACCCATGCGCAGGACAACCTGCGCCTCAGAAGTGGTCAGGCTCTCACCGTCAGGCCCCAGTCGGTAGTAAAGAATCTCATTGCGCCCGGCGTCCAGCACGTAGATGTCCGGGCCGATCACCATCAGTTGCTGCGGCGCTCGCTCGGGCGGAAAGGATATGAGGGGGAGCGTCAGCCCGTACAGGAAGGTGATGCGTTCGACGGCCATGCGATCGCGCTCGATCAGTTGCATCAGCTCGGCGCTGCGCTCGGTGCGTCCGCGGATTTCCTCGGCGCGACGCACGAAGGCGGCGGCTTCGGTCAACAACGTGCGGGCGGCTGTGGCGTCCTCCTGATCGAGCGCTTGCACAGCGGTGGCGTAGCGCGCCTCCGCCAGCTTGACCAACTGCTCGGCTTCTGCGGCGCCCACGGCGGCCTGCCGCCAGTACAACGTCCCGACCACGGCCGGAATCAGACATAACAAAATGACGGCGAGGGTGATGAACAGCCGCGCACGTCCGCCTGTGGCCGGCGGCGGCAGGACAAATGGCTCCGGCGCCGGGCGCACTTTGGGCCGCGGAGAAGAGGGCGACGCATAGGCGCCGGCGCTTGTCGCCTCCGCCATCAGCGGCGTCGTCAGCGTGGGGTTGCGCTCCGGCAACATGCTTGCAACAAATGCGCGCAACCCTTCCAGACGATTGACCACCTCGGCCGCCAGGCTGGCCCTCGGCCGCTGTTGCGCAGCGCGTGGAGCTGACGCCGCCGCTTTTACCTCCACTGAAGACTCATCTGAAGAAAGCGTCCGGTCAAAGATCGCCTCCGTTTGAGTGCTTTCGGGTGCGCCAGGATGCGGCGTGGGCTGCCTGAATGAAGCGGCGTGTGCGTCTTCTGTCGGCGGCGCGTCGGGCGCGCGAATCACGGGCGGCGATGCGTTGAGCGCCGTGGGCAAGCCGCCGGCGGATCGATCCGTCGGCGGCGCAGCCCCTTCACTGCCGGAGTGTGCAGGCGGCGGCGAAAGCGGAGCCGAAGGAGAACCAGGTTCGATCACCATGATAAACCCCGGCGCATCGCTGCGGCCGGCTTGGTTGCGTAAACCTTCGGCGGCGTCGATGCAGCTCTCCGCCTCCACATAGGCGGCGGTTCCGGCAAGCATGCGCACCGGGACCAGGTCGAGCCACACACCGCTGGCCGCCAACATGGCGGCGCCGGCGCCGATCTTCTGACGGTGCAGCGGCCATAAGGTCAGCGTCGCTTCCTCGCCTTTCTGGTGGGCCGCCAGACGGTCGGGCGGAAAAACGCTCACCGAACCGTCCTCGTTGGTCACCAGGGCGAAGGCGCTTCCCACCCCCATCAACGCCAGCCGGTCCGCCAGGATGCCGACGCAGACGACGCCCGCCCGCCAGGGCGTGGAAAGGCGCTCCACCTCCGCCGCAAGGATCGCCTGGGCGCGGCGCGCCGTCTCTGAGATCACGTGCGATTGTGTGCCGCGTTCCGAGTAGTAGGTGCGCTGCATGGCGCTGAGGACGCGCTCGGTCAGGAGCTCGACGTTCGGTAGACCGTGGAGATCGACAAGGGCGCAGAAAGCCCCGCGTTGCGCTTGCGGCGAACCTTCCACCGGCACGATGACGCGGACGCCGGTGGAGACTTCATCACTTCCTTCGGCCAGGTAGGAGACGTAGATCGGCATGAGCGGCTGAGTGATCGCTGGTCTGTTGTTCACTTGCATGAATTGTAGCGTGATGGAGTATTCGTGTCAACGTGAATCGCAGAGTTAAAAACGTGGCGCACCGTTTCTTGGTGCAGTTTTGACAGGATTGCCTCTTGCGCCGCCTCTGATTTCGTGCTATTACGTAACCAATTGAAACGATTGAACTCAGTGACCGAAAGGATTTTGGGATCATGGCAGCACTGTGCGTCGAATGTGACGCGGAGCTCAATTTGACGGGGCGGGTGCGCCTCGGACAGCGCATCGTCTGCCCGAACTGCGGCATCCAGCTGGAGATCATCAGCCTCCGCCCGATCGAGGTGGATATTGCCTACGACGACAGCGAGGAATGGGATGATTTCGATGGGTACGGCGTGGAGGACGAGGAAGACCTCGACGATCTCGATGAGCTGGCGCGTCTGGAGGGTAACCACCTGAACGATGAATTCGATGACGAGTTCCTGGATGAGGACGAGTTTGAGAAGGATGCGTTTGACGACGAATTCGACGATTTCGACGAAGAAGATGAGGACGTAATCGGGCGCCCTTCGTATTGATGATTCACCGCTCGCCAGGTTCACGCCATAGGACGATTCAGCGTTTTTCCTGTCCCCTGGCTGTGACCGGTCGTCTGCATCCGATCCTCATGGCTTCACGGTACCTTGTTCCAGCGACGGTGTGGCGTGTCGAAGAGGAGATCAAGCGCAGCCGCTTTATTACGACGATCGGCTATGCGCCGACCGTGGAGGAGGCTCGTGCATTCATTGCGTCGGTGCGCCAGGAATTCGCCGACGCCAATCACAATTGTTGGGCCTACGTCGTCGGGCCGCCCGGCGCCACCGCTCAGATCGGCATGAGCGACGACGGTGAACCGCACGGCTCCGCCAGTCGCCCCATGTTGACCGTCCTTCTTCATTCCGGCGTCGGAGATATTTGTGCCGTGGTGACCCGGTATTTCGGCGGCGTGCTGCTCGGCGTAGGAGGGTTGGTGCGCGCCTACAGTGGCGGCGTGCAACTGGCGCTGTCCACTCTGCCCACCCGCGAGCGCGTGCCCACTGCGCTGCTAGACGTCCTTCTCGACTATAGCGCCATCACGCTTTTGCAACGCCTTTTGCCCGCTTATGAAGCCAGCATCGTCGAGCAGGAGTTCGGCGTCGACGCCAGCTTCCGCATCCGGCTGCCTTTGAACCAGCTCGACGCCTTTCGCAATGCGCTCACTGAAGCGACCCATGGCCAGGCGCTGCTGGAGGTGGCGCCGAGCGAAGAAAATGCGTTATAAAGTCAAAACCATCCGATTCAAATCAAAACGAGCAGGGAGAAAAAAATGGCTTTGTATGGTGGAATCGAAGCGGGCGGCACCAAGTTTGTCTGCGCTGTCGCCGGCGGACCCGACGACTATCGCGATGAGATTCGCTTTCCGACGACCACCCCTGAAGAGACGCTGGCGCAGGCAATCGACTTCTTTCAAGCGCATCATCGACGCGAACCGTTGCAGGCCATCGGCGTCGCCTGCTTCGGCCCGATCGATCCCAATCCCGCCTCCCCCACCTTTGGCTACGTGACGACGACGCCCAAGCCCCACTGGGCGCACACGGATGTCGTCGGTCGGCTGAAGGCGGCGCTGGGGCTGCCGGTCGGCTTTGACACCGATGTCAACGGCGCGGCGCTGGGCGAACATCGCTGGGGCGCGGCGCAGGGGTTGAACACCTTCGTCTATCTGACGATCGGCACCGGCCTGGGCGGCGGCGCCATGGTGAACGGCCGGCTGCTGCATGGCCTGATGCACGCCGAAATGGGACATATGCGCATTCCCCATGACCGGACGCGCGATCCCTATCCCGGCTGGTGCTCCTATCATGGCGACTGTTGGGAGGGGTTGGCGGCCGGGCCGGCCATCGAAGGCCGCTGGAAGACGAAAGGACAGAATCTGCCCGCCGACCATCCCGCCTGGGCGTTGGAGGCGCACTATCTCGCCCTCGGCGTGGTCAACATCATCACGACCCTTTCTCCGCAACGCATCATCATGGGCGGCGGCGTGATGGATCAGCGCCATCTTTTCCCGTTGCTGCGTAAAGAAGTGCAGGAACTGCTGAACGGCTACATTCAGAGACCCGAAATCACCGAAGCGATCGATCAGTACATCGTGCCTCCTCTGCTCGGCAGCCGGGCCGGAGTGTTGGGGGCGATTGCACTGGCGATGGACGCTGCACGGTAGACAGGAGGCGCAATGACCACCGTTCCTTTCGACCCGACCGAACATCCGCACCGCAGACGCAATGCGCTCACGGGCGAGTGGGTGCTCGTTTCTCCCCATCGCACCAGGCGGCCCTGGCAAGGCCAGGTGGAGAAAAGCGCACCGGAGACGCGCCCCGCCTACGATCCCAACTGCTATTTGTGTCCCGGCAACGCGCGCGCAGGCGGTCGACGCAACCCTCATTACACCACCACTTTTGTCTTTGACAATGACTTTGCGGCGCTGCTGCCGGATGGCCCGCGCGGGGAAGTGGGCGTCGGCGAGCTGTTCCAGGCGCAGGCGGAGACCGGCATCTGCCGCGTGATCTGTTTCAGCCCTCGTCACGACCTCACGCTGCCGGAAATGGAGCTGGCCGATGTGCGTCGCGTCGTCGATGTATGGGCGGAGCAGGTTGAAGAGTTGGGCGCGCGACCGGACATCAACTACGTGTTGGTCTTTGAGAACAAAGGCGCCATCATGGGGTGCTCGAACCCTCATCCGCACGGTCAGATTTGGGCCAACTACACCGTGCCGGTGGAGCCGGCCAAAGAGGACATGCAGCAGCGCCTTTACTTCGAGCGCCACGGGCGGCCGCTCTTGATCGACTACCTGGCGCAGGAGTTGGAGACCGGAGAGCGCGTCGTTTTGCAAAATCGTCACTGGGTCGTCGTCACACCCTACTGGGCGGTGTGGCCCTTCGAGACGCTGTTGCTGCCGCGCCGGCATACGCTCGCCCTGCCTGAACTCAGCGGAGACGAACGCGATGCGCTGGCCGACATTCTCAAACGGCTGACCATTCGCTACGACAACCTCTTTGAAACGAGCTTCCCGTACAGCATGGGATGGCACGGCCAGCCAACGGACGGGCAGCGCTATGCCCATTGGCAGCTTCACGCGCATTTCTATCCGCCGCTGTTGCGTTCGGCCACGGTGAAGAAGTTCATGGTCGGCTATGAGATGCTGGCCATGCCGCAGCGCGATATCACCGCCGAACAGGCGGCCGATCGTCTGCGTCAAATGAGCGAGGTGCATTACAAGCAGTCAACGTAGTCTGCAAAGGATCTGCAGCCTTTTCCCCTCTCCCAGCCTTGGGAGAGGGGGCAGGGGGTGAGGGCCTGCCACGGCTCCTGGACTTGTCGAGGGCCTGCGGCTGCGAGCCGCAGCTACGAGGAAATCGGTGCATTTGTGTAGGCGCAGCTCTTCTCCCCCTCTCCCAGCCTTGGGAGAGGGGGCAGGGGGTGAGGGCCTGCGGCTCGCCGTGGGGAGAGCGCGTCACCGAGGGGCGCTTGCCATGCGCGCCCGTTGGCGCGCCCACGCACGCAGCGCCTCCAGTTCCTCGCGCATCATCGTGCTCAGCGGCACCGTCTCATTGAGCACCTCGAGCAGGTCGTTCATGGTCAACGGGCGGTTGGCGTCGAAGGCTTCGTACAAGCCGGCGATGACAGCCTGCTCGATTTCGGCGCCGGATAGCCCCTCGGAGGCCATCGCCAGCGTGGTGAGGTCGAACTGGTTGGGGTCGCGGTTGCGCTTGGCCAAATGGATGCGCCAGATGTCGGCGCGTTCGGCGGCGTTGGGCAGGTCGACGAAGAAGATTTCGTCGAAGCGCCCCTTGCGCACCAGCTCCGGCGGCAGGTTGGAAATGTCGTTGGCCGTGGCCACGACGAAGACAGGCTTCTGCTTCTCCTGCAGCCAGGTGATGAAGCTGCCGAAGACGCGCGCAGCCGTGCCTGCGTCGCTGACGTTGCTCGACCCCACGCCGGAGAAGCCCTTTTCGATTTCATCCACCCAGAGCACCGCCGGCGCCACGCTCTCCGCCGTTTTGATCGCCTGACGCAGATTCTCTTCGCTCGACCCGACCAGCGACGAGAAGAGGCGACCGGCGTCGAGCCGCAGCAAGGGAAGCCGCCACATGCTGGCCACCGAACGCGCGATCAGCGACTTGCCGCAGCCCTGCACGCCCACCAGCAAGATGCCCTTGGGCGCAGGCAGGCCGAATGCACGCGCCTCGTCGGTGAAGGCGCGCACCCGCTTGCGCAGCCACTCCTTGAGCGTGTCCAGCCCGCCGACGTTGTCGATCAGCTCGGTGTTGTCATAGTATTCGAGCAGCCCGCTCTTGCGGATGATCTGTTTTTTCTCGGCGGTGACCGCCTCGACCGCGCTGCTGCCGAGCACGCCGCCCGCCTGGACGATCGCCTTGGCCAGCGCGTTGCTCGCCTCCGTCTCGGTGAGGCCCAGACACGCCTGCACCAGCCGCGCCTGCTGCCGTCGATCCAGGCTGGGATCGACGCGATTGGCGCTGCGCAGCTTGTTGACGACCCCTTCCACCAGCGCCTGCAGCTGCGCAGCGTTGGGCAGTTCGAAGTCGATGACCGTCACCTCTTTCTCCAGTTCAGGCGGAATCTTGAGCACGGGGCCGAGCAGAATGACCGTCTTGGCGCTGGCGCCCAGCGCAAAGGCAAGCTCGCGCAGTCGGCGCACGACCACCGGGTCTTTCAGGAAAGGATGAAAATCGCGCAAGACCCACAATCCTGCTTCCGGATCGTCCAAAATCGTCTTCAGCAGCGCAAGCGGATCGCGGCGGCTGGCGTCTTCGCGCGCGGGCGCGGCCGGATTGACGAGGCCGACCGTGGCGCTCCAGAGCAGCAGCCGTTTGCGCTGCTCCTGCGCCAGCGCCTCGATCTCCTGGAGAGCACGCTGCTCTTCCGCCGTCACCACCCAGAGCAAGGGATAGCGGGCGCGGATGTACAGGTCGAGTTCGTCTTTCATGTTTGTTATCGTAGCACAACGCCGATAATTCAGAGGAGAAGAGCGCAGGGAGAACGCGTTAATCCGACCGCACGCGCCGGTACGCCTCCAGCACGCGTTGGCGCGCAACGGCGTGGTCGACGATCGGTGCAGGATAGTCCTGGCCGATGATGCAGCCTGCGCGCAATTGCTCGCTGCGCGGCATGCGCCATGGCTCGTGAATGTATCGCTCAGGAACCAGGCGCAGCTCCGGCGCCCAGCGCCGGATGTAGACGCCCTGCGGGTCAAATTTCTGGCCTTGCGCCGTGGGGTTGAAGATGCGGAAATAGGGCGCTGCATCGGTGCCGACGCCCGCCGACCACTGCCAGCCGCCGTTGTTGGCCGCCAGATCGCCGTCGAGCAGCATCTGCATGAACCACTTCTCTCCCCAGCGCCAGTCGATCAGCAGATCTTTGACCAGGAAGGAGGCGACCGCCATGCGCGCCCGGTTGTGCATCCAGCCGATCGTCGCCAGCTGGCGCATGGCCGCATCGATGAAGGGGTAACCGGTCGCTCCGGCGCACCATGCGGCAAAGTGCGCCGGGTTGTTCTCCCATGCGACGGCGTCGTAGGCGCGATGAAAACAACCCTGCACTACATGCGGGAAATGATAGAGGATCGAGTAGTAGAAGTCGCGCCAGATTAGCTCGGTCAACCAGCTTTCGGCGCCTGCGCAGTGCTCTGGAGTAGGGGCCGATTCCATGGCCTGATAGGCCGCCAGCGCCGCCTGTCGCGCCGAGAGCATTCCAAAGCGCAGATAGGGCGACAGCATCGAGGTGCCGTCGAGTGCGGGAAAGTTGCGCGCCTGGGCGTAGGCGTAGATAGGGGCGCGGTCGCCCGTTGTGAAGCGACGCAGCCGCGCCTGCGCCTCCGCTTCGCCTGGAGGAAAGAGCGCAGCGACATCCAGGCGAGGTTGCTCTGGAAGAGGCTCCCCTGCGATGCTTTCGGGAACGGAGAGGATGCGGGGGGCGGGCAGGATCTCCTGCGGCGTCACCGGCGGATGGCTGCGCCAGCGTCGGCTGTACGGCGTAAAAACCGTGTATGGCGTCCCATCGTCTTTCAACAAGGCGTCGGGCCTGCGAATGGTCAGGCCGTCCGTGAGCACGAGGGGGACCGGCAGCGCACGCGCCACGGTCTCGTCTCTGCTTCGGGCGTAGGGGGAATAATCGCGCTCGGCGTATACGGCGCGCGCGCGGCTTTCCGCCGCCAGCCTCGCCAACGTTGTGGCGGGTTCGCCGCAGCGGACGATCAACCGCCCGCCGCGAGCGCGCAGATCGGCGTCGAGCGCAGCCAGGCCGGCGAAAAGGAACGCCTTGCGCCTTTCCCCCACCCGAGACGAATTCAACAGATGGGGGTCGAGCACAAAACAGGGGATGATCTGAGCGGCGTTCTCCAGAGCGGCCGCCAGCGCCCGGTTATCTGTGAGCCGGAGATCGCGGCGAACCCACCAAATCGCCGTAGACATGACTTGCCTTTCAAAGGCCCAGGCTCGTGATGGCGTCGCGCACGATGGAGGCGCTGCGCCGGAGCGCAACTTCCTCCTCCGGGCTGAGCGGCTGCGGGAAAGTTGCGAGCACCCCTTCGCCGCCGACGAGGCGGGGCAAGGCCACGGTGACGTCGCGCACGCCCGCCACCTCCTCCGTCGGCGCGCAGACGGTCAGGATCGAGCGCTGATCTTCGATCACGCTTTCGACGATGCGCGCCAGCGCGCTGCCGATGCCGTAGTAGGTGGCGCCTTTGCCCTCGATGATCACGTAGGCGGCGCGGCGAACCTGTTCGTCGATTTCGGCGCGATCGGCGTCGGAGAACTCGATGCCGCGCAGCCGACAGAAATCGTTGAGCGGCGTGCCGCCGATGGTGACCTGCGACCAGACCAGCACTTCCGAGTCGCCGTGTTCACCGACGACGTGCGCATGCACGTGCTGGGGGTCCACGCCGAGTTTGCTGCCAAGCAAAGCCCGGAAGCGCGCCGTGTCCAGCGTCGTGCCGGAGCCGAAGACGCCCTGCACGGGCGCGCCCAGTTGTCCGGCGATATGCGCAGTCAGGTGCGTCATGATGTCGACCGGATTGGTGGCGACGACGAGCCTGGCCTGCGGCGCGTGCTCCAGGACGCGGGGCACCACGTCGCGGAAGACGGCGGCGTTGCGCTCCAGCAGTTGAAGACGCGTCTCTCCAGGCCTCTGATTGACGCCGGCGGTGATCACCACCACGCGACAACCGGCCAGCTCTTCATAGTCTCCGGCATGGATGTACATTGGGTGCGCGAAGGGCACGGCGTGAAAGATGTCGTTGGCTTCGGCTTGGGCGCGTTTCTTGTTGATGTCGACCAACACGATTTCACGACCGACGCCGCGCATCACCATGGCGTAGGCCGCCGTCGAGCCGACAAAGCCGCTGCCCACGACGCCGATCTTTCCTCGAAGCAGCACGAAGATTTCTCCTTTCTCAAGCAGCCTCTGAAGCAGGGGCGTTTGCGGCGCTCAGACGATGGGCCGCAACTGCGTCCGGCGCGCCTGCCTCCGCCAGTATAGCACGCGCCACGCGCAATCCGCCCAGCGCCACGGCGGCGGTGGACTGCCCGGGAAAGATGCTGTCGCCCACCATCCACAGAGAGCGATCGAGGCGCGGCCCCCAGGTGCGGAAGAGGCTCGTCTGCGGAAAGCCGCCGACCCACCCGCGCATGCGCCGCGTGAAACGCTGAAAGGTGACAGGCGTGCCGGGCAAGATCAGGTCGGCGTGTGCGCGGAGGCCGGGCAACACGCGCTCGGCGCTGCGCAGGATGCGTTCAAGGTAGTGCGCCTTGCGTTGCTCGTAGCGACGGCGGTCGAAGCGGAAGAGCTTCCACCACGGGTCCAGGGCGGTGTGGGTGCTGATCGTCAAGGCGCGGCGGCCCCTCGGCGCTCGGCTCTCATCCCAATCCGGGCTAAGCGAAAGGAAGATGCTGTTGCCTTCGCCCAACGGCTCGCGCTCGATCACCTGATGATGCAGCGGCGCGTCCGGCTCGACGATGCCGGCGTCGAAGCCCACGTAAACGGTGAAGGCGCCCCAGCCGGGCTCTGGGTTTTCGGGCAGGCGACGCAACGCTTCGGGTGCATGATCTCCCATCAGCCTGGCGATATTCCACGGCGGCAGGTTGGCGACGACGGTGCGCGCCGGAAAGCGCTCCCCGCGCTTTGTCACGACTGCGGTTGGCTCGCCTTTCTCGTAGACGATGCGCTCCACCTCCTGGCGCAGCAGCACTTTGCCGCCGTGTCGCCGCACGGCGTCGACGAGCGTCTCGGCGATGGCGCCGATGCCGCCTTGCAGGTGGACGACCCCGCGGCGCGGCAGGTCAAGCGCCGCAGCGCCGTAGAGGGCGTTGGCGTAGGCGCTCGTGGTCTGGGCTGCAATCAGCAACTGGGCGTCGACGAAGAGGCACAACGCATGCGGCGCATTTTGCAGATGAGCAGCGACAGGGCGAAAGGCGTCGGCGAGCAACGGAGGATGGAGGCGGCGTCGCAGGTCGGCGGCCAGCCACGCCAGCCCGTCGCGCACCAGGGAGGCGACTTCGCCAGGGCTCTGGGGGGGCCAGGCCGGCGCGCGCAGCGCCAGGTCCCAGAGTGCGTCGGCGCAAGCTTCCTGCCAGCGAAAGAAGGTCTCTCCCGTCTCGCCGAACGCACGCCTGTATTCCTCCCAACGCCGCTCGTCGCCGTAGCGCGCGATGGTTTGCCCGTCGGGCAGATGCACGACCATGGCCGGCTCATCGGCGCGCGCAGGCCAAGAGGCAATGTCGAGCGCTCTCGCCACGATGTCCATCGGCCCGCCAGGGTAGAAGCCGCCCGCCAGCGTGGCGCCGGCCTCGAAACGGTAATTTTTGTGAAAGAAGGTTCCTGCACAGCCGCCGGGATAGACGTGCGCCTCTAACACGGTGACGTCGCAGCCCGCTTTAGCAAGCAAGGCGGCCGTGGTCAATCCGCCGACGCCTGCGCCGATGACGACGATCGGCTCCAGTTGAGTCATGTTATGCCCTCGCCAATGCTTTCATTTTATCTTCGAGAAGGCGCCGCGTCTTCCAGCCGCGGTAGGCGAACAGGAGCGGCAGTCCTAGCCACATGCCCAACCCGATGAGTTTCCAGAATGCGTTGGGGTGGAGCGTGGCGTCGACTTCATCGAGCACCGCCGTGGTTTCATCGTCGACCGCTGTGAAGGTGTGTCGATGCACCCAGGTTGCGAATGGGCCGCTGAGCTGGCGGTCGACGAAGCTGTTGGGCGTCGTCTGCTCAATCCGCGCCACCCAGCGGATGGGCAAGGGGCCGAGCCATAGGGTGAAATCCATGCGGTCGCCCTCCTGCAGCGTTTCCGGCGCAGCGTGGACGCGCACCCGAATCGGCGGCGGCGTGATGGCGCCCATGCTGGCCGACCGACGATGAAAGTCCGCCACGACGGCCAACGGCGCTTTGACCA
The DNA here is from genome assembly GCF_937128415.1 of uncultured Caldilinea sp. Lineage (GTDB taxonomy): Bacteria > Chloroflexota > Anaerolineae > Caldilineales > Caldilineaceae > Caldilinea. The sequence continues at coordinate 13,702 of NZ_CAKZMJ010000074.1, forward strand.
CAAAGCGGTGAGCATAGCGCATGCGCTTACTCCTTGCCTGCCCGGGCTGGCTCAGCTTGTTTTTCTTCAGAAGATGGTTCGCTCTTTGTGGCCGCGCTGCTGGCGGGCGAGGGCTTCCCTAACAGCTCTTGCAACGCAGCGCGCGCAGTTTCATATTTGAACTGGAAGTCTAGCTCCAGCAACCGCTGCGGCACGGCGCGCTGCCCCTCGAGCAGGATCATCGCCATCTCGCCGAAGAGAAGTTTCAAGGCGAAGGCGGGCGCAGGCAGAAAGCTCGGGCGCCCGAGAATCTCACCGATCAGCTTGCTGAACTCCTTGTTCGTGATCGGATTGGGAGCGCACAGGTTGAACGGCCCCTCCGCCTTCTCATTGGCAATCAGAAATTGAATGGCGCGCACCTGGTCTTCGATATGAATCCAGGGATACCACTGCTTGCCGCTTCCCACCGGCCCGCCGATAAAAAGCTTGAAGGGCAATAGTTGCTTGGGGAAAGCGCCGCCTTCCTTGCTCAAGACGACGCCGGTGCGGATGACGGCGCGACGCACGCCGTGTTTCTTGGCAGCTGCAGTGGAGGCTTCCCAGTCGAAACAGACCTTGGAGAGAAAGTCGCCGCCGGGTGAAAAACTTTCGGTCACCTGGGCGTCGCCGGTGCGCGTGCCGTAATAGCCGACTGCAGAGGCTTGAATCAGCACGCCCGGTTTTTTCGAGGCGGCGGCGATCGCCTCCATGACGGCTTTCCCGGCGTTGATGCGACTCTGGCGGATCTCTTGTTTACGCTCTCGAGACCAGCGCTTGTCGGCGATGCCGGCGCCGGCCAGGTTGACGATGGCGTCGGCGCCATCCGCCAGCTCGCCCCATCCTTCTGCGCTTTTGCCGTCCCACTTTTGTAGTTTGACGCCCGCGGGAACATTTTTCGCCTTTTCCGGCGCGCGCGAGAGCACGATGACTTCATGGCCTTCTGCAGCCAACGCCTGGCTGAGCGGTCGGCCAATCAGACCGGTTCCTCCGGTGAGAATCACGCGCATTGCTCACTCCTCCTTCCTTCTCGATTCCTTGTTTCCCGCAATTGCTTGTTTGATCCACTGCCGTTGCGCCTGGTCGGGCATCTCCCGACCGAGCAGGCGCGAAAACCATTCAAGCACAACGAATCCCGGCTCTCCTAAATGACGGATGCATGCGTCGTAGTAAGCGTTCAAGTAGTGTTCGAGCGCCTCCGGAGGCATCTGATGATGATTGACCAGCAACCCCTCGACCCAGTCAATGTCTGGGTTGAGAAAGTCCATGTCGCCCAAGGTCAGCGCAGCGATGATATTGCGCCCAAAGCTTTGGTTCGCTATGGCCAGCAGCCGTTTGGGAATAACGTTCTCCATGCGCGCCCAGATTTCGGCTTCGATGCTCGCCTGACGCGAACGGAAGTGATCGAGCGCTTCCTTGTAGTCGTAGCTGACCTGACGCTGCGCAGGGACCGGGCGCAGGTGCGCCATGATGTGTTCTATCTGGCTGACTACATTTTCTAAGGTGTCGCCAAGATAATGACCGGGGATCACTTCAGGTAGCGTCGACGCCTCTGTGAAGACCAGGCCGCCAAACGCCAGCGGCACGCGTTCCCTAAAGAGGGTCTCGGCCATTTCCAACAGGCTGGCGGCGGTGTAGAGCTGTTGGGCGGTCAACACCACCAGGCTGGGGCGCACCGTGGCGAGCGTCGCCTCCAGGCTGCGCAGCGGCACGTTGGCGCCCAGATAGACCACATCCCAGCCGCGACGGCGCAACAGAAGTGAGATGAGCAAGGGCACGAACGTATGCTCTTCTTCGGGCGGACAGGCCACCATGATGCGCCCAGGGCGAGTCGGTGCAGGCGTCGCAGCCAACAGCGCCTCCATGCGTCGAACTGCAAGCGCGGAAGCAAAGTGCTCTTGTTGCACAGTGACCTTTCCCTCATACCACCCGGCGCCGATCTCGCGCAGCCCCTTTTGAATCAGGTCAAGACACACCGTCTCCGCCGGAAACAGCGCAAAGGCCTGGGCGAGCAATTGCTCGGCCCGAAACTCATCGAAATTCAGGCAGGCGTTGATCCAGGCTTCGCGCATGGAGGCGACGGTTCCGGTTTCACCCAGTCGCCCGACCTCGATCCCCGCGTGAGTAGGGCGGCTCTCAAAGGGGCGCAGGTCATGACGCTGCGCGCCCGGCGCAGCGTTCACCTCAAAGGGATTTTTCCCTTCAGCCTCCAGGCGATGCAAAAGCTCGATCGCCCGGCTGATGCTCATGCCCTCGTTTTGGCGTTCGACCAGCCATTTTAAGACGTCGATATCGTATTGTGAATACAGGCGGTGCCCGCTTTCGGTGCGTTGCGGCGTCGGCACTCCGTAACGCCGTTCCCATGCGCGCAATGTGTCGGCCTTAAGTCCTGTCTCCTGAACCACCGCCTTCAGGTTGTAGATGGGTGTTTTATCGCTATGAGTCATCGTTTTTTACCTGTCGATAGGCCTCTCAGAACATTCTTTCCATGAGCATAACACAGACTTGCAGTATTGTCAATCATTTGCATAACCTTTTTCTAGATTAATTCTGGATATTATCTGGACAAATGTGGTTTAGATTCCTTGACAGGCTGGATCGGATGTGTTAAGTTTTGCGGGGATGTCAATTGACCAACCACATTCGACGCGGTCGAAAGGAGCCAGCATGCAGCTACAGCACGCCTGGGAGCGCACTCTGCTCAATCTCGCCTATGAAGCCCTCTCCAGTGATCCACCAACGACGACAAGGTCGTTCGATCCGGTGCTGTTGGCGCACTCGTATCAACATTGTGAATCGATCACGGCGGTCAATAGCCGATCCTTTCATCTGGCCTCCCGTCTCCTGCCTCCCGAAAAGCGGCGAGCTGCACGGGCGCTGTATGCATTTTGCCGCATCAGCGATGACATCGTCGATCGTGATCAAGGAAATGCCCGAGACCAGCTGCAACGCTGGCGTCAGCGCGCCACCTCCGCCCATCCTCCTGAGGACGACCTGGTCGCCATCGCCTGGGCGGACACCAGGCTGCGCTTCCAGGTGCCGATTCGCTATGCAGAGCAGTTGATCGACGGCGTGGCGCGTGATTTTCAGCCCGTGCGCTACGAGACTTTTGAGGAGCTGGCCGCCTATTGCTATGGCGTCGCCTCCACTGTAGGGCTGATGAGCATGCACATCATCGGGTTTTCAGGTCCGGAGGCGATCCCGTACGCCATCAAACTGGGCGTGGCGTTGCAGATGACAAACATCCTGCGCGACGTCGGCGAGGACTGGCGCGCCGGTCGTCTGTATCTCCCCCTGGAGGACCTGGCGCGTTACGGCTTGAGTGAGGAGGACGTCGCCGCCGCCCGCGTCACCACGCGCTGGCGTAGTTTCATGCGTTTTCAGATCGAGCGCAACCGCCGTCTCTACGACGAGGCGATGCCGGGCATTGCCTTGCTCAACCCCGATGGCCGTTTCGCCATCGCCGCCGCCGCCGACCTCTACCGCGGCATCCTCGATGAGATTGAACGCAACGACTACGACAATTTCAATCGCCGCGCCGTCGTCTCTACAGGTCGCAAACTGCGCATGCTGCCCGGCGTCTGGTGGCGCAGCCGTTATTGAGAGCATGAGAGGTGGAGAGGTGGAGAGCGTGAGAACTCTCCCGCTCTCCCCCTCTCCCGCTCTCCCGCTCTCCGCCTCTCCCGTTCTCCACCTCTCCCGCTCTCCACCTCTCCGCCTCATCTTGCCAAAAATCCCCTTCCCCTTTAGCATGGAGTCAAAGGCAGGTTTTGATGGAATGATTGCGCATGCAAAAAGGGGCCGCTATGACATCTGACCTTCTCACAGACGCGCACGCCGTCGTTGATCCCGATCTGGCTGAACGCGCCGCGCGCCTGCGGGAGCTGATTCGTTATCACCAGTATCGTTATTACGTGCTCGATGACCCGGAGATCAGCGACCAGGAGTTTGACGCGCTGTTCAACGAGCTGGTCGCCCTGGAGACTGCGCACCCCGAGCTGCGCACGCCGGACAGCCCCACCCAGCGCGTGGGGGGCTTTCTCGCCGACCGTTTCGAGAAGACGCGGCACCCTGCGCCGATCCTGAGCCTCGCCAACGCCTTCAGCCCAGGCGAGCTCTATGCATGGCGAGACCGCCTGCATCGTCTGTTAGACCCGGCGGAGCGCGCACGGCTTGCTTACGTATTTGAACCCAAGTTTGATGGGTTGACGGTGGTTTTGCATTACGAAAATGGCCTCTTCACGCTTGGCGCCACGCGCGGGGACGGCGAATATGGGGAGGTGATCACGGCCAACCTGCGCACCGTGCGTTCCTTGCCGCTCAAAATTCCTGTCAGACAGGACGTTGGCCTTGCGGCCCCGGCGCGGCTGGTGGTGCGAGGCGAGGCGTACGTCGACAAGGCGGACTTCCAGCGCTTCAACCAGCTGCAGATCGAGGCGGGCGAACGCCCCTACGCCAACCCGCGCAACTTCGCCGCCGGCAGTCTGCGCCAGCTCGATTCGAGCATCACCGCCACGCGGCCGATCAAGCTCTGGGTCTACCAGGCGCTTATCGTCGAAGGAGGGCCGGCGCTCGCCAGCCATTGGGAGGCTCTGGCCTATCTTCGCTCGCTCGGCTTTCCGGTCTGTCCCCTCAACCAGCGCTTTACGGACGAGGAATTCGACAAGTTGGCGGCCCATGTCGAGTCGTTTGGCGAGCGCCGCCACGATCTACCCTATGAGGTGGATGGCGCCGTGATCAAAGTTGATGCGCTGGCGCTGCAGGAGAAGCTCGGCTTCACCGGCAAAGACCCACGCTGGGCGATCGCCTATAAATACGCGAGCGAAGAGGCGATCACCACGCTGCTCGACATCGTCGTCAACGTGGGGCGCACCGGCGCAGTCACGCCCAACGCCGTGCTCGAACCGGTGCAGATCGGCGGCGTGATCGTCAAGAGCGCCACCCTGCACAACGAGGACTACATTCGCGACCTCGACATCCGCATCGGCGACAAGGTGGTGGTGAAACGCGCCGGCGAGGTGATCCCCAAGGTGCTGCGGCCGCTGCCCGAGCTGCGCACCGGCGCCGAGCGCATCTGGAGCATGCCGAAGCAGTGCCCGGTGTGTGGCGCGCCGCTGGTGCGACCGCCAGGAGAGGCGGCCACCTACTGCGTCAACAACGCCTGTCCGGCGCAACTGGTGCGCGCAGTGGAGCACTTTGTGAGCCGTCAGGCGATGGACATCGCCGGCTTTGGCATTCGCCAGGCGGAGCTTTTCGTGGAGCGCGGCTTTATCCGCGACCTGGCGGACATCTATCAGTTGCCTTGGGACGAGATTCGCAAGCTGGAGGGCTATGGCGACAAGCGCGTTGAGAACCTGCGCACCGCCATCGAAGCCAGCAAAGACCGCCCCATTCACCGCCTGTTGACCGGCCTCGGCATTCGTTACGTAGGCGCAGTGGTGGCGGAGTTGCTGACGCAGCGCTACCACAGCCTCTTCGACCTGATGGACGCCTCCCCTGAAGCGCTGAGCGCCATCGAGGGCATCGGCCCCAAGATCGCCGCCAGCATTCACGCCTATTTTTCCGTGCCGGCCAATCGAGCGCTGATCGAAAAGTTCGCCCGCCTCGGCGTGCGCGTGGCGGAGAGGCCGCCCGCAGCGGTCGAACAGGCCGCCGGTCAACCGTTGGCAGGCCTCACCTTCGTCGTTACGGGAACGCTGCCCGGCTTCACCCGCACAGAGGTGGAGGAGTTCATCAAGGCGCACGGCGGCAAGGTGGCGGGCAGCGTCAGCAGCAAGACCAGCTACGTGGTCGCCGGCGAGGCTGCGGGCGGCAAACTGACCAAAGCGCAACAGCTCGGCGTGCCCGTGATCGACGAGGCGACGCTGCGGGCGATGGCGGAAGGGCGAGCTTTGAGAGCGGGAGAGGGGGAGAGCGGGAGAGGGTGAGAGCGGGAGAGGGTGAGAGTGGGAGAGTGGGAGAGGGTGAGAGCGGGAGAGGGTGAGAGTGGGAGAGTGGGAGAGTGGGAGAGTGGGAGAGGGGGAGAGCGGGAGAGGGTGACGCTTTTCCAGTTCTCCAGTTCTCCAGTTCTCCATATCTCCCGCTCTCCAGCTCTCAAACTCTCCCGCTCTCCAGCTCTCAAACTCTCCCGCTCTCCAGCTCTCAAACTCTCCCGCTCTCCTGCTCTCACACCCACCTGGGAACTCTGCACGCTGCGCCAACCGTTATCCTGGCAGGGATGGCGCACATGAAGCGATGGCGTTCCAGAATCAAACAACAGGGTCGGCGTCTGCTGCTCGCTGCGGCGCTGTTCGGCGCGCTGGTCGTAGCTGGGTTGTACGCCTGGCTCTTCGCCGACCTGCCGCCGGTGACCGCTGTGGAGCTGCGCGCCGCTCGCCCTACGACGCAGATTCTTGACCGCAACGGCAAGCTGCTCTACGAGGTGCTCGACCCTCTCGCGGGCAAACAGATCGATCTCGACCTCAGCCGCATCCCGCAGGCGTGCATTCAGGCCACCATCGCCACCGAGGACAGCCGTTTCTTCCATCATCCCGGCGTCGACCCGCTGGCGATCGCACGCGCGGCGTGGCAGAACCTCACCAGCCGCAGCGTCTCCTCCGGCGCCAGCACGTTGACCCAGCAACTGGCGCGCAATCTGCTGATGGACGCCGGCGAACGCTATGAGACCTCCCTGCGGCGCAAGCTGCGCGAAGCCTATCTGGCCTTCCAGCTTGAACGGCATTACAGCAAAGAGCAACTGCTCGCCCTCTATCTCAACCAGACGTACTACGGCAATTTCGCCTTCGGGCTGGAGGCAGCGGCGCAGATTTTCTTCGCCAAGCCCGCTGCACAGCTGAGCGCCGCCGAGTGCGCGCTGCTCGCCGGTCTGGTGCAATACCCCACCGGCTACAACCCGCTGATCGACCCGGAGGCGGCGAAGGGAAGACAGCTCACCGTGCTGCGCCTCATGCGCGACGCCGGCTATCTGACGGCGGCGCAAGTGGAGGAGATCGCCCGTCAGCCGCTGCAATATCGCTCCCGGCTTTTTCAGATCGCAGCGCCGCACTTCGTGATGTACGTGCAGGACCTGCTCGTGCAGCAGCTGGGCGTGGAAGCGCTGCGCCGAGGTGGACTGCGCGTCTACACCACCCTCGACCTGGACCTGCAGCGTCAAGCCGAGGCGGCTGTGCGGCGTCGCCTGGCCCAGCTGACCTGCCAGGGTGAACGCGCCTGCGATGACCCCGCCGCGCGCACCCGTCGCGTCGACAACGCCGCCGCAGTCGTGCTCGACAGCGCCACCGGCGAAATCCTGACGATGGTCGGCAGCCCAGACTATTTCAGCGCACAGATCGCCGGCAACGTCAACGCTGCGCTTGTCAAACGCCAGCCGGGCAGCGCCATCAAGCCCTTCACCTACGCGGCCGCGCTCGATCCGGCCTGGAGCCGCCGCGCCGGCCGGCCTCCGCTCACCGCCGCCAGCATCCTGGCCGACTTGCCGAAGACTTTCACCGTCAAGAACGCCGACGGCTCCTTTGCACCTTATCGACCCCAGAACTACGACCGCATGTGGCACGGACCGGTCAGCGTGCGCGACGCGCTGGCGAACAGTTATAACCTGCCCGCCGTCGAAGTGCTCGAGCGCATCGGCGTCGAGACCTTGCGTCAACTCGCCGGCCAGGCCGGCATCCACACCTTCACCGGCCGCTATGGGCTGGCGCTCACGCTCGGCGGCGGCGAAGTGCGCCTGCTTGATTTAACCGCTGCGTATGGCATTTTTGACGACGGCAAAGCGGTGACCCCGCGAGCCATTTTGAGAATCGAAACGGTGGAGCCTGACGATGCCCAGGGAAGTGCAGCCATCGATTTTCAGGCTGCAACCTCCGGCGTCCAGGTGATCGCCCCTGAAGCCGCCTACCTCATCACCGACATTCTGTCCGATGAGGCGGCGCGCGCGCCGGCCTTTGGGCGCAACTCGGTGCTCAACCTGCCTTTCCCGGCTGCGGTCAAGACCGGCACGACGACCGACTGGCGCGATAACTGGACGATCGGCTACTCCACGCAGCGGCTCGTCGGCGTGTGGGTGGGCAACGCCGACAACGCGCCGATGGTCGGCGTCAGCGGCGTGGACGGCGCCGGCCCCATCTGGCACGACCTCATGCGGCTGGCGCACCTGCGCCCGCCTGGCCCCTTCGCCCGACCGGCTGGTCTGGTCGAGGTGGAGATTTGCGCGCCGAGCGGGATGCTGCCCTCGCGCGAGTGTCCACGCGTGCGCCGCGAGTGGTTTATCGAGGGAACGCAGCCGACCGAGCCGGACAACCAGTTCCGACGCATCGTCCTGGACCGCGCCACCGGCCTGCCCGCCGACGAAAGCACGCCTGCCGAGCGTCGAATGGAGCGCGTCTACTGGCTGCTGCCGCCCGAATATCACGATTGGATGCTGGCGCAGGGCATCCCGATTGCGCCGCCAGCTGTGCGAGCGATGCTGGCGCAAGAGGAGATCGGGCAAGATGGAAACAAAACGGGAGCGCCTGACGTCTATGCAGAAGGACAACCGCGCGCACTGCTGCGTCTCATCCAGCCGGACGCCTTTGCAGCCTATCAATTGCATCCTGCCCTGCCCGCCGCCAATCAGCGACTGCAGGTCGAGGGAATCGTTGCGGATGGAGGCGAATGGGCGGAGCTGCGGTTGATGGTGGATGGAGCGCCGCTCGCCGTCGCCCACAACACCGACCGCCTCAGCGCCTGGTGGCCGATGGAAATCGGTGAGCATCGTTTTTGGGTGGAGGGAGAGACCGTCCGCGGCGCCGACACCCTACGCTCAGAAATTGCAATCATTCGGGTTAGCGAATTTGTGAAAGATCCGATAACGTTCAGTGGGCCCTAGAAGCCCGTCGGAGAAGCCTGACGGGAATTTATGAGCCAATGGGCAGAGGTGATTGTAGGTGCGGCTCGCAGCCGCACGCTCTCGATGGATCCGGGTGCGGCCCTCACCCCCTGGCCCCTCTCCCAAGGCTGGGAGAGGGGGAGAGAAGGAAGCGCCGCTGCGAGCAGCGCCTACGCGAAGGCGCCGGTCTCATCGTAGGTGCGGCTCGCAGCCGCATGTTCTTGATGGAGCCGGGTGCGGCCCTCACCCCCTGGCCCCCCTCTCCCAAGGCTGGGAGAGGGGGAAGGGAACGCCGCAGCTCGCAGCCGCACGTTCTTGATGGACTATAAGGTCTTGAGAGTTTCTATTTTCGGCGAAGGATAGAAGAAGTTATGCAAAAACGCGCCGGGCGACGATTTCGACTTCGGCCGGCGCTCCGGTTTTCAACAAAAGATACATTGCACTCATTGGGAAAGCACGCCCCACCATTTCAGGAGGCTGATATGCAACAGCGTCGATTCTTCAAAATTTTGAACCCGATTCTTCTTTTCGCCTTGATCTTCACCATCAGCGCGCCCACCGTGAACCCCGTCGTCCTGGCCGGCGAACCGGCGAAGCCGCTGTTGCAAGAGCTTGCTGCGCCCGTTCTTTTGAAGACGTCGCCGGAGGCCGGCGCAGGCTGGGACGGCGGTCCCGTGGTCTTCACCTTCGACCAGCCGATGGCCTCGGCGCAGATCGCCGTTGCGCCGGCGCTGGCGGGCGAGACGACGGTGGAAGGGGCCGACGTCATCTTCACGCCTACGGAAGCGCCGACGCCCACCACGCGCTACCGCTTCAGCTTTGTGGAGGCGACGGCGACCAACGGCGCAGCCATCTCTGGCGTCATCGAGCTGACTGTAGAGGCAACCGGCCCCCTCGGCGTGTTGAGCACGCAACCTTCGGATGGCGCCGTGGACGTCGATCCCAACATGCCGATCACGGTCATCTTCAGCCGCCCCGTCGTTCCGTTGGTGGGCGTCGAGGAGCAGGCGTCGTTGCCGCAGCCGCTCCGCTTCGAGCCTGCCCTCGAAGGAGCAGGAAGATGGGTCACCACCAGCGTCTATCAGTTTACGCCGGCGGCTCCGCTGGCGGCGGCGACCACCTACCAGGTCACTGTGGCTCCGTTGACCGCCGTGGACGGCGGCGCCATGGACGAGCCATACACTTTCAGCTTCTCCACCGCTGCGCCGATTGTGGTGGAAGCCAGGCCATCCGGCATTCTTGTCTCGCCCGACGCGCAGGTGGTCGTGACCTTCAGCCAGCCGATGGATCGGGCGAGCACGGAAGCTGCGTTCAGGCTCTGGAACGAAGCGTATCCGTCCATGCCCGGAGCTTTCACCTGGAACGACGCCGACACCGTGCTCACCTTTACGCCCGAGAACCCGCTGCCCTTCGGCGACGTTTTCGGCATCGAGGTGGCGGAGACGGCGCTGGCGAAGGCAGGGACGGGTGGTTTACGCGCTCCCTGGAATAGCACATTTACGGTGGTTCCGCTGCCCGCCATCCGCAGCTCCTCCATCCTGCCCGGCGCGCGCGGCGTCAACCCGGAGAGCGAGCTGCGCATCTCTTTCACCGCGCCGGTGAGCGACACGCTGCTCTTCGACGCCATCCGCATCGAAGGGCTGCTCACCACCACGCAGGTCATCAGCTACACCTACACCGACCTCTACGACCTGACCGACGGCTTTGCGCAGCAGGTGGAGGGGTCGCCGCGGACGGGCTATCACACCCATCTGCTGATCAACTGGTACAAGCAGCCGAACACGACCTACACGGTCACCATCGACAGCCGCGTCGCCGACGCCTACGGCAACACCTTGCCGGAAGACTACATGTTGAGCTTCACCACCGGCGACTTTTCACCCCTGGTGCAGTTGGAGCTGGATCGCTTCACCCATTACAGCGCATTCACGACGACGGTCGTCGGCGTGCGTTATCGCAACGTCGAGCGCATCGACGCCCGCCTCTACCGTCTGCCGCTGGAGGGGCTTTTCCAACTGGCGGGCGAAAATCAGTGGATGGTGTGGGACAACTACGTCGTGCCCGACCAGGCGAGGAACCTGATCTGGGAGCGCACCTACACGCCGGAGGGCGGCGACAACGTCATCGCCAGGATGGGCGTCAAGTTGACGGCGTCGCGCGGCGGCGCGGAAGAGCCGCTCCCGCCCGGCGTCTACCTGCTCGAAGTGCGCGACCCGACGGCGCAGACGCAACAGGACGGCGCGCCGATGGTGCAGCGCGGGGTGATCGTCATCAGCAACTACAACCTCACCTTCAAGCGCGGCTTGCAGGGCGACAGCCTGGCCTGGCTCACCGATCTGGCCACCGGACAGCCTGTCGCAGGCGCGGCGGTGATCTTCACGAAGGATGGCCCGCCGCTGGCGCAAGGCGTCACCGACGCCGACGGCCTGGCGATCGCCGACCTCGGCTTGACGCAGGACGATCAATGGAAGCCCTTCTTCGTCTACACGGGCGAGCCGGGTCAGCCTGACTTCGCCGTCGTCTCGTCCGAGTGGGCGGATGGCATCCAGCCCTGGTCGTTCAACCTCGATGTCGGCGGCCTCTCCGAAACGCGGCTGCTGCATGTCTACACCGAACGGCCGATCTATCGGCCCGGACAGACGGTCTACTGGCGCGGCATCTTCCGCGTCCTTGAAAATGACGAATGGCGGTTGCCGCCCGCCGGGCTGGAGGCCATCGTCAACATCAACGACGGGATGGGCAACCTGGTCTCGACCCTGCGCGTCCCTGTGAGCGAAAACGGCACGCTCCACGGCGAGTTCACGCTGGCGCCGGACGCGGTGACCGGCTACTACAGCATCAACGTGATGGCGCCCATCGACACGGAGGCGTATCACACAGCAAGCGCCTACTTCCAGGTTGCGGCCTACCGCAAGCCGGAGTTTCAGATCGCCGTCACGACCGACAAGCCCGAATACATCCAGGGCGAAACAGTTCGCATCACCGTGCAGGCGGATTACTTCAGCGGCGGCCCGCTCGCCAATGCGCCGGTGGAGTGGCGCATCGCAGGCTACAATTACACCTTCAGCTGGGCGGGCGCCCCTGAAGATCGCTTCTACAGCTTCGAGCCGTTCGACCCCGACCGCCCCGCCTACAATCCGTTCGACTCTTTCCAGGGGCTGGTGCAACAGGGACGCGGCCAGACCGACGCCGATGGAACCTTTGTCATCGAGCTGCCCGCCGACCTCGGCGGCATGCTTTCCAGCCAACGCTGGCACGTAGATGTCACCATCACCAGCCCGACCAACCAGGCCGTCTACGCCACGGCCAGCTTCCCGGTGCACCGCGGCGCGTACTACATCGGCCTCGGCCCGGCGAGCTACGTGGCCGAAGTGGGGCGCCCGACTCCGGTGGACGTCGTGAGCGTGCGCCCGGATGGGACGATGTATGCCGGCGCCGAGCTGGAGGTTGTGGTGTACGAGTACATCTGGAACAGCGTCTATGAGCGGGCGGAGGACGGCAATTTCTACTGGAAAACTTCGGCGGAGCGCACGCCCGTCTACACCACCACCGTCACCACCAACGATCGGGGCGTGACGTCGTTCGAGTTTACGCCGGAAAAGAGCGGCCAATATCAGGCGACCGCCACAGGCGAGGACGCAAACGGCAACGTCATCCGCAGCGCGGTTTTCCTTTATGCTGCGGGTGAAGATTTTGTCGCCTGGCCGCGCCAGAACAACGACCGCCTCGAGTTGGTGGCGGACAAGAAACTCTACGTGCCGGGCGAGACGGCGAAGATTCTGGTCCCCAACCCGTTCAGCGGTTCGGTCAAGGCATTGGTGACGCTCGAGCGCAGCGGCGTGCTGGAGGCGAGCGTTGTAGAATTCACCGGCAGCAGCGAGACAATTGAAGTCCCGATCACCGCTGCACACATTCCCAACGTTTTCGTAGGCGTCGTCATCGTCAAAGGCGTGGACGAGACCAATCCCTTCCCGGCGACGCGCGTCGGCTACGCCAAACTGGCCGTGGACACCGCCGAGAAGGAGCTGCACATCGACGTGCAGGCCTCGTCCGAGGTGGTGCGTCCGGGCGACGTGGTCACCTACACCTTGACCGTGCGAGATAGCGCAGGCAATCCGGTCGCCGGCGCAGAGACGAGCCTGGCGCTGGTGGATAAGGCGGTGCTGGTGTTGGCGGGCGCCTACGGCGCAGAGCAGAAGCTGGTCGACATCTTCTACTATCAGCGGCCGCTCGGCGTCAACACCGGCTCACTGATCGTCATCAACAAGGATCGCATCAGCCAGCAGCTTGCCGAAGGCGGCAAGGGTGGCGGCGGCGGCGGCGATGGCCTGGGCGTCGATGTGCGCGAAGACCTGGCGGACACCGCCTACTGGCGCGCCGACGCAGTCAGCGACGCAAACGGCGTCATCGAGTTCAGCGTGAAGCTGCCCGACAACCTGACCACCTGGGTGCTGACCGCTAAGGCTGTGACGCCAGACACGCGCGTCGGCGAGGCGATGCACGAGATCGTCGCCACCAAGGCGTTGCAGGTGCGTCCCATCTTGCCGCGCTTCTTCACGGCGGGCGACCGCGCTTTCATCGGCGGCGTCGTTCTCAACGGCGGCAAAGAGACGACGGCGGCGGGCGCCTTCACCTTCGAGGTCAGCGGCGCAACGATCGAGGGGCGAGGAACCCGAAGCGAAGCGTCCTTCGCTGCGCTCGACCCCGGTCAATTCGCCCGCTTTGACTTCCCGGTGACGGTGGACGCCGCGACGACGTCGGTCATCGTGACCCTCACCGCCGTGGCGGACGCGCTGTCCGACGGCCTGCGCATGGAAATCCCGGTCGTGCGCTATCAGACGCCGGAGGTCATCGGCTCCAGCGGCGTCATCGAAGGCCTCGGCGTGGTGGAGGCCATCCACGCGCCGGCTGGCGCCACCGACGATGGTGAACTGATCGTCACCCTCGATCCGAGCCTGGGCGCCGGACTGCTCGAAGGGCTGCGCTATCTAGAGCACTTCCCCTACGAATGCAACGAGCAGACGGTGAGTCGCTTCCTGCCCAACCTCTTCACGGTGCGCGCATTGCAGGCATTGAACATCCGCGAGCCCGGCCTGGAGCGCAACCTGAGCTATCAAGTCGGCGTCGGCGTGCAGCAGCTCATCGGTCGCCAGAACCTCGACGGCGGATGGGGCTACTGGCCCGGCGAAGAAAGCTCGCCCTTCATCACCGCCTACGTGCTGTGGGGTTTGAACAGCGCCGACGCGCTCGGGTATCCGGTCTCCATCGACAATCGCAACCGGGCCGCCGAGTATCTGCTCAGCCGCTTCATGGCGCCTGCGGACGCAACCAGCCCCTCACAGCTCAACGAAATGGCTTTCATGCACTATGTATTGGCGGAGATGGGGCGCGGAGACGCCGGGCGCATGAGCACGCTCTACGAGGTGCGCGAGCGGCTCTCAATCGACGGCAGGGCCTTCCTGGCGATGGCGATGCATCGCATGGACGCCGACGATAGCCGCGTGCAGACGTTGATGGATGACCTGGCCGGCGCAGTGCAGATCAGCGCTGCGGGCGCCTCGTGGCGCGAGGATGCGATCGACTACATCAACCTTGGCAGCGACGTGCGCTCGACCGCCGTGGCTCTGGCCGCCTTCCTGCGCATCCGCCCGGACGCCGCAGTCCTGCCCAACGTAGTGCGCTGGCTGGTGAGCGCGCGCACCGCCGGCCACTGGGCCACGACGCAGGAGACCGCCTGGAGCATCCTCGCCCTGACCGACTGGTTGACCCACACCGGCGAGCTGGAGGCGGACTACGCCTGGCGGGCGACGCTCAACGACGTCTCGTTGGGCGAAGGGCGCTTCGACAACGCCAACATCTTGACCTCGGCGACGCTGCGCGCGTCGATCACCGAGCTGCTGCGCGACCAGGCCAACCTCCTGCGCATTACGCGTAACAACGAAAGTGGCCGGCTCTACTACACGACCCATCTGCGCTACAACCTCGATGCGTTGGCCGTGCAGCCGCTCGACCGCGGCCTTTCGGTGGATCGACGGTTTAGCCTGAACGGCGAGACCGTGCACAGCGCCAGCGTCGGCGACGTGCTCAGCGTCACGGTCACGATCGTGGCGCCGACCGACCTCCACCATGTGATGGTGGAGACGCCCATCCCGGCGGGCGTGGAGCCGCTCGATCCCAGCCTGTCGGCCGTCTCGCCGCAGGACGTCTACGGTCCTCCGGCGCTGCGTCCGATCCGACCGACGGAGGAAAGCCGGTGGATGTGGACGCCGAGCTTCGTGGACTATCGCGACGACAAGGTGACACTGTTCGCCACTTACTTGCCCGCCGGCGCCTACGAATACACCTTCCAGGTGCGCGCCTCGCTCCCCGGCGAGTTTCGCGTGCTGCCGGTGCATGGCGAGATGATGTACTTCCCCGAAGTGTGGGGACGGAGTGGAGGGGCAGTGTTCACGGTGAGACGGTGAGAGCCGGAATGAAAGGGGGTGCGCCTGCAGGCGTTTGTTGAACGAAGTCAAGCGCAAGGGCGGCGTCTTTCAGCCGCCCTTGTTTTATTTTGTTATCCAAAGGCGAACCGCTGGGAACGTGCAGCTGGGAGCTGCACCTGGCGTTGTACAGAGGTTCGTTCAGGTCATCGTATTTCTTGGTGTCTTCGCGCCTTTGTGGTGATATTCTGAGCGCTTGGCCGTCAAACCGGTGGCGCAAGCAACTTTTCAGGAAGCTGAATTGAATTTTACAAGGGATTCCGGCAACCGGTAGGCGCAGCTCGCAGCTGCGCTTCCTTGAATTCCCCAAAACCTTGCAGGCCATGGCGAGCGTGCAGCTGTGAGCTGCACCTACGGCGTTCCCTTCTCCCCCTCTCCCAATGCTGGGAGAGGGGGCCAGGGGGTGAGGGCCCACGGCTGAGAGCCGCCCCTACAAGGAAACCGACTGACGCCGCTCTATGCTTCTTGTGCTATAATGTCCACCATGCTGCGTTGTCAACATATTTGCCTGACGACCGACCGGCTGGCCGAGACGCGAAACTTTTATGTGAAAACGCTTGGTCTCGTCGCAGCCACCTACGACGAGGCATTCGGCCTTCTGGCGCTGCTTCTCGCCGATGGGTTCGTCCTTCGCTTTGAAGCCAAGGGACCGGCTGAACCATCAAGTATTCGATTCATAGGACTCGAACTTGATTCCTTTGAAGAGGTCGATCGCCTCTTCGATGAGCTTTCAGGACGCGTTCCAATTGTCCAGGATCTTAGGTCAAGATACACCTCTAGACAGGGGCCTTACGGTTTTATCATTGAGGACCCCAATGGATACCGCCTGAAACTCTTCAAATACGGTCCAAGAGTTCAGCAGTGAATCAAAAAGTCGTCGCAAACGGAAGACGACACTCGTTGAGCAAGGTTGTCATTTGTCAAGCTCCTTCTTGAAGTGCCCAGAAGCTTATACCACAAAAGCATGTCTCCGACTGGGTGCTAAGACGTTCCGCTTTAGCAAATTTTCTGTCATAATGTCCATAGCTGATTTTGAGGTAGGCTTACGGATTTGATCTGAGTAGATGAACATAAAACGACGCAAACAGTTGTTATCCATCTTTTCTTTACGGCTGGTTCATGTCCGCGTGTTGGCATGGCCGTTGCTCCTGGCGGCGCTGGTTCTCTTTTTGAATGCTTCTTTGAGTGCGGCGACAGCGGCGCAGGGGGTGACCGCGGAGTTGGCGCCTCTCTATGGAGTGGGTGGACAGCAGGCTGCACCGAATCGCTACATCGTTGTCCTGCGCGGGGACCGGGTGCGCACAGCCTCCGCCCTTCGCCAGAAGGTGGCCGCGTTGCAAAGTCGTCCGGACGTCGCCGTGCATCGCAGTTACCAACATACGTTCTGGGGCTTCGCCGCCACGCTCTCCCCTGCTGCGCTCCAACTGCTGCGCAGCGACGGCGACGTCGCCTGGATCGAGCAGGACCAAATCGTGACGATCGCAGGCGAACAAATCAGTCCGCCGTGGGGATTGGATCGCATCGATCAGCGCACCTTGCCGTTGGACGAACGCTACGTCTACGACGGCGACGGCGTCGGCGTGCATGTCTACATCATCGACACCGGCATTCGCGCTACTCACAGCGAGTTTAGTGGCCGCGTTGGCGGGGGGTTCGATTTCATCGACAACGACGCTGCGCCGGACGACTGCAACGGCCACGGCACGCATGTCGCCGGCATCGTCGGCGGCGCAACCTATGGGGTCGCCAAAGGAGCGACCCTGCACCCCTTGCGCGTGCTGGACTGCAACGGCGTCGGCTACACGTCGGGCGTCATCGCCGCCATCGACTGGGTGACGGCGAACCACATCAAGCCCGCCGTCGCCAACCTCAGCCTGAGCGGCAATTCATCCACGGCGCTGGATCTCGCCGTGCGCACCTCCGTGGCGGCGGGCGTCGTCTATGTGGTGGCGGCCGGCAACTTGGGGATTGACGCCTGCAACGCTTCGCCTGCGCGCGAGGCGACGGCGATCACGGTGGGCGCCACGAACAGCGCCGATCAACGCGCCAGTTTCTCCAACTACGGCGCCTGCCTCGATCTCTTCGCCCCTGGGGTCAACATTCTCTCGGCGTGGCACACCGGCGACAACGCCGAGCAGACGGTCTCCGGCACGTCGATGGCTGCGCCTCACGCGGCGGGCGCAGCGGCGCTCTTTCTGCAAAAGGCGCCCTCCGCCTCCCCGGCCGACGTCGCCGACGCGCTTATTGCTGCGGCCACCGAGGGCGTGGTGAGCAACGCCGGAAGCGGCTCCCCCGATCGTCTCCTCTACATGCGATTCGACTTGCCGGCGGCGCCTACGCCGACGCCGCCTGGAGCCACGCCAACGCCTACGTCGACGCCTCCCGCTCCCGCCACGCCGCCGCCCAACGACGACTTCGACCGGCCCACAGAGGCGACGCCGCTTCCCTTTAGCCAGGTTCTAAACACAACGTACGCCACCGTGTCGAACGATGATCCGATCCTCTGCACCGGGGCAAGAGGCGAGGCTACGGTTTGGTATCGTTTCGCGCCGCAGGTCAACGGGCTGCTCACGGCGAACACCTTCGGCAGCGACTACGACACGGTGCTGGCGATCTTCACCGGAGAACGCGGCGCGCTCTATCGGCTCGCCTGCAACGACGACGCCGAAAACACGCTGCAGTCAAGTGTGACGCTGGATGTCCATGCTGGAGAAACATATTTTATCGAAGTCGCCGACTACGGGGTCAACATCTCGGCTCATAAGTCGCATGCGCTTCTGCTCAAAACGCAAACTGGGGGCAATCTGCACTTGACGCTCGATTTCACTCCTGCATCAGAGCCAACTCCTTCGCCTGCTACGGGGGCGGTGCTGGCAATCGCTCCTTCTGCGTTGACGGTGCGCCCTGGCGAACGCTTCACCGTCGAAGTGCAGGTGCGCACGACCCAGCCGGTGGAGGGAGCCGCCGCCTATCTCAACTTCGACCCCACTGTCTTGCAGGTTGCGTCGATAACGCCCGGGGGCGCATTGCCGGAAATCCTCCTCAATGAGGTGGACAATGTGCAGGGCCGCGTTAATTTTAGCGCCCGCGCGCTCAACGCGCCCTTCCCTGAACACGACTTCATTGTGGCGACGCTCGCTCTGACGGCGACGACGGATTCACCTGGCTCATTGCTGTCATTTGAAACGACAAGCCCTCGGCAAAGCGATGTCACATTCAGCGGACGCTCGATTCTCAATCGCGCCCTCAACGGCCAGGTTCAGGTGGCGACCTCATCGCTGTACCTGCCGATAGTCGTGCGGTGAGGGAAGGCGCGTTGCGTATTTCGTGTTGCGTGTTACGTGTTGCGTGTTACGTGTTGCGTGTTACGTGTTGCGTGTTACGTGTTGCGTGATTGGGCACGCAGCACGAACACATTTCAAGGATTATAGACCTGAATCCGTCGCTCCGGCACGCGCCGCGCCAGCCGGCCGATGTTGCGGTTCACCTGGGACAGAATTTCCGCTTTGTCGAGCGTGCGTAGCTTGCGATCCTCCATGACGACTCGTCCGTCGACGATCACGGTGCGCACGTCCGAGGCGCGCACGCTGTACAGCAAGGCGGCCGCAACATTGTGCACAGGCTGGTTGTGGGCGCCGCTCAGGTCCAACAGCACGATGTCGGCCAAAAAGCCCGGGGCCAAACGTCCAAGCTCGCCCGCCATGCCGATCGCCGCAGCGCTGCCAAGGAAGGCGACGTCGAGCGCTGCATGAAGGGGCATCACCTCCGGGTCGTTGGCCGTGAACTTCTGCATGAGCGCCATCAGACGCAGGCTCTCCCAGATGTCCAGCGTATTGTTGCTGGCCGCGCCGTCGCTGCCCAGCCCGATGGAGACGCCCGCAGCCTGCAACGGGCGAATCGGTGTCAGGCCTGCAGCCAGCTTTAGGTAAGTCTTCGGGCAATGGGCGACGCCGACATGGTCGGCGTAGGCGCGCAACCGTTCGATGTCCTCGGGCAGAATGCCGCAGCCATGGGCGATCAAGGTTGGAACGTCGAGCACGCCGGTCTGCTCCAGCACTTGAATTGGAGTGATTCCTCGTTTGGCCAGGCTGGATTGGGTTTGCGCCATGTCTTCCGCCGCGTGAATGTGGACGCCCACGTTCAGCCGTTTGGCATGAGCGGCCGCTGCGCGTAGAAAGTCGTCGTCGCAGGTGTAGGGCGCATGGGGCGCCATCCACGTGCGGATGCGTCCGCCGGCGCCGCCTTGCCAACGTTCGACAAAAGCGGCCGTGGCGTCCAGCGCTGCATAGCCCTGGCTGGCGAAGACCGCCCACCCCAGCAATGCCCGGCTGCCTGCCTCGCTGACTGCGCGCGCCGCCTCATCCATGAAGAAGTAGTGGTCGGCGACGGTGGTCACGCCCGCTTCGATCATCTCCACCAGCCCTAGCAACATGCCCCAGTAGACGTCCTCGGCGGTCAAGTTGCTCTCCACCGGCCAGATGAATTCATTGAACCAGCGCTGCACCGGCACATCTTCGGCGATGCCGCGGAAGAGCACCATCGGCGTGTGTGCGTGGGTGTTGATCAGTCCCGGAGTCGCCAGCAGTCCATCCGCCGCCACTACGTCATCGGCTTCGTGCTGCTCGATCGGCTGGGTCGGCGAAATGGCGGCGATGCGGTTGCCTCGCACGTGAATATCGTGGTTGCGCAGCACGGCGTAGGCGCCGTCGTCGTTGCGCACAAGGACGTCGCAATTGTGCAAGACGAGCGTGTTCGACATGGATGCACTTTCTCAACCAATTGATGACCGGCGAAAACGAACGCCCCCTTCAGGTTTCTTCAACGGTCAGGCCGGCGAGAGGGCTGCGCCGGCGTTCGCCCAAAGCCAGAAAGCGATCGTAGCGCACGACAATCACCTTGCTCATCTGCCAGAAGGACTCCACCGAGAGGTGTTGGCAGCCTTCGTGCAGCCACCAGCCGTCGATGTGAGGATGGACGGTGATCAACGCAGGATCATAGACCGGCACAACCGCCGGGCTAAGGAAAAAGCCCGGGGATTCCGGCGAACGAATTTGCAACAAGTACGCGCCGCGCATGCCGCGGGCGCGCGGCAGTCGATGTGTGCTGCCATCGGTGAGGTCGATCAGCTCGCAATCTTCCACCGGCGTGTCTACGATGGTGGGCCACGTCGGGTCCTCGACCAGTTCGGCGATGACGCGACGCACTGCAATGTCCTGATAGTGGTTCTGTTGCGTCTGCGGTTGAAAATAGTCGTCCTCGTAGACATTTTCACGACGGTCGTCATAGACGTTGCCGCACCAGGTCGTCAGCCACTCCGCGATTTCAGGATGATTGCGCAGAAAAATTCGATAGCACTGCTCATATTCAGCGATTGCTTCACCAAAGGAAACGATCCGGCCGCGCACGTAGTGATCGATGCGCCAGCCGTCATCGCCGAAGCGTTCGTCCAGCAGGGCCCGCCACTGCGCCTTGCGCTCGCCTGCGTATCCCGGCGTTCCGATCGGAATCAACACGCCGGCCAGCGTGGCGCGGGCCTCTGGCTCGATGCGCTCCCACCAGGTGGTGTAGTCAAGGTTCATGGTGCTGTCTGTTCCTGAAAGCGCCGGGCTGCAGCGTTGATGCGCGCGCGGCGGCGAATGTTGTAGATGATCAGCGCAGCGATTGTCACCGCAGGCGGAATCATTTCTACGAACTGGGGCGGGATCGCCATCGTGCCCAGCCGCGTGCCCAGCGCGGAGGCGGTTCCAAAGATTAGAGCGGCGATGAGGGCGCCGATCGGATTGCGGTTGCCGAGAAAAATCACCGCCAAGGCGATGAAGCCGCGTCCCGCCGTCATGTTGGCCTGAAAGATGCTCAGGTAGCCCATGCTGAGATAGAGGCCGCCCAGCGCAGCGCAGAAGCCGCTCGCCACCAGCGCCTGATAGCGCACGCGACGGATGTCGATGCCGACAGACTGCGCAGCGTCCGGCATCTCGCCGGTGGCGCGCAAGTGGGCGCCGGCCGGCGTGCGATAGAGGAAGATCCAAATCACGGCCACCAGCGCAAAAGCGAGATAGCTCATGATGTTGTAGCCGGTGCCGTTTTCGCCGTTGAGCAGGGTGCCCAACACCGGAACGTTGTTGACAAAAGGAATCTGCAGCGAAGGCAGCCGCGCACTGGCGAGCGTCGACGTGCTGCCCTTGTCGCCTGTGAACGAGAACATCAGGAACACCGTGGCGCCCGAGGCCAAAATGTTCATCGCCAGGCCCGTGAGAATGATGTCCGTTTTCAGCTCCAGGTGAAAAAAGGCGATCAGCCAGCCCATCGCCATGCCGACGAGCACGCCCGCCAGCGCGCCCAGCCAGGGATAGGACCACGCCGGTGCGCCGGGAAACCACTGAGGAGCGAATCCACTGACGATGACGCCGGTGAAGGCCGCCGCCAGCATGATGCCTTCCAGCGCAATATTGATCACGCCGCCTAGATCAGAGAGCAGGCCGCCCATCGCCGGCAAGATCAGCGGCGTCGCCACGCGAATCACCGTTGCAATGAACGCCGCCGAGAAGATGCTTTGCAGGACGACTTCTAGAGACATTCAGCTTCCCTCAAAAAGACCTCAAAAAGTTGCCACCAGAACCCGTTGCACAAATTTTGCTCGGCGTCACCCGGCTTCGACGACCACTTCTTCTCGACTGCGACGCAGTTGAACCCATTGCTGGACGAAGGGGAAAAGGCGTTCGGCGGTGATCAGCAGGATAATGATGGCCTGGATGATCAACACCACCTCGCGCGTCACATCGGACGAACGCTCCATGATCTGCGCGCCGGTGCGCAAGTAGCCGTAGAAAAGGCCGGCCAGCAACACCCAGCGCGGGTCGTTGCGCGCCAGCAACGCCACGACGATGCCCTCAAAGCCCAGCCCGGGCGAAAGATTGATCGTCAGCCGTTTGAGCAGCCCCATGCTCAGATGGGCGCCGGCCAGCCCCGCCAGGATGCCGCTGACGGCCATGCTCAAGGCAATCACCCGCTTCGTGTTGATGCCGCCGTACTCGGCGAACTTGCGGTTGGCGCCGAGCATCTTCAACTCGAAGCCAAAGGGCGTGCGCGCCATCAAAAACCAGACGACAACCACGGCGATCAGCATGAGGATCGTCATGAAAGAAACGCGCGTGCCGGGAATGAGCAACGGCAACACCGCCGAAGTGGGAAAAGGCACCGTTCCCACAAAGCCGGCGGCCGGATCGCGCAGCCAGTTGAAAAGCAGCAGATCGAAGAGCTGAAGCGCAATCACGTTGAGCATCAACGTGCTCACGATTTCGTCCACCGAGAGGTAGGCTTTGAGCAGGCCCGGAATCAAGCCCCAGAGAAAACCGATGATCATCGCCGCCGCCAGCGCCAGAAGCATATGGGCGGGAAAAGGCAAAGAAAGTTTCAGTGCAATGACGGCCGTCATCAGCGCGCCGAGCAACATCTGTCCTTCTGCGCCGAGGCTGAACTGCCGCGCCCGAAAGACGATCGAAACCGCCAGCCCGAGCAGAATCAGCGTGGTGCTCTCCTCCAGCCAGTTGCCGAAGCGGTTAATGTTTTTGATCTCAAAGCCGTTCTCAAAGGAGAGCCTCGGCAACGGCCCGGTGAGCAGCGCCGTGTACGCCTGCACCGGCTCTTTGCTGACGAGCGCCGTAATGACAAAACCGATCGCGAGCGCAATCAACACCACGGCGATGATGCGAACGGGTTCAACAAATTTGGTCATCCCCTTCATATTCATGCAGCCTTCGTAACAACTTCCTGGCGGCGAACGCCGAGCATGTAAAGTCCGATTTCCTCTTCCGTCAGCTCCGGGCCGTTGTCCAAGATGGCGACAATCTCGCCTTTGTACATCACGGCGATGCGGTCGGCGAGGCTCATCACCTCCGCCAGGTCGGCGGAGACAAGCAACACCGCCTTGCCCTCGTTGCGTTTGGTCACCAACTGGGTATGCACAAATTCGGTGGCGCCGATGTCCACCCCGCGCGTTGGCTGCGCAGCGATCAGCAACACGGGTTCGGCGGAAAATTCGCGAGCGACGATCACCTTCTGCATGTTGCCGCCGGAGAGCGAGCGCATCAGGGCGTCGGGGCCGGCGGCGCGGATGTCGAACTGTTGCATTAACGTCTCGGCGTGTTTCCGGATCACCTGAGGGGAAAGCACCCCGCGCTGGGTGAAGGGAGGCCGGTTGTAGCGATCCACCACCAAATTTTCGGCGATGGTGGCGTCGAGCGCCACGCCGTTGGTCAGGCGATCTTCGGGGATGTGGGCGACGCCGCTTAGGCGGATGCGCCGCGGGCTTTGTCGTTGCACCGGCTTGCCGTCGACAAGAATTTCGCCGGTCGTCGCCGGGCGCAGGCCGGTCATCACCTCGACCAGCTCGGTCTGGCCGTTGCCCTCGACGCCGGCCACGCCTAGGATTTCGCCTGCATGCACGCTGAAGTTGACGTTGCGCAGCACAGGTCGACCGGTCTCGGCCACATAGCCCAGGTTGCGCACCTCAGCGACGACGCGACCGCGCTGCACCGGCGGCTTGTCGATCTGCAAAAAGACGGCGCGGCCCACCATCATGCGCGCGATGTCGGCTTCCGTCACATCGCGCGTGGCGACGCGCCCGGTCACTTCGCCGTGCCGCATGACGGTGACGCGATCGGAAATCTCTTTCACTTCGACCAGTTTATGCGTGATAAAGATCACCGTCTTGCCCTGGTTCACCAGCGTCCGGATGGCCATGAACAGCTCATCGGTCTCCTGCGGTGTGAGTACGGCGGTCGGCTCGTCCAAAATCAACAGATCGGCGCCGCGATAGAGCGTTTTGAGGATTTCGACGCGCTGGCGCATGCCCACCGGCGTCGCCTCAATGCGCGCGGTCGGATCCACCTGCAGGCCGTAGGTCTTGCTCAATTCTTCGGTGACGGCGATCGCCTGTGCGCGATCGATGAAGCGGCCCTTGCGTGGCTCGCTGCCGAGCACGATGTTTTCTGCGATCGTAAAGGATGGCACCAACATGAAGTTCTGATGCACCATGCCGATGCCCAGCTCGATGGCGCGGTGCGGATTCGGGATCTCCACGCGGCGCCCCCGCAGCCAAATCTCTCCGTGCGTCGGCGCTTCGAGTCCGTAAAGAATTTTCATCAGGGTGCTCTTGCCCGCGCCGTTTTCGCCCACCAGGGCGTGAATCTCCCCTTGCTCCACCGAAAAGTCCACCCCTTTGTTGGCGACGACGCCATTGGGGTAGACCTTGGTGATCTGCTTCATTTCAACAAGTGCGGCCATGAATCGGTCGAGTCCTGAAAGGCTGGCTGAGTTGTGTTGTAGAGAATTCGTGTGTTGGGGGATGGGGGAGATGGGGTTTCAGGGCGATGGGATACGAGGATGGTGCAATTCCATGCGCAGTCTCTCTCAATCTCCAAGACCCTGTTGATTTCCAGGTGAAGCCGTCATCCACCAGGGAGCTTCGAACTCCCTGGTGGATGAACGACAACGCTCCGCATAGACCTGAAAATCAGGAAAACCCCGTAGCCCCCGACAGACATTACCGGAATGCCGTGTCCACAACGATCTCGCCGTTGAGGATTTTCCGTTCCGCCTCGTCGACCAGCGCCTTCACCTCGTCCGGCGTGATCGCCTCGTAGTACTTGTTGCGCGCCAGACCGACGCCGCCTTCGGCAATGCCGAGCGCTTCCGCAGTTCCGTAGGGCAGCGTTCCTTCCAGATGCAGCTTGACCCCACGGTAGATCGAGTTGTCGACATTCTTCATCATGGAGGTGAGAATGCGCGCCGCCTGCTCCGGGTTGGCGCTCTCGATGATCAACGCCTGGTCCGAGTCGACGCCGATGGCGTAGCGCCCATCCTCCGCCGCGGCCTCGAAGACGCCCTGGCCGGTGCCGCCCGCAATCTGGAAGACGATGTCGGCGCCCTGGCTGTATTGCGCCTTGGCCAGCTCTTTGCCCTTGGCCGGGTCGTTCCAGCCGCCTGCGAACTGGCGAATCACCTGGATATCCGGATTGGTGTCGCGGGCGCCCTGCTCATAGCCGACCATGAAGTCGAGAATCACGGGGATCTCCTGGCCGCCGACCGAGCCGATGATGGCTTCGGGATTCATGCCCTCGATGTCTTGCGTGGTCATCGCCGCAGCGTACACGCCGGCCAGATACGAGCCTTCATTCTGCTTGTAGAGAATGGAATAGACGTTGGCGCACTTGTTGGGGGCGCACGCTTCGCCCTCATAGTTCACGGGTGCATCATATAAGAAGAACTTTTTGTCCGGGTACTGCGGCGCCAGCCTTTCCAGATACTCCACCATCTGGAACGTGCCGACGATCATGATGTCGAACTCTTCATTGGCGGCGGCGTCGATCAATGCGGCCTCCCAGCCCGTGGGGTCGATGCCCGCTTCGATCGTCTTGGTCTGTGCGCCGAACTCGTCAGCCACGCGTTGGACGCCGCGCTGCGCCGAATCGAAGAAAGATTTATCGCCCAGCACACCGTTGACGAAATGAACTATGCGCAGGGGTTGCTCGCCCGCCGCCGCACCTTCGCCGGCCGCCGGAGCGGGCGCCGCAGGCGCCGGCGCAGTCGGCGCAGCGCACGCCGCCGCGATCAGCGCAATGACCATCATCAAAGTAAATCCAATTGTCCAATGACGGCGCATGGTTGCCTCCTCCTATCCGTCTGATTCCAATCCGTCTGATTCAAAGATGACTGTTTGAAAAACACAGCACCGTTCGCAGGTGGGGGGTGCCTGGAAAGTGAATACTAACGGCTTCCCGCCCCTTCGTCAAACTCCAGAAAGGCGCTCTCCTCATGAAGCCTGAACGATCTGAAGCGTGGGCGCCCACTTCTGAACGCTCTACCAGCGCAAAAGCCCGGCGATCCCTTTCATCTCGTTGAGCAGTTTCTCCGCTGCAGGGCCGGATACGAATTCCAACCGCGTGGCGTAGGCGGCGCATGCCTCCACGATGACGTCTCGCAGCGCAATCGGCTGCGGCTCTTCTCCGTCGCAAAAGAGGCTGGCCGCCTGCTTTGTTCCGGCCATCAAACCGTTCGAACAGATCCAGACCTGCTCATCGAGCTGCCACGGCGCCGCCAGCACACTCAGTCGTCCTGCCTGCAGCGCATCGAGCGTCGGATCGATCCCCCAGACGCCGGGCTGCTCTTGAATTTGTTGAAGCAACGCCATCTCCTGCTCTCGCTCCACCTGCATCAACACAGGCAGCACTTTTTCCAACACCGCTGCCGGCGAAGCTTGCGGAACCGGCAGGTCGGAAATCTGCGCGACGATGCTCTCGCGCATGCTGCGCGAAAGCATCTGAACAAAGGTCTTCGTCGACTCTTCACGGCCGAGCAGGACGAGGCGATGAATCTCCATGGCGGCGACCCCGCGCTCCGTCAGGTCGGCCAACCGCTTCAGGTAGCGATAGGCGACCGTTTCCATGCGTTGGGAAAACCGATCGCGGCTGCCGGACGTGCGCGCCTGCGCCAGACTGCGCACCCGACCGGGATCGAACTCCTGAAGCTCTTTCCACACTTCTGGCTCAATTTCGCAGAAGACCTCCGTGTGTTCTTCGATCTCGCCTAAAAACACCTCGAAGAATCTCCAACCTTCGCCGCGCAGCCAGATGACGCCGACTCGCTCGTACTCATCCAACGCATAGAGCAGCGGTGCAAAGTATGGCTCACCCCAGCGCGCCTCCACCCTACCATGGGCGAGGTCGACGATGGGCAGATCGATGTGGAGGGGGATGCGAACGACATCCATCTCGACGCGTTTGCTGCGAGTCTCCACTGCAGCAAAGATGGCCAGCGTACGCGCCTCCGGCGCCAGCTCTTGCTCGATGGCGGAGAAGACCACCGCTTCGAGCGTTTGGGGCAATCCCAGCTCTTTGACGCTGTTTTTGGCGCGGATGGCCCAGGCGCGACGCGCGTTGTACGTTTGGGCCGGGTTCACCTCCACATAGAGTGACAGCACCGGCGGCTGCAAGTCTGCCAGATGATTGCGAATCTCAAGCACATCATTCTTGTCAATCATATCGAACGCACCTTAATCTTTCTCAGGAAAATGAACAAACCGGTTCTTTCCCCAGGAGCTACGCCATCTGGACGATAGAAAGTCGACGGAAGGCGTCGGATCTGCTCAGCCGTTTGCGGGACGCCATGCAAGCCGTTCGTTTTTCTTCAGCGCCGACTGCACCATCATCAGCTCGCCTACGTTCTCTGGGGTGATCAGACCCACCAGACGTCCATAGTCGTCGACCACAGGCAGCGCCGGGCAGCCGCACGCCTGCATCTCTTGAAACGCTTCATCGAAGGGCGCTCGCCAGGAGACCAGCGGAAGTTCCCCCTGGCCTTGCAGCGCCTCGCGCACCGGCGTATCCAGGCCATTCTGGCGCAGCGCCGCCAGCAAGGCGTCGCGGGTCAGGATGCCGTGCACTCTTCCCGTGGCGTCGACCACCGGAAACTCATGCTGAGAGGTGCGCAACAGCAGGTCGATGGCGTCGTTGAGCGTGGCGCTCGGCGGCAGCGCCTTGAACTCGGTCACCATCGCCGCCGAGACCGGAAGCCCGCGTGCGACGTCGCGCATCTGCGCCAGCGCAGCTTCCTGCGAGGCGCCCAGGTAGATAAAGAGGGCGATGAAGATGAGCAGGGGATTGAAGAAGAGGCCCAAAAAACCGAACAAGAAGGCGATTCCCTGGCCGATGCTGGCTGCGATCTGCGTCGCCTGTGCATAATTCATGCGCATTGCCAGCAACGCACGCAGCACGCGACCGCCGTCCATCGGAAAGGCCGGAATCAGGTTGAAGAGCACCAGCCAGACGTTGACGGCCATCAGCTTGGCCGCCATGTTGAGCTGGGGGCTTTCGAGGCGGGTCAGCTCCTCGAGGCTGGCCGCACGGCCAAGCCAAAGAAAGAGGAGGAATGCAATGACGACATTGACCGCCGGCCCGGCCAGCGCCACGACCAGCTCCTGACGTGGCTTGTCCGGGATGCGCTGGAGACGCGCCACGCCGCCGATGGGCAGCAGCGTGATGTCTGGCGTCGGAATGCCGTATCGCTTCGCCGCCAGCGCATGGCCAAACTCATGCAACAACACGCAGCCGAAGAGCAAGATAATGAAAATGACCCCCTCGACGGCTGCGCCTGGCCCTCCCTGGAGATAATAGACCAGCCCGATCCAGGCGAGCAACAGGAAAAACGTCAGATGGATCTTGACCTCGGTGCCTGCGATGCGCGCAATCCTGATTGACCAGCCCATATTGTATGACAGCTCCTTTCCAAGTCGATTTTTATGGTTGCGACTCCTGTCGCGTATAGCGCAGATTGAGCTCTTTAGCCATAGACCATAGACCAGACTTCGCCCCGGTGTTAGTCTTCTTTCGCTTCATGACGCACAACGCTGGTCGGGAAACGCAACGTATTCAACACCGGACAGGTCTCCTCCACCGCCTGATGCATGCGCGCGATGGTTTCGGGCGGCGCAGAGGAGCGCACGTGCGCCGTGTACACGATCGCTTCGATCTGCGGCGGTCTTTCATACGGCAGACCCACGACGCCTTCCATCGGCACGGCGCCCTGCACCTCCACCTCCACGCCGTCGAGTGGAACGTTCAGCAGCGCCGCCTGGATCAGATAAGTGTGCACCAGACAGCTCGCCAGCGCGCCGAGCAGCATCTCTGGCGCTGTCGGCCCCAGGCCATGTCCGGCCAGCGCAGGCGCAGAATCGGTGATAAAAAGCGTCTCGCCCATTTTAACCGGACGAGCGCCTGCCTCACCCGCCACCCACGAGCGGGCTTGAATGCGCACCGTGGCTTTTTCCGGTGAGGCGGTGAAGTCGGCCCGACGTTGCGCCAGCACAGCAGATTTGCGTTGCAGGTAATTGTCCAGCGCGCTCATATAGACTCCGTCCTGACTTGCGTTGACGCGCCTACGCGACAGGCCATACGGCAGGGTTCACGATGTCCGCCGGTTTTTCGCCCCGGAAGAAGGCCAGCAGACGATCCATGGCCATCTGCTCCATGCGCAGACGCCCTTCTTTGGTCACCGAAGCAAAATGCGGCGTGGCGACGACCGCAGGATGATTGCGCAACGGGTGGTCAGGCGGCGGCGGCTCGACGGCGAAAACGTCGACGCCGGCGCCGGCGAGATGGCCGCGGTCCAGCGCATCGAGCAGCGCCGCCTCATCGACGAGGGCGCCGCGCGCCAGGTTGAGGAGATAACTGCCCGGCTTCATCTGCGCAATGCGCTCGGCGTTCATCAGCCCGACCGTCTCGGGGGTCGCCGGCGCGTGCAAAGAAAGAAAATCGGCCTGACGGATCACCTCATCGAGCGGCGCCAGCGTCACGCCAAGCGCTGCAGCGCTCTCGGGGGGCAAGTAAGGATCGTAGGCGAGCACGCGCATCTGAAAGGCGAGCCGGCAGATTTCGGCGACGCGGCGGCCGATGCGCCCAAGCCCGACCAGCCCCAGGGTCTTGCCCTGCACCTCGTCGCCGAGCAAAACGCCGGTGCGCGGCCCCCATTTGCCGGCGGCCAGATTCTCGTTGCCCTGTTTGAGCCGTTTGGCCAACGCCAGCAACATGGCGACCGTGTGCTCCGCCGTCGATTCGGTGGGGCCGTCCGGCGTGTTGGTGACGACGATGCCACGCGCCGTGGCCGCATCCAGGTCGATGTTGTCCACTCCGATGCCGGTGCGGGCGATCAGACGCAGATTGGGGCAGGCATCCATCACCGTAGCATCGTAGCGCAACTGAGACGAAGCGATGATCGCCTGTGCGGGCGCTGCATTGCGATAGATCGGGGGTGAGTCTTCGGCGTAGAGCACCTGCACCCCGGCGGGCAACCGCGCCAGCGCCTCGTCAGAGATCGGCGCTTCTAACCACAGGTGGGTGAGCGGCGGAACAGACACAGACGTCCATCCTTTCTATCAAATTGCGGTGATCGGTTGGTCGAAGTTTTTGCTTGATAGTTTTTGCTTGGTAAAGGTTGAGTGTGACGCTTGAAAGGTTTGTTTCGTCCTTCTATATTGCATAGTGTACCACAGACACGGCGAATTTTGCCACAAGTTGACAGTCTGTCCCTGTTGATTGTAGACTCTGTGCAAATTCCGGCGACAGCGCAAGCATTTCTTCCATATGTAGTTCTCTATGAAGTGCAATCTTCATATGCAATCTTCATAGTTTTTCTCTTGTATTTCTCAACGTGGTTTTCCGATCGTTTGAGCCACCACACACCAGAAGGAGGATTCCAGATGACGGCAGAAACGAGAGGCGGGCGTGAGGATGGGCGCAAACTCTCGCGCCGTGATTTTCTGCGCTACACTGCAGTGGGAGGATCGGCGGCCCTTTTCCTGGCGGCGTGCGCTCCTGCGGCGGCGCCGACGGGAGGCGCTCCTGCCGCCGCGCCCGCTGCAGGCGAAGCGCCGGCCGCCGAGGCCCCAAGACGGGGCGGCGTCATGGTCTGGTTAGGACATCAGGAAGTCGCCGGCCTCAGTCCGGACGACGCCGGCCCCGATGTGCAGGCGGTGTTGATCAACAACATTCACAATCCTCTGCTTTATTACAACGAATATAACGAGCTGGAGCTTGTGCTGGCCGAATCCTACGAAGTCGCCGAGGATGGCCTGACCTACACCTTCAAACTGAAACAGGGCGTCAAGTTCCACGACGGCAGCGACTTCACCGCCAAAGACGTGAAGTACACGTGGGATTACTACCGCAATCCAGACCATGGCGCCGTGCGGGCCGGCCTTTTCACCGGCGTGGGCGAGATCGAGACGCCTGACGACTACACAGTGGTTGTCAAGATGGACAGCGTCAATGCGGCATCGCTGGTGAACTGGGCTTCTTTCCCGATCGTTCAGTCCACCTACCACGCCGAAGTTGGCGAAAGCGTTTATCGCACGGCGCCGATCGGCACGGGCGCCTATAAACTCAAGGAGTGGCGCGCTGCGGAATACACGGAGCTGGAAGCTTTCGACGATCACTTCCGCGGCCGTCCTTACATCGATGTCATTCGGCTGGAGGTTGTGCCCGAGCCCTCCGTGCGCACGATCGCTCTGCAGACCGGCGACGCCCACTCTTCGGTCTGGCCCTTGCTGGTCGAAGATAGCCTGAGCTTCGCCGACGACCCGAATTACACCCTGTTGCGCACGCTGGGCAACTCAATCAAGCATTTCCCGTTGAACAACTCCGTTCCGCAGCTCTCGGACAAACGCGTGCGCCAGGCCATGATGCATGCGCTGGATCGCGAGAAGATCATCGCCGATCTCTGGCAGGGAGCCGCCACCGTAGCGCATTCGAACATCCCGCCGACGAGCTTTTACTATGACCCGACCGTCAAGAAGTACCCTTACGATGTAGAGAAAGCCCGAGCATTGCTTGACGAGGCAGGCTGGACTCCCGGCGCTGACGGGGTGCGCGTGAAGGACGGCGTCCGTCTCTCCTTCACCATGACCACGATCACGGGCGATCAGGCGCGGCGCCCGATCGCTGAGTTTGCGCAGCAGGTCTTCAAAGAGATCGGCGTCGAAGTGCAGCTCGCCGAGGCGCCCGTTGCTTCCATCCTGGAAGGGTTGCGCGCCGGCACGTTGGAAAGCTCCATCTTCAACTGGACGTACAACAGCGGCGCGTTGGAGCCGGATCCTTTTGCGACGTTGCATTCCAAGGGCGGCAACAATTTCAACCAGTTCAAGAACGAGGAAATGGATCGGTTGATCGAAGCAGGGCTGCAGATCGTCGATCCCAACGAACGCAAAAAGATCTACGATCAGATTCAGGCGATCTTCGTCGAGGAAGTGCCCTGTCTCTATCTTCAGTACGACGAATGGATCAACGTTTTCAGCAATCGCGTCAAGGGCCTGCCACAGAATCCAAAGTCCTCCACGGTCTTCTACTACCGCGCCCACGAATGGTGGCTGGAGGAATAAGTTCTGAAGAGGGTCATTCTTCCAGGATGCGAACCATCGATGATAGAATGGCGGCGTTTGCACCTGGCGAGAAGCTCGAACAGGGTTTGCGTTGCGATTCACAGAAGTCTCTACGCTCATCTTCCGGGAAGCTCTGAAGCTTCCTGGAAGATGACATGAAATGCTCTCTTGGTTTTAAGGCGTCCTTGCTTTAGAGTTCCCCGCCAGGCAATGGGATTTTCACGGACGTCATTTTTTGTCATTTTCGACGTGCACAAGCCTGTTTCCTGGAAGCAGACGACTGCAAAATTCTGCATGTTCTATGGGATGAACGATGGGACGTTACGTCGCCGTCCGTCTTTTTCATGGCGTCATTGTCATCTTTCTCATTAGCCTGCTCACCTTTGTCGTGATGCGCATGATGCCGGGCGACCCGGTCTATCTGCTCCTTGGCGAGGGGCAGGTGCGCATCTCAGAGGATCAAATTCAAGCGATCCGCGCCCGCTGGGGGCTTGACCGATCCTATCCCGAACAATATCTGATCTGGATGGGCAACCTGCTTACGGGCAACTTTGGAGAGTCGATCATCCGCACAGGCGTGCCGGTGCGAGATATGATTTTCGAGGCGATCCCCGTCACCGCTCAGCTGAATCTCTATTCGATGGCGCTGGCGCTGCTTTTTTCGGTGCCGATGGGGATTTGGGCGGCGGTCAAGCGCAATTCGATCGTGGATTATAGCTCCTCGGTGATTTCGGTGGTCGGCGTGGCGACGCCCAATTTCTGGCTTTCGTTGATGCTGATCATTGTCTTTTCGCTGATGTTACGCTGGCTGCCACCCTTCGGCCTCAAGTCCTGGCAGGGGTTTATCTTGCCGGTTATCGTGCTGGCGGTCGAGCAGATGGCGGTGTTTACGCGCGTCATGCGCAGTTCGACCATCGAGGCGCTCAAACAGGACTATGTGCGCACAGCCACAGCCAAGGGGCTGTCGCGACGGGCGGTGATCCTCAACCATGCCGTGCGCAACGCTTTGCTGCCGCTGGTGACGGTCATCGGTTTCAATATCGCCTTCCTGTTGAGCGGCACCATTGTCGTCGAAACGATCTTTGCCTTGCCCGGCGTCGGGCGCCTCTTCACCGACTCGGTCTTTCGTCTCGACTATCAGGTGGTGCAGTCGCTCGTCGTCATCCTGGCCGTGCTGGTCGTCGTCGCCAACTTGCTCACCGATCTGGTCTACGCCTTCATCGATCCTCGCATTCGTCTGAGCCGTTAGAGATCGAACATGGCCGTCACTTCTTCGCGAACCCGGTTGTCTGCAGCTGCGATGGAATCCAGGCATCGCTCCGAACTGGAGAACGCCTGGCGGCGCTTCGCCGCCAATCGCGTGGCGCTGGTCGGGTTAAGCCTTTTGACTTTCATTACGCTCATCGCCCTCTTTGCGCCGTTTGTGGCGCCCTATGACCCGATCAACGATATGGACACCAGCCTGCGCGGCTGCCCTCCTTCAAGGGAGCACCCCTTTGGCTGCGACCATTTGGGCCGCGATCTACTGAGCCGCGTCATTTTCGGCGCGCGCATCGCGCTGATCGCCGGCGTCGGCGCCACGATCATCTCTGTGGTGATCGGTGTGGTCGTCGGCGCGCTGGCGGGTTTTTTCGGCGGCTGGGTCGACACGGTGCTCTCGCGCATCATCGACACACTGATGTCCTTCCCCATCATTGCGCTCTTGATCGTTCTCGCCGCCGTCCTGGGTCCGAGCCTTCTGACGACGGTGATCGTGATCGGCGTGACCGTCTGGTCTCGCTATGCGCGCGTCGTGCGCGCCGAAGTGCTGAGCCTGCGCGAACGCGACTTCGTCCTCGCGGCCTACGCCTCCGGCGTGCGCAACTGGCGCATTATCTGGCGTCATCTCATCCCCAACGTCATGGGGCCGGTGATCGTGTTGGCGTCGCTCGGCGTCGGAGGCATCATCATTCTGGAGGCGGCCCTTTCCTTCCTGGGCCTTGGCGTGCGACCGCCGACGCCTTCCTGGGGCGCCATCCTCGCCGATGGCCGCGCCTATATCCTGCGCTATCCTCACATCGCTTTTTTCCCGGGCCTGATGATTGTTATCACTGTGCTCGCCTTCAACTTTGTAGGCGATGGCCTACGCGATGCACTCGATCCGAAGGAGTAATCTCATGGTTGACAGTCGCAATCTTTGGCTTTTCTTCGCCTTTTTATCCGCCCTGTTCGCCGCCCTGACCACGATCCTGGCGAAGTTGGGCGTCCAGGGCGTCAGCTCCAACCTGGCGACCGCCGTGCGCACCATCGTGATTCTGCTGATTGCATGGGGATGGGTCGCAGCTACAGGTGAAATTCATCAGCTCGGCGAGGTGAACCGCGTCACCTTGCTGTTTCTGGTTTTATCGGGAGTCGCCACCGGCCTGTCCTGGCTTTTTTATTTCCGCGCCCTGCAGAGCGGCCCGACAGCCATCGTGGCAGCCATCGACAAGTCAAGCCTGGCGTTGGTCTTGATCCTCTCCGCCCTGGTCTTGCATGAGGCGATGACCTGGAAAACGGTGCTCGGCGTTCTGTGCGTCGTCGCCGGGATTCTGATCGCCACCTTATGAGCTAGGGGATTCTCCGTCGTCTTTCGAGAGTTCCGGGCTTTCTAGAAAAACAGCGCGCAAGCCGGGATAGTGCAGCCTTCAGAGCTTCTGCAATCGATCCAACACGGCTTGAAGATCGGGCGGCAGCGGCGACGTGAATTCATGCACTTCGCCGTCCCCGGGGAGGCGCAAGCGCAACTTGTGCGCATGTAAGAAGTGGCGGTTCAAGACCAGGCGCTGCCGTTTGAATCCGTAGAGGACGTCCCCCACGACCGGATGCTGGAGCCAGGCGAAGTGGACGCGGATCTGATGCGTGCGGCCGGTGTGGGGCTCGGCGCGCACCAGAGAGAAGGTGGCGAGTGCGTTGCCGGCGCCCTGCAGCGGCGCAGCGTAGACGGCGAGCACTTCATAGTCGGTGACCGCCTCGCGTCCGGACGAAACGCCGGAGAGGGCGTCGGGCGGCAGGACGACCTGGCGAGTGTGATGGGTAGGATGGCGCCCGATGGGCGCGTCGATGCGGCCGCGCGCAGGCGTCAGGCGGCCTTCGACCAGCGCCAGGTATTGCTTATAGACGGTGCGATCCTTGAATTGCGCCTGCAAATAGCGATGCGCATAGTCGTGCTTGGCGACGACGATCAGGCCGGAGGTGTCCTTGTCGAGCCGATGGAC
This sequence comes from uncultured Caldilinea sp., assembly GCF_937128415.1. Classification (GTDB taxonomy): domain Bacteria; phylum Chloroflexota; class Anaerolineae; order Caldilineales; family Caldilineaceae; genus Caldilinea. Next base: position 49,225 of record NZ_CAKZMJ010000074.1, read on the forward strand.
GATGCCTGGCCGCTGTTCCCCGCCGACCCCTTCGATCTGCGGACAATGATGAAGCACGGCGTGCACGAGGGTGCCGCTGCCATGCCCCGGCGAAGGGTGGACCACCATGCCCGCCGGTTTGTCGATGACGAGGAGATCGTCGTCCTCGTAGACGATGGCGAGCGAGATGGCTTCAGGCTCCAGCGCCCTTTCCGCCGGAGGGGGCGGCGCCTCGACGACGATCTGCTGCCCCGGCTCGACGCGTTGGCCTGCTTTCACCGTTTGACCGTCGACGCGCACAAGCCCCTGGCGAATCCAGCGCTGAATTTCGCTGCGGCTGCGCTCAGGCAAGCGGTCGGCCAGCCAGCGGTCGAGACGCTGACCTGCATCGCTCTCAACTTGAAATATCCAGGGCGCTACGCTCTCTGCGGCGGGCATGGTCGGAGAAAAGCGAGGGCTGTGCACTACCCGCGTTCGATCGCTTCCTCGATGCTTTCCTGCGCCTTCTGTCGGCGATGTTTGCGCACGTCGTCGATGACGACGTAGAGGCCCAGCCCGATCACGCCGATGACGATGGCGCTGTCGGCGATGTTGTAGTTGGGCCAGTAGTAGACGCCGGGGATGCCCATCTTGATAAAGTCGGTGACGTAGCCTTGCGTGATGCGGTCGATGACGTTGCCGACCGCGCCGCCCAACATCAATCCCAAGAGTAGACGCACCGGCCAGTCCTCGGTCGGCAAATAGCGCACGTAGGCGAGGATGCCGACCACGACGACGATGGCGACGATGATGAACAGATTGCCCATGTTCTGCAGAATGCCGAAGGCCGCGCCGTAGTTGTGGACGTGCTCGAAGATGAAATATTCTCCCAGCGCCGGGATTGGAATCACCGACGTGTAATCCGGGATAGAGCGGCGCACCAGCTCTTTCGTCCACTGATCGAGTGCAATCACGATCCCCGCCACCAACAGCACCAGCCAGGCTCTGCTCATCCAGTGTCTCAATCTGTTCTGCATGGTCTCTTCACTTTTCCCTGAAATCTTTCACAGCGCTTGTCGGCCCCCCGGCGATCCATCGCAAGCATTGTACCGCAGATGCGCCAAAGTGGTGAATTTTTCATCTTGTGCTATGATCGTGAAATTATTGCATCGCTTCCGTAGGATTGTTTCCGCAAGCGGGGCGAGAGCAACATTTCTCAACACCACCAGGCCGTCAGGAGTGATTTGTATGCCGCGTGAAGTGACCGTCGCTCTGGTGCAGATGGCGCCGGAGCTCGCCAACCCGGAGGCGAACCTGCGCAAGATGGGCGACTTTATCGAAAAAATCTGCACCGAACAGCGCACAGATTTGATCGTTTTTCCGGAACTGAGCTACACAGGCGCGGAGCTGGGGCTGCGCGCCACCGACCTGGCCGAACGCGTGCCCGGCCACGCCACCAACTATCTGGCCAAGCGCGCCAACGATTTCAACGTCTATGTCGTCTTCGGCATGGTGATCAAGGAGAAGGTGGAGAGCATCCTTTATAATGGCGTCGTCTGTCTGGGGCCGGAGGGCGACGTTGTGGCGGATTACCGCAAAGTCCATCTGTTGGGTGAAGAGCGCCAAGTCTATCGCAACGGCTTCCGCTTCCAGATCGTTGACGCCGAATGGGGGCGCTTCGGGTTGATGATCGGGACGGACCTGGCTTTCCCGGAGGCGGCCCGCTGCATGACCCTCGACGGCGCCGAGTTGGTGACGCTGAGCGCCAACTGGGAGGAGCAATACGCCGACTCATGGCGGGCGCATCTGATCAGCCGCGCCTGCGAAAACTCTATCTTTGTCGCCGCCGCCAATCGGGTTGGCGAAGAGCCAACCATGCGTTTTATGGGGGATAGCCTGCTGGTCGGCCCCTCGGCGGAGATTTACACGGTGCTCGACCAGCCGATCGAAGGCTACGCCGTCGCCACCATCGACCTGGATCAGGTGCGGGTCGTGCGCGAGGAGCGACAGCTCATTCAATATCGCGAGCCGCTTGCCTACCGCGCCATTGTGCGCAAATATTAGACAACGGAGGGCGGCTGACGACAGGGTCATCGACATCATGGGTCAATCGTTAACAATGATCGCCAGCGGCGAATGGAATCGCCATCCCGGGCTGATCGACTACCGCGCCGAGTGGTTGAGCGATCTCCTGGTCGAACGCGCCACCTGCGCCCCCGATGCCGCCGTTCAACGCATCAATCACCACGTCGTCGCCGCACCCGGCTATATCTGGTTTCGCTTCTGGTTGGCGAACGGGCAGCACGTCATCGAGAAATACTTCGACAATCTCGGACGGGCGATCGGCATGTACGCGCGCATCGGCATGGCGCTGCCGCACCGAGGTCGCGGCTTCACGATGTTGAACCTCTTGTTGGGGCTGTGGATCACCGAGGACGCGCGCGTCACCGTCCTGCATGAAGAAGAGTTCGACGAAGCGGTGAAGTCCGGCCTCATTTCGCCGGTGGAGGCGGAGCACGCGGAACAGCAGATCCGCGAGCTGACCATGGCGATCGCCAACAGGCGCTTCCCGCCGCCGATCGTGCGCAATCTGGCGCTCATGACGCCGGACCACGATGCTGCATAGCTTGGAGGGATTCAATCATGATTGCCATCATCGATTACGGCGTAGGCAACCTGCGCAGCGTGTACAAAGCGTTCGAGACGGTCGCCGCCCCGCTTGGCATTGCGGTGGACATCGTCGAGCGGCCGGCCGATTTCACCCGCTGGCGGGCCATCGTTCTGCCGGGCCAGGGGGCCTTCGGCGACAGTGTCAACAACTTGCGTCGCCAAGGCTTTGAACGGCCGCTGCTCGACGCCGTGCACAGCGGCGTGCCTCTGCTTGGCATCTGCGTGGGAATGCAGCTCCTCTTTGACTCAAGCGAGGAGATGGGCCAGCATGAAGGATTGCATCTGATCCCCGGCGCAGTGCGACGTTTTCCAGACGATATGCCCGATCCCATCCATCCAGGACGCAGCCTGCGCGTGCCCCAGATCGGCTGGAATCAACTCCATCTTCGCCAGCGCGACCCGCTGCTCGACCACGTGCCGGACGGCGCCTACGCCTATTTTGCGCACAGCTACTACTGCGACGCCGCCGATCCGAAGGCTGTATTGGCGACGACCGACTACGGCATCGATTACCCGAGCATCGTGCGCTATCGCAACGCCTGGGGCGTGCAGCCTCACCCAGAGAAGAGTCACACCGTCGGCCTGCGCATCCTGCGCAACTTCATCGCCATGGTGGCGGAGCAGACGGCGCTCCTGTCACCTGAAAGCTCTACCACCTGAAAGATTGCGTTAGGGAGAAACATACTATGATCCGAGATTTCGTCTTTTTGCCGAATCCGCGGCGTCTCGAATTTTTGGGCGAGGCGTTTCCACTCAAAGCAAACGCTTTGATCTGCGTCCAGGCCCCGGCGGTTCATGAAAATTGGTTGGCCGCGCGGCAGCTGCAGCAGGCGCTCCACGCCATCCCTGGAGTGGATTGGGAGATCGTCGGCGGAGCGACCGCGCCGGCGGAGCAGATCGGCGCCGTGCTCACCGTCACGCCTTCCGCGACCGTTCACCCACAGGGCTATCAACTCACCGTCGCCCAAGAGGCGATACACCTGGTTGCGTCCACGCCCGCCGGCCTTTTCTACGGCGTGCAGACGCTGCGTCAGTTGCTCGCCCAGTGCGGCCGTCAGGTTCCTACGCTGCGCTGCAATGACTGGCCGGACTACCCCAACCGCGGCGTCATGCTCGACGTCAGCCGCGACAAGGTTCCCACAATGGCGACGCTGCTGGAACTGGTGGACTTGCTCGCCTCCTGGAAGATCAACCAGCTCCAGATCTATTTCGAGCATATTTTCGCCTATCGCAACCATCCGACCGTCTGGCAGGAGGATTCACCGTTCACCGCCGAAGAAATCGTGGAGCTGGATCGCTTCTGCAAGGAGCGTTTTATTGAGCTCGTCCCCAATCAGAACTCCTTCGGCCATCTCGAGCAATGGCTGGTGCGCCCCGAGTACATCCATCTCGCCGAGGCGCCGGAGGGATGCGACACGCCGTGGGGCCCGCGCGACAAGCCGTTCAGCCTGCAACCGACGGAAGAGAGCCTGAACTTTCTCCGTTCGCTCTACGATGAATTGCTGCCGAACTTCAGCAGCCGCCAGTTCAACGTCGGCTGCGACGAGACCATCGATCTGGGAAAAGGTCGCAGCCGGGGACTGGCGGAGGAGATCGGCGTCGGTCGACTTTATTTGAATTTCTTGCGCAAGATTCATCGAGAGGTGCAGAGTCGCGGCTATACGATGCAGTTTTGGGGCGACATCATCGTCGAACATCCGGAGCTGGTTGCCGAGCTGCCGCGTGACGTCGTTGCACTTGAGTGGGGCTACGAAGCCAACCATCCCTTCGACGAGCATGGCGCGCTCTTCGCCGCCTCCGGCATTCCCTTCTATGTCTGCCCTGGGACGTCGAGTTGGAACTCCATCGCCGGACGCACGACCAACGCCATCGAAAACATCCGCAACGCTGCTGCCAACGGTCTCAAACACGGTGCGGTCGGCCTGCTCAACACCGACTGGGGCGACCACGGCCACTGGCAGCCCTTGCCGGTCAGCTATCTGGGGCTGGCGGTTGGCGCGGCGCACGCCTGGGCGCATGACGCCAATTGCGCCCTCCCCCTTCAGGATGCGCTCAGCCGCTTCGCCTTTCGCGACGAAACGGGCATCATGGGGAGGCTCGCCTACGATCTCGGCGACGTCTATCGTCTCACCGGCGTGACGATGCACAACGCCAGCATCCTTTTTCGCATTCTCCAGGCCACGCCGGCGCAGATCGTCGAATGGCTGCGCGCCAATGCCGTCGGCGACCTGCCGCAACGGCTGCGCGCTGTGCTCGACGCCATCGACGGCATCATGGGCAATCTTCATAATGCATCCATGCAGCGCGATGACGCCGAATTGATTCAACGGGAGTTCACCTGGGCCGCCGACATGTTGCGTCACGCCTGCTGGCGCGCGCTCTGGGCGCTGAACATCGAACGCCGCGTCGAGAACGACGCCCTGCGCCAGTGGCTGCTGCAGGAGGCGGACAAATTGTTGCCGGAGTTTGAGGCGATCTGGCACGCGCGCAACCGACCGGGAGGGTTTGCGCGCAGCATTGCACGGCTGCAGCGCATGCGCAACGACTACGCGGAGGCAACGCTATGATTGGAGGAGCGTCAGCGCAACGAGGAGCAAAAAGGCCAGCGCCAGCACAGCGACCTTCCAACCGTCGACGCCGGGGTCGATAAAGGGACGGCGCTTGAAGAAGTGCTTGCTCATCGTCGCCCCCTTTCCTGGGAGGCCGCCAGGGTGGCCGCTTCCTGGCGCCATTGCTCGTAGTCGATCGGCTTCGCTGCATCTGGAGTGAACGTCAGCATCCGCAGTTCATCGAGGGTGAGCGCAGCGAGCTGTGTATATCGTGTAACGCCTACGGCCTTAAGCCGCTCTGCATGGGCGGGCGTCAGGCCGGAGATTCGCGTAAGATCATCTTCACAAAGCGCAGCGTCGTGCGTCAGACGAGGTTCGGAGCACGGCGCATCCTCGCCCGTGATGGCGCTGCGCACCTGACGCACAAATTGCACCATCGCCTGCACCACCCGCACCAACATCCACTCTGTTCGACTGGTGATGACCGTAGTGTAGATTTTGCCCTGTCGCATGGGCGGGGCGGCGACCTCATCCTGGCAGGCAGCGGCTTCGCCCGAAGGAGAAGGTTCGCCCTCGCTCTGAGCTGCGTCAATCGCAGTCACCGAGAGGCGTTCCCTTTGCATCCCTGTGCGCTCATCGGTCGCCATTGCTGCGGACGCCTCCGCCGGAGCCGTCTCTGCAGGGGAAAGCTGGATTTGTTCGTCCATCGAGGCGGAGGATTTTGTCTCAGGCTGAGGCGCAGCCACGCTGCCCTGCGCCGACGGAGGAGTTTCTCGGGTTGGCTCCGCTTGCTCCGCGTTCTCGCGTCCGGTCGGCTCCGTTCGCGACGCTTCGGGCGGCGCCTGGTAACCGTTTGGGAACACGAAGTAGACGGACTCGCGGCGTTCGCCGGCGGGGGCTGACGGCGCCTGCGATGGAGCGTCGGCCGCAGGCGTCGCTCCCGCCCGTTCGAGGTGCAGCGCTGCAAAAGGCTGCTGCGCTGCCTCCTCCCCTGTTCTGCTCGTCTGTGAGGTGGCCGGTGATCCTGAGCCTGGCTCCACCGCGGCGGCATGTTGCATTGTTTCAGGCGACGCGTCTTTTGTGGGCGAGAGCTTCTGGAATTTCTGCGTTTCGCTCGGGACAGAGGCGGCGAGATAGGGAGCGCTTGAAGAGGTGGACGCTGTGCGCCTCGCTTGCGAAGCTTCTGCGGCGCTTGAGCGCTCCTGGGCAGGAGCGGAAGTTACAGGTTCCGTGGGCGTCGGACGCCCGGCTTCGGGAGGCGCCGATTCCTCTTGCAGTGGAGACGAGGCTGTCAGTTCGCTGCGCTTCAACTGTGCATCCTCATCAAGGCTCGTTGAATCCTTCTGAGGACGAAGGGAAATTGACGGTTCGAGCTCCTCTGCTTGCGCAATTTCGGTGCGGCTCGGGGGCGCCTGCGAATGGGACGAGGCGACAGCTTCAACGCGACCGGGTTGCGGAGCCTCAGAGAGGACTGAGCGAGCTTGTAGATGTGACGAAGTTGCAGCCTCGACGCGCTGTGATTGTGCATCTTCGGCGAGGCCTGAGTCGGTCGCCTGGGAGGGAGGCGGGGTCAACGGTTGAGCGCGCCTCGATGATTCATCTTCTTCGGTAGGACTTGGTTGCTCCTGTGGAAGGGACAACATCGACGGCTCGATGCGTCTCCGCCGCACATCCTCGGGCAGGCTCGGGCGCTCCTGTGTATAGAAAGAGGGTGCAGGCTCGATGCGTCTCGCAGGTTCTTCTGCAAAGGTGGATTCCCTATAGGCTTCGCCCTGCGAAACCGCAGGAGTCTGCGACCGATCCGAGGCCGAAGTCGGCTGTTGCACTGCGACGGAGCGGAAAGACGCTGTCGCGGTTTGGGGATGCGCCGAGCCGGCGGCTGATTGATCCGGTGAAATTCCCTGCCGGTGCAGTTTGGGGTTTACGGAAGTCAAGGGCGCCGGTGCGCTCCCGACGCTTCTGAGAGCTGTTTGCGGATGTGAAACGCTCCCACTGAAGGGAGACGCAACGGATGGCTTCTGCTCCCGTGAACGCTCTTCTGTAAGGTTTTCCTCAGTTTCCAAGAAGACGGGCGGCTTTTCAAAACGAGGTTCGCTCCAATCGCCTGCCGTGTTGACGTTCGACTGCGAAGCGGCTGCCGCATAGGTGCGCACTGTAGCCTCCAGCTCGGCGACATAGCGGTCGCGGATCGTCGTGCGCTTGCGCCGAAAATAGAGCCATTCCCAGAGGGTGGACACCCCAAAGCCGAGGATGAAACCGGCCAGGAGATGCCACCAAAAAGAGTCTGTCATGGTGTCGTCCTCCGCAGAAACGCGATTCAGACGCAACGAGCTGAACAAATATGCGAAGTCAACGTAATCATACAACGTGCAGATCGGGATGTCAACGCATTTGGAAGATGCTTCCGCGAAGAGCGGGAATGTATTTTTCGCGAAGAGCGGGAATGTATTTTTGAGAAGGGCGCCTGCTCTGTACGAGTGAGTTGCAGGCGCCGGAAAAGCGATTCAACCTCGGCTCGCCTGGAAATCGCTCGTCGGTTTACAATGTGTTGACATAGGAAAGGAGTCACGGCATGTTAAAACGCATTCGGTTGTTGATCCTGGCCCTCGTTGCGTTGGGAGCGACGGTGGGAATGTACAGCGTCCTTTATGCGAGTGACGCAACCTGCACCGGCGTCATCGGTGTGCAACGGTTCGAGAATCTGGAGGTGCCGGCAGGCGCCGCCTGTACGCTGAACGGCACGCGCATCGACGGCAACATCAAGGTTTATAATAATGCTACGTTGACCGCCAATGAGATCGTCGTCGGCGGCAACATTCAGGCGGAGAACGCCGCCTCCGTCACGGTCAACAGTTCAAGGATTGGGGGCAGCGTTCAGATCAAGCAGGGCGGCGGCGCCACGGTGGATCAGACGCAGGTGAATGGAGATATTCAGCTGGAATCGAACAGCCGCGCGCTCAGCGTCACCTTCAACCGCGTTGGCGGCAATATTCAGGTGTTTCAGAATCGCGGCGGCGCCACCATCAGCGACAACGTGATCAACGGCAATTTACAGTGCAAAGAAAACGCGCCTGTCCCAGTCGGCGGACGCAACCGGGCAGCCAGCTATGAAGATCAGTGCGCCGGTTTTGGAGGAACGCCGAACCAGCCCACCCCCACTTCGACGCCCTCTCCCTCGCCTACGCCCGCCCCAACCGCCACTCCAACGCCAGGGGGAGATGAAACTTGCGTTGGAGTCATCAACGGAGGGCGCTTTGAAAACCTCGAGGTGCCGGCGAATGCCAGTTGCACCCTCAATCGAACGGTCGTCGACGGCAACATCAAGGTGAAGACGGGCGCTACGCTCCACGCCATCGAGGTGAGCGTGGGCGGCAACATTCAGGCGGAGGGCGCCGCTGCCGTCACGGTGAACAATTATGCGCAGGTCGGTGGCAGCATCCAGATTAAGCAGGGCGGCAGCGCCACGGTGGAGCAGGTGAAGGTGAACGGCGACATTCAGTTGGAGTCGAACCGCGGCGCCTTGCTTGTCGAGGCCAACCGCGTGGGCGGCAATATTCAGGTCTTCCAAAATATCGGCTTTGCCACGATCTTCGACAACATCGTCGACGGGAATCTGCAATGCAAAGAGAACAATCCGGCTCCGATCGGCGGGAGGAATGTGGCCGCCAGCTACGAAGATCAATGCGCCGGATTCGCCGGTGAACCGGTCACGCCGCCGGCGCCAACCCCGGGACCGAGTGGAATTGAATGTCGAGGAGTCATCGGTGCACAACCGGTTGCGAATCTGATGATTCCCGATAACGCCAATTGCATTTTGCAGGGCACGCGCATCAGCGGCGACATCATTGTCGGAGCGAACGCAGCGCTACAGGGCAGCGCAGTCAACGTCGCAGGCAACGTGCGAGCGCAGGGGGCCGCCGTTGTCACGCTCAACAACAACTCCGTCGTCGATGGCGACGTTCAGGTGCGGCAAAGCAAAAGCGCCACGCTTGACCAGGTGTGGGTCGGTCGCAACCTGCAGCTCGAGTCCAACGACAGCGCGCTGACGGTGACGCGCAATCGAGTGGCCGGCGATATGCGGGCAACCGGCAACCGCGCCGGCGTCGTGATGCGCAACAACAAAGTGAGCGGCGTGCTTTACTGCAGCGCCAACCAACTGCAGCCCATCGTGGACGCCAATCAGGCCGGCGCCTCCCAGGATCAGTGCGCTCAGTTCAATCAAATTAATCTAAGGGTGTATCTCCCCTCCGTCAGCCGTTGGTCCGTCAGCCGTTAGTTGCAGCGTGCAAATCCGTTATTTTTAGACGGAACGCCTGCCTGGAAATGCGAAGCGTCCAGGCGGGCGTTTCACTTTTCACAAAGCTCTGCAAACGCGCTGTGCTGCGACATTAATGAAGCCCGGGGCCCCCGTTTGAGCCAAGGATTTTGACCAAGAACTCTTTTCCCTTGTGTTAGAACTCACCTTACGCAGTTGGCTTTGTTTTGGGAAGGCCCTCACCCCTGGCCCCTCTCCCAACCTTGGAGAGGGGAGAAGGCGCGTCATAGGTGCGGCTATCAGCCGCATGCTCTTTGATGGCCCGCAAGCCTTGGGGAATGCAAGGAAGCGCAGCTCGCAGCTGCGCCTACGGATTGCTGAACAATCACGCTCTTTCTGTGTGCTATAATTTCGCACAACGATGCACTGATAGACGCTTCATCAGCCTGAAGCATGATTTGTCTCGTCACCGGCGCGCATGAAAAAGATTGGCTGTTATTGGGGGTTTCATCCTTTGCCACTGCACCATGTGCTCCTTTTTTGCGCGCTGTGGCTCGCCGGCTGCCAGCCCTCGCCTCAGTCGAATGTGCTAGGCTATACGATCTCCACCTGGCTGGGCACGCAGCCGCCGCCGGTCAGCAGTGCGCCGCCCGGTGCGCTGGTGGGCCGCATCCTGGACGAGGCAGGCAGACCCATCGCAGGCGCTTCGGTCATTGTGGCGCAACCAGACGGCCTGCCGCATCACGCCCTCACCGACGCCGATGGCGTGTATTCCATCGCGGGCGTCCCGCCGGGTCAATATGTGCCGGCTGCGGTGGCGCCGGGCTTTGCTGAAGCGGCGTTGACCGGCCTTTTCGGTCTTCCCAAGCTGGTGACGATCCGGTCGAACGCCGTCACACAGGCGCCGGCGCTCACATTGAAGCCTTATCGACCAAAGCCCCTGCCGGACAACCTCGCCGAAGCCATCCACCTGCGACAGACGGCCGTTTACACTGCGACCGCTGCATTCCCCGAAAACGCGGCAGCCGACGTCGTCGCCTACGCTTTCGATTTTGAAGGCGCCGTCGTCGATACGCTGCGCCTCTATCTGCCGAAAGGCCATCCGGGCGATGCGCCGCTGCCGCTGCTCTTCATGGTCTATCCTTCTCCGGTCGACAACTGGCAGGACGTGAGCGTCGCTTTCGCTTCAGAGCGGTACGCCGTCGTAGCCATCTCTCCGACTGCGGCGCGCGGCGTTGACGCCGAGGCGCACGCGCAAGACGCACGCGTGGCGCTGGCGCTGGCGCGCAGCGGCGCATTCGGCCCGGCGGTCGGCGACAACCGCCCCATGGCAATGGGCGGCAGCTTCAGCAGCGCCATTCTCTCACGGCTCTTGCGCTCCGCCGGTGATGAACTGACCGGATGGGTGACGGTCGGCGGGCTGGCGAACGCCTTCACCGCCGCACATGATTTTTATATGGGGCGCATTTCTATTCCCCCGCCTTTTGAGCTGCTCGTCCCTGCGCTCGGCCCGCCCAACCTCTACCCATTGCCTTTCTTGATGTTCTCACCGGTCTATGTCGCCGGCGAGCTGCCGCCCACCATGATCATCCATACGGCGGCCGACGAGATTTTGCGCATCGAGCAGGCGTATGAGCTGGCGGAGGCGGTGGCTGCGGCCGGCGTTCCGCTGGAGACGTACTACTACGAAGATGAAAGTCACTACCTCGGCATCGGAGCCGATCTGACGGACGCCGGCCGCGAAATATTCTATCGGATCCTTGACTTTCTTGAACGATACGGAGAGAAGCCATGAGCGAGCCATCCATCACATTTTCTGCACCTGCGTACGATGCGCTTCTTCACGACGTCGTCGTCTGGAAGCCCGCCTCCGCCGAAGTGTTGTTGCTGGAAGACGCCGACCGCGTCGACTTTCTCCAGCGCATGACGACCAACGACATTAAACGTCTGCGCGTCGGCGAGAGCTGCGTCACCATCCTGACCAGCCCCACCGCCCGGATCTTGCACGTGTTCACGGTGCTGGCCGATGCGGAGGCGCTGTGGCTCTTGCCTGCGCCCGGCGACGCAGCTGCGCTGGAACGCCATCTGCGTGGGCAAATCTTTTTTATGGACAAGGTGCGCGTGCGTAGACCGGATGCGCCTCTCCTTCGTTTTCGATTGATCGGGCCCCGGGCGCAGGCGGCGCTTGCCCGGATCGGCCTGGTTGCGCCTCCAGAGCGAGAAGGGGAGTGGAGGCGACTCAATGACTTGGCCGTTCTTAAACAGGAGAACTATGACCTGCCTGGCTATGAGGTGATCGCGTCGCCGGAGCGCATCGAGGCCATTCTGGAGCAGCTTCAAGCTCCTTTGCTGGACGAAGCCACCTATACAGCGCGACGCGTTGAATTAGGACGCCCTGCCCCTGGCGCAGAGCTGACCGCGGAATACAATCCGTTGGAGGCGGGCATGGCCTGGGCCTGCGCAGAGAACAAAGGCTGCTACACCGGTCAGGAGATCATCGCCCGACAGATCACCTACGACAAAGTCACGCGTACGCTGGTCGGACTGCGCAGCGCAGCTCTGTTGGCGCCGGGCGCAGCGGTCGCGGCGGAGGGCCGCGAGGTCGGGCGCGTCACCAGCGCCGCCTTCAGCCCCCAACTGCAGGCGCCTGTGGCGCTGGCTATTGTCAAACGGCCGTATAACGCCGCGGGACGACTGTCGTCGTGAACGGCGTTGAGGCCACGGTCGCTGCCTTGCCCTTCATCGACGCAAGTGATCGAGCCTAAAAACAAAACCCGGAGGCAGCCGAGCGCTCCTCCGGGTTTTGGAAGGTTCATTCACGCCCCTTCACGCTTACAATTTTGCATATCTCACATAGATCACGGAGACGCCGCCTTCCTGGAAGTACTCGATCCGGATCGTATGCCAGCCGGTGTCCAACGCAATGTCTCCGAACACACTGAGCGCAGGTCCAACGCGCCACGCATCGACCACCAGCCTGTCGTCCACGTAGATGCGCACGCCGTCATCGACCGTTGCGAAGAAGCGGTAGGTTCCCGCCGTCAGCCAGGCGGTCTGCGTCCATTTGACGCTGAAATTGGTCGTCGGCATGCCGCCGCCCGGGCCAAAGGTTCCCCAATCGAATGCAATGGCGTTGTCTTGCCGCACAAAGACAGGCGGCGGCGCAAAGTCCTTGTTGGCGTAGTATTCACCGAACCACACCCCGTGCGTTGGTGGAGGCGGCGGTGGAGGCGGTGGGGGAGGAGGCGGAGGCGGTGGCGGAGGAGGTGGTGGGGGCGGCGGTGCATATCCGCTCGGGATGCACAGGCGCGTGCCGGCCACAATGCGATTCCAGTTCCAAATGCCGTTGCACTGGGCAATCGACTGCATGCTCACGCCGTACCAGCGCGCAATGCCGCTCAGCGTTTCGCCGTGACGGACGAGGTGCCAGGTGCGGCAGGCGCAGACCGGCCCGCCGATCGGCGGCGCCGCCGGGCCGGGAATGCACAACCGTTGTCCTGCATAGATGCGGTTGGGATTCCAGATGCCATTGGCCTGCATGATAGCCTGGATGGTGACGCCATAGTGTGCAGCGATTCGGGAGAGCGTCTCCCCGTAGCGCACCGTATGGTAGCAGGTGCATCCCCATCCTGACTGCGCTGTAGACTGCGCCGCCGACTCAGGGGGCGCCGCCAACGCCGCACCTGGAAGCAACGCGCCGAGCAGCGCCAGCGCCATCATGAAGGCCAGCAAGGTGCGCCCGAAGCGACGCAACGATGCTGGAGACAGCTTCATAGTTTCAACTCCTTTCCTTGACCAATTCATGAGATGCCTGTTGTTCGAGTTATGCGCCCAATCATGTTGTATGCCCAACGCAGTCGACGTGCTTCTGCGTTTCCCTCAACGCGTGACGCCGAATCTTCGTTGAATCCGATCAGAAATGGCCGCTCACCATTGAAGACGTTCAAAACTCAAAGAAGTCACCGCGCGCCGGCGTATGGACCTGGCGGAAGCCTTTTTCCTGCAAGAGCTGATGCAACGTCTCCATAGCGGAAGGTTCTCCATGAACCAGGAAGAGTTGTTGCAGCTTTTGTCGGTTCAAGGTGGAAACCCAGTTCAGCAATCCGCGTTGATCGGCGTGCGCACTGTAGCCTTCAATCGACTCCACCTCCGCCCGCACTTCATAGGTTTCTCCGAAGATGCGCACGCGCTTTTCGCCATCTTTCAGACGACGCCCCAGCGTATTCTCCGCCTGGAAGCTCACGATCAGTACGGTGTTGCGCGGGTCCTCGATGTTATTCTTCAAATGGTGCAAGATGCGCCCATTTTCCGCCATGCCATTGGCGCTGATGATAATGACCGGATCGCTCAGATTGTTGAGCTGCTTGCTGCGCCTGACGTCGCGCACGTACTCGATCAGCGGATAATCGAACGGGCTGCGTCGCTCCCCTTCCATCAGAAACTGGCGCACTTCGTCGTTCCATGCTTCAGGATGCATGCGGAAGACGTCGGTGGCGTTCACGGCCAGTGGGCTGTCGACGAAGACGCGGATGGCAGGGATGTCGCCGCCGGCGTCGAGCTGATTGAGTGCATAGACGAGCTCTTGCGTGCGCCCTACGGCGAAGGCGGGGATGATCACCTTGCCGCGCCGTCGCGCCGTCCTGTTCACCACGTCGCGCAGTCGTTTGCGCGCATCGGCGTAGCTCTCATGCAGCCGATCGCCATAGGTGCTCTCCATTATGACGATATCCGCCTCGTCAAAGTTCTGGGGCGGTTGTAAAATTGGGCTGTCCCAACGGCCGATGTCTCCGCTGTAGAGCAGCCGCCAGGATTTGCCGGTGTGAAATTCACGGATATCTAACTGCACGAAGGCGGCGCCTAGAATGTGCCCGGCCTGCACGAAGGTGAGCTGCACGCCGTCGGCGATGCGAATGGGCCGCTGGAATCCGACGCCGATGAGCTGCTCTAATGAGGCGAGTGCATCCGCCTGCGTGTACAATGGCTCAACCGGCGGCTCATTGCGCTTGCGGCGCTGTTTGTTGAGATAGGCCACATCCTGTTCATGGATGTGGCCGCTGTCCATTAACATGTAGCTGCAGAGGTTGCGCGTGGCCGCTGTGCACCAGACGTCGCCGCGGAAGCCTTGTTTGCACAAGTTGGGAAGATTGCCGCTATGATCGATGTGCGCATGGCTTAACACCACGGCGCTCACCGTAGCAGGATCGAACGGCAGGTGAAGGTTGCGCTCATAGGTGTCGGCGCGGTGCCCCTGAAACAGGCCACAGTCGAGCAAAATACGCTCGCCATTCACCTCAAGCAGGTGCATCGAGCCGGTCACTTCTCTTGCCGCACCAAAAAAAGTGAGCCGCATGCAGCGAGGTTTCCTTTTTGGTTCCTTTTCAATGACGCCGGCTGCGGAAACGCTGCTGTCCTGGTGGTCATACGAGCATTTCTGCTATGCAAGTTGCTATTCTTATTGCATATTGTAATGCATTTTGAAATAAGTTCAACCCCCAAAATTTCGATCCGGGTTGTCTTTTTGTCGTGCGTCGATGACAGTGGTTTGTTCGAGAGGGGTGATGCCATGCAATCGAACATAGTGAGTCGTCTCTCTGCAGCCACCCTCACCGCCGCCGTCCTTTATTCCCTGTTCGTCATGCGGCCTGGCCTGCGCATTGTCGGCGTTTCGTTTCCGCGGCAGGCATGGATTCTGGAGCATCCTTTTTTGTGGAGCCTGGGTCTGTGGCTGTGGCTGGCCGTTATTGTCGGCTGGGTGGGAGTGCTGATCTCGCTGCTGGGGGCGTATGCGCCTCTTCACCGCATCTCGACAATGCTGCAGTGCACCCTGCTGCTGATCGCCGCGGCGCTGGCGATTGCAGGCCTCGCAGCGTGGATGACGGCGCTGCCGGCCGCACTGCAGCTGCCATCGGTGAACGAGCTGCTCACGTTGGTGGATGGGTTGGCGCTGGGGCTGTTGGGCGTAGGAGCGCTGCTGGGCGGCGTTGCGACGAGCTGGGCGGCGCTCGCTCTGATGCGCTTCAGCCCGTTGCAGAAGCGCTGGGTGACGATGGCTGCGCTGGCGGGGGCGCTGATGGCCCCCTCGCCCTTCCTGCTGCCTTTTCCCTGGCATCTGTTGGCGGCCGCCATCTGTTGGTGGGCCTGGACGCTGCATTTAGGGGCGCCGCGCCGCAGGTCGGACGCCGATCCCGCGGCGCGTTGACCCCATCGCCCAAATAGGTGCTACCCCACGAGCGTCGAGGTCATGCGCGTGTGCTGCATCAGATAGTTCTGCACGCCGCCCGCCTCCAGGGCGTTGCTGCCCACCGACGGCTGTCGCTGTCGATAGCGGCCGTCCGGCAACAGCTCCCAGGCGTGGCGTTGGTCGTTGAGCGAGCTGTGCAGGATCATGTGCAGATATTCCTGGAGCCTGGGGTCTTCGATCGGCGCCGCCGCTTCGATGCGGCTGCTGAGGTTGCGGCGCATCCAGTCGGCGCTGCTGATGTAGTAGCGCGGGTCGCCGTTGTTGGCGAAGTAGAAGATGCGCGAATGCTCCAGATAGCGACCGATGATGCTGATCACGCGGATGTTCTCGCTGACGCCGGGCAGCCCTGGGCGCAACCGACAGTTGCCGCGCACGATCAGGTCGATGTTCACGCCGGCCTGGCTCGCCTCATAGAGCTTGCGCACAATGCTCGAGTCTTCAAGCCCGTTCATTTTGGCGATGATGCGCCCTTCCCGCCCGGCCAGCGCATGGGCGATCTCCTGGTCGATCAACTCCAGGATGTGCTGACGCATGTTCACGGGCGCCACCAACAGCTTGCGATAATCCACCTGATAGCTGTAGCCGGTCAAGTAATTGAAAAGGTCCATCAGATCGGCGGCGATCTCCGGGTTGCAGCTCAGGAGGCCGAGATCGGTGTAGGTGGAGGCGGTTTTGGCGTTGTAGTTGCCGGTGCCGATGTGGAAGTAGGCGCGCAAGCCGTCCTCCTCCTCGCGGATCGCCAGCGACATTTTGCAGTGCGTCTTGAGGCCGACCAGCCCATAGGCGACGTGGCAGCCCGCCTCTTCGAGCTTGCGCGCCCACTCGACGTTTTTGGCCTCATCGAAGCGGGCTTTGACCTCGACCAGCACGGCCACCTGCTTTCCACGGCTGGCGGCGTCGATCAGCGCCGCAATGATGGGCGAGTTGTCCGAAGTGCGATAGATGGTCTGCTTGATCGCCAACACCTGCGGGTCGCGCGCGGCGGCCTCGACGAAGAGCTGCGTCGTCGACTGGAAGCTGTGGTACGGGTGATGCACCAGCAGATCGCCTTGACGGATGGCGCTGAAGAGCTCGCCGGTGCGCCCCTTGCTGCTGATGCCGACCAGCCTGGAGGGGACGGTCGGCGTGTAGGGCTCGTATTTCAGGTGCGGCAGGTTGATTTCCGCCAGCGCAAAGAGGTCGGGACGGCGCAGCAGCCCATGCACAAAGTAAACGTCGTCGTTCTCGAGGTGCAGCTGACTCTGGAGCAGCGGCAACGCCTCCGGCGGTGCGTTGGCGTCGACTTCCAGGCGCACGACCGGCGCAAAGCGACGTTCGCGCAGCTCCTCGCTGATCATGTCGAGGAGGTCGTCGGCCTCCTCCTCGTTGCGCGCCAGGTCTGCATTGCGGGTGACGCGAAAGGGAAAAGCGGCGACGATCTCCATGCCGCGGAAGAGCGTATCGAGGTGGGCGGCGATTAATTGTTCGAGGGGCAGAAAATGCATCTGCCGTTGCAGCGGCACCCAGCGCGGGCGCGTGGGCGGCACCTTGACGCGCGCAAACTGGCGTTCGCCCGTCGACGGATCGATCAGCACGATGCCGAGGCTCAGGCTGAGGTTGCTGATGAAGGGGAAGGGGTGCCCTGGGTCGACCGCCAGGGGCGTCAGGATCGGGTAGACTTCGTTCAAAAAGTATTCTTGCAGCCGCTTGCGCTCCGCCTCGTCCAACTCGTCGTAGTTCACCAGTCGGATGCCGTGTTCGGCGAGCTGGGGAAGGATGTCTTCATGTAGACATGCGCTTTCGATCGTGACCATCTCGCGCACGGCGCGCGCGATCAGCGCCAGTTGCACGTCGGGCGCCCACCCCTCCAGCGTGAGGTTGGCCATGCCGGCGGCTTTTTGCCGCTTCAGGCCGCCGACGCGTTTGCTGAAAAATTCGTCGAGGTTGCTGGAGGTGATGGCGATGAATTTGAGCCGCTCCAACAGCGGGGTGCGCGGGTCAAACGCCTCGCGCAGCACGCGCCAGTTGAAGTCGAGCCAGCTCAGCTCCCGATTGTACACTTCATCCGCCGTGCTGAGCGCGTCGAGCGAGAGCGACGCCAGGTCGAAGCTCGGGCGATAGACCGGGTTTAGAGGCAACGTGTGGGTGCGCTCCCATTCCTGCAAGAAACTTTGATACACCTCGGCCAGGGCGCCCGGCGCAGGCACGCGCGGGGTGATGTAGCGCAGCGAGGTGCGCTGGGACTCTTCACGCGCCATCGCCGACTCCACCGGGAACGAGGGGCTTCCTCTATCGAGAATGGAAGCGGGTGGCGTTGAGGTTTGAGAGGGTCGCCGCTGCGCCGACGCTCCTTTTCTCCTGCGCTGAACCGCGGTTGGAGTCTTCTTTGCATGTTCCAGGGAGGTCGTATGCACTGCAGCCGCGCCATTGATCTGATTGCGCATGGCTTCACCGCTCTGGGCGGATGACCCGTCGCCGTCCGTCATTTTGATTCCTCCTCGAAAAGATGCAGGTTTTTCGTGCACTCTGCTCAGCGATGGAAAGGTAGTCTATCGCACTCTTCCGAGTGTGTCCAACGCAGCCTGGGCGCATTTGGTTATGAATTTGTGTTGGCGGTAGACTTAAGCAACTGCTGAACAATTTCGCAGGCAGGGCGTGTTGGAAGAGCGAGGCTCCAAGGCGTCAACATCTTCGTCCGTCCAGGTCGCCGTCGATCCATCCAGAAAGGCGCTTCACGATGGTTGAAACGATCGGTGTCATAGTGCAATTTTTGCCGGTGATTTTCATTTTATTCGTGGCCAATCTTGCACAAAAGCTGCGAGAAGAGGAGCAGCCCTATGTCGCGCTTGCGGCGCTCGCCTACGCCATGGTGGCGCTGATCCACGCAGCGTTGGCGCTGTTCGGCGTGATGGCGCTGTTGGCTCCGCTCGGCTTGCAGGCGCAGCCGGAGCTGCAGGCCCAGATGGAGGAGATTCTGCCGGTGCGATCCTGGGCCTGGTTGGGTTGGGGGATGCTGCTCCCTTCGTTGTTGGGGTTGGCGTTGCTGACGAAGCCGGCGCGTCGCGGGGTCGCCCGTTTTTCTCGTTTAGACGCAGACAATCCCTTGCACGCAGTCAGCAGCTCTATGAGCATGTTCATCCCCGTCTATTTGAGCGTCACCCTGGGCATCGGTCTGGACAATCTCTCCATGCAACTGGCCGCTCGCGCCGAAGAAACCGGTCAGCCGCCGGTGACGATCGGGTTTTTGTGGGTGCAGACGACGCTTTTTGTCTTCATTGCGTTGATCGGCGTCGGTTGGCTGACTCGTCTCTCATTGCGCAGGGCGCTCGACCGTCTCAACATCGTCAAACCCAGCGGCCGGGAGATCGCAATCGCAGTCGGATGGGCGCTTGTCATGGTGCCAACGGTGATGTTGTTGGAGGCCGGCGCCCGCGCCGTGGGGTTAGGCGTCGACGCCGACGTTGAAACGCTGACCGAGCAGCTGATCGGTCCGCTCTTTCAAAGCCCTTGGGGCATCATTTCGATTGGATTGGCGGCCGGCATCGGCGAAGAGGCTCTCTTTCGTGGGGCGATGCAGCCGCGTTTTGGGCTGATTGCGACCTCTTTGCTCTTCGCGCTGGTGCATAGCAACTATGGGATCACGCTGGCGACCGTTGTTGTTTTTCTGTTGGGCATGATGCTCGGCTGGCTGCGCATCCGCTACAACACATCAACCGCCATGATTGCGCACGCCGTCTACAACTCCACGCTGGCGCTGATGGCCGTGACCGCCGCCCAGTTCCTCAACAACCAGTAGAAAGGCTTTCCTTCGCGCATCGTGCAACGGAAACGGCTTGTTCTTTCTCAGGCTCCCCCTGCTGCGCCGGCCCGCTCCATCGACTGGCGTCGCAACCTCGTCGTCCTCTCCGTCGTTCAGGCTTTTTCGACGTTGGGCTTTGGTCTGATCTTTCCATTTCTTCCCCTCTATGTGCGCGAGCTGGGCGTCAGCACGGGCGGCAGCCTGGAGTTTTGGGCGGGCATGGCTTTTTCCATGCAGGCGCTGACGATGATGGTCGCCTCGCCGATCTGGGGGGTGATCGCCGACCGCAGCGGTCGCAAGTTGATGCTGGAGCGCGCCACCCTGGGCGGCGCCATCCTGCTGGCGGCGATGGGCTTTGCGCAGAACGCCGAGCAGCTTGTCCTGTTGCGCGCGCTGCAGGGCGCCACCACCGGCGTGATCGCCGCCAACAACGCGCTGGTCGCAGCGCAGACGCCCAAGGAGCAGAGCGGCTTTGCGCTTGGCGTGCTCAACATGGCGCGCTGGATCGGCGTCTCCGGCGGCCCGATCGTGGGCGGCGTCCTGGGCGAATTTTTCGGCTTCCGCGAAAGCTTCTGGATCACGGGCGCGCTGTTGGGGATCGCCGGTCTGGCGGTCGTCTTTTTGGTGGAGGAGGACTTTCAGCCCGTCGAGCGCTCGCAGCGCCCGGGCTTTTGGGCCAGCTATCGAGCGCTGTTCGCCGCGCGCGAGATGCGCGGCCTCTACGCGCTTGCGTTCTTGCGCAGCCTCGGCGCCACCATCACGTTGCCCTTTATGGCGCTCTTTGTGCTGACGTTGAATCGGGGAGAGACGACGGGCGCCACCGCCATGACGGGCTTGATCATCGGCGTCTCCGCCTTCACCAGTGCAGCCAGCGCCGTCTATTTGGGGCGCCTGGGCGACCGCATCGGCCATGGCCGCGTGCTGGTGGGGTCGGCCATCGCTTCGGCGCTGCTCTACGCTCCGCAGGTCTTTGTGACGTCTGTGTGGCAGTTGGCGGTCTTGCAGGCGCTCAGCGGCGTGGCGATGGGCGGTCTGATTCCGTCGATCGCTGCCCTGATGAACCTCTATGCGCCGGCGGGCAGCCAGGGCGTCACCTACGGTCTGGACAACAGCGTGCAGGCGTCGGGGCGCGTCGTAGCGCCGATGACGGCGGCGGCGCTGGCCTCGTGGGTGGGTTATCATGGCGTCTTCGCCGGCGCAACATTTTTCTACGCGGTCGCTGCGGTCGTCGCCATCCTCATCACGCGGCGCTCGCCCTCGCTCAACCCCAGCCTGCGTCCTCCGGAAAGAGGTTGACGTACTTGACGCTCGTGCGCGGGACGGCCATCATGGCGGCGACGGCGTCTCGCCACTTGGCGTAATGGGCGGTCTCCTTGTGTCGCGCCGGATCGTCGGGCGTGCGATAGACCTCGACCAGCACGAAGTGGGTGGGATCCGCCTGATCTTGAAGGACGTCGAAACGGGCGACGCCCGGCTCCTGGACGCTGGCGCGTGCGTTCTCCAGTGTGGCGGCGATGAAGGCGTCGATGAATTCGGGCTTCACGTGGACGTCGACGTGGACGATGAGCATGGTGGCCTCCCTGAAATTTTCGGGCGTTGGGCTTCGGGCAACGATTGACTGCAATTTTACCAGATTTCTACGTGGATTCTGTTTTACTGGAAACGGGTTGCGCCCTTTCTGCGTCGATTGCCATCCCTCGAACGCCGGCTTCTGACGCCTGGACCTGCACTGCCCGGGTTGGTTCAAAGCAACAGCCGCGCCGGCTCCTCCAACAGCCGTTTCAGCTCCGCCAAAAAGGCCGCGGCGATTGCGCCGTCGATGACGCGATGATCCGCCGACAGGGTGACCTGCATCATCCGCCGCGGCTCGAAGGCGGCGCCATTCCAGAACGGCTGGACCTGCGCCCGCCCGACCGCCAGAATCGCCACCTCCGGCGGGTTTAGAATGGCGGTGAAGTGCTCGACCGGATACATGCCGAGATTGGAGAGGGTGAACGAACCGCCGCTCACTTCATCGGGCGTGAGCTGACCGGTGCGTGCGCGCGCCGACAAGTCGCCGATGCGCGCCGCCAGCGCCGCTAAACCGAGCGTCTCGGCGTTGCGCACCACAGGCACGAGCAGCCCATCCTCCACCGCCACAGCCACGCCGAGATGCACCGACTCATGCTGCGTGTAGACAAGCTGCTCGCCATCGAGTCGCAGCCAGGCGTTGAGGCGCGGATGGCGTTGCAACGCAGCGGCGACCGCGCGTGCGATCCACACCGTCAGCGTAAGGCGTCCGCCTGCGGCCTCGACGTCGTCGGCCAGCTCCTTCGTCAGCGCGTCGATGCGCGTCAGATCGATGGAGGTCGTGAGGAAGATGTGCGGCGCGTTTTGCCAGCTCTGGCTGAGGCGGGAGGCAATCGTGCGCCGTTTGCCGCGCAGCGGCTCGCCCACTGCCGTCTCCCCCGGCGTCCCGGGCTGCACGCCGATCGCCTCTTCCTTCTCTCTTCTCTCCCCTCTTTTCTCGCTGCTCAGCGCTTTTTCTACATCTGCAGCCTGAATGCGTCCCTGCGGCCCGCTGCCGGTGAGCGCAGCGAGGGCGATGCCATGCTCCCGCGCCAGCCGACGCGCGGCAGGCGTTGCACGCACCCGCCGCGTCTCATCCTCCTGCGGCTGCGCGCGTTGTGGAGCCTGCGCCTGGAGCGCGCCGGCGACGTCGCTTTTTACGATGCGCCCTTGCGGTCCGCTGCCTGTCACCTGCGTCAGGTCAACGCCGGTCGCTGCGGCCATGCGCTGGGCGACCGGGCTGACGCGCACGCCGGCGGAGGGTGCCGACGATGGACGAGCCTCAGCCGCAGCGACCTCCTCAGGCGCAGCGATCAGGGCGATCACGGTCGTGACCGGCACGGTGGCGTCGGGGCCGTAGCGGACGTCGGTCAACACGCCGCTGGCCGGCGCTTCGACCTCCATGTCGATCTTGTCGGTCTGCACCTCCAGGAGCGTCTCGCCCTTTTCGACCCGCTCCCCCTCCTGCTTGAGCCAGCGAATGATCGTGCCTTCTTCCTGCGCCATGCCGAACTTGGGCATAATGACGGGCGTGGCCATGCGTGCTCACCTCGCTTCCTTGACCAAACGCCGCGCTGCGTCGACGATGTCTTCGACCTGCGGCACCATGCGCCGCTCCAACTCGCGGTTGTAGGGCACGGGGATGTCCAGTCCGGCCAGGCGGCGGATCGGTGCATCGAGGTAGTCAAAGGCCTCCGATTCGGCGATGACCGCCGCCAGCTCGCCGCCGAAGCCGCCCGTCTTGCACGCCTCGTGGACGATCAGCACGCGGCCGGTTTTGCACACCGAGCGGATGATCGGTTCGGCGTCGAGCGGTTTGAGCGTGCGCGGGTCCACCACCTCGACCTCGACGCCCTCTTTCGCCAGCCTCTCCGCCGCCTCCAGCGCGCGCACCACCATCAGCGACGTGGCCACGATGGTGAGGTCGCGGCCGGGACGCTTGACTTCGGTCTGGCTCAAAGGAATGGTGTAGTAGCCCTCGGGCACGGCGCCTTTGGTGCGATAGAGCAGCTTATGTTCGACGAAAATCACAGGGTTGGGATCTTCAATCGAGGCGAGCAGCAGCCCTTTGGCGTCGGCGGGCGTGCTGGGCATCACGACCTTGAGGCCCGGCACGTGCACAAACCAGTTCTCCAGGCTCTCCGAGTGTTGCGCGGCGGCGCCGGTGCCTGCGCCGGCCGGCGTACGCAGCACGAAGGGAACCTGCACCTTGCCGCCCAACATGAAGCGGAGCTTGGCCGCCTGCAGCACGAGCTGCTCCATCGAGAGCGTGATAAAGTCCATGAACTGAATTTCGGCGATCGGGCGCATGCCGGTCAGCGCTGCGCCGGTGGCCACGCCGGCGATGACCGCCTCGGAGATCGGCGTGTCGCGCACGCGCTCTGGGCCGTACTTCTGATAAAGGCCATCGGTCACGCCAAAGGCGCCGCCGTAGACGCCCACATCCTCGCCCACGAGAAAGACGCGCTCGTCGCGCGCCATCGCCAGATCGATGGCCTCGCGCACGGCCTCGGCGTAAGTCAACTCACGGCTCATGCGTAAACTCCTTCAAAGATGGTGGCGGGGTCCGGTTCGGGGCTGGCTTTGGCGAATTCGATGGCTGCGGCGATCTCCGCATCGACGTCGGCTTGCAGCTGTTGTAAATCATTTTCCGTCAGCAGCGCGGCCTCCAGCATCTTCTGCGCCAGTCGCGCGATCGGGTCGCGCTCCTGCCAGGCTTTGACTTCCTCCTTGGTGCGATAGCGCTGCTTGTCGCTTTTGCTGTGTCCTTTCCAGCGATAGGTCTGCGCCTCGATCAGGGTCGGGCCGCCGCCGCTACGCGCCCGCTCGACTGCTTCCTTCGTGGCGCAATAGACGGCGAGCAAGTCGTTGCCGTCGACGGTGACGCCGGGAATGCCGTAGGCGCAGGCGCGGTCGCTCAACTTTTCGACCTTGCTGGCGCGCGTGATCGCCATCGACATGGCGTACTGATTGTTTTCGCAGAAATAGATGACCGGCAGGTTCCAGATCGCCGCCAGGTTCAAGCTCTCATGGAAGGCGCCTTCGTTGGTGGCGCCGTCGCCGAAGAAGACGAGCACGACGCGATCCTGCCGCTGCATCTGGATGCTCAGCCCTACGCCCGCCGCCATCGGCACCCCGCCCGCCACGATGCCGTTGGCGCCCAGGTTGCCGGTCTCGACGTCGGCCATGTGCATGGAGCCTCCGCGGCCGCGACAATAGCCGGTCTCTTTGCCGAAAAACTCCGCCATCATCAAGTCAACGCGCGCTCCCTTGGCGATGCAGTGCCCATGGCCGCGGTGGGTGCTCAGAATGTAATCGTCCGGTCGCAGGGCGGCGCAGGCGCCCACCGCCGACGCCTCCTGGCCGACGGAAAGATGCATGGTGCCGTGAATGAGCCCCTGCAGATAGAGCTGCTCCGCCGCCTCCTCGAAGGCGCGAATCAGCATCATCTGGTGCAGCAGCGCACGGAGGCGTTCTGGAGAAAGGTCGGCGAAGGATTGGTTCATGGGTTTTGTCCTGGGCTATGATTGTATGCGGCTGCGCCGCAGATGGATTGACTTGATTTGCACAAAATTTTGCACAAATGTGCCTGATTTGGTCAAATGTGTATGTATTGTAGTGAGGAGATGACTGCATGTCAACGCGCCGCCCGGCTTCATTCAGGTCTTTCGCAGAGCCGCAAATCTGCCGGGCTATCAGACGAACAGCATCGATGAGGAAAGGACGTCCGGATGATCTGGCTTGAAGGGCGCTGGCATGAGGAAGCGACGCTGCTCGCCGGCCCTGCCATTGCATCCGCCGGTGAGCAGACGCAGGCGGTGTTGCGCTTTGCGCGCGCCTGGCTGGGGGGCGATGAGACGTTTGAAGTGCGCACCTCCGGCTCCACCGGCGCGCCGAAATCGATCCGCCTCACCCGCAGCCAAATGGAGGCCAGCGCCCGCGCCACGGCCGCTGCGCTCGGCCTGGAAGCGGGCATGACTGCGCTGGTCTGTTTGCCGGTGCAATACATCGCCGGCCGCATGATGCTGGTGCGCGGCTTTGTGCTGGGGTTAAACCTGGTCGTCGTCGAGCCGTCGAGCGATCCCCTGGCTGGGCTTCCGGACGATTTGACGATCGATTTCGCTTCCTTTGTGCCGTTGCAGATGAAAACGTTGCTGGACATCGCCCTGGCGTCCGACAGCGGCTCCTGTTTCCCTGAAGCTGCGGCGCGCGCCCTCGCCTATCGTCGCCGCCTCGACGCCATGCGCGCCATCCTGGTCGGCGGCGCTCCGGTGTCGCCCACCCTGGAGGCGCAGATTCGCCATCTTGTCGCTCCCGTCTATCACACCTACGGCATGACCGAAACGGCCACGCACGTGGCTTTGCGCCGACTCAACGGCCCCGATGCGTCGGATCGCTTCGCGCCGTTGCCCGGCGTCGAAACCGGGGTCGACGCGCGCGGTTGTCTCAACCTGCGCGGGCCGATGACCGCCGGCGTCCTGCTTCAGACGAACGACCTGGTGGAGCTGCAGCCCGACGGCTCCTTTGTCTGGATCGGACGATGGGACAACGTGATCAACAGCGGCGGCGTGAAGGTGCACGTGGAGCAGGTCGAGTCCGCCATCGAGGCGCTCGCAGCCGAGCAGCCGGAGCTGGGAATGGCGCAGCGACGCTTTTTTGTCGCCGGCCTGCCTGATGAACGTTTAGGGCAACAGGTGGCGCTGATCGTGGAGGGCGCGCCGCTCACCGAAGATCAGGAGATGCAGCTGCGCTGGGCGCTCAGCCAAACGCTTCCCCGCCACCACGCGCCGCGGCAGATTCACTACGCAGCGCGCTTCGTCGAGACGCCGACGGGCAAAATCGAACGCAGCTCCACGCTCAAGATGCTGCATCAGCCATAGCGATCAGAGACAGGCGTCAGACGCGCGACCAGTCCACGCGCTGATAGAGCAGACGAATCGGCAGCTCGACGTTGATCGATTCCAGTGAGAGCACATCCTCGAGCGAAACGTATTCTGTCAACAGCCAACGTCCGTTCGCCAGCTTATGATACCAGTCGACATGAACGCGATATTGGTCGATCAATAGATAGTCCTGCAACGAATCCAGCGCCCGATACCATGTGAACTTTTCTCCTTTATCCAGGCCGCCCGTGGATTTGGACAGCACTTCGGCGATCAGCGTTGGGTTGGCGACCACATCCATGCGCCCCGGATAATATTGCACTGCTCCGCAGATCACCATTACGTCCGGGTAGGTGAACAGGTCGTACGCTTCCACCCATAGCTTGAGATCGCTGGAAAACACCTCACAGCGACCTTTTTCAAGGCGCGCATCCAGGGCGCTGCAAAGACTGACGACAATACGATTGTGATTGGCCGTCCCGCCCACCATCGGAAACAGCTCTCCCGCCAGATATTCGCTTTTCGTCGCCGCCGTTTCTTCCTGCTGAAGATAGGCTGTAGGGGAAAGGCGAATGTTCTCTCGGTTTTCTGTCATCGCTATTGAACCTACTCGGAACGGATCAGGCTGTCTTCATTATAGCAAAAAGGCTTTGTTGGTAGGACTTATTTGGCGATGAGGGGTAGATAGAGCTCATTTCTCGGCGCGGCCGGAGGGGACGCGCCGGCGAGAAATCGGCTGTTTGACCCTGCACCGTTGACGAAGACTGTGACCAGCGTTGGCCCGTTGACCGGCGCGGAGTCGCTGAGCAGCGCCGTTGACGTAATCAGCGTGTTGGCGTGAAGCGTCCCTGAGGCCTGGCCCGGCCACGCCAGCCATCCGCTGTCCACATGGCGGAGCTGCACCAACGGGGCGTTTGCAGCGGATTGGCGCGTGTTGTCCGATGACGCCGCCGAGGCGGGGCGAAAGCCGGAGCCGCGCACAATGACCCGCCCGCCTTCGTCCAAAACCGCCTGTTCGAGCGCCGGCGCTGCGGGGGCGAGGGGCGAGGCGTAGATGAACGCCTCGTTTAGCGCCGCAAAGGGGCGCCAGCCGCCCACGATCAGCACCCTGCCGTCCAACAGCAGCGTCGCTGCGTGACCGATGCGCCCCTCCTCGTCCGGCAATATCAGCGTGCGCCATCGATCGCTCGCCGGGTCGTACAATTCCGCGGAGGCGACCAGCCCGTCCCGATTTTCGCCGCCGATAACGAGCACCTCGCCGGAAGGCAGCAGCACGGCGACGTGATGTTGCCGCGGGGTCGTCATCGCCGCCACGGCGCTCCACGTGTTGGTGGTCGGATCGAATCGCTCGGCGCTGGCAAAGATTGTGAAGCTTTCGTCCGCCGGGTCAAAGCCGCCCACCACAAGGACCCCGCCATCGGGCAGCGGCGTGGCGGTGTGGCCGGCGCGCAGATGCTGCATTGCGCCCGTCGTCGTCCATGCGTTGCTTGCCGGGTCATACGCTTCAGCCGCAGTGAGCGACGTTATGCCTGCGCCGACGCCGCCGACGACCAGCACGCGGCCGTCGGGAAGCAGCGTCGCCGTGTGATCGACGCGCGGGGCGGCGGGCGCAGCCGTCGACTGCCACCGCTCCGTTGCAGGGATGAACCGTTCGGCGGAGCGAGATGCGTTGTCTGAAACGCCGGGCGCAGCGGCTCCGGCCCCTTGTTCGCCGCCGATCACCAGGACGCCGCCGTCGGCGAGCAAGGTTGCGGAATGTCTCTTTCTTGCGAATTGCATGGATGGCAACGTTCGCCATGCGTTGGTCGCAGGGTCGAACCGTTCGACCGTGGCAAGCGCAGCGCCTCCTGCTTCTCCACCCGTGACCAGCACAGCGCCGTCGCCGAGCAGTGTGGCGGTGTGGCCGAAGCGCGGCTGGTTGAGCGTCGCCGCTGTGCGCCATTCGTCGCCGACTGGAAAGTAGCGCTCGCTGGCATCCAAAACGTCGACGCCGGCGAGGCCGCCGACGACCAGCGCCGAGCCGTCGAAGAGCAGCGTCGCCGTGTGGCGCTGCCGCGCCAGTGCAAGCGGGGCGACGGCCTGCGCGCTCCCTGGCGCTCCGGGCAGGCGCTCCGCCGCCGGCCCGGCGGGTGCGCCGCCTACGATGAGCAGTGCGCCGCCAGGCAGCAGCGTCGCCGTGTGCTCGCTGCGCGCGACGGCGAGCGGGGGCAGCGTCCGCCACCCTGCATCCGTCGGCGGCAGAAGCTCCACTGCGTCAAGCGTTTCGAGGCCGACGCCGCCGGTGACAATCACGGCGCCGTCCGGGCGCAGGCTGGCGGTGTGTCGGGTGCGCGCATGGGCGAGCGAGGGGCCGACGATGACGCCCCGCGCCGGATCGATGATCTCAACGCTGGCGAGCGGCTGAAGAAAGCGGTCGCTGCCGCCTGCGATTACAATTCTTCCGTCAGGACGCAAGGTAGCGGTGTGGTCGAAGCGCGGGGTTTGCAGGGTGAAAGGCGCTGGGCTCCAACTTTGCGTGCGCGGGTCGAACACCTCGATGCTGGCGAGCGCGCCGCTGGCGCCCCGGCCACCGACGACCAGCACGCGGCCGTCGGGAAGCAGCGTCGCCGTGTGGCCGGCGCGCGGCGTTGCAAGCGGCTGCACCTCTCGCCAGCGATCCTGGGCGGGCGCATAGCGCTCCGTCGAGGCCAGCGCTGCGTTTGCTCCACTTTCGCCGCCGACGATCAGCAGCTCCCCGTCGCCGAGCAACGTCGCTGTATGCCGCGCCCGCGCCGTGTGCATCGATGCTGCGCCCCTCCATCGATTGGCGGCGGGATCGAAGCGCTCGACGCTCGCCTGCGCCCTTCCATCTGCATCGAGTCCGCCGGCGACCAGCAGATCGCCGCTCAACAACAGCGTGGCCGTATGCTGACGACGCGCTGCGCCCATGGCAGGGCCGGGCAGCGGCTGCAAAGAGCCGGGTGCGAAGAGGCGCGTGTTGGCGCCGTCGCCGCCCGCCGCCAGAACGCGTCCATCCAGGAGCAGCGTCGCCGTATGGCCGTGCAACGGCGGCGAGAAGCTGCGGCCCGCCGCCGGCCGCGGAGCCGAATCCGCCAGCAAGAACGCGACTATGAGCAAGGTGGAGAGCCAATGAAGCCCGAATTTTATGAACATCGATCGATGCCCTCACTCCCGATGTGCGGTTTGGGGAGTCGCCGCCCCAACGAGCGCGCGGCTCAGAAGAACGGCGGCGACGCCGAAGGCCGTGGCCACGTTGAGTGAGCGCTTGCCACCGGCCATGGGAATCATAACGCGCCGTTCACAAAGGGACAGGAGGTCCGGGTCGACGCCGGTCACCTCGTTGCCGACGACAAGCACGAAGGGCGTATGCGGCGTTGCCACCTCGAAGAGCGAGCTTGCGTCGGCGTCCGTCTCCAACGCCCACAGGGTGCATCCTTCTGCGCGCAGGCTGTGCGCGAGCGTCACTGCATTGCGATGATGGCTCCAGCGCACGCTGCGCTCGGCGCCGAGCGCCGTTTTCGCCACTTTGGGATGGTCGGGCGTCGGCGTGACTCCGCACAGATAAAGATGGCGCAGGCCGGCGCCGTCGGCGCTGCGGAAGATCGAGCCGACGTTGAACGCGCTGCGCACATTGTCGAGCAGCGCGGCGAAGGGCAGCGTTGCTCGCGGCGCATCCCTCTCCGAAGCTGTGCGTTCGGTCGGCGTCGGCAGATGGTGCAGGAGGATGACAGGCTCTCCGCACCACGGGCAGCGGCCTTTGCGCATCTGCGCCTCCGCCGCCGGAAAACGGAAGCGGCAGGCGGGATCGCTGCATTCGTAGAGGGCGTAGGTCATGGTGGGC
>NZ_CAKZMJ010000075.1 GCF_937128415.1 uncultured Caldilinea sp.
ATCAAGAACGTGCGGCTTTCAGCCGCACTACCGGCGTAGATGCACGCGCCGCTTCTCGACCGTGACCAGGCGGAGCGGCCCATCAAGAACGTGCGGCTGGGAGCCGCACCTACCAGCACTGTAGGCGATCCCTCAACCCGGTCGATCGATTGCCAGGTTTGACTCGTAACTTCCAAGAATCCACCGGAGCAATTTCAGGAGCGAGTGTGGATTGTGTAAAATTGCACAAAAGATGCACAATGTTTGTGATATATTTCAAATCTAAAAATACATCTGTTCTCTCATGCGAAAAAATTCACTAAAGGTATGCTGCGTTCCAGTTTTTTCTGGCGCTGTGATATGATGGAACGCACTGATCGATTTGAGTCCATCGTGTTTGAGTCCATCGTGTCTTCTCGCGTGCACCGAATCAACCGGTAAGATGCAGCAGAACAGGAGTCTTCGATGCAAGTGCAAGTAGCTGTCCTTCCTCGCTCTTCGATTGCTAAAAAGGCGGTGATGGCGGTCACCGGGGCTGTCTGGATCGGTTTTTTGATTTTGCACATGTGGGGCAACCTGCACATCTTTCAAGGCCAGGAAAAGTTCAACCACTACGCCGAATTCCTGCGCACGGTCGGCGAGCCGGTCTTCTCCTATGCGCAACTGTTGTGGATTTTCCGCATCATCTTGATTGTCTCCATCGCCGCGCACATGTGGGCGGCGTGGGACTTGTATCAACAGGCGCGACGCGCGCGCTCGACCAGTTACGCGGTGAAGCGCGTCGTCCAGGCAAACTACGCCTCGCGCTTCATGCGCATCGGCGGTGTGGTCATTATCCTGTTCATCCTCTTTCATCTGGCGCATTACACGTGGGGATGGGTGACGCCTTTCGATCGGCACGACCCATATACGAATGTGATTGTCGGATTTTCCAATCCGGTGATTGTGCTGTTCTACCTGCTGGCGCTGGCGGCGCTGAGCTTGCACCTCTTTCATGGCGTATGGAGCATGTTCCAGACGCTCGGATTAAACAGTCGACGCTTTGACGGCTTCTTCCGCGGACTGGCGATTTTCCTGGCGCTGGTGGTGCCCATCGGTTTTGCCACAGTGCCGCTGTCCGTGCTCTTCGGCATTCTGAAATAGGAGAGGATGGATCATGAGTGTGACGACGACGCAAACGATCACGGAGACGCCCACTTTCGTCGAGGCGCCCTTGGATGGCCGCGTCCCTTCCGGCCCGATCGAGACCCTGTGGGAGCGCACCAAATTCGAGATGAAGCTGGTGAACCCCAGCAATCGACGCAAATTCAAGATCATCATCGTCGGCTCGGGGCTGGCAGGCGCATCGGCGGCGGCCACGTTGGGAGAGCAGGGATACAACATCGAATGCTATTGCTACCAGGATAGCCCCCGCCGCGCGCACAGCGTGGCGGCGCAGGGCGGCATCAACGCCGCCAAAAACTATCGCAACGACGGCGACAGCGTCTATCGCCTCTTCTACGACACGGTCAAGGGCGGCGACTTCCGCGCACGCGAGGCGAACGTCTACCGCCTCGCCGAGGTGAGCAACGCCATCATCGACCAGTGCGTGGCCCAGGGCGTGCCCTTCGCCCGCGAGTACGGCGGCATGCTCGACAACCGCTCTTTCGGCGGCGCACAGGTCTCGCGCACCTTCTACGCCCGCGGGCAGACCGGCCAGCAGCTTCTGCTCGGCGCTTACCAGGCGCTGGCGCGGCAGATTGCGGCGGGCACGGTCAAGATGTTCACGCGCACCGAAATGCTCGACCTGATCGTCATCAATGGCCGTGCGCGCGGCATCGTCGTGCGCGACATGCGCACAGGCGAGATCACGCCGCGACTGGCCGACGTCGTCGTGTTGGCGACCGGCGGCTACAGCAACGTTTTCTACCTCTCCACAAACGCCAAAGGCTGCAACGGCACTGCCATCTGGCGCGCCTACAAGCGCGGGGCGTACTTCGCCAACCCCTGCTTCACCCAGATTCATCCGACTTGCATCCCGCCGGTGGGGGAGCATCAGTCCAAACTGACGTTGATGAGTGAGTCGCTGCGCAACGACGGGCGCATTTGGGTGCCGCGTCAGCCGGGCGACACGCGGCCGCCGGACCAAATTCCCGAGAACGAGCGCTATTATTACCTCGAAGAGATGTATCCGAGCTACGGCAACCTCTCCCCGCGCGACATTTCTTCGCGCGCCGCCAAGCGTATGGTGGACAGCGGCCGCGGGGTCGGCCCGCTGCGCAACGGCGTCTATCTGGACTTCGCCGACGCCATCAAACGCCTTGGCGAAAAGGTGATCCGCGATCGCTACGGCAACCTTTTCGATATGTACGAAAATATCACAGGGGAGAACGCCTACAAGACGCCGATGCGCATCTACCCGGCGCCGCATTACACGATGGGCGGCCTGTGGGTGGATTATTACCTGATGAGCAACATCCCTGGGCTGTTCGTCATCGGCGAAGCCAACTTCTCCGACCATGGCGCCAATCGCCTCGGCGCCAGCGCGTTGATGCAAGGACTTGCGGACGGCTATTTCATCCTGCCCGCCACGCTGCCCAACTACATTGCCTCCACCAAACTGGAAAAGGTGACGGAGGACGCCGACGCCGTCAAGGAGGCCGTCGACAACGTGAAGCGAATCACGGAGCGGCTGATGAACGTCAAGGGTGAGAAGAGCGTGGATCACTATCACCGTGAGTTGGGCAAGATCATGTGGGAATATTGCGGCATGTCGCGCACGGCGGAGGGCTTGCAGAAGGCGTTGCAGCTCATCCCAGAGCTGGAGGCGGAATTCTGGGAAAATGTGCGCGTCACCGGCTCCGCCAACGAGCTCAACCAGGAGCTGGAGAAGGCGGGCCGCCTGGTCGACTACTTCGAGCTAGGCAAGCTCATGTGCCTGGATGCGCTCAACCGCAACGAGTCGTGCGGCGGCCATTTCCGAGAGGAGTACCAGACGCCCGACGGCGAAGCCCTGCGCAACGACGAAGAGTACGCCTACGTTGCGGCCTGGCAGTATGCGGGCGACGACGCCATGCCAATCCTGCATAAAGAACCGCTCAAGTTCGAATACGTCAAGCTGACCACGCGCAGCTACAAATAGATAGACAGGAAGGGGGCTGTTATGCGACTGAAATTGCGAATCTGGCGCCAGAAAAACGCCCAGTCGGAAGGTCGTTTCGTCGAATATAACCTGGACGGCGTCAGTGAAGATAGCTCGTTTTTGGAGATGCTCGATCTTCTCAACCAGCAACTGATCGACCGCAACGAAGAGCCGGTGCATTTCGACCACGATTGCCGGGAGGGCATCTGTGGCATGTGCGGCCTGATGATCAACGGCATTGCGCATGGCCCCAAGGCGGCGGTGACCACCTGCCAGCTCCATATGCGCGAGTTCAAAGATGGCGATACCATCACGATCGAACCGTGGCGCGCCAAAGCTTTCCCGGTCATCAAAGACTTGGTCGTGGATCGCAGCGCCTTTGACCGCATCATCCAGGCGGGCGGCTATATCTCGGTGAGCACCGGTCAGGCGCCGGAAGCCAATGTGATCCCGGTGCCGAAAACCCAGGCGGACCGCGCCATGGATGCGGCCGCCTGTATCGGCTGCGGCGCGTGCGTGGCCGCCTGCCCCAACGGCTCGGCGATGCTCTTCACGGCCGCCAAGTTGGCGCACCTCAACTCGCTGCCGCAGGGCCAGCCCGAGCGCTATGACCGCGCCGTCTTGATGGTCAACCAGATGGATGCCGAAGGCTTCGGCGGCTGCACCAATATCGGCGAATGCGAGGCCGTCTGTCCGAAGGAGATCAGCCTTGACTTCATCGCCATGATGAATCGAGACCTGCTGGTCGCCAATTTGCTGGGAAAAGGCAGGCGATAAAGGGGAGCGTTCGCTCAACCCCGCGCACTTACTCCATCGAGTGCAAGGCGGATTGCGTTGTCGGCTCTACGACAATGCAATCCGCCTTTTTGATCTTCTATTTCTGCCTCCTGCGCCCGACGTCTCACCCAATCGTGGGCGCCGGCGATCCGCTGCGCCTGCGCCCTGGCCCATCGACGATGCGCCCGGGCCGCGCGCCGGTGTGGACGCCGTCCGCCAACACGCGCACGCCGTTGATCCACACATCGCGCACGCCGACGGAAAGCTGATGCGAGTCCTCGAAGGTGGCGCGATCGGCGATCGTCTCCGGGTCAAAAAGGACGACGTCGGCGAAAAAGCCCGGCGCCAGCAGGCCGCGATCGGGAATGCGCAGCCGAGAGGCCACCGACCAGGTCATCTTGCGGATGGCGTCCTCCAATGTCAACACCTTTTCCTCGCGCACGTATTTGCCAAGCACGCGCGGGTAGGTGCCGTAGGAGCGAGGGTGCACGGGGCCGTACTGTTCGCTCCAGGCCGGGTCATGGCCGCCGGCGTCGGTGGAAATCTTGATCCAGGGCAGCGTCAGCTGGCGGCGCACATTCTCCTCGCTCATCGAGAAGTAGATGGTGCCGATGCGATCCTGCTCCGAGAGCAGCAGGTCGAAAGTGGCGTCGATCCAGTCCTGGCCGCGCATGGCTGCGATCTCGGTGAGACGCTTGCCGATGTACTGTTTGTTTTCGGGCTTTTGGAAGCCGATCGGCATCACGCTTTCCGGATCGCGGCTGCCCATCGCCTCCCAGTCGCCGGAAGGATGGAGCATCTCGTGCTTAATGCGGGCGCGCATCGTCGGGTCGCGCAGGTTGTCGAAGAGTTTATCCTCGGCCTGCGCCCACGGGGGGATGACGGCGGTCAGGCCGGTGCCGGCGGCGGCGTAGGGGTACATGTCGGCGGTGACATCGACGCCCTCGGCGCGCGCCCGCTCGATCACGGCGATGGCGGGTTCGATCAGCGGCCAGTTGGCCTTTCCGGCGGCCTTGAGATGATAGACCTCAACGGCCACGTTGGCGCGGCGGCCGATCTCGACGGCCTCCTGCATCGCCTCCACAAGTTGTTCGGCCTCGGAGCGAATATGCGTGATGTACACGCCCTGATATGCGGCCACGACTTTGCAGATCTCGACGATTTCGTCGGTGTCGGCGTAGGCGTCGGGCGGATAGATGAGCGCATAGGCGACGCCGAAGGCGCCATCTTCCATCGCCTCCGCCATCACGGCGCGCATCAGCGCCAGCTCGTCGGCGCTGGCCTTGCCCATCTCCATGCCTTTGGCGATCGTGCGCAGCGTGCCGCCGCCCAAAAACGAGCCGACGTTGGGAGAGACGCCCGCCTCGACCATCGCCTCCAGCCAGTGGCGAAAGCGCGTCCAGGTGCGGACGTTTTCCTTCCAGGCGTCGAGCGGATAGGGGAAGATGGCGTGCGCCAGCGGGTCGGTGTTGCGCCCGCGCACCGGCGCCGGCGTCCATCCTTCGCCCATAATTTCGGTGGTGACGCCCTGCGTGATCTTGGAGAGACTGCGGCCATCGACCATCAGCGGCAGGATCGAGTGGCTTTGGATGTCGATGAAGCCGGGGCAGACGACCATGCCGGCGGCGTCGATCACCTGGCGGGCGTCGCTGCGATCGATGGCGCCCGGCCCGACGAGGGCGGCGATGCGGTCGCCCCGGATCGCCAGGTCGCCGTAGAACCAGGGGTTGCCGGAGCCGTCGACGATGCGGCCGTTGATGATTAATGTGTCATAGTGAGACATAAGAGGCGCTTCCGGTGGAATTGGGAGTGAGATGGTTGTATGAAGCTACTATGGTTAGCGCTGTGCGTGACCGTCAAGTTATATCTAACTGAAGTTTAGTTGACGTTTCAGTTCCTCCTATTCTGGCCCGGGAGTGGAGCAGTATGGACGATCTGCACCGCTTGGTGCTAAGAAACCTGGGCTTGTAACATTGCGAATTTTGAGAATATCTCGGCGCGTAAATTTAGCAGATGAAGTCATTTCAATTCACCAAGTTGGAAACTCTAACGGCTGGGCGGCGGGTTAAGCTTCCTGTCAATGATAACCTTAAGTCCGCAATATCTGCTCGTCGAACCACGAGACCAAATCATTAGGGTTATTCATAGATTTAAAAGGCTCATCTACAAGTATCCGTAAGATACATTTTTTTGTTATGGACCTAATTAATCCCAAGTCTGCATATTTGACCTCATATTTACCGCTATGAACTATTTGAGATCTTATTCTATATAAATCTCGGACTTGCTCAGATAGTCTACGACGAGCTTGTAGATCTCTTCCGAGAAGATGCGCAACGCGTACCCGTAAACGATAGCCAAGCTCATCCCTATCATTCTCCGCAAGCATGATGCTTTCCAGAGCAATCATATACAACAGAAAGGCTTCCTCCCTCCTATTATCCACCGTTGCTCTACCCGCCCATTGCATTGCAGCAACCAGTCTGTCCTCTAACTTGCTCCGTTGTTCTTTTGAAAGAATGTTGCTAATGGTGGCAAAACCTAAAGTTTTGCGAGCGTCTAAATCCGAGAGCTCTCGTAGCGACAAGGGGCTAAGTGGCCCAGTGACTTTCATTTGTAGATTAACTGCTGGTCTATTACTCTGGAGTAAAACAGGAATGGTCATCGCAGTTCTTTCAGCTTCTCCAATGATAAACAGGTGGCCCTTCGATGGGAGCATGTCACTATAGAAGTTGATGATATCAAGTGTTAGACGCAACTCTTTTAAGGCCAAAGATCTGGCTGCATCTGCTTCGATGGCTGATACATCGGTTATGCCAATTGGCTTCTCTATGATGTCTTTCATCCAGTCGTCCATCCAGTCGTCAATGATTTTTGCTTTTATCTGCCTTTCTTGCTCGCTTACTTCCTGATGATCAAGAATTTGCTCAAACTCGCCGAGATGTTCATCTCCAAATATGCAGAAAGTTACGTTGCCAACTTTGACAGGCAAACCATCCGCTGCTAATCCGTTGACCGGATAATATACCCGGAAGGTGCAAGGTTTCGCATTAAGAGCTGTTTTCAAGTTTTGAGTTGCTTTTACAAGGCGCTGCTCGATAGATTGGTTGGAACGACGTCCGTTGATGTCTAGGATTTCCAGAATCGCCTTCTGGTAAAGACTCTCAACAGCTTTAGGGCTGATTTGCTCACGAGATGTCGCAACTTCAACGAGTTTGCGGAGGCATTCTCTGTAATTTTGGGCCTCTATCCCGGTGAGCAAAACCGCTCCGTCTTCGGAGCTTGAAAAGATTATTTCGGGGATAAACCCCTCTGAAAGAGGTTCAAGGGGTAATAACGACTTCACAAAATGCGTAAATTCCTCTAGAGCTTTATCCAGATCTGGAATGTCTTTTTGCGAATTGGACTTCATCTGTTTACTCACCATTGCGGTCCTGTACATCTTTCATAGTAGCACTCACAAGTGGCTCAATGGCTCGTGTTTCAACTCAGTGTACAGCGCTCTCGGCTAAAGGTGTTTGTTAACTCCTGTTTTTGTTGAGAAAGAACCACCTACACGAGCAGGATGTACATTTGTCAGGTAGGCCGGTGCACCAGACCAGTACAACCTATGGAGTTTCAGTGTTGTAAGCCTAAACGCTATGAATTGGTTCTTCGGTAAAAACCCTCACCGTAAATCAAACAATTTGGATAAGGCCTGTTAGCACTGTTTCACACGCAATCTACGCAACACTATAAGTGAAAATCTTCTCACCATCAACCCGATCTCCGCACCCGCCCAAAAAAAGGCGCAATCACCGCCAGAACCTCGATCACATCGAAACCGCTGCGCCTCCTTGTCCCTGCGCCTTCCTTTCATGCAATCTGGCAACGACGGCGCGGTAGTCGGCGTAGCATTCGAGGTAGCCGGGTTGAAGGGTCGGATCGGGCGAGATTTCTTTCATCGGGCGTCGCCAGGCGCGCGTTGCCGCAACCACATCGGGGCCAAGCACGCCGGCGCCCACGCCGGCGAGGATGGCGGCGCCTCGCGCCGGCCAGTGGGCCTCCGGAGCTGCGTGCACGGGCCGTCCCGTCGTGTCGGCGAGCAGGCGCATCAACGTCCGGCTGCGCGTGGCGCCTCCTGACAACAGCAGTGGAGACGTCGCCGACGCTCCTCCGGGCGCGGCGGCGCTCAATGCCTCCAGCGCCCAGCGCACCTCGCAGGCGATCCCTTCGCACAGGGCGCGCACCATGTCCGCACGCGTGTGGTCGAGGCGCAGACCCACGAAGCCTCCGCGGCCCTCGCCGAGCTGCGCGCTGCCGAGCATCGGCGCAAAGCGCAGGCCGCGCGCGCCGGGCGGGCTGGCCTCCAGCGCAGCCTCCCACAGGGCGAACCGATCGCTCGCCTCCGGCCACAGGATTTGCATCCACCAGGCGATCACGGCGCCGAATCCCCCCAGGAGCTGCGACAGCGTATACAGGCCGGGCAGGACGTGAAAGTTGAGCGCCATGCTCTCGGGCAGCCTTTCAACCGCCAGGTCAGGCGTGAGCGTCGTCAGCACCCAGGCGGTTCCCGTCGCCAGCATCGGACGCCCTGTCTCGACGACGCCCATCCCCAGCGCTGCACAACATTGATCCTGTCCGCCGACGACCACCGGCAGTTCGGCGGGCAGCCCTGTGGCCTGCGCCGCCTCCGCCGTGAGATGGCCTGCGCCTTGGCCCGCCTGCGCCAGCGTCGGCAGCTGACCAGGGGACGCGCCCGCAAACGCGCAAAGCTCCTCCGACCACGTTGCGGTTGCCCGCTCCAGCAGCAGCATTTCCGCTGCGTTGGAGAAATCGAGCATCGGTCGGCTCGTCAGCCGCAGCAGCAGATAGCTGTGCACGTCGAGGATGTGCGCTGCGCGTTTCAGGAGCTCCGGAGACTGCTGCGCCAGCCACGCCAGCGACGCCAGCGGCAGGCCCGCGTGCGGATGCCAGCCGGTCCGTCGCCGGATGTGAGCGGCTCGCCCGTCCTTCGTCCAGCGCTCGACGATCGGCTGCGCGCGATGGTCGAGCCAGGTGATGAAGGGCGTCAGCGCCTCGCCCGCGTCATTGAGCGTCGTCACCGATCCGGCCTGGGCGGCCAGGGCCAGCGCCGCGATGCGCCCTAGCCCGGCGGCGCTCGAGGCGACGCTGCGCAACGCGGTGCAGAGCGCCTGCCAGAGCTCTTCGGGCTCCTGTTCGACCCAGCCGGGGTGCGGCGTGCGAAGGGAGACTGCGCACCGGCTAGAATGGCGCTCGTCGCCGTTGCAATCGTAGAGGACGGCCTTGACCGCCGAAGTGCCCACCTCGACGCCGAGCAAGAGCGGTTGCGCGTCCATTTCGTTTTAGCTCACCGGGAAAAGCTGCTTCACCACGGCGAGTGCGCTGGCAGGGTCGTGCGAGGGCGAAAATTCCAGCCCGATCTCGCCGTCGTAGCCCAGCCTGCGCAAGGCGGCGGCGATGTTGACGAAGTTGATCTCGCCCGTGCCCGGCTCTTGTCGCGTCGGCGCGTCGCCGATGTGCACGCCGGAAATCACATCGATATGCCGTTCGAGCGTCCAGAGGAGGTCGCCCGCTCCTCGCTGTTGGTGATAGGCGTCGAACGCGTAGCGAAACTGCGGATGATCCATCCGGCGCACCCAGTCGATGGCCAGCTGCGGCGAATCGACCGCCTGTCGCCCGATGAAGTGATTGCGGCTCAGGCTCTCGACGCGCACCTCGACCGCGGTCTGCTCGACCAGCCGCAGGATGCGCTCCGTCTGGCGCAGGAGATTGGCGTATTGCTCCGCCTGGCTGTAGTTGCCGGAGAGCGCCCGCACCCGCTCGCGACCGTCGATCACGTCGATCTGGTTCGAGAAGATGTAGAGCACGGAGACGCCGTGTTGCTGCGCCATTTCCAGCGACTCCGCCCAGCTGCGCAGCGTCTTGTCGTTGTCGGCGGGATCGGCGAGCGAGCCCATGTCGCCGTCGAAGGTGGAGTAAAGCTGTGCATCATGGCGCCTGCATTCGGCGACAAGCTCGGCCAGCGGCGCTTGCCGCCAGGCGAAGACGCAAAAGCGACGCACGCCCAGTCTGGCGAAGGCGGCGACGCGCTCCACCAGCGGTCGATCGGTGAACCAGAAGTCGAGGTAGCCGGTGTAGAACATGGGAGCAATTCTCGGTGGAGTGTGGTGCGTAGGCCGGGAAAGCGATGCAACTCTACGCCATGACCATGCCGCCGTCCACCTCGATGGCCTGGCCGGTCAGGTAGCGCGCGTCGTCGGAGGCGAGGAAGGCCGCCACGCCGGCGATCTCCCACGGCTGGGCGATGCGGCCCAGCGGGCAGTCTCGCGCACGCATTGCCAGCCATTCCTCCGGGCTTAACCCCTCGCGGCCGCCGACGATGGCGGCGACCTGGCGCACCATCGCCGTCAGCGTGTTGCCGGGGCAGATGGCGTTGACGGTCACGCCGTAGGGCGCCAGCTCCATCGCCACCGAGCGCGTCAGGCCGATCAGCCCGCTCTTCGAGGCGGAGTATTCGGCGGTGGCGGGCCAGCTCGTCTTGCCCGCCATCGAGGAGATGTTGACGATGCTGCTCCCTTTGCGCCGGCGGAGATAGGGAGCGGCGGCGCGGTTTGTGTAAAAAGCGCCGGTCAGGTTGGTCTGCAGCGTGTCCGCCCACTGCGCAGCGGAGACTTCCTCCAGGGGCGAGCCGGTGTAAATGCCCGCCGCCGCCACGACGATGTCCACCCCGCCCCAGCGCGCTGCAACCTGCGCGAACGCCGCATCGACCTGCTCCGCCACGCGCACGTCGCATGGCAGGGCGATGGCGTCGACGCCCAGGCTGCGGCACTGCGCAGCAATGGCCTCGTTGCCCGCCGCTTCGATGTCCAGGCAGGCGACGTTGGCGCCTTCCTGTGCAAAGCGCAGTGCGCAAGCGCCGCCAATGCCGCCCGCCGCGCCGGTGATCACGGCCACTTTCTCGATAAAGCGTCGCGCCCCCACGTTGGGACGCATCATGATAGGTTCAAGCATAGACAGTCGATCATCCCTTGATGGCGCCTTCCATCATAGCGGCGAAGAAAGTGCGCCGGGCGAAGATGAAAAGAATCACGATCGGCAGCGCAATCAGGATGCACGCCGCCGCAATCACCTGGAGATTGATAATATTCTGCCCGAGGAACTCATAGAGGCCGAACATGGCGGGCTTCAGCTCATTTTTGGCCACCAGCAGATAGCCGGCGATGAACTCGTTCCAGACATTCACGAAGGTGAGCAGGAAGATAGCCATCAACCCGGGCAAGGCCAGCGGCATGCTGATGCGCAGCAGCGCGCTGAAGGGCGTGCAGCCGTCGATCACGGCGGCCTCTTCCAGCTCGCGGGGAATGGCGTCGAAGAACCCCTTGGCGATCCAGACGCTCAGCGGCAAGAAGAAGCCGGTGTAGACGGCGACAAGAAAGAGGCGGTCGTCGTAAAAGGGCAACTGGGCGCGACGAATGTTGACGCCCATGTGATAGAGGGCGAGCAGGTTGGTCAACAGCGGCACGCCGGTGATGGCGAGAATGCTGACCAACATCGCCTGTCGGCCGCGGAAGCGATAGCGCGAGAAGGCGTAGCCCGACATGCCGGACAAAAAGACGACGAGCAGCGCCGTCGACGTGGCGTACATGAACGAATTGGGGATGTAGATGCGCACGATGTTGCCTGTCAAGGTGAACGGCAACAGGCCATCGCTCGGACGAGGCGCCAGCACGCGCTGATACCCTTCGACCGACCAGCGACAGGCCGAAGGATCGAAGGCGCTTTCGGGCGTGTCGCACGGCAGAATGTTCGGCGGCTTGCGGATGATGTCGCGTTCGCCCTTGAACGAGATCAAGACCGTGGTCGCCACCGGGATCAACGCAAAGAGACAGATGATGACCAGCGCAATGTTGATCATCCATGCGTCCAGGCGTCGTCGTGAAATGGAGAACATATCAGTGGCTCCTCTCTTCCACGCGCGTGATGCGCAGCGTCGCCAGAATCAACGCCCAGTTGACGACTGCGATCAACAGGGCGAGCGCGGCCGCCCGACCGAACTCCAGCTGCGACCAGCCCAACACGTAAAGCAGGTAGCTGAGCACCTCGGTCGAGGTGCCAGGCCCGCCGCCGGTGAGGCTGAAGACCATGCCGACGCCGTTCATGCCGCCCAGCGTCAGGCTGAAGAGCGCCACGACCAGCGTCGGCAGCATCAGCGGGATCAGAATATGGCGCACGACCTGCCAGCCGTTGGCGCCATCCATGCGGCTGCTTTCGATGATCTCGTTGGAGACCGTCTGCATGGCCGCCAGCAAGAGCAGGGTGATGAAGGGCAGCGCGCGCCAGGCGGAGGCCATAATTAGATAGATCATCGCCGGCGCAGGCGGGAAGGGAAAGCCGCCAAACCAGGAAGGCGGCCGCGACGCCGTCAACACGGAGATGCCGTTGGGCGGGAAAATCGCCGGATTCTGCAAAATGCCCGAAAGCAACCCATAGTCAGGCACCACAAGCAGCCGAAAGACGATCCCAACGATGATGTCGGCGATGATCCACGGCACGAAGAGCACCGTGATGTAAAGGCCGGACAGCTTCAGTTTACGGTTCAACAACAGCGCGATGATAAACCCGAGCACGAGCGTCAGCGTTGTATAGCCGATCAAAAAGACGATGGTGTGGCCGACGCTCTCCCCGAAGACGCCCATCCGGAACAGACGCTGAAAGTTGTCGACGCCGACATAGTCCCAACCCCTTGGCTGGCGCTGATGCAGGCTGAGCCAGACCGTGTAAAAGGCCGGGTAGACCTGGATGGCAAGGATGACCACAACGGTTGGGAGGATCAACCAGAAAGGGAGTAAATTGCGGAAACGATTCCGTGGTTTTCTCCGAATTTCAGTACGCTGCATCGAAAAACGCTTTCAATTCTCTCGATCTCGCCGATCAATCTGCGTAAATGGCTTCAACGCCTCGTCCATCCTCGTCCATTTTGTAGAGGCGCAGGTGTCGCTTCAGCATAATTTGTTACAGACCACTGAGTTAAGCAGCCATCTTCCAGAAAGCTTTTGTGCTTTCTGGAAGATGGCGACGATGACGCTGCATTCACCTGGAGCGCAGGATGCTTTCTCCTTCAAAAGCCCTGAACGAAGCGATTGCCGGTGCGCCCATCACCCGCCGGCGTTGTATTCGTCCTGCGCCCGCTGCAACTCTGTGGCGATGTCGAGCGATGGGTCTTCCTTGATGAGGCGGTACACCGCGCCCATGATCAGGCGCAGCGCCTCCGGTCGGCGTTCGAGCGAACCGTGCCAGGGACGGCAGGCGCTGGCCGCCACCACCTCGCCCGCTTGTCGGTAGAATGGCGTCTGGAACTGCTCAGAGGCGCGCGTCGTCAGCAGCGCCGGGAAGCCGGCGCCGGGGCGGAGCACCCAGTCGGCGTTCTGCTCCGGCGACATGATCCAGTTGATGTAGTCGTGGGCGGCCTCCGGATTTTTGGCGCCGACCGGAATGCCAAAGCCGGTGACCTCATTGTTGCATCCGGGCGTCTTCCCTTCCGGCGCAGGGAAGGGGCGCAGGATGACGTCGCCGGCCGCAATCGCGTCGAGCATGTCCTCTTCGTTGCCCTTCGAGTATTTTGTGCCGTTAGGCGCAGTCAA
This sequence comes from uncultured Caldilinea sp., assembly GCF_937128415.1. Lineage (GTDB taxonomy): Bacteria > Chloroflexota > Anaerolineae > Caldilineales > Caldilineaceae > Caldilinea. Next base: position 13,522 of record NZ_CAKZMJ010000075.1, read on the forward strand.
CGGATTGACGTAGCGATAGCCGAACAAACCGGTTGGGAAGGAGCCGGCCGAGGCGTCCTTGAACGCCTCCTCCTCCTGGAAGCCGCCGGCGAAGGCGATCTCCGGCACATAGCCGCTCTGCACCATGGTGCGCAGGAACTCGACGGCCGCCACGTTCTCCGGCCTGTTGAGCAGCATGTTGCCCTGGCCGTCGTCATAGCCGCCGCCAAAGGAGGCGAAGGCCATGAAGACGGCGCGCGTAGCGCCGTTGCCGTTGAAGTCCGTCGAGCCGAAGAAGGTCATGGCATACAGCCCCTCCGCCTTCAGACGCTCGCCCGCCGCCAGATAACCCTCTGGCCGAGTCGGGAAGCCTTCCGGGAAGCGATCCTTCCAAACGTAGACCAGATGTGGACGCTCGGCGATCGGAATGCAGTAGAGGCCGCCATCCGGGCCGGTGCACGCCTGCAGCGCGTTCGGGTCCATGTCTGCATACCAGGACTGCGCGCTGGCCCATTCTCTGAGGTCTTGCAAGGCGCCGTTCTTGTACAGCTCGGTGAGGCCGCTGCTGCCCATCTCGAAGAGATCGGGCACGTCGCCGCCGGCCTGCACCGCCGCCACCAACTCGGCTGTCATGCGGTCCCACGCCTTGGGTTGATTCACCCATCGCCACTTGCCGGCGAAAGCCTCGTTAAACTGCGGGATGGTGTCGCGCAGATACTGATTGCCGACGCGCTCGTCGCTGGCGGGGTCTTCGTTCTTTTCATCGTACTGATACCAGGTGATAAAGTCTCGCACCTGTGCGGCGGGGGCTGCTTCGCCGGGTGCAGAAGGTGCGGCAGGCGCAGCGCATGCTGCAAACACAAAGCCCAAAAGCAGCGCAAAAACAAGGATTGTCCATGCACGTTTCATATGAGGCAGACTCCTTCCTGATGGGTTGTGATAAACCGACAAGACGCTTTCAGATGGGTTGTCTCGGCGCTCATCGACCAGACGCAATGCCGCGGCGCATTGCGCTAGCTATTGTAGACGATGATTTTGAACGGTGCAACACGTTTGCAAATCAACCTTTTCTGCAGTGCGGCTCACACAAATTCGGGGGCGACAGCTGCGCCAGATGCTCGAGAGCGCTTTTGAATTCCCTGTTGCGGCCTGAGTGCATCTGCAGGTGTGAAGAAGCTATGAAGGCGACTGCTCGGACGCAGGAGCGACGTAATAGGGATGTTCGCTCCACTCGATCACCAGGGGATAGACGCGCTCGATTTGCTGTGCAGGCTGGTCGGGGTCGATGAGGTCGTGTGGAAGCCCCCATGGTGCGGGGAATTCATACAGCAGGACGTTGGAGCCGCGACGGCGCCATCGTCGCACAAGGGTGCGCACGCCTTCGTTGTCGATCGACTCGTCGGTGGGGTTGAGGATGACGACCAGGGAGCGCGCTTTGGCCGCGCGGCGACGCACAGTTTGGCCGACAAGCACGGCCAGGCGCAACACCGCCTGGAGGGCGCGCAAATGGAAGCCATAGTAGGCGTGCTCTGGCCCAGGCGCTGCGCCTTTCAACTGCGGGTCCCACCAGATGAAACGATTGGGCGCATATCGGGCATAGGCGGCGTAGAGCGGCATGAATCGAAAAGGAATCGCCCGAAACGCCAGCGCCGGCGCCACCATCACGGCGCGATCGATGTCCTCGCGATGCTGCGCCAGCCACGCCGTCACCAGGCCGCCCATGGAGAGGCCCATGACCATGACGTAACGCCCCAGTCCTCGTGCAA
>NZ_CAKZMJ010000077.1 GCF_937128415.1 uncultured Caldilinea sp.
GATCCGGGCATCGGCAAGAGCACGCTGCTGCTTCAGATGGCGGCGGATGTTGCGCGACACGTGGGAACGGTCCTCTACGTCTCCGCCGAGGAGAGCGCACACCAGATCGGCCGCCGTGCGGCGCGGCTGGGCATTCGCGATGAGCGGCTGATGGTGCTCTCTGAAATCGTCGTCGAGGCGATCATCGAGCATATCGAAAATCTGAAACCGGCGCTCGTCATCGTGGACTCGGTGCAGGCCATCTATTCGGGCAACGGCGCCAGCGCGGCGGGCACGGTCAGCCAGGTGCGCGATTGCGCGGCTGCACTGCTGCGCGTCGGCAAGACGCAGAACATCCCAGTCTTTCTCGTGGGGCATGTCACCAAAGAAGGCGCTATTGCCGGCCCGCGCGTGTTGGAGCATATGGTCGATGTAGTCTTGCAGCTGGAAGGCGAACGTTTTCACGCCTTCCGGCTATTGCGCTCGATCAAAAATCGCTTCGGCAGCACCAACGAGGTGGGCGTCTTCGAGATGAACGAGCAGGGCATGCAGGAGGTGCGCAACCCGTCGGAGCTATTTTTGGCGGAGCGTCTGCCTAACGCGGCGGGGAGCGCCATCGCCGTTTCGATGGAAGGCACGCGTCCGCTGCTGGTGGAGGTGCAGGCGCTCTGCAGCACAACTGCGTTCAGCATGCCGAGGCGCACGGCCAACGGCGTCGACGTCAACCGCCTTCTGCTGCTGGTCGCCGTGCTCTCTAAACGCGTCGGCATGGACCTCAGCAATCAGGACATCTTCGTCAACGTCGTGGGGGGCATGCACATCGACGAACCGGCGGCGGACCTGGCGATTGCCATCGCCATTGCCAGCAGCTTCCGCAATCGACCGGTGCATGCCGACCTGGCCCTGATGGGCGAAGTCGGCCTGAGCGGGGAGCTGCGCAGCGTCGGTCAGCTGGGCCGGCGGCTGCACGAGGCGGCCAAGCTGGGCTTCACGCGCGCGCTCACCCCGCGCAGCGCGCTGCAACGACAAAGCAGCGAACGTCTGCCTTCTGGCATCGAGGTGATCGGCGTGCGCACGCTGCACGACGCGCTCGACGTGGCGCTGTTGCGATAGCGTCTAGCGTTTCTCCCCGGAATAGAGCGGAAGTTCCTCCAGAAAGTGCGCGGCCTGTGCGCGGACGGCGACGCGCTCCTCCGGCGTCAGATGTTTCAAGCCGAGCACGGCCGGCCCCAAGCGCGGGTTGGCGCGCAGCGTCTCCTCATGCTCGAGCAGAAAGTTCCAGTAGAGAAAATTGTAGGGGCAGGCGTTCTCGCCGGCGCGCAGCTTCGGGTTGAAACGACAGTCGGTGCAATAGTCGCTCATCTTGTGGATGTAATTGGCCGAGGCGATGTAGGGCTTGGTGGCGGTCTGTCCGCCGTCGGCGTTCATGCCCATGCCGATCACGTTCGGCGAAACCACCCACTCGTAGGCGTCCACGTAGAAGCTTAAAAACCACTCGTTGACGGCGGCCGGATCGACGCCGGCCAACATGCAAAAGTTGCAGATCACCATCAACCGTTCGATGTGATGACAGTAGCCGAGGTCAAGAACGCGGGAGACCACGTGGCGCAGACAATTCATCGGCGTGTCGGCGTCCCAGAAAAGGCGGGGCATGGCGCGCGTATGTCCCCAGCAGTTGGCCGTAAGCAATCCAGGCATCTGCCGCCAGTATTGCCAGTAGATGTACTCGCGCCAGCCGACGATCTGGCGGATGAAGCCTTCGACGGAAGCCGGGGGGGCGTGGCCGCTGTGGTATGCCTGCTCTGCGCGCTGCGCCATGTCGAGCGGGTCAAGCAGGCCGATGTTCATGTAGGGGGAGAGCATCGAATGGAAGAGCACGGCGCTGGAGCGGCTCATGGCGTCCTCGTAGGGGCCGAAGTTGGGCAGCCGATGAAGCAGGAAATCCTCGAACGCCTTTTGCGCTTCATCGCGGGTCACCGCCAGGTCGAAGCCGTCGACGCGCCCGACGCCCTGCGGCAGCGCAGCCACCTCCTGCATCACCTTCGCCGTGATTGCGTCCGGAGGAAAGCGAAGGGGTGCAGGAATGAAGAGGCCCCGCCGCGGCAACGGCTTGCGATTCTCGCGATCGAAATTCCAGGCGCCGCCCACCGGCTCCCCGTGCGCGTCGAGCAGCAAGCCCCAACGCCGGCGCATCGCCCGGTAGAAGGTCTCCAGGATAACTTTCTTGTCGGGGTCAGGAAAAGGATCGTAGCGACCGCAGAGAAACTGCGTGTTCGGCAACACATCGACCGGTGCGCCGAGCAGCTCGGCGAGGTGGGTCTGCTGAAACTGCCGCCCGCGATATTCGGCGGCGGCCATGGTCAGCAGTCGCGCAGGTCGATGCGCTTCCACGTGTCGGCGCAACCCTTCGAGCGCGGTCGGCGCGCGCACGTAATCGACCGTATAGCCGAGGCTGCGCAGCTCCTCGGCGTAATGACGCATGGCGCTGATCAGCAGCACCAGCTTTTTGCGATGATAAGGCAGCCGGGCCTTGCGCTGTTCGCTTTCGATGAGCAGCACGCGAATCCGGCTGCGCTCGACCAGCCTTTCGGCGGCGAGCAGGGCCGGATGGCCGCGCAGCAGCTGATCGCCGAGAATCCAGACGGAAAGAGGAGCCATGCCAGTAGCATAATTGCGAGCGTGTGGCTCCTCCGTAAGCTTTCATCTCAACCGCAAGCGGGATCGACCCGTTCTCCTGATTCAACCACTCCTGGTCACCGCCAGTCCGGCGTCGATCCACGCCTGCACGCCGCCTTCCAAAATCTGCACGTTGGTGAAGCCCATGTCGTGCAACAGCTTGCCGCCCAATGCGCCCAGCGGCCCCAGGCCGCAGGTGGTCACGATAGGGCGATCGTGGTCGGCCAGCCGTGGGTCGCGCCAGTCCTCCGGCGCAGTGTGGTCGGCCATGTAGGTCAGTGCACCGTAGGAGAGGTTGACCGCGCCGGGGATCGTCCCGGTCTGCACGATCTCGGCGGCGTCGCGCACGTCGATGACCAGTAGCTCCGGCTCCCTCTTCAAGCGGCGTTGCAGATCGGCGGCTTTGATAGTGGGCACGGCCTGATAGGCTTCCTCGGCCATGCCCTGAAAGGTCTTGACCGGCGGCGGCCACGGCGGCAGCGCGCCGAGCTGTTGCAGCAGGCTCAACCCATCGACCAGGATGCGGCTGTCGACCAGCTTGCCATCGACGACGTGGTCGATCGTCCAGGCCGCCACCTGGACGCGACGGTTGGTGGCCGGGATGCCGAGAAATTCTCCGCGCTGCGTCCCGCGCCAGGTCGAGCGCGCCATGACATACTCCCCCTCGGCGACCATATCCTCGTTCACCCACTCCAGGTCAGGGAAGGCCGGGAAAAAGGATTCGGCGAAGAAGCGTTTGAGCCCTTCCGCCCCCGGCCCCTGACCGGGCAAGGGATCATGCTCCACATAGTCGGGCGGGAAGAGTTCATCCATGACGGCGAGATTCTTCTCGTTGAGCACCTCTTTGACGAAACGGCGAATGACGGCTTTGGTTTCGGTGATGGACATATGCACCTCCTGATGTGCAAAATCGACGAGACTGCTTGGAAATATTGAGAATCATCGTAGGTCGCCGCTGCTGGCGTGACGAAACGGCGTGAACGTAGACGTCCCGCCCAAGGCGTGACCTACGAAATGCCATGACCATCAGGAATTTCGGCGCCAACCGCAGGCGGCAGGCCGAACTGTTGCCGCGATAGGTCGCACGCCTGATGTCGATCCATACACGCGTCAGCGCTGGCGCGTCTTCTATGCAAGCGCGGTGAATGTGCTCCGCGTCCTTCATGCACCTATCACGATAAATGGCGACCAATAGCGCTCTGCTCCTGCACCTCCAACAGGGAATAATTCCGCCGGCGCTTCACGGCTGTGGGTCGGAACACCCGCTTCTCTGTCAAGAAATGAGAGTTGAGCTTGCCGAAGCGCTTGAGCAGGTTCAAGGCCGCTGAAAAGCCCCTGATAAAATGCGATCATGAGATCCGCCGTATGCGCGTCGTCCACAGGCCACAGGCTCACCACCGCCGCGCTCGCTCCACAGGCGAGGAGGCCCCGACTGACGCCGAGCACGTCGTCTCCGCTGGTGCGAGCGCCCTCTCCGGTGCTGCATGCGCTGGCGACGATCAGGCGGCATCGACTCTCGACCGCAATGAGGTCGATGACCGTCAGTTGCTCTCCATCGGACAGAAGGAAAGCCGAAAACAGCGGCGCTTCCGGGCAAAATCTGGCGTGGGTGGCCAGGTGGACGATGTCGGCGGTGCGCAGCGCATCGAGCACGGCGTCTCGCGTCACCTGCGAACCACAGCGGAGAAGGTGCGCGCGGTCGCCGGCAAGTGTTACAATCTCTTGCGCCTCGCGCTCTGCATGCCGCAGAGAACTGACTGTAACCGTCTCTCCCGTCGGCGAAGTCCACCGCGCATCACTCGGATTGCCGAATGCGGCGATCGCAGCGTTTTGGAAGTTTATCGATTTTCTGCCGATCAGGTCAGGGAAGACGCCCAAGGTGGGGAGAACCGAACAGGCATGGGTGGCGACGAGCGCTCGACCGCGCCACAGAAGGGCCGCAAATGGAAGCGCCCGAAGCGGGCCGCTGGGAACAAGCAGCAGGCGCCCGTTGGCGTCGAGCCCGTTGGCGTCGAGGATGTCATCCGCCCACCCCAGCAGCGCTTCTGAAAGCGAAGCAAGGCGAGCTTCGCCGGCAAGCGCGCCGAAGCGGCAGGAGGTTCGCACAGCGGCGACGTGATCCGCCAACTCAGAAGCCGAAAGCCCCAGCCGTTGCACCCACAGACGATCGTGCGTCAACGCCCATCCGAACACGTCGTTCTCGAACAGCTCATAGCCGAGGATGGCGGCGCCTGGCTCAAGTTCTCGTTGCACGTCGGCCACAACGTCAACGTCAGGTCTGACCGGCGAGCGCAGTAGCGCAGCGCCCGGCCTGTAAAAGAAACTGTAGAGGTCGGGCGCAGCCTGTCGCAGTCGGGTCTTGGCTTCTCTCCTCGCCGCCTCGGCTGCGCTCAACTTTTCTTCCGCAGCGCGCAGCTTCAGACCTGGCTCCGCCTCGACAAGCATGCGGGAAAAGAGGTCGCTCCATTGAAACGCTTCGGCCTCGGCGGCCCAGCATCGACGAATCGCAGGCAGGCGCAACAGAACAGAAACCGGAGCGCGCGTGATGGTGTGCAAAATTTCCGCCAGCAATGGGTCGCGACCGAGATCACCCAGGGACAACCCGAGCCGCCAACCTCTTTCGTCATCGGTGTGCGCCAGCGCGGCGGCTGCCGCGATCTGCGTCAACGAGAAGCCGACTTCGCCGCCGAAATTCAAGCGCAGCACAGTGTCGTCCAGCCTCCGTCGCCGTTGCAATAGCTCCTCGACGCCTTCCAACGCAACGTTCAAGGCGCCCGCAAAGTGACCTGCGGCGAACAAAGTGCGGGCCAGCAGAGCGGTCTCCCACAGGCTGCGCATGCGGCGAGCGCCCTCCAGTTGGGCAAAAAGCCAGAGCGCCTCTTCATGTGCGCCGCAGGCCGCCAGGAACACGGCGAGAACGCCGGCGCGCGCTTGGGCGCGAAGTCCCGCCACCGACGCTGCGGTGATCTTCGCGGTCTCGACGCTGTTCAGCTCCTTGTCGCTCAACAGCGCGGCGTGCGCTTCCCGAAGCACTGCGACGGCCTTCGCATCCTGGCCGTCCACATGATGGCCGAGGGCAATGAGAAGCGGGGCAAAGGGCAGCTCGCCGACCTGGGCGGTCAAGTCGCCCGCCGGAGGGCGCTGCAAACGTTCGATCACCGCTGCGAAGCGCACGATCCACGGCGTCCAATCGGCGACTTCATCTCTGACGAGGCGACAATAGGCGTTCAATAGCTCGGCGACTTCTGTATGGCTCATGAGGAGGCTCCAGGCAGAATATTCAGGTCGAGCAGACTCTGTTGCGTACGCGCAAAGGCGGCGCGACCGGAGGACCAGGCCAGCAGCATCGCGCCGGTTTGCGCCACGCGTTGGCGCAGGCGCACCCACGCCCCGAGTTGCCCCGGCGCAGAGGGCTTCATCGCGGTGAGCGCATCGATGTAGCCGTCGAAGGCGCGTTGCATGGCCGGAATCCCCTGGGACGACTCCCAACCAGACGCCAGCAGATCGGCCTCTTCTGCGACGGCGTCTGCATTTGCCACCGGCGCCTGTAGCCCATCGAAGAGCGCGGCGGCGAGTTGGGTTGCTTTGATGGCGGCGGCGAGTTCGCCTCGTCGGCGCCACCTGCGCCCGGCTGCGAGAAACAGATACCCCAATCCCAATGCATACGAAAAGCTGCCGCTTTTCATTCCCCATTCCCCGATGCTATGCGCTTTTTGAAGCTGAAACTCCTCGAATGGGTAATTCTGCTCGAGGGCGCAGATCAGCGACCGGCACTGCACAAGTTGCTGCCCGGCTTCATCGCCGGCGCGCTGAAAGGCGGACTGCGCCTCCACCAGATGGCGAATCTCGAATGTCGCCGGCATGTCGGCCGGCTTCGCCCGCATTGTCCGACTCGCGGCGAGCGCCAACGCTGCGCCGACGCCGATCCGCCACCTGTGGGTTTCAAAGAGGCTGCGCGCTCTGCTTTTGCCTTCAAAGACCGCAGTCCAGTCCTCCGGGGGGTTAGGCGACGTCCCTTCCTCCAGCGCGTCCAAAACGCTGCGACTCATCGATTGAATATCGCCTGCAAAGAGGTCGAGCGCCTCCGGCGTCGTCCGGGCCGTGGCGTCCAGATCGTCGATCAGCAGGGCAAAGAGTCCTTCGCCGATTGGGCGCCCCATCTCCCGACAAGCCGCAATTCCTTTCATGGCGAATTGTCGAGCGGCGCCTTTCTCATCGACAAGGCGGAGCATCAGAGCATGGACGAGCATCACTCCAAGCGCAATCACCGGGGATAGCTCCCCCGATTGCAGTCGCTCCGCCGCCTGCGCCATGCGACGAAAAAGCGGCTTCGATTCCTCCGGCGCCGAAGCAGACGCCAGTTCATTCACCAATGGGGCGATTTGGGTGACAAACCAGACTTCCTGCTCAACAGAAGCCGGCAGCGCGGGCAATTGTCGGCGCCAGAAATCTCGCTCGACGGCCCACTCCAGCAAAGACCACCTGCGCTCCACTTCGAGCGGCGACGAACCCGGGCTCCACTCCCGACACGCGCCAAAATCGGCGAACTCCGCCAGTCGGCGATAGCCGCCTGCCAGTGCGCGGTCATCGACCCCGGTGGCGGCGCCTTCGGCCCGGGAGAAGGCCTCGCGCGCCCGTTTCACCTGACCGGCGCACAGCAACACCTTGCCGAGCATGAGGAGGTCGTTGGGAGCCTCCGAATCTTTGAGGTCGGCTTCTGCAGCGGCGAGGTCAGCCTCATATTCATGCGGCAATAAGAAGCGCAGGATGGAACTCACATAAGGGCCAAAGATCATGCCGCCTCCACCGTTGAAGCATTCAAGGAGGCGCCCTGCGCCCGCGGCGTCGGGCTGAGGTTGAAGTCAAAAACTCGCACGTCATAGCGACCTCCATCCGGCCGGCTCGCCGGAATCTCGCGCGTCGTTCCCTGGCGCATGCTGGCGAGCAGCGCTTCAAGCGGCGTTCGGTGACCACGCGTCGAGTCCCGCGGCGTTTCAAAGCTCTGAAAATCGTTCCAATCTTCGGCGAGGATGACGAGGATCGACTCGCGGCGCGCTTCGGTCGTCGGGACTTCTTCGGGCCAGGTGAGCGGACCTAGCCCTTCGAGGACTCCGAAGCGTTCGCCAAGCGTGTAGCCGGCGCCCGGAGCGATCTTGCGCCCCGTTGGAGTCGCCGCCGTGAGCAATGTGACCGCTCCTCTCACCCCAATGTCGAAGATCGCCGCGTAGAGATCGACGTCCGTTTTGTTCTCAATGGTGACGTATACAAAATCGCCGACGTGCAGCGTCTCTCCGGCGCTGAGTGGAACCGGTTTCCCGTTGACGACGCGGCCCCAGCGCACGGCTGCAACGGTCGGCGGAAGTCCGCCCGCTTGCAGGTCTCGCAGCGCCAGCGCCTTCGCCCAACGCTCCAGCCGTGCGCGCGTGTTCTGCCGTCCTCCAGCATCATTGGGCTCCGAGTGTGCGATCTGCCCTTTGTTGTCATCGAACAAGGTCAATCGCTGATTTTCGACGACCACTTCAAAATCGTTCGGCCCGTCTGCGACCAACTCCAGAAAACGGCTGGTTTGAAGCGTCTGCAGCAAGGGAGCGATGCTCTTGGCGTCTCCACGAACGGAGACTCTGGCGCAGGGAAAAGGAAGGGTGCGCGGAATCGCCAATGTCCCAGCTTGAGGCGGTTGCGCTTGTGAAGCCACGTGCAGAGCGACGCGCGAAACGTTGCCCATAATCTCGACAACGGTGGCTTCCGCCGCCGAACCTGCTTCGAGATCGGTTGCACCCAGCGGCAGAACGTCGAAAACAGCGCCAGGGCGGGCGCCCAGCAGGCGCCCTGCGCGCAGCGACGGCCGGCCATCGTCATAGAAGAAGACCACGGCGTCGGAACGGGGGGCGAGCACAGTGGAAAAGAGCAGCCGATCGGCGGGGCCTTCCACTTCAGGCCTTTGTTCCATGGCCTGGTTCATCACCAGCTCTCGCACGCGCAGCGCCAGCGTTCGCCACGCAAGAGGCGCATCGCCGCACTCTTCCAGTGCAAGCTGGAGCGCGCGGGTCAGCAGTCCCATCCTGATCAGCTCACCGTTCCTTGGCAGGAGGGCCTCGTAAGCCGAGCGATCGGCTTGGGTGGCCGCCAGACGCACTGCATCTGGGTTGCTTTCGACATGCACTTGAGAAAGATCGAGCGAGTGCTGAGCCAGGAACTCGTCGACGCCGTCCGCCCACGCGCGCGGGAGAGCTCGGGGCGTCAACGCGCTCGGCTCGGCGGCTCGCGACATCTGGGCGGCGTGGCAGCAATCGAGGATGACGGTTACATTTTTCGTGCGCGCCGTAAGCTCCGCCATCAGCGCAGACAATTCGACATGGAGGATGCCTCGGAAGCCTCCGCCGGCTCCCCAGTCGGTCGGAACGATGCATTGCAGATGCTTCGGCTGGTTCGGGCGCCTCGTCGGGTTGACGGCAAAGGCGCCGTGGCCTGAGTAATAGACGACGGCGGCATCGTCTGCTCTGGAGTCGGCAATCAGCCTGCGATAGCCGTCGAGGATTCCGTCGCGGCTTGCGTCGCTTCCAATGCGACGATCGACGGCGAAGCCATAACGGCCCAAAATCATTTTCATCGCTTCGACGTCGTTATGGACGCCGGTCAGTCCAAGAATTTGGCTTCCGAGCACCAACGCGCGGCGTTTCATATCTCCCCCAGACAAACTTCAATCCGGTGGTTTCGGTCGATGAGGACAAGATAGCACGAAAGGGGTTGCATTTTTTGCCTTTTCTTGTCAAAAAAGGACGCTCTGCCCGCAACGGTTTGATGTATAATGAATTCATCACGCGGGGCGTTCACCGGTGATTGAGGAGCGATGCGTGGCTGCTTCCCACGATCCTTTCATCACCTTTTCCACCTGTGGGGAGCTGCTGAAGTTCCTGCGTCGTCGCGCTCACCTTTCATTGCGCGAACTTTCAATCCAAATTGGCTATAGCGAATCTCACCTGAGCCGCATCGAAAACAACGAACGAACGGTGGATCGCACCAGCTTGCTGGCGCGCTTCGTCCCCGCTCTGCACCTGCAACATGAACCTGAAATCGTTGCACGCTTGCTGGCGCTGTGCGACCAACAGGTGGAGCCTCCTCCATCTGCAATGCCCCTGTCTCCTGACCATGGGCCGCCCCTCCCCTCCCCGCCGCCTGCAGAAGAATCTGCCATGCCTTCTCAATTGGCGTCATTTATCGGTCGCGTCGAGGAGATCGTCGAGGTGTGCAAGCTGTTGCAAGACCAAAATGTGCGGCTGCTCACCCTGACCGGCGCCGGCGGATGCGGCAAGACGCGGCTGGCGCTGCGCGTGGGCGAGGAGATGGCGCCTTTCTACCCCGACGGCGTACAAATCGTGGAACTGGCGGCGCTGGTCGAACCGCATCTGTTGCCGACCGTATTGGCGACAACCGTAGGGCTGAGCAAAGTTAGCGACAGCGCAGCACTACTCGATTTCCTCCGGCCATCTCAACAGCTATTCATTCTGGACAACTGCGAGCATCTGGTGAACGCCGTCGCAGAACTGGCGGTCGCGCTGCTCCTGGCCTGTCCACGCCTGCAAATTTTGACCACCAGCCGGGAAGCACTGGCCGTTCCTGGGGAATTCGTCTATCGCATCCAGCCGCTGGCGTTGCCCACCATGCAAGCCGGCATGACGCCGTCGGCCATCGCGCTGCTGCAATATGACGCCATTCGGCTCTTTGTAGAACGCGCACGGGCTGCGTCGCACGCGTTCAGATTGACCGACCAGAATGCAGCCGCAGTGGCGAGCATCTGTCACCGCCTGGATGGCATGCCGCTTTGCATTGAGCTGGCGGCGGCGTGGGTTGCAGTCCTTACGCCGGAACAGATCGCTGCACGGTTGGAGCACGATTTTTCCTTGCTCGCAAGCGCCGGTCGCCGTCCGACGCTGCGACACCAGACCTTACAGGCCGCAATCGATTGGAGTTATCGTCTGCTCGCCGAACCCGAACGCACTTTGCTCCGTCGTCTCTCTGTTTTTCGGGGTGGATGGACTCTTGAAGCCGCAGAGGCGATCGCCGCCGACGAGGAGGGCGTTCAAGGCATGATTGCGCCCCATCAGGTGCTGATGCTGCTCAGACGCCTGATCAACAAATCCCTCGTCGTAGTGGAGAGCTCCCCTGAAAGCGGCGCGCGGTATCGACTCTTGGAGCCGGTGCGTGAAGTGCTGCATGCAAAATTGTCGGCGTCAGGAGAAGCGCCGGCGTTGCAGCGGCGTCATCTGGGCTATTATGCCCGCTTGGCGGAGGCGGCGGAGCTTGAACTGTCTGGAGCCAATCAACCGGCGTGGCTGGAGCGGCTGGAAACAGAGCACGACAACCTGCGCGCCGCCCTGAAATGGGGATGCGAGCAGAGGGGCGAACCGGCGCAAAAAGCGGCGCATCTGGCGGCGCGCATCTGGCGCTTCTGGTTGGTGCGCGGCCATTATGCGGAAGGACGCCACTGGTTGGAGCAGGCGTTGTCCGACGGTCATCCCTCGGATACGGTGCGCTTGCGCCTGTTGTATGGCGCAGGCGTGTTGGCGCGCCTCCAGATCGATCTGAATGCTGCGCGGCGCTTCGCCGAAGAACAACTGCATCTTGCCAGGCGCCTGGACGACAGGCAGGGAATCGCCGACGGCTATGGCGTGCTGGGCTGGATCGAAGAGTTCCTCGGCAACTATCAGACGGCGTTGAACTGTTTCACCGAACGGCTGACGCTTTCCAGAGCCTTGAACAATTCGCGTGGGATCGCCTATGCGTTGCGCGGGTTAGGCGAGACGGCAACGTCGCTGGGTCGCTACGGCGAAGCCGAAGCATGGCTGCATGAAGCGTTGACGATCTTTTTGCAACTGGGCGATCAACGGTACGTTGCACAAATATGGAACGATCTGGGCGTGTTGGCGCATCATGCGAACAGGCCGGGCATCGCCGCACCCTATTTTCAACTCAGCCTGGCCGTCCACCGCCGCCTCGATGACAAACACGGCGTTGCGATGACGCTGCTCCATTTATCGAGGTGCGCTGCACTGCAACAAGACATTCCAGGCGCCGTCGCATATCACGACGCAGCGACGCAACAGGTCCGCGGCGCAGCCGACAGGCTTCTCCAGGCTGCGCTGTGGTCAAACCAGGCGCGACTGGCTTTTGAGAATGGGAACTGCGATGAGGCGGACGTTGCCGCTGCGCAGGCGTTGCGGCTCCGCCGCGAGCTGAACCACCGCCCTGGCGTCGTGGAAGACCTCGAACAGTGCGCAGCGACGGCGCTTGCCAGGCGCCATGCCACGCGCGCCGTCTGCCTGTGGAGCGCAGCGGAACATTTCCGCACTCTCATGCAAATGCCCTTGCCCTTGAGCGACCAGACGCTTCATGCACAACGGCTCGCCCTCGCCCACAGCCAGCTTACGCAGGCAGAATTTCTCGCAGCCTGGCAGGCGGGCGGCGCAATGTCCTGGGAGCAAGCCACGATGTACGCCATCGGAGAATGAGCGGCGCCTCCTTCTCACTCCCCCTTCTCCGCAGCGAACAAAGCGTTTTAGACGAAACTCCGGTTGCGTGGCCGTTCTCACCTTTCTCGCTGCAAGCCGCAATATGTATAATGAACCTTTGGCGCAATCGCCGATAGATTGTCTAAGCGCAAGGGTCGGAACCCAGGCCTTGCAAAGAACGTCTGTAAACGATGACTTTTGGTTCAAAACGGTTCTCGATGGAACCTCGAAATGGCAGGTTTCACACGATGATTCACAACATGCGCTTTCCCACCTGGGCGTGGTGGTTGATCGGCGCCATCACAATCCTGGCCGCCGCCATTTTAATCTTCTCCGTGGTGCTCGGCGTCCGCGCCGGTCAACAACAGGTGGAGACGCAACGCCGCCAGCAGATCGGCATCGCCCTGCAACGCGCCACCGACTTTCAGGCGGACGGCGACCTGCGCGCAGCGCTGGCGGAGTACCAGAAAGTCCTGATCCTGGACGCCGACAACCCCGTGGCGCAGGAGGGCGTCCAGAGGTTGCTGGCGCTGTTGGGAGGCGATGCAGCGGCGACGCCGGACGCTCTCGCCGCAGCGGAAGAGGCGACGGCGACGCCGGCCGTCACCCAGGCAACGAACAATTCGCCGATCGCGCCGACGGCGGCGCCCACCCCCTCCGCTGAGTTGGTCGCCGCATGGGAAAGCGCCCAGCGCGCCGCTCGCGCCGGCCGCTGGCAGGAGACGCTCAACCAGCTTTTGCAAATTCAACAGAGCGACCCCGCGTTCAAGCCGGACGAGATGCAGGAGATGCTCTTCAACGCCTACGTCAACCTGGCGTTGGAAAAGGACAACGCCGAAGCCCTGGAAGAAGCGGTGGCGCTGTACGACAAAGCCCTAGCGCTGCGCCCCAGCGCCGTCGACGTGCGTCGCGAGCGCGATCTGATCGCGCAATATCTCGAGGTTCTGGCCGACGCAGGCGTCGATCCGGCGGCGACGATCCGACGGCTGCAGATGATTTATGCGATCGACCCTGACTATCGCGATGTCGAGGAGCGACTCCATCAGGCGCATGTACGCTACGCGGATCGTCTCGCCGACGACGAGGCCTGGTGCAGAGCGCAGGATGAGTACAACGCCGCGCTGATGATCGCCTCCTCCCCGGCGATCGTGGCGAAACGCGACGCGGCGCAGACGCAATGCCAGCTCGCCGCCGCAGCGGAGATGAGCGGAGCGGTCGCAGGTGCGGCGATGCCGGAGGCTTCAAACACCGTTCGCGCCGCAGTCTCAACGTCCGGCGGCCCGGCGGTCGGCCGCATCCTCTATTCCGCCGTCGATCCGATCTCGGGGCGCAGCCAGGTGCTGAGCCTTGCAGTGGGGAAAGAGGAGACGGCGCAGGTGCTTCTGCAAGATGCAGCGCAGCCGGCGTTGCGCAAGGACGGGGGACGCCTGGCGTTTCGCAACCTGCGCAGCGACCAAATGGGCATCAGCGGCTACGACCCAGGCGCCGATCTGTTGATTCGCTTCAGCACTTTCGTCGAAGACATGCTTCCCAGTTGGAACCCGCAAGGCAACCAAATTGTCTTTGCCAGCAATCGGGAAGGAGATCGTCGCTGGCGCATCTATACGATGTGGGCGGAGGAAAACAACAACGGCCGCATGCTCACCTACGGCGAGTCGCCCAACTGGCACCCTGCGACCGATCAAATCGTGTATCGCGGCTGCGATGAATCCGGCAACCGCTGCGGCTTGTGGACGATCTCCGCCGACGGCTCCAATGCTGCGCAGCTCACCGCCACACCCGCCGATGACCGTCCGGTCTGGGCGCCGAGCGGAGCGTTCGTGGCGTTTATGAGCAACGCCCGCGACGGCAACTTTGAAATCTACCGCGTGGACGTCACCTCACGCGAGGTGACGCGGCTCACCAACCACCCTGGCATGGACATCCTGCCCACCGTCAGCCCGGATGGACGCTGGATCGCCTTCGTCAGCAACCGCGATGGAAGCTGGAAAATCTACGCCGTGCCCAGCACCGGCGGCGAAACATATCTGATCGCTCCTGTCGTCGGCGACATCAGCCGCTTCTTCGAGCACGGCCTGCACTGGACAAACTGAGCTAGACCCTAAAACGCGACGCCCTCATGAGCACCGAGCCTGTCAACGGCGAGCGCCCCGCCTTCATCCCACGGCCTGCGCAGCAGCAGATTCTCGAATACACCGGCGGGCCGATGGGCGTCAGCGCGGTGCCGGGCAGCGGCAAGACCTTCACCCTCAGCCTGCTGGCGGCGCGCCTGGTCGAACGGCTGGCCGCCGAAGGCAGGCTCGACGACCGCGAAGTGCTGGTCGTCACCTTCACCAACAGCGCGGTCGCCAATTTTCGGGCGCGCATCGGCAGGTTTCTACGGCAGGAGCGCGGGCTGTTGCCGGGCGTCGGCTATCGCGTGCGCACGCTGCACGGGCTGGCGCATGACATCGTGCGCGAGCGCCCCGGCCTGGTGGGGTTGAGCGAAGAGTTCGAGATTATCGACGAACGCACCGCCGCCGAGATCAAACGCGAGGCCGTGGTCGCCTACCTGCGCACCCACCCGGACGCCTTTGCGCCTTTCATCAAGCCGGAGCTGCTGCAGAATCCGCGACGCATCGAAAGCGCCCTGTTGGAAGACGCCATCGAGCTTGCCGACGTCGTGATCCGCGTCGCCAAAGAGCTGGCGACAAGCCCGGGCGAGCTGCGCACCCGGCTGGGGCGACAATCCGACTTCTTTCCCTTGCTTGACTTCGGCCTCTACGTCTACGCCGCATACGAACGCAGCCTTCAAGTGCGCGGGGCGGTCGATTTCGATGACCTGATCATGCTGGCGCTGCAAGCGCTGCGCGCCGACGAAGGTTACCTGGAGCGGCTCCAACAACGCTGGCCCTACATTCTGGAAGACGAAGCGCAGGATTCCAGCCTGGCGCAGGAGAAGATGTTGCGTCTGCTCACCGCAGCGCACGGCAACTGGGTGCGCGTGGGCGATCCCAACCAGGCCATCAACACCACCTTCACCAGCGCGGACAGCCGATTTCTACAGCGCTTCCTGCGCGAGCACCCGGAGCAGGCGCGCGCGTTGCCCAATTCCGGCCGCAGCGCCCTGCCCATCATCGAGGTGGCCAATGAACTGATCCGATGGTCACAGACGGCGCATCCCACCTTGAAAGGCGATCTGGCGCTGAGCTATCCGCTCATCGAGCCGACGCCGCCCGGCGATCCGCAGCCCAATCCTCCGCCCGGCAAGCCGCCGGTTCATTTTTACGAAAAGGCGCTCTCGCCCGATGAAGAGCTGGATATCATCGTGCGCAGCGTCAAGCGATGGGTGGCGGAAAACCCGGACAAGACGGTGGCGGTGCTGGCGCCGGACAACCGCCGCGGGGATGTCCTCGTGAACGCATTGCGCCAGGAGGGCCTGACCATCGACGACGACCTCCTGCGCACCAATTCGGGCACGCGCGCCACGGCGAAACGGCTGGCGACGGTGGTCGGCTACATCGCCGACCCGCAGTCGGCGCAGCTGCTGCGGCGCGTGTGGGAGGAGGTCTGGTATCCTCAGTGGGCGGCGCGACGCATGCAGACCGAGGGGAACGGCGCAGCATTGGCCGGCCGGGAGGCGCTGCCGGAGCCGGTGCGCGTCTTTGGGCAGGCGCTGGGCAAGCTGCGCGAGGCGGAGGCGTTCGTCTTTCCCGACCAACGCGACTTTCTCAACGAGCTTGGGTGGCTGGAGGATATGGAGCGCTTCCGTGGGCTGCTTCAGGAATTTCGCAATGACCTGCAACGCTGGAGCCGCGCCGTGGTGCTGCCGGTCGATGAGCTGCTGCTGACCGTGGGCAACGACCTTTTCACCGAGCCGGCCGACCTGGCGGTGACCCATCGCCTGGCGGTGCTGCTCGCCCGACTGGCCGCAGAAAATCCGGGCTGGCGCTTGCCGGACCTGGTCGGCGAGCTGGAGAACATTGCGCAGAATCGACGCCGCCTGCTGGGCTTCACCGAGGACGGCCAGGGGTACACGGCCAGGCCGGGCGTGGTGACGGTGGCGACGATGCACGCCGCCAAAGGGTTGGAATGGGATCGCGTCTACTTGACGGCGGTCAACGCCTTCAGCTTCCCCAGCGGGCTGCCGGAGGATCAATATCGCAGCGAGCGCTGGTATGTGCGCGACCAGATCAACCTGGCTGCGGAGCTGGAGGCGCAGCTGCGTCACCTGCACATGGGCTCGCTTGACGAGTATCTGCCCGGCCGCGCCACCGAGCAGGCGCGGCTCGACCTGGCGGCGGAGCGGCTGCGGCTGTTCTATGTCGGCATTACGCGCGCGCGGCGAGAGCTGATTGTGACGTATAATACAGGGCGTCGCCACGACACCGAACCCCTGCCGCCGGCGCTGGCCTTCGCCGTGCTGGCGGAGTTCGTCCGGTCGAGGGGATGGACGTGATCTCGTTGTTTCAGGTCTCTCCGGCGCATGAATGAAGCCAACGCAGAGCCGCAATCCTCCAAACAAAGCGGAGCGGAGGAGCCGCTCGCCTATCGCGCCGTGCGCGGGGGGCTGTGGGTGGTCGCAGGCTCCTACTGGTCGATCGGCGTTGGGTTCATCGCCAACATCCTGCTCATGCGCCTGCTCTCTCCCTCGGTCTACGGCGAGTTTGCGCTGGCGATGTTTTTTTTCACGCTTCTTCAGCTGCGCGGCAAGATCGCGCTCAACTATGCGTTCGCCCAGCAGCGCGCGGTTACAGGTGAAACCGTGGGCACGCTCTTTACGGTCGATGTGCTTTTGGGATGGGGGGGCGCGCTGCTGGCGCTGATTGCGACGCCGCTTCTGCTGCACTGGGGCTATCCTGCGCCGGTGGCGTGGATTCTGCTGACGCTGGCGCTGCTTTCTGCGCTGGAGAGCTTTGTCGGCGTTTTCAGCGTGGTCCTGGAAAGTGCGCTGCGCTTCAAGCCGGTCAGCATCATCGGCGGGCTCGCCATGCCGCTTTCTTATTTGCCGGCCTTCGCCTTCGCCCTGTCTGGACGGGGGGAATACAGCCTTGTGGCGCAGGCGGTCTCCTTTTCGTTGATTTCGCTGGTCGCCGGCGCGCTGTACATTGCCTTTGCGCAACGGGAGCTTTTCCGACTTCGCTGGCGATACAACCCTCGACTTGCGTGGGAATACCTTCGCTTCGGCGCGGTCACCGGCGCAGGGAACTATGTCGCGAGCCTGGTGACGCAGACCGATAATTTCATCCTGGGCACCCTTTCCGGGACGACGACGCTAGGGTACTACGACCGGGCGTATCGGATCTCCCAGTGGCCGTCCCTCCTCTTGAGCGCACTGGTCGGACGCGCCGCGATTTTCACCTACAGCCGCCTGCGCGAGGATCAGGAGCGCCTGCAACGCGCCGCCACGATGGTGCTCTGGGTTTCGGCCAACGTGGCGGCGCCGGTGGCGTTGGCGCTCTTTCTCAGCGCGCCCGATCTCGTGCCGTTGCTGTTCGGCGCGCAATGGACGCCCGCCGTGCCGATCCTGCGCGTGTTGCTGCTGCTCGCCATTTTGCGCCCCATGTGGGAGAACGTGGGCGCGCTCTTCATCGGAAGCGGGCAGCCTCGCCGCGTGATCGAAATCTCCCTCGTCCAACTGCTCATTCTGGCGCTCATCGGCGCGCCCTTGACGCTCGCCGCCGGCGCGCTGGGAATGGCCATCGCCGCCGTCCTGGCGGTCGCCGGCGGCCTGACGCTCGCCTATTTCGTGCTGCGACGCTCGCTGACGCTCGACATGCGAAGCATCCTCGCCGGCCCACTGCTGGCCTCCATCCTCACCGTCGGCGCCTACTGGCTGCTGGTGCGCCTGATCGGAAGCCACCATCCTCTCTGGTTCGCCGTCCTGTGGAAATTTGGCTGGGCGGCGGCCGGCTTCTTTCTTTTTTCGGCGTTGATTCAACCTGCGCTGTTTCGAGAACGGATCGGCTATGTGTGGCGCCTGCTGCGCGGGCGCGCCAGGGAAAATCTAGGGGAGAGTCTGTCATGAAGGTTGTGATTCTGGCCGGCGGACTGGGGACCCGGCTGGCCGAGGAGACGACGGTGCGTCCCAAACCGATGGTGGAGATCGGTGGACGCCCGATCTTGACCCACATCATGAGCTGGTACGCAGCGCACGGCTTCAATGAATTCATCATTGCGCTGGGGTACAAGGGCGAGATGATCAAGCAATATTTTTTGAACTACTACGCCCTGAACAGCGACATCACGGTGAAGCTGGCGAGCGGCGACGTCACCGTCCACGACGGCGAGCGCGAAGACTGGACCGTTCACCTGGTCGACACCGGCGCTGCGACGATGACAGGCGGCCGCCTGTTGCGTCTGAAAAAGTGGTTGGCGGCGGAAACATGCTTTATGATGACCTACGGCGACGGATTGGCGGACGTCGATCTGAAGGCGCTGCTCGCCTTTCACCACAGCCACGGCAAGCTGGCGACGGTGACGAGCGCCAGGCCGCCAGCGCGCTTCGGCGCCATTCGGCTCAAGGGGAACCAGGTGGTGCGCTTCGCCGAAAAGCCGCAGGCGGGCGAAGGCTGGATCAACGCCGGTTTTTTCGTGCTCAGCCCCAAGGTGCTTGACTATATCGACGGCGATGAGACGATCTGGGAGCGCGCACCGCTGGAAAAGCTGGCGCTCGACGGCGAATTGATGGCGTTTCGCCACGAGGGCTTCTGGCAGCCGATGGACACCCTGCGCGAGAAACAATATCTGGAAGAGCTATGGCAGAGCGGCAACGCCCCCTGGAGAGTGAAATCATGAGCAATTTCTGGCGAGATCGACCGGTCTTTGTCACAGGCGCAACGGGGCTGCTCGGCGGATGGCTGGTCAAACGGTTGCTCGAAGCCGGCGCGGATGTCGTCTGCCTGGTGCGCGACTGGGTGCCTCAGTCCGAGCTGGTGCAAGCCCGGCTGATGGAGCGCGTCAAAGTCGTGCGCGGGGATGTGCGCGAGCAGGCGCTGCTGGAACGCGCCCTCGGCGAATACGAGATCGACACCGTCTTCCATCTCGCCGCTCAGACTATCGTCGGCGTCGCCAATCGCAACCCGGTGGCGACCTTCGAGACCAACATTCAGGGCGCGTGGAGTCTGCTGGAGGCCTGTCGCCGCAGCCCGCAAGTGCGTCAGATCGTCGCGGCCTCCTCCGACAAAGCCTACGGCGACCAGGAAGTCCTGCCCTACACCGAGGAGGCTCCGCTGCAAGGCCGCCATCCTTACGACGTCAGCAAGTCTTGCGCCGATCTGATCGCCCATGCATACGCCCACACCTTCGGTCTGCCTGTCGTCATCACGCGCTGCGGCAATTTTTATGGCGGCGGAGATTTAAACTGGAATCGCATTGTGCCGGGAACGATTCGCTCCGTCTTGCGCGGAGAGCGTCCGGTGATTCGTTCGGATGGCAACTATGTTCGCGATTACTTCTACGTCGAGGATGGCGCGGCGGCGTACATGTTGCTGGCCGAACGGCTGGCGGAAAATCCTGCGCTGCGCGGGGAGGCGTTTAACTTTTCCAACGAACTCCAGATCACGGTGCTGGAGCTGGTGGAAAAGATTCTGCGCCGCATGGGATCCTCGTTGACGCCGGAGATTCGCAACGAGGCCAGCAACGAAATTCGCCACCAGTATCTCAGCGCAGAAAAGGCGCGGCGGGTTTTAGGGTGGCGCCCCTTGTTCACGCTGGAAGAGGGATTGGATCGAACCATCGCATGGTATCGGGAGTTTTTTGCCCATGGACAGTCGAGCTGAAACGCTGCGCAGGCAAATTCTGGCGCTGGTGGCGGACTATTACGAAGCCGCCTTTGCCCCGAAGCCGTTCATCCCCGGCGAGTCGCCGGTTCCGGTTGCGGGCCGCGTCTTCGACGCCTCTGAGCTCCAACGCCTGGTGGAGGCGAGCCTGGATTTCTGGCTGACGACCGGCCGCTTTGCTGCGCAATTTGAGCGCGAGTTTGCCCGTTTCATGGGCGTGCGCCATGCGATCCTGGTGAATTCAGGCTCCTCTGCAAACCTGCTGGCGCTCAGTTGTCTGACCTCGCCCAAATTAGGCGACCGTGCGCTGCACCCGGGCGACGAGGTGATCACAGTCGCCGCCGGTTTCCCAACGACGGTCAATCCGATCCTGCAGAATCGTTTGACGCCGGTCTTTGTGGACGTCGCGATTCCAACCTACAACATCGATGCATCGCAGCTCGAAGCAGCGCTTTCGGAGCGGACGCGCGCGGTGATGATTGCCCACACCCTGGGCAACCCCTTTGACCTGGATGCCGTGGGGGATTTCGCCCGTCGCCACAACCTCTGGCTCATCGAAGATTGCTGCGACGCCGTGGGAGCGACCTATCGCGGCCAGAAGGTCGGGACTTTCGGCGATCTCGCCACCGTCAGCTTCTACCCGGCGCACCACATCACGATGGGAGAGGGGGGGTGCGTGCTGACGAACCGCAGCAGGCTGAAGACGCTGGTGGAGTCGTTCCGCGACTGGGGGCGAGATTGCTGGTGCGAACCGGGCAAGGACAACACCTGCGGCAAGCGCTTCGATTGGCGGCTCGGCGAGCTGCCGCACGGCTACGACCACAAGTACATCTATTCGCACATCGGCTACAATCTCAAGGCCACCGACATGCAGGCGGCGGTCGGCGTGGCGCAACTGGCCAAATTGCCGTCCTTCATCGCGGCGAGGCGACGGAATTTCGACCTGCTCCGCCAGGGGCTGAGCGACTTGCAGGAACATCTGATCTTGCCGGAGGCGACGCCCTTCTCCGAGCCGAGCTGGTTCGGTTTTCCGATCACCGTGGCGGAAGGCGCCCCGTTTACGCGCAACGAGCTGGTGCGCTTCCTGGAGCAACGCAAGATCGCAACGCGGCTGTTGTTCGGCGGCAATCTCGTGCGCCAGCCGGCGTATCGCAACCAGCCCTATCGCATCGTCGGCGCATTGACGAACACCGACCGCATCATGAACAATACCTTTTGGGTGGGGGTCTACCCCGGGCTCAACGAAACGATGCTGAGCTTCATCGTCGATTCGATCCGTCTTTTCGTGAACCACGCGCGGCAAGGCAGCGGGATGTAGGCGGGAGAGGGGGAGAGGGGGAGAGCAAGAGAGGGGGAGAGCAAGAGAGGGGGAGAGCAAGAGAGCGGGAGAGCGGGAGAGGGGGAGAGCAAGAGAGCGGGAGAGCAAGAGAGCGGGAGAGGGGGAGAGCGGGAGATGGCCACCGTTGTGGTGAGCGGCGCTTCCGGTTTTTTGGGGAGCCATTTGACGCGGCATTTTGCTAAGGAAGGGCGCTGTGTGATTGCGCTTGTGCGCGCACAAAGCGCTCTGCACAGATTGGCTGACGTTCTCGACGTCGTTCGACTGCAATGCGTCGATGCAGGGAACATCGAAGACGCACTGCTCGCACAGCAGCCCATCGACGCAGTGATTCATGCGGCGACCGACTACGGCCGCGGAGGCGGCTCCCTTGCCAGGTTGGTGGAGACGAACATAGCGTGGTCGCTGCGCCTGGCCGAGGCCGCCGTCAAGGCGCAGGCGGCCTGCTTTCTGAACGCAGGCACGGCGCTGCCCCCGACCGTGAATCCCTACGCGCTCAGCAAGCATCAATTTTCGCAATGGCTGAAATTGTTGGCGGATGGCGCGGAGACCTGTTTTGTCGATGTGGCGTTGGAGACGATGTACGGCGAAGACGATGACCCGGCCCAGTTTATTGCCTCCGTCATCCTCGGCTGCCTGCGCAACGCGGAGCGCCTCGCCCTGACGACCGGGGAGCAGAAGCGAGATTTTGTCTACATTCAAGATGTGGTTGCAGCGTTCGCCCGGCTGGTGGAATTTCACATCGGCGAACAAAGGAAACGGCGCTCGGGCGGATACGCAGCGTATTCGGTGGGGAGCGGCGTCGCCGTCAGCGTGCGCCAAGTGGTGGAGAAGATTCATGCGCTCACCGGCTCTCGCACCGTGTTGGATTTCGGCGCAAGGCCGCACCGCGCGCATGAGGTGATGTTTTCACAGGCCGATCTTTCGGCGATGCGTAAGTTGAACTGGTCGCCTCAGTACGATCTCCAGGAAGGGCTGAGGCGCACCATCGCCTGGTGGAGAACGCACGGGGAGGAGCGATTGCGATGCGCTGGCTGATCACCGGAGGATGCGGCTTTCTCGGCGCCAACGTCGCCGATTGCTGTCTGGCGCGCGGGGAGGAGGTCGTTGTCTTCGACAACCTGAGCCGGGTGGGAAGCCGTCAAAACCTGGAGTGGCTGCGCATGCGTCATGGGCAGGATTGGCGCATGGTGCAAGAGGACATTCGCAACGCGGACGCCGTCGCCCGCCTGGTCGCCGAGCTCAGGCCGGACGTCATCGTTCACCTGGCCGGTCAGGTGGCGATGACCACCAGCCTTGCCCATCCCAGGCTTGATTTTGAAACCAACGCCCTGGGCTCCCTAAATGTGTTGGAGGCCGTCCGCCTCCACTCCGGCGAATCGATCGTGCTCTATTCGTCAACCAATAAAGTCTACGGCGATCTGGAGTGGGTGCGCTATATCGAGACGCCCACGCGCTATGTGGCGCCCGATTTTCCCGACGGCTTCAACGAGAGCATTCCGCTCAGTTTTGAGTCCCCCTACGGATGCTCCAAAGGCTGCGCAGACCAATACATGCTGGATTACGCGCGCATGTTTGGCGTCCGCACCGTCGTCTTTCGTCATTCCTCGATGTACGGGGGGCGGCAATACGCCACGTATGATCAGGGGTGGGTGGGCTGGTTCTGCATGCAGGCGCTTCAGGCTGCCCGCAAGCCGGGTGAACACACCTTCACGATCTCGGGAAACGGCAAGCAAGTTCGCGATGTGCTCCACGTCGATGACCTGGTGCGGCTTTATCTGGATTGCGCCGTGGCCCACATCGACCGGGCGGCGGGGCAGGTCTTCAACATCGGCGGCGGCATGGCGCAGAGCCTTTCGATTTTGGAATTGCTGAGCCATCTGGAGCAGATGCTGAACGTTGCATTGGAGCCTCAGCGCCTTCCTCCACGCGCCAGCGACCAGAAGGTCTTCGTGGCCGACATCGCCAAAGCGCGGCGGGCGTTGGGGTGGGAGCCGCGCGTCCGCGCGCAGGAAGGCATCGCCGCCATGTTGCAATGGTTGCAGAGCGAGGGAATGCGATGAACCGGCCGCGACTCACCATCGCCATCCCGACGTACAATCGGGCGCAGAAACTGGACAGACAGCTTGCCTGGACGATCAACGCCATCGCCGGGCGGTGGGATGAGGTGGAGCTGGTGGTCTCTGACAACGCCTCGCTCGACGCAACGCCCCAAATTTGTGAACAATGGCGGTCGGCGAGCGATGGACGCCTGCGGGTGGTGCGTCAGCCCAACAACCTTGGCCTGATCCGCAACGTGTTGTCGTGCATCGAGCAGGCGCAGGGGAGATATGTCTGGGTCGTCGGCGATGACGACGTCATCTTCGACGGTGCGCTCGATTGGATCCTGGCGCAGCTTTCCACCCACGACGCAGACGCTCTTTCCTTCCTTCATTTGAACGTCCGCACGCAGAACGGCTACGAGGGCGCAATCCTTCAGGAGCGCATCTATCCGTTCCGTGAAGATAAAGAGACCTGTCCCGGCGGCGCGCTCTTTGAAGAATGTGTGGAGATAGACGAAAACTGGATGCTGCTCATTACAGCCAACATCTACGCCACCCCCGTCGCCAGAGCCGCCATCCAACGCTGGCCAGGAATGACGAAGAATTTCGCCTTTCCTTTGTTTCTCTCCGGCTATGCAGCCGCTCAAGGAGCCATGATCGTGCGCGCCGAACCTTCCATCCTGTATCCTCATCATACGGGATCGCATTTACGCACCTGGTTGAAGACTCTTTACCACGACATTCCAGAGGCCTACATCCGGCTTTTGCAAGAAGGGCATCGGCCGGAGTTTATTCGCAGACGCATTCTCTCGAGAGCGTCTTTTCTGGTGTTTATGATGCGTTTTCCATTATCTTTTTTGCGATCGCTGCAATTTTATTTTGCGGCCAACCGCCTGAAGTAAACCAATGCCCGCATGCGCCTGCTCTTTTTGAACCACAACTACCGCAACGTTGGCACTTATTACCGCGCGATGCCGATGGCGGAGCGATTAGCGCGGCGCGGCCACGAGGTGACGCTGCTGACCGTCTCTCCCACCCATCGCTGGCGCGCCGTCTGGTCGGAAGTCAACGGCGTGCGCCTCGGCGAGCTACCGAACCTGGCGCAAAACAACAGCGGGGAAGGCTATGGGCCGCTCGACAACCTTTCCAGGCTGTGGCATGCTTGGCGGCATGCATACGACATCGTTCACATGTTCGACCATAAGCCGAACGCCTCCTTCGCCGGGCTGCCGGCGCGCTGGCGCGGGGCCAAACTCATCGCCGACTGGGCCGACTGGTGGGGCGGGCCCGGCGGCATCAACGACGTGCCCAAGCGCCGCTTCCCCGTCGTCGGCAAATTTGAGGCGTGGTGGGAAGTGGAGCAGAAACGCTGGGCGGACGGCGTCGTGACGATCAGCACGGTGTTGCAGCAGCGGGCGCTGGAGGTCGGCTGCCCGGCGGAGCGCGTCGTCTACATTCCCACCGGCGCAGCGACCGATCGCATTGCGCCTACGCCGGTGGAAGTCGCCCGCCGACAGGTCAACGCCCCACCCGCCCGCGCCATCCTTGGCTTCATCGGCTTCGGGCAGGGGGATTTGGCGATTGTGATGGAGGCGCTGCGCCAGTTGCCGGACGTCTGGCTGATGGTGATCGGCCCGGAGTATCCGCACATCCGCGCCCTGGCCGAACAATACGGCGTCGCCGAGCGTCTCTGGCAGACGGGGCGCAAGCTCGGCGCAGAGGTGAGCCCCTATCTCGCCTGTGCGGACGTAATGGTGATGCCCATGATGGACACCGCCGCCAACCGCGGTCGGCTGCCTAACAAGATGCTCGATTATCTGGCCGCCGGCAGGCCGATTGTCGCCAGCCCGGTGGGGGATGTGAAGACGATCGTGGAGCAGTTCGGCGTGGGGCTGCTTGCAGCCAACGAGGAATTTGCGAACGCCATCGAGCGCCTCCTGAAGGACGAACGGCTGCGCAGCGACATGGGAAGCGCGGCGCGCCGCGCCGCCGAAACTGCGTTCGACTGGGAGCATTTGATCGACCGGCTGGAGGCGTTCTATCAACGGGTCATCCGGTAGGCGCTGCTCGTATCGCTGCGCTTGCGGAAATGCCGAGGATGTGCGACTCAATAGAATTTGACAAGGGATCAACGATGAAAACGCTGCTCGTCACAGGCTCCTGCGGCCTCATCGGCTCTGAAGTGGTCGCGTATTTCGATGAACAGGGCTGGCAAGTCGTCGGCGTGGACAACAACATGCGCCGCGATTTTTTTGGCGAACTCGGCGACACCTCCTGGAATAAATACCGTCTGCTGGCCACTTGCCGCGCCTACCGTCACGTCGATCTCGACATTCGCGATCGCGCAGGCGTCCTGGCGCTGTTGGAGGCGGTCAAGCCCGATCTGATCGTCCACACGGCGGCGCAGCCCAGCCACGATCTGGCCGCCAGCCGCCCGTTCGACGACTTTGACGTCAACGCCGTCGGCACCATGAACCTGCTCGAAGCGACGCGACGACATGCGCCCGAGGCGGTCTTCGTCCATCTCTCCACGAACAAAGTTTACGGCGATCGCCCCAACACGATTCCGCTGGTCGAGCTGCCCACGCGCTGGGAGTACGCCGACCCAGCCTACGCCAACGGCATCCCGGAAACGATGAGCATCGACCAAAGCCAGCACTCCCTTTTCGGCGCCTCCAAGGTGGCGGCGGACGTCATGGTGCAGGAGTACGGGCGCTACTTCGGCATGAAAACCTGCTGTCTGCGCGGGGGATGCCTGACAGGGCCCAATCATTCAGGCGTCCAATTGCACGGCTTTTTGAGCTATCTCGTGCGCTGCAACCTGGAGCAGCGCGAATACACCATCTTCGGCTATCTCGGCAAGCAGGTGCGCGACAACATTCACTCCTACGACGTGGCGCGCTGCATCGATTTCTTCTACGCCAATCCCCAGCCCGGAGCCGTCTTCAATCTGGGCGGCGGACGCGCCAATTCCATCTCGATTTTGGAGGCGTTCGACGCCGTGTCTCAGTTGACCGGCATTCCCATGCGCTATCGATACGTCGACCAGCCGCGCAAGGGCGATCATATTTGCTACATCTCCGATCTGTCGCACATGCGACGACAACTTCCCGGCTGGGACATCACGCGCTCGCTGAGCAATATTTTCGATGAACTGGTCGCCAGTTGGAGAGAGCGCCTGAAGCAGTGAACCCTCCCATGCGCGTCGCACTCGGCTATCGCTGGTTTCCCACCGCCGCCGGCTATCACCTCGAACGCGCGCTGATTGCGCTCGGCGTTGACGTCCGCTTCGTCGGCGTCAGCGAGCACGGCCGCGCCGGCTGCGGGGAGACCACCTCTCTCCTCCGCGTGCTCGAGGCGATGGACGAGCCGCCGGATTTCTTCCTCTGGATCGATCCCGCCGGCCGTTATTTCCCGCTCGACCTGGAAGCCTCGCCCATCCCAACGGCGTGCTACCTGATCGACGTCCACCTGGGGAGCTGGCGCTTTGAGGCCGCCCGCTTCTTCGACGTCGTCTTTGTGGCCCAGAAGGAGTACGTCGAGCCGTTGCAGGCGCACGTCGGCCACAGCCAGGTGCACTGGCTGCCGCTGGCCGCTGCGGACGACGTTCACTTCGACCACGGCGTGGAGCGCATCTACGAGGTGGGCTTCGTCGGCAACCTGGCGCGCGCCCATGCAAAGACGCCGCGGCGAAGACGGCTGCACCTCCTCAACGAACGCTTCACGATGAACGACTGGTCTCGCCCCTACGCGCCGGCGGAAGTGGGCGAAATCTACAGCCGCTCCAAAATCGTCTTCAACACCAGCATTGCGGGCGACGTCACGATGCGCATCTTTGAAGGAGCCGCCTGCGGCGCCCTGGTTTTGACCGACGCCATTCGCAACGGACTCGATGAGCTCTATCGCCCCGGCGAAGAGATCGCGATCTTTACAGACGATGACGATCTGCTGGAGAAGGTGCGCTACTATCTGACCCATGAAGAGGAGCGAGCGGCCGTCGCCCGCGCAGGCCAGGCGCGCACGCTGGCAGAGCACACCTACCGCCATCGCGCGCAACGGCTTCTGGAGATCATGCGTGCGCCGGATTTGCATCGAAGCGCGCCCATGCGCATGGCGTCGATGGCGGAACGCAACGCCGCGCGGCGCAAAATCTACACGCATCTCCACATGCTCGACGCCATCTTCGACCTGGAAAAAGCCGCCGACGCGCCTCCGCTGCTGCGGCTGTGGCGCGCGCTCCCTTGTCTGGCGCGGAGGACGCTGCGATGAAAGTCCTCTTAATTGCCCGCTATCGCGACGCCACCATGCAGCGGAAGGTCGAGCATCTGGCGCAGGCGCAGGACGTCGAGCTTTGTCACATCTTGCCGGCGCGCTGGCGCGACGACCTGTTGGACGTGCGACAGGTCAGCGCCCAGGGCCGCTACACGCAGATCGCAACGCCGATGGTCGGCAAACCCTCCGACCCTCATCGCGCCTTCTATCGCACGCTGACCTTTCATCTGCCCCGCTTTCGGCCCGACATCATCCACGCCGAAGAGGAGCCGGACAGCCTGAGCGCCCTGCAGATCGCCTGGGCGCGACGCCTCTGGGCGCCCAGGGCGCGGCTTCTGCTGCACACCTGGCAAAACCTCGACCGCCCGAAATCGGCCGGCGTGCGATGGGTGATGCAACAGACGCTGCGCGCGGCCGACCTCATCTTCTGCGCCAACCGCGAGGCGGTTGCGCTGCTGCGGCGCTACGGCTTCACGGGCGAGACGCCGGTGCTCCCGGCCATCGGCGTCGATACGGAGACCTTTCGCCCTTGCACAGAGGATCGCCTTGAGGCTCCGAGGACGGGTGAGCGGCCAACATACGTCATCGGCTATGTCGGGCGGCTCGTTCCCGAAAAAGGCGTTGACGTGTTGCTGCGCGCCGTCGCCGCCTTGCGTAGCAGCGACCTGGAGCGCGCTGTGCGCCTTCAACTGATCGGAGACGGCCCTTTGCGCGAGGCATTGCAGGCGCTTGCGACGCAACTCGCCATTGACGATCGGGTGGGGTTTCTGGGGCCGCAGACGCCCGCCCAGATCGCCGACATGTTGCGCCGCTTCGACGTCGTCGTCTTGCCGAGCCGCACGACGCCGGTCTGGAAGGAGCAGCTTGGCCGCGCGCTGCTGGAGGCGATGGCCTGCGGCGTTCCCGTGGTCGGCTCCGACTCCGGCGCCATTCCGGAGGTGGTCGGCGACGCAGGGCTGATCGTCCCGGAGGGCGACGCCCCTGCGTTGGCGGCCGCACTTGCACGGCTGCTCGCATCGCCCGAACTGCGCCGGGAGTTGGGTCGCCGCGGCCGCGCGCGCGCCGAGGCGCGCTATAGTCAACGTCATCTCGCCGAACAAACGCTGGCCGTCTATCGTAGGGTGCTGACCTGATCATGGCATCGCCGTCGGTTTCCGTCATCGTGTTGAGCTATAACACGCGCGATTTGACGCTGACCTGCCTGGAGCATTTCGCTCCGCAGGCGTTGGCGACCGGCTGGGAAGTGATTGTGGTGGACAACGGCTCTCAGGATGGGACGGTTTCGGCGGTCAATCGGAAGTTTCCCCAGGTGAAGGTCGTGCGCAGCGAAGAGAACCGAGGCTTCGCCGCCGGCGTCAATCTTGGGCTGGCGCAGGCGCAGGGAGAGGCGATTCTTTTGATGAACAGCGACGTGCTGGCGTCGTTTGCCGCCCTGTCGGCGCTGCCCGCCTTTCTCGATGCGCACCCGCAAGTTGGCGCGCTCTCTCCCCGGCTCTGCACGCGCGAGGGAGCGCCTCAGGCGTTTGCGTATGGCAGCGATCCGACGTTAGGCTATTTGCTCCGGCGCGGCTTGCATCGCCTGCTGGGCCGCGGCCCTCTCCATGACTGGGCAATCGAGACGCCGATCGAGGTGGATTGGGTCTCCGGCGCATGTCTGTGCGTGCGACGTGAAACGCTCGAACAGGTCGGCTTGCTCGATGAGCGTTTTTTCCTCTATTTCGAGGACAACGATTGGTGTCTGCGCATGCGCCAGGCGGGGTGGAAAGTGATGTACGTTCCGACGGTCGCCGTCGTCCATCTCGGCGGACGCAGCGAGCCGGAGCGACGCGCGGCCGGTCGCCACTACCGGGAGAGCCTGCGCTATTTCTACCAAAAACATTACGCCCCGCCTGCGACCTGGCTGTTATCCGCTGCATTGGGGGTGTACGACGTTCTGCTGCGCTTGCGCCAGCGCGCATAACAATCGAGGCTTCCCTCCGCACCTGTGTAGAGGCTCCCTCGTCGCTGTTCGCAGGTTGAAGTTGCGTCCATTGTTTCCAGATGCATCGCCGTGATGGAGATCACAGCGATGTAGGCAACTTCAACACAGGCATCCGCAACAACTGATGATATGCAATGGATCGCAACATGGTTTTTCGAGAGTTCCAGGCGAAATGAGCGCACTTTGACCGAGGGAGACTGTATCATGAGAAATTGGCTTTTTCTGAAAGTTTTCGCAATTGTGCTTTTGACTTCGACGATGACGATCCATGCGCCGGCTCGTCCGGCGCGCGCCGCAGCGTTCGTGGTCAACACGCTGAACGATGTATTTGATGGAGATTGCAACGCTGCGCATTGCTCGTTGCGCGAGGCCCTCTCCGCCGCCAACGCTGCACCCACCGATGACCTCATCACCTTCAGCGTGAGCGGGACAATTGCGCCTGTCGGCGTCCTGCCGGCGATCCTGAATGCGAGCAGTGCAGGCGCACTGAGCATCGACGGCGGCGGGAACATCACCATCAGCGGTGAAAACAGTGGACGGGTGTTCTGGGTGAACAGCGGCGGGAACCTCACCCTGCAGAATCTGACGATTGCGAACGGAGTCACAGGAGGGGATGGCGGCGGCGTTGCGAATTTCGGCGCGCTGACGGTGAACACGGTTACGTTCTCGAACAATCGCGCCGCGGGCGGCGGCGGCGTCGCCAACTTCAACGGCGCCACGCTCAACGTCGTCAACAGCATCTTCTCGAGGAATGCCGCGGTCAACGGCGGGGGTGGACTGGCGAACTACGCCGGCGGCGTAGCGACGGTGGAAGGCAGCGCCTTTTTAGAAAACGGTTCGGATAACGACGGCGGCGGTTTATGGAACGCCGGATCGCTGACGGTGAATACAAGCCTCATCTCCGCCAATACAGCCAATAACGGCGCCGGCATTGCCAACTTCGGCGCGTTGTCGGTGAGAGATACGCCGATCACCCGCAATCTCACATCCATTATCGGCAAGGGCGGGGCCATTTACAACGATGGCGCAGCGACGCTCCTCGGGAACATCATCGATGCGAATCAAGCGAGATTTGGGGGCGGCGTTTACGCCTTCGGCAGCGGCAATGTGCTGATTCTCAAAAGCGCTTTCACGGCGAACCGTGCGGATATGAACGGCGGCGGCGTTTACAATACGGATTCAAGCGATGTCATGATAGGAAACAGCACCTTCGCCAACAACGAGGCCGGATTCACCGGGGGAGGCGTCGTCAACAATGCCACACTCACCGTCGTCAACAGCACACTGGCGGGCAACAGCGCCCCCAACGGCGGCGGCCTCAACGCCGGCGGCGCCACGCTCCAGAACACCCTCATCGCCAACAGCCTGAGCGGCGGCGACTGCCTGGGCGCCCTGAGCGGCGCAAGCTACAACAATCTCATCGGTGACGTCGGGGCCGCCTGCGGTCTGACAAACGGCGTCAACGGCAATCTCATCGGACAGGCCCCCAATCTCGGCGCGTTGACCGGCGCGCCGGCCTACTTTCCGCTCAACGCCGGCAGCCCGGCGATCGACCAAGGCGATAACATCGCCTGCGCCCTTGCGCCGGTGAACAACGAGTCGCTGAACGGGGTGACGCGCCCCGTCGACGGCGACGGCGACGCCTCCGCCGTCTGCGACATCGGCGCCTACGAAGCGCCGGACGCCACGCCGCCCACCATCGTCTCCATCACCCGCGCCGACCCCAGCCCGACCAACGCCGCCAGCGTGAACTTTCTCGTCACTTTCTCCGAAGAGGTGACCGGCGTCGATGCAGGCGACTTCCGCCTGACCACCACCGGCTCCATCGCCGGAGTGAGCGTAACCGGCGTCAGCGGCGCAGGCGCAACGCGCACGGTCACCGTCGGCACCGGAGCGGGCAACGGCGCGATTCGACTCGACGCACCCAGCGATGCA
Organism: uncultured Caldilinea sp.; assembly: GCF_937128415.1. GTDB lineage: Bacteria > Chloroflexota > Anaerolineae > Caldilineales > Caldilineaceae > Caldilinea. The sequence goes on from NZ_CAKZMJ010000077.1 coordinate 31,491, forward strand.
ACGATCTTCGACTCGGTGGGCAACCCTCTGGGCGGGCTCCCCTTCACAAGTGGAGAAGTTTACACCGTGAACAAGACGTCCAAACTTTTCTTGCCCTTGATCGGGCGCTCATTCTGATCTATAACTCGAAGGGGCTTTGCATAATCTTCTGAGAACATAATCTTCCGAGAACATAATCTTCCGAGAAGTTGTAAGGACTTTGACAAATCTAAGTTCAGGTGATGCTTTTATGCGACGCATTGAACTGTTCGGGGCGCTGCGCGTGAGCGAAGAGGAACGCATTTTTAAGGTGAAAGGCGGTCGCGCCGTGAGCTTGCTTGCGTATCTTGCGTTACATTCGCACGCGCGCCACGGACGCGAAGCGCTCGCCGAAATACTGTCGCCCGACGCAGCGCCTGAACGCGTGCGGCGCAACCTTTCCGACGCGCTCTACCGTCTGCGCTGCGCGCTTGGCGCAGGCTGGCTCGACGTGGAAGGGGAAACCGTCGCCCTGCGCGTCGGCTCCGATCTGTGGGTGGATGTGTGGGAGTTCGAGCGGCTGGCCGCGCGCACGGACCTGGCCGCGCTGGAGGCTGCGGCTGCGCTATACAAGGGCGAGCTCCTGCCCGAAATCTACGACGACTGGATCCTGCTTCCCCGCCTCTCGCTGCAAGACAGGTATCTGTCCATCCTCGAAACGTTGATGACGCGCTATGAGGCTCAAAACGAACTGCCACGCGCGCTATCCTATGCACGGCAATTGATTGCGGCGGACCCGCTGCGCGAATCGGGGCACCAGAGCTATTTGCGCCTGCTGGGACGGCTCAAACGTCGCGCCCAGGCTCTGGTCCATTACGAGTACGTGCGTCAGCTCTTCCGGGCGCAGCTCGGCGTCGAGCCGCTGGCCGAGACGCAAGCGCTGGCGGAGGCGATTCGCCGCGAGGCTGAGAGTGCGCCTGCTGCGCCGCCCGTCAGCGAACGGACTCGCTTTGTCGGCAGAACGGTCGAGCGCAGCCTCGGCGTAGAGCGCATCGAGCAGGCCCTGGCCGGGCAAGGCGGGCTGTTGGGCATCGAAGGAGAAGCCGGCATCGGCAAGAGCCGTCTGCTGCGTGAGCTGGCGACGAGCGCGCAGTGGCGCGGCGCAGCCGCCGCCTACGCTGCGGCAAGCGAATATCCCGGCGCGTCGCCCTTTTCTCCTCTCGCCGATGCATTGCGGTCGCTTCTGCGCAGTGGCCGCGCCTCTCATCTGGAAACCCTCCTGCCGCCCGAGACGCTGGCCGCGCTGGCGCCCCTCTATGAACCGTGGCGCGCAACGGCAACCCTCTCCGAGCTCCCGCCGACGCAAGCGCGGCGGCGTTTTCACGACAGTTTTGTCGCCCTGATGCAGGCCCTGGCGCGTCTGGCGCCGCTCGTCTTGCTGCTCGACGACCTGCACTGGGCCGACGCAGCGCTGTGGGACCTGCTGGATGCGCTGGCGCCCCGCGTGAGCGCATCGCCTCTCCTGCTGCTCCTGGCCTATCGGCGGCCCGAGGTCGAACGCAATCCGGGCTGGGAGACGCTGCGGCGGTGGGAGCGCACAGGCCACTTTCAGACGATTGCGCTGAAACCCCTCGACGTGCAAGAGGTGGCGCAGCTGCTCCCCAAAGCCGAACGGTCGGATGCCGCGCGCGTGACCGCGTTGACCGGCGGCAATCCGTTCTACGTCACCGAATACCTGAACCGTGAGGGGGACGCGGCGGGCCAGGATCCCATCAGGACGCGCCTGGGCGCCCTGTCTGCGTCGGCGCGCGCTGCGCTGGAGGCGGCGGCTGTGCTGGGCGAACAGGCGCCCTTCCGGCTCTGGAGCATGGTCGCCGGCGAATCGCCCCTCGCCCTGGCGGCGGCTGGCGAGGAATTGACCAACCGCATCTTTGTCCAGCCCACCGACGCAGGGTGCGCCTTCGTGCACGATGTGATACGCGCGGCCGTGTACGACGCCACCGAACCCGAGCGGCGGCGCCTGTTGCATGCGCGCGGCGCCGATGCGCTGGCTGCGCTCGATCCAGAAAACTGGCGCGCTCGCGCCTTTCATCTGGAGCGCGGCGGCCGCGCGACCGAAGCGGCCGAGGCGTATCGCCAGGCCGGCGCGCAGGCGTCTGCCCAGTTCGCGTTTCGAGAGGCGCAGGTCGCCCTTGCCCGCGCGCTGGCGCTGCAGCCGAACACACCGAGTGTAGAGCGGGTTGAGACAGCCCTCGCCTTTGCCCAGGCATGCGACGTCCTGGGCGAGCGCGAGCGCGGGCAGGCTGCGCTGGAGGAGGCGCTGCGCGGGGCGCGCGCCTTGCAACACGAGTCGCTGACCTTGCAGGCGCTGCTGGCCTCGGGACGCCTGGCCGCGCGCATGGGGCGCATGGCCGAAGCTGGCGCCTGGCTCGATGAGGCGATGGCGCTGGCGCAGCGTTCCGGCGACGCGCGCCAGGAGTTCGAAGCCGTGTTCTGGCGCGGCGACCTGGCTGCACGGCGCGGCAACCTGGCCGCAGCGAAAGCGGCGTACGCGCGCGCTCTGGAAGTCGCCCAGCGCGCATCGCACCTGCCGGGACAGGGACGTGCGTTGCGCGGCCTGGGGAACGTGGCGCGTATGATGGGCGAGCCGGAGCAGGCCATCCCCCTGCTGGAGCAGGCCGTCGCGCTCCAGCGTCGCACCGGCGACCGCTACGCCGAGTCGGTGACGCTGACCAACGTGCTGGCCGCCCTCTACGATCTGGGTGCGTGGGACCGGCTCCTGACGCTGACCGCCGACGCGCTGGCGTTGGCCGAATCGCTCGGCGACCGGCTCGTGGCGGCCATCGAGCGCCACATGCAGGGGTTGGCCGCGTACGCGCTGGGCGATTGGGATACGGCGCGGGCGGTGCTGCCGCGCGTCATCGAAGAGTGCGAGGCCGCGGGCGACCGCCGCACCGCAGGCCTGGCGATGAACGTGCTGGGCCTGGTGGAAGGAGACGCCGGAAACCCGGCGCAAGCCCGCGCATGGTGTGAGCGTGCGCTCGACCGGGCATTGGCGATCGAGGCGGCGACCGAGGCGGCGTATGCGCGACATGACCTGGGCGTCCTGTTGCTGACGCTGGATGAACCCGCCGCGGCGTGCGAGGCGCTCGAAGCCGCGCGCGCCACCTGGCAAGCCCAAGGAAACGAGCTGTTGCGCCTGAAAACGGAGGCGTATCTGGGGCTGGCGCTGCTGGCGTTGGGCGAACGGGAGCGCAGCCGGGAGCTGGCGGACGCGGGGCTGGCCGCCCTGCGCCAGGCGCCCCCGCGCGGAGAACAGCCGCAGGCCTGGCTGTGGGCGCTCCACCGGCTGTTGAGCGAATTGGGTCGTCCTACCGATGCGGAGGACGCGCTGGCCGCAGCGTATCGGGAGGTGCAGCGTCAGGGTTGGCCATCGCCGACCCGGCCATGCGCCGGAACTTCTTCGAGCGCGTGCCCCTGAATCGCGCCATCCTGGCCGC
>NZ_CAKZMJ010000078.1 GCF_937128415.1 uncultured Caldilinea sp.
TCCGTTTTTGAGCGAGTTGACAACATCAAGACCTCGTGATATGCTTACGCCGCCTTTGGGTCAGGAACATACAGCGCATCTACCAAATGTCAGAATCATCCAGTGAAACATAATTTTTCCGCTTTGACATGACGCAAATGCCGTCTACCTTGCTTTGCGCCATCTTCCTGTTCCGTTTCCTGTTCTATCGCTTCCACCCGCGGCCTCTTCGCCGGCGTTTTCCAACTTTGCTCATGCAAAGCTTCTTTGTATGAGCGTCCCCGAGACGATGCTCCCCACACGCTGAACCCGCTCGGAGGTGAATAAGGAGAAGCAAAAGCAGCGGAGATCCCGCTGCTTTTGCTTAAGTGTGCAAGTGTGGCGAGAGACTCACCGAAGCAGTTCGGCCAACCCTTCTGTCAACGAGACGCGCGGGCGCCAGCCCAATTGCTGCAGCTTGTCGCTGCTTCCCGCCGAATGCAGGATATCACCCGCCCGCGGAGGGGCATAGCGGCAGTGAACGGGGCGAGGCGCCAACGCATCGAGAATTTCCAGCACCTGATTTAGCGAAACCGATCGACCGGTCGCCACGTGATATACACCGCCCCAGGCCAACCCGGCGCGCGTGGCGGCGAACAAATTGGCTTGAGCCACGTCGTGCACGGAGACAAAATCACGCGTCTGAGAGCCGTCGCCGAAGATCGTGCACGGTTCGCCCTGCTGAACGGCGGCGCACCAGCGCGCCAGCACGCCGCTGTAGGGCGAATCGGCGCGTTGCCGCGGGCCATAGACGTTGAAGTAGCGCAACACAACGGTCTCCATCGCATAGGCGCGCGCGTACATTTGGGCCCACTGTTCGGCCATCAGCTTGCTGGCGGCGTAGGGGACAAGCGGCTGCACAGGCGAAGTCTCGTCCTTGCACCCAGGCAGGTCGCCGTACACGGCGCAGGTCGACGCCAGCACGAAGCGACGAACGCCGTGACGTCGCGCCGCCTCGAGGACGGCGACCGTTCCGGTGGTGTTGACGTGATAGGTTTGCAGCGGTTCTCGCAACGACTGGGGAACGCTGACCAGCGCCGCCAGGTGAATGACGGCGTCGCAGCCTGCGGCGGCGCGCTCTGCGCTGTGTTCGTCGGCGACATCACCCTGGATGAATTCAACGTCCTGGGGCAGATTGGCGACGTCTCCGCCGGAGAGGTCGTCGAGGACGCGCACGCTGTGGCCGGCAGCCAACGCTGCTTCCGCCGTGTGAGAGCCGATGAAACCGGCGCCGCCGGTGATAAGTATTCGCATCGTCGAAAGAAAGTCTTTTTAAGCAACTCATGTAACGTGCGGCTGAGAGCCGCACCCACCATCACCTCAGGCTTTGCCTATTGTAGCGTAAAGGAGCGGAGAAACGCAGGACGATGCATTGTAGATTTCATGAATCACGAATCAGGTCTCGTTGAGGGCAAGCCGGATCTCTTCGCGCACGCGAGCGTCTGTCTCTTGCTCTAGCGCCATCGTCAGCAAGTTGGCCGCCGGTTCATGAGGCTGCCTGGCGAGCACGCGACCGAGCGCCCATGCGGCGTGGGCGCGCGCCACCGGCTCCGGGTCGGCGAGCGCCTGCGCCAGCGCGGGAACCGTGGTCGGAGCGCCCCAGTTGCCCAGCGCTACGCAGACGTTGCGCAACATGCCCGCCCGTCTGGCGCGCTTGATGGGCGATCGCGCGAAATGTCTGTTGAATGCTTCCTGATTGAGCCAGTAGGGATGTGCAGGATCGAAGCCTTCGAGCAGAGGCGGCGCCACGCGCTCGTGATGGGCGCGCAGCCCCGCCAACCGCGGCGTGCGCTCCTCCAGCCGCCGATTGTAAGGGCAGACCTCCTGGCAGATGTCACAGCCAAAGATGCGATTGCGGAAGGCGGGCCGCAATTGGCGCGGGATGATGGAGCGCGCTTCGATGGTCCAGTAGGAAATGCAACGCAGGGGGTCCAGCTCGTAGGGGCCCACGAAAGCGTCGGTTGGACAGGCGGAGAGGCAGCGGGTGCAGCGGCCGCAGGTGGCCGGCTTTCTCGACGCCTCTTGTTTTTCCGCCCTCTGGCGCGAAGTCCAGCCTTCCGGCAAACGCTCCGGAATCAGGAGGACGGCCAGAAAGAGCCAGCTTCCCGCAGAGGGGCGAATCGTGCAGCAGTTTTTGCCGGTGAAGCCGAGGCCCGCCACCGCCGCCCAGTCGCGTTCGAGCACCGGCCCCGTGTCCACCAGGCATTTCCCCAGGGCGGTGCGCCCCGTCCGTTCGCGGATGAAGGCGTCAAGTTCGTACAGCAGCGGCCGGATGATCTCGTGATAGTCGTCCCCCCAGGCGTAAGAGGCGATGACGCCGCGGCTGGGGTCATCCCGAATTGCGGGCGGGAGGTCGAACTGATGATAGTCGACGGCCAGCACGACCATCGTCTCGAAGGGGGGAGAGGAGGGGTCGGCCAGCAGGGCGGGGAAACGGCGTTTCTCCCGGTGGCGCTCCAGATAGGTCATCTCGCCGGCGCGGCCTGCGGCGATCCATGCGTCGAAGAAATCGGCGTGCGGCGCTTCGCCCACCGGCGCAAACGAGCACAGGTCGAAGCCGAGTTGATATGCCTGACGTATGGTCGCCTGAATCAAGGCTGGGGAAAGTTGCATCGATCTCGCCAAGGGAAATCTGATTTGAATTTGAAATAATTAGACCAGCCAATCATTTTGTTTTGTAGACTCTATGGTACGATGATGCTTATTGATCTATTGTGATTTGGGAGTAACAGCGTCATGGATAAAAAGCGATTGACTGCGGCTGCGTATGGCCATTTCTCGATCGATATTCTGAACTCCTCTGTGGCAATCATCTTAACTTTAGCTGCTTCTCATTTCAACCTGAGCATCGCCCAGATCGGCTTCGGCGCCATGATGTATCAAATGTTCGCCGCCATGAGCCAGCCCCTTTTCGGCGGATTGACCGACAAGCTCAACGGACGCTGGATCGGCGCCGTCGGCGTGTTGTGGACGGCGGTGTTTTTTGCCGCCGCAGCGTCTATGCCGACGTATCCGCTCTTCATCACGCTGCTGATGATCGGCGGGTTGGGCAGCGGCGCCTTTCATGCAGCGGGCATGGTGAACGCCTCCGCGGCCGGCGGCGCCAGGGCGGCGACGGCGACCTCTTACTTTTTCCTGGGCGGGCAGACCGGCCTGGCGTTGGGACCCATCCTGGCCGGCGTCGTGATCGGCAGCCTGGGATTGGCAGGGATGCCGCTGATGGCGTTGGTGGCGGTTCCGGCTATCGTGTTGATGTTCATGCACATGAACGACGCACTGCCCGCCGCGCCGAAATCTTCCGGCGTCGAAAAACAGAGCGGCGACGCCCGCCGCAATCATGCGGCTGCAGCCTGGTTGGTGACGGTGTTTGTGTTGTTCATCCTTCTGCGTTCCGGCGCCGCTCAGGGCTACGCCACACTTCTGCCCAAATACTATGAATCCGTCGGGTTCAGCCCGGCGCAGTTCGGCCTCATGTTAGGACTCTTTAACTTCGCCGGCGCCTTGGGCACCCTCATTGGCGGCCACCTTGGCGACCGCTTCAACCGCCGCACGATCATGATCGTCGCTTCGATCCTGAGCGTGCCCTTTGCGTTAGCCATGTTGCACCTCGGAGGCGTGGGCTACATGGTCGTCGCCGTGTTGGCCGGCGTGTTGCTGAGCATGCCGCACAGCCTGCTGATGGTGATGAGTCAGGAGTTGGCGCCCAATCGTCGCGGCCTGGCCGGGGGGCTGGTGCTCGGCTTCATTTTCGCCAGCGGCTCGTTCATGGCCTGGTTGGAGGCGATCCTCGCCGAGCAGGTCGGTCTGTTGTGGGTGCTCTCGGTCGTCGCCTTCTTGCCTTTCTTCGCCGGACTGGTCGCCTTTGCCTTCCCCTCGGATCGCAGAGCGCATCCGTCGACCACCCAGACGCCTACGCCGACGGCCGCAGCCGGGGACTGAATCGATAATAGGATGCTGCGTGGACGTCGGCCTTTCATTCCTCATTTTGATAATTAAAACAATTTCATTTGACAAAAATGTTTCCTCGTGGTATTGTTCAAAAAGGTAGGAATTGAAACGGGGCCGGCGGTGAACCTGAATCGTTTTTTCGCCGGTCGTCGTTTTCTTGTTCAGGTGAGAACAAGCAACATGACCTTGAATGCGCTTGGCAGGCGGGATTCTCCGCTCTGGCGAATTATCGAACACCTTCAACGCAACGGATCGGCGACGATCAAAGAGCTGGAAGAGGTGCTTGGCATCACGACGACGGCGGTGCGTCAGCACCTGCACACCTTGCAAGCGGAGGGATATATCGAGCGGCGCATCGTCCATGCAGGCGTAGGTCGTCCGCATCACGCCTATTTTGCGACCGCGCGCGTGCAGGAATTGTTCGCCTGCCATTGCGATGATCTGGCGCTGACACTGCTCGAGGAAGTTTTCCATCTGGAAGGGGAGCAGCGCGCCATCGAATTGTTGAATCGAGTGGGCGTGCGACTGGCGCAGAAATATGCGCCGTCTGTGCGCTCCTCGCTGTTGCAGGATCGCGTCGGCGAATTGGCCGCAGCGTTCAACAGCCAGGGCATCTTGGCGGACGCCGTCATCGACGAAGAAGGAACGATTGCGCTTCGCACCTACAACTGCCCCTTCCACGAGTTGGCGCAGGAGCATCGCGAGATCTGCGAGATGGATCGCGGGATGCTTGAAAAAGTGCTCGGCTCAGACGTCAGGTTGAGCCGGTGCATGATGGAAGGGCATACTGGCTGCACGTTCACCGTTCGACACAGAGAGGCGGCGCCGAGCGTGACCGACGGCGCGCCTGTGGAAGGCGCAACGCTGGGCGTTTCCGTGTGAAAAGTGCAGGGTGAATGTTGGGGTTTATGGCGAAATCGCATAGCATGAACCAGGCCAGGTTTCAATTCAGGGAGATCGGCGGGATTGGATGATTCAGTGCAGTCGACAGCCGATTTCAACCGTACCCTTTATATTCTTGAGTAGCGTATCCGATGAGTAGTGCACAAAGGTTTTGGAAAAAGAGGAGTTAACAGCAATGAGCGTTTTGGAAATCCGCAATCTTCACGCCGCCGTCGAAGATCGTGAAATTCTCAAGGGCGTCAATCTAACATTGCGCACCGGCGAGATTCATGCGTTGATGGGGCCGAACGGTTCAGGCAAGTCGACCCTGGCGTACGTCATCGCCGGCCATCCCCATTACGAAGTCACCGAAGGCGACATCCTGCTCGACGGCGAGAGCATTCTCGACCTGGAGCCGGATGAGCGCTGCAAGAAGGGCATCTTTCTGGCCTTTCAGTACCCGGTGGCGGTGCCGGGCGTGAGCGTTGCGAACTTCCTGCGCACAGCGGTGAGCAACGTGCGCGGCTACACCTCGCGGCCGGTCGACGCCGAGGGGCGCAGCGGCGTCATCGGCAGCAACCTCATGCCGATGCGCGAGTTCCGCAAAGAACTGAATGAAAAGATGAAGGAATTCAACGTCGACCCGAGCTTCGCCCGCCGCTATCTTAACGACGGCTTCTCGGGTGGTGAGAAAAAGCGCACCGAGGTGTTGCAGATGGCGATGTTGCAGCCGAAGTTCGCCATTCTGGACGAGTCCGACTCCGGCCTGGACATCGATGCGCTGCGCGTGGTGGCGGATGGCATCAACAAGCTGGCGACGCCGGATCGCGGCTTTCTGTTGATTACGCACTATCAACGCATCTTGAACTACGTCAAACCCCACTACGTCAGCATCTTCTACGACGGTCGCATCGTGATGACCGGCGGCCCGGAAGTGGCGCACATGCTGGAGGAGAAGGGCTACAGCTGGGTCGAGCGCGAGTTCGGCGAAGCTGTGACTGCGTAAGGCGACCTTTGCAGAGAAAGGACAACGACCATGGCCACCCATGCAGATCGAGAGGCGCTCAAGGGCGTCAAGGAAGAATACGAATACGGTTTTCACGATGAGATTGAGCCTGTTTTCAAGACGGAACGCGGGCTCAGCCACGACGTCATCGATAAGATTTCCGATCAGAAGAACGAGCCGCAGTGGATGCGCGAGTTCCGCCATCAGGCGCTCGACATCTTCTTTTCCAAGCCGCTGCCGACGTGGGGCGCAGACCTGAGCGGCATCAACTTCGACGAGATCGTCTATTATGTGCGGCCCACGGAAAAGCAGGGCAGAAGCTGGGATGAAGTGCCGGAGAGCATCAAGCGCACCTTCGATCGCCTCGGCATTCCGGAGGCGGAGCGCAAATTCCTGGCCGGCGTCGGCGCACAGTACGACTCCGAGGTCATCTACCACAGCCTGCGCGAAGAGTGGGAGCGCCAGGGCGTGATTTTCCTGGACATGGACAGCGGCCTGCGCGAGCACGAAGACATCGTGCGCGAGTACTTCGCCACCGTGATTCCGGCGGCGGACAACAAGTTCGCTGCGCTCAACAGCGCGGTGTGGAGCGGCGGCTCCTTCGTCTATGTGCCGAAGGGCGTGCATGTGGACATCCCGCTGCAGGCCTATTTCCGCATCAACGCCGAGAACATGGGGCAGTTCGAGCGCACGCTGATCATCGTCGAAGAGGGCGCCAGCGTGCACTACGTCGAGGGCTGCACGGCGCCGATCTATTCGAGCAACAGCCTGCACAGCGCCGTTGTGGAAATCATTGTCAAAAAGAACGCGCGCTGCCGCTACACCACGATCCAGAACTGGAGCACAGACGTCTACAATCTGGTCACCAAGCGCGCCGTCGCCTATGAAGGCGCCACCATGGAATGGATCGACGGCAACCTGGGCTCCAAGGTGACGATGAAATATCCGGCTGTCTACATGATGGGGCCGAAGGCGCACGGCGAAATTCTCTCGATCGCCTTCGCCGGCCGCGGCCAGCATCAGGACGCAGGCGGCAAGGTCATCCATGCTGCGCCCTACACCAGCTCGAAGATCGTCTCCAAGTCCATCAGCAAGGACGGCGGTCGCGCCAGCTACCGCGGCCTGTTGCGCGTCGCCAAAGGCGCGCATCACAGCAAGAGCAACGTTGTGTGCGACGCCCTGCTGCTCGATGAATATAGCCGCTCCGACACCTATCCCTACATCGAGATCGAGGAGGAGCAGGTGAGCGTCGGCCATGAGGCTTCGGTAAGCAAGATCGGCGAAGAGCAGCTCTTCTACCTCATGAGCCGCGGCATCGGCGAGGACGAGGCGGCGGCCATGATCGTCGGCGGCTTCATCGAGCCTCTGGTGAAAGAGCTGCCGATGGAGTATGCAGTGGAAATGAATCGCCTGATTCAGCTCCAGATGGAAGGCACGATCGGCTAAACCATCCGAATTGTGGACGGCGAGTTGTGCTTGCAGCTTTTTTACCCTATCCAGGATTGAAGCTGCACATAACTCGTCGTTTCACGATTTGAGAGATGAGGAGAGAAAACGTGAGCGTATTTGTTAAAGAAACCGAAAGCATTGCGCAATCCGTGCAAGGATTTAGCGAAGAAACTGTGCGCGCACATTCTGCGGCGCGCAACGAGCCGGAGTGGATGTTGGAATTTCGCCTGAACGCATGGCGTCAGTTCGAGCAGATGCCCTGGCCGCAGCCGACGGATGAATCCTGGCGGCGCACGCGGCTGACAGGCTTCGACCTCAACCATTTCAAGCCGCTGGCCGTTGCCACCGGTCAGGTGGAAAAGGGGGAGCTGTCGAAGTTCCTTCAGGACGAGCTAAACGAAATGGACAGCGCGGCCAGCATGGTCTTCGAGGACAGCGGCCTGCGCAATAGGATTCTGAACACCAACCTGGACGAGCACGGCGTCATCTTCACCGACCTGCAGCGCGCCGTGCTGGAGTATCCGGAGCTGGTGCGCAAGTATTTCATGACCGAAGCGGTCAAGCCCGATCTGAATAAGTTCACGGCGCTGCACGCCGCCCTGTGGGACACGGGCGCCTTCGTCTACGTGCCCGCCAAAGCGCGCGTGACGTTGCCGCTGCAGGTGATCCTGAACCAGTGCACGCCGGGCGTCGGCGGCTACCATCACACGTTGGTTGTTACAGAAGAGGGCGCGGAAGTGACGGTCGTCGACGACCTGCTGGGCGCAAAGGATGGCCTGCAGGCGAGCGTCGTCGAATTGATTCTGGGCGCCGGCTCGGTGGTGCGCTACATGAACCTTCAGGACTTCGAGCACAGCGCCTGGAACTTCCTGACCGGCCGCGCCGTGATGAGCCGCGATGCAGACCTGCGCTGGATTCAGGTGAGCTGGGGCAGCCGGCTGACCAAGGCGTTCCTGGACGTCGACTTGATGGGGCCGGGCGGTCACGCCGAGCTGTTGGGCATCTACTTCCCGACCGGCGAGCAGCATATCGACCATCAGACCTTGCAGCTTCATCGCGCGCCGCACTGCTTCAGCGACCTGCTCTTCAACGGCGCGCTCAAGGACAGGAGCCGCAGCGTTTACATGGGCGTGATCAAGGTCTTTCCCGGCGCACAGAAGACCGACGCTTACCAGCGCAACGGCAATCTCATTCTCGACCCGACGGCGCGGGCCGACAGTATCCCGGGGCTGGAGATTCAGGCCGACGATGTGCGCTGCACGCACGGCGCCACCGTCGCCCAGGTCGAAGAAGAGTACGTCTTCTACCTGATGGCGCGTGGCTTGAGCCGCCCCCAGGCGGAGCGCATGATCGTGCAGGGCTTTTTCCAGGCCGTGCTGGATCGCGTGCCGGTGGAGAGCGTGGTCCACAAGTTGGAGAGCGTGATCGAACGCAAAATCGGCGGCTGATCCGCTCACAAATTCTGAAGCGGACGACAGGAGATTGCGAGATTGGGCGGATTTCCCGCGCTGGCTCTCAATCTCCTGATTTTTTCCCAATCCGGCGCCTCGCCTCTCGACGGAGGGGGCCGACCAGGATTCACGCCGCAGCGCCGTCTCGGAGCGGCGATCCGGATGGATAGCAGTAGATTCAGCGCAAAGCAGCAAAGAGACGACGATTCTTGGATGAAGCGAGCGAAACGCCGTAAAATGGTTGAGTGGCGAAGTGAGCGTGGAAGCGCAAAGGACTGGCGAAACTCATGAAAGTTGCTGACCGAACCATTGCTCGGCGGAGTGACTTCCCCATTTTGCAACGCGTGCTGCCGAACGGGCGACCGCTCGTCTATCTGGACAACGCAGCGAGCAGTCAAAAGCCGGAATGCGTGATTCGAGCCATAGACGACTATTATCGTCGCTACAACGCCAATGTACACCGTGGGGTGCATACCTTGAGCGAGGAGGCGACCGCAGCGTTCGAGGAGGCGCGCGAGAAGGTGGCGAAGTTTATCAACGCGCCCAGCGCGCGACAGATCGTCTTCACGCGCGGCGCAACGGAGGCCATCAACCTGGTCGCCTATTCCTGGGGACGCGCCAATCTGGGGCCTGGCGATGAGGTGCTGATCACCGAGATGGAGCATCATGCCAACATCGTGCCCTGGCAGATCGTGCAGGAGCAGCTCGGTTTCACGTTGCGCTATGTTCCGATCACTCCCCAGGGACTGCTTGACCTGGACAGCCTGCCCGAGCTGCTCACCGAACGCACCAAACTCTTCTGCTTCGTGCACGCCAGCAACGTGGTGGGGACGATCAATCCGGTGCGCGAGCTGGTGGCGGCGGCCCGCGCCGTTGGCGCCAAGGTGTTGATCGACGGCGCACAGAGCGTTCCGCACATGCCGGTCGATGTGCAGGCGCTCGACGCAGACTTTTACGTCTTCAGCGGCCACAAAATGTGTGGCCCGACCGGCGTCGGCGTGCTCTACGCCAAACGGGAGCTGCTCGAGGCGATGCCTCCCTTCATGGGCGGCGGCGACATGATCCGCGAAGTGAAGATGAGCGGCAGCAAGTGGAACGCCGTTCCCTATAAATTCGAGGCGGGCACGCCGGCTATCGCCGAGGTCATCGGACTGGGCGCGGCGGTGGATTATCTGCAACAGGTCGGCATGGAGTGGGTGCATGCACACGAACGCGAGATCACGCAGTACGCCTATGCGCGCCTGTCAGAGGTGGAGGGACTGCGCATCTTAGGGCCAGGTCCAGAGCAGCGCGGCGGTCTCATCGCATTTACGCTGGACGGCGTTCACCCGCACGACATCGCAGCCATCCTGGACCGCGCCGGCGTGGCGGTGCGGGCAGGACATCACTGCGCCCAACCGCTGCATAGTCGCCTGGGCGTTCCCGCCAGCGCTCGCGCCAGCTTCTACCTCTACAACACCCTGGAGGAAGTCGATGTGCTGGTGGAGGCGCTGCACAGAGCGCAAGAGGTGTTTATGGTGTGAGAAATATACGGTGAACGAATATCCAATGAACTATGCATGGATTCAAGGGTGAGCGCGAATTTTTTGGCGCCGATAATACGGGTGGCTGGCACATTCATCCATTTGAGGATCCTGCTGATCACATAGAAACCTCCGGGAATTGTGCTGTCACGTTTGCTGAATTCATTGCACAAATTGCGCGCCGGCTTGATCTACAGACCTGATGAGAGGATGTTTGTGTGAGCGACGATCTGTATCGAGAAGCTATCATAGACTATTACAAACACCCGCGACGCAAGGGGCATCTCGAAAATCCGGACATTCAGTACCACGACCACAATCCCTTTTGCGGCGACGAAATCACCGTGGAGTTGAAGGTGAAGGATGGCGTGGTGGTGGACGCCGCATTCGACGGCCACGGCTGCGCCATCAGCCAGGCCACGGCCAGCATGCTGATGGAGGAGGTCGTCGGCAAATCGCTTGAAGAGATCAAGCAGATCGACAAGCAATACATCCTGGACATGCTGGGCATCGAGATCGGCCCGGTGCGGCTGAAATGCGCCCTGCTCCCGCTCAAAGTGCTGAAGGCGGGCGCGTACGGCCTCGAAGAATGGCCAGAGTAATCATACGATGGAATCATATGATGAAATTGTAGAGTCACGCACCATGAGCAATTTTGTGAAAGTCGCGAAGTTAACGGATGTGCCGGCGGGCGGCAGCAAACTGGTCGAAGTGAATCGCACCCGCATCGCCCTCTTCAACCTCGATGGCGAAATCTACGCCATCGAAGACGTCTGCACGCATGACGGCGGCCCGCTCGTCGAAGGCAAAATCGTCAACGGCTATCAGGTGCAATGTCCGCGGCATGGCGCCCGTTTCGACATTCGCACCGGCGCCGCCTTGAGTTTTCCTGCTTTCGAGCCGACGAAAACCTACGCGGTGCAGGTTCGAGACGGCGAAATCTGGATTGAACAGCCAAATTGAGGAAAGGGACGCGCTCTCTGCAGAAGTTACGCAAGACGCTGCGCAGCGAATCCAAGGCGTACGCGGCCCATCTGCAAGCGCCAGGAGCCAAACGCTTTTCCACTGCGCAATCGTCTGGTGCATAAAAAATCGTCTGGTGCATAAAAAACGGTCTGGTGAAGACATAGGAGGTTGCTATGGCATTGCCCACTCCCGATGAAGTGCGCGAAGTAATTCGCGCCAAAGTTAAAGATCCGGAGCTGATGATGAACGTCGTCGACCTGGGTCTGATCTACGACATTGAGGTCACGCCGGAAAAAACGGTCGAGATTACGATGACGCTCACCAGCCCCGGCTGTCCGGCCGGCCCGGAAATTATCACCAGCGTCCAGCGAGAGACGCACAACGCCTTCCCCGACGTGGAGGAGGTCAACATTCATCTCACCTGGTCGCCCTTCTGGAATCCGGACATGATGTCCGACGAGGCCAAAGAAGAGCTGGGGATTTTCTAGCGTCTGGTTGACAATTTCGCACTTTCCCCCGAAAGAAAGCGCCGCCGTCAGATGTGTGCATCGGCGATGTTGATTGCGATCGCACACGGATCTGCACCTGATTGCGGCGCTGTTTCGCGTGCCCACATTCCGTCCTTCACGACGCCGTTGCGCAAAGTGCGTTTAACGGCGCTTAAAGCCCCTTTCAACCCTCACCGCACCCGGCGGCGAGACGAAAGTCTTGCGCGCCCTCTTGATCGAGGAGAAAAGCCGCTTTATACTGGTCAAAAATCATTCGTGAATTTTAGAACAAGCGGTATATGGCAAGCGCATCCATTCCTCTTCATATCGCAGGCAGCGGCCAACCGCTGCGCTTGACGCGCATCACCGCCGGGCGCAAGCTGACGCGGCGACTCACCGAGTTGGGGCTTACGCCGGGCGTGCACATCGAAATCCTCCACGACCACGGCGGCCCCCTGGTGCTGGCCGTGCGCGATTCGCGGCTGGCGCTGGGTCGCAGCATCGCCAGCAAAATTCTGGTCGAAGTCGCATAAGGTCCTATGGCGATTGAAAAAATCCTCGTTGCGCTGGCCGGCAATCCCAACGTCGGCAAGAGCACCATCTTCAACGCGCTGACGGGCGACGAGCAGCAAATCGGCAATTGGCCGGGAAAAACGGTCGAAAAACGTTCAGGACTTTTGCGGTGTGGGCGCCGAGACGTGGAGATCACCG
The DNA here is from genome assembly GCF_937128415.1 of uncultured Caldilinea sp. Taxonomy (GTDB): domain Bacteria; phylum Chloroflexota; class Anaerolineae; order Caldilineales; family Caldilineaceae; genus Caldilinea. The sequence goes on from NZ_CAKZMJ010000078.1 coordinate 12,443, forward strand.
TCGTCGATCTGCCGGGCGCATACAGCCTCTCCCCGTACTCGCCAGAAGAAGAGATCGCCAGAGATTTCATCGTCGAGGCCTGGCCGCACCTGGTCGTCAACGTGTTGGACGCCGCCAACCTGGAGCGCAACCTTTATTTGACCACGCAAATTCTGGAGACAGGCGCGCCGTTGCTCGTCGTCCTCAACATGCTCGACCAGGCTCGCGCCAGAGGCGTTCAGATCGACGCCATGCGGCTCTCACAGGCGTTGGGAGGAACGCCGGTGGTTGAGTTGGTGGCGCGACGCGGCCAGGGCATGGATGCGCTGCGCAATCGCATCATCGAACTGGCGGTCGCCGTGCAATCGCAGAGAGAAGGAGCAGGCAGCGATGACCATGCTGTCGGAGATGCGCAGGGTTTCCAACACCCCGAACGCAATTCCTGTTGTGTATGATCCAGAGATCGAAACGGAGATTGCGTTGCTGAGCGCCGCCGTTGAGGTGCTTCCGACGCTGGCGCAGCGCTATCCGGCGCGTTGGCTCGCCATTCAACTGCTTGAGGGCGATGAAACGTTGGCGGGCAAGGTGCGTCGTCTGCCCGGCGGGGAAGAGGCGCTGGCTGCAGCCGCAGCCGGTCGAGCCCGCCTTGAAATGCTCTATGGCAACGAGGTTGACATCGCACTGGCCAATCGTCGCTATGAGTTTGCCCATCAGGCGGCGCAGGCCGCAATCGTGCGCCGTCCGGCGCGGCGTTTGAGCCGCTCGGATCAGATCGATCGCATCGTCACCCATCCGGTGTGGGGCCTGCCGATCTTTCTGGCGTTGATGTGGGTGGCCTTCAAGGTTACAGTGGACGCGTCGGCGCCGTTCGTCGATTGGATCGAACAGGCGGTGAACGGGCCGCTTGCCCGGCAGGTTGCTGCGCTGCTCACCCTTTTGGGCCTGGGCGGCGGCTGGCTGGAGAGCCTTCTGGTGGACGGCGTCATCGCCGGCGTGGGTGGGGTGTTGGTCTTTATCCCGGTGATGTTTGCGCTGTATCTCGTGCTGGGCGTGTTGGAGGACAGCGGCTATATGGCGCGCGCAGCGCTGGTGATGGATCGGCCCATGCGCAAAATCGGCCTGCAGGGCAAGAGCTTTCTGCCGCTGGTGGTCGGCTTTGGCTGTTCGGTGCCGGCCATCTACGCCACGCGCACGTTGGAGAGCCAGCGCGACCGCCTGCTCACTGCGCTGCTGGCCCCGTTGATGAGCTGCAGCGCGCGGCTGCCGGTCTACGTGCTCTTCGCCGCCGCCTTCTTCCCGCAGCACGCCAGCCTGGTGATCTTCAGCATGTATCTGCTCGGAATTCTCGTCGCAATCGGGGTTGGATGGGCGCTCAACCGCACGGTGCTCAAGAGCGCAGAGGCGAACCACCTCATCCTGGAGCTGCCGCCCTATCGCCTGCCGATCGCGCGCAACGTCTGGCGACAGATGTGGAATCGCACCTCCGCCTTCATTCAGAACGCTTCTACGGTGATCCTAAGCGTGAGCGTGGCGCTGTGGTTCCTGTTGGCGATTCCGGTGCGCGGGGAAGGCGTCGCCTTCGCTCAAACGCCGGTGGAGGAGAGCGCCTTTGGCGTGCTCGCCGGCGCGGCGGCGCCTGCCTTTGCGCCGCTCGGCTTTGGCAGCTGGCAGGCCGGCGGCGCGCTGATGAGCGGATTCGTGGCCAAGGAGGTCGTCGTCGCCACGCTGGCGCAGGTCTACCGCATTGAACTGCCGGAGGAGGAGACGCCGCCCGCTACGTTGGCCGAGGACGCCGCCTGGATCATCTCCAGCTTTGTACAGGCGACGTTCGATACGCTCAAGGCGGTTCCGTCGCTGGTCGGCGTCAATCTCTTCGGTGAAGAGGAGGAAACGCCTCCTTCCGCTCTGATGGAGGCGGTACAGCGCAGTTTTAAGCAGACCAGCGGCGGCCATGGCGCCCTGGCAGGGTTGGCTTTCATGGTTTTCGTGCTTCTTTACACGCCCTGCATGACGACGATCGCTGCGCTGCGCCACGAATTTGGCCCCAAGTGGACGGCCTTCAGCGTCGTAGGGCAGCTTGGGCTTGCGTGGATGATCTCCTTTGCAGTCTTTCAGGTCGGTCGCTTGTTGTTGGGATGACCCAAGATGTTATGGAAAGTTTTGCAAGAAGTGGAGGCGGCGCAGGGGCCGGTGACGCTCGACGAGCTGAGCCGTCGCCTTGACGTCGACCGCAGTGCGCTCGAAGGCATGATCCGGTTCTGGGTGCGCAAAGGGCGGCTGGTCGATGACAAGGCGGCTTCGGATGCAACTAAATTTGTATGCACCACCCACTATTGCAGCGGACTCTGCTCCATGGCGCACGCCTGTCCATGCATGGTGCGGGGAAGAGGCTAAGAGGGTGAGAGGGTGAGAGGGTGAGAGCTTGAGAGGGTGAGAGCTTGAGAGCTTGAGAGGGGGAAAGGCTGAGAGTTCTCCCGCTCTCCTGCTCTCCCGCTCTCCTGCTCTCCCGCTCTCCCGCTCTCCCGCTCTCCCGCTCTCAAGTTCTCAACCTCTCAACGCTGCGGGTTCAGTCGCCGGATGCTCCAATCTGGACTGTCGCGTTGGGGTCGCCGTACAGTGTGTAGGCCAGCCAAGTGGGATTGAGGGGGTCGAGCTCCCGAACGTGAAGGCGGGCGGCCTGCATCGCCTCGCCGAGCGTTGCGCCTTCGACCAGGCGACTGTAGAAGGTTTTGGAAAACTCTCCCGCCAGCGCATCGTGCACTTCCCACAGCGCGCCGACGAACGCTGCTGCGTTCGCCTCCTTGAAGAGCTTATCCGCCCAACCGCCCAGTCCGGTCAACCCAAAGTTGGCGCGGCCGCCGTCGCACGCGTTGAGAAAGACGAGCGGCGTCGAGCGACGAATGCCGCGCAGGAGACTACCGCGCAGATCGGCGGGATAGAGCGGTTCATCGGCCAGCTCGATGGCGGAGCGATCGGCGTCTTCGGGGTTGAACTGACCATGGGTGGCGATGTGCATGACCTGATAGCCGCCGGTCATCAGCAGGTCGAGCACCTCCTTGCGTCGCTGTGTGGGCCCCTCCAGGCGAACATTGCGCTGCGCTGCGAGCTGGTCGAAGAAAGCGCGTTCGGCGTCCACAGCGGACAGTCCCACCTCTGGCATCACCAGCGCAGCGACGTTGACCGCCATGCGCACGAGCGGCCCGCGGCCGGCCAGCCAGCGAGAGAGGCGGAAGCGCGTCGCCCAGAAGTCATCGACGTGTTCTTTGCCTTCGCTCGCATCCCAGTGATAGGGCTTGAGCAGCTCCCAGGGAATCCATGGCTCGTCGCTGGTGATCAGGAAGGACCGGACGGCGCCCGCCTCGCGCAGCGGAACGATGCGGGCGAAGTATTCTGTGCGGAATGTCTCCGGCAGCAGCTGCTCGAACAACCCTTCCGCCAGCGTCGCCAGCCGCAGCTCGGCGTCGGCGCGTTCCTCTTCGGTGAGATCGCCGGCGAGCACGCGCACCATCTCGTTGAGCGGCGCCAGCTCCTGGACGAGAAAAGCGAAGGGGTCGTCGCTCGTGAGCGGCGTTTCGCCCATAAACGTCCAGCGATAAGGAACGTCGAGGCGCGGAGAATCCAGCCAGAAGGCCAGCGTGTTCTCCTGCGCCTTCTTGACGACGCGCAGGTGCAGGTCGGCGGGGGGCGGCGGATTGCGTTCGAGGCGGGCGAACTCCGGCGCGCCGTCGCCGCGCGCCACGTTCACGTTGACGCTGACGGTGGGCGCCTGCGTCACTTCGGTCACAAAGGCGACGCCTCCGACCAGCCGCCCTTTGTGATAGAAGTCGATGGCGATGCGCTTTTTGCCGAGTTCGTCGCCTTTGAGCAGGAAGACCGCCGGGTCGGAATCCTGGTCGTGGCGCACGGTGATGGTGCGCTCCCAGCAGCGGGTTTCCTCCTCGAAGTCGGGCGCAAGGACGCGCACGGTGAGCGTTTCGGGCGGCGGCGGTTCGGCGCCCTGCGGGCGGAACTCCACAGGCACGACGCCGCTGACGACGGTCGTTTCCGGCGCTTGCAGCCGCAGGCGGACGATGAGCCAGTTCACTTCCCAGCGCCGCACGCTGGCCGGGAAGCGCACTTCGGTGTGGAAATTCACCTGAAGAGCATCTTCGGGAGGCGCAGCGGTCGCTTCCTCTGCGCCTGTCTGCGGCGCCGCAGCCTCCTGCTCCAAACCCGATGTTTCCGGCGCCGTCATTTCCAGCGATTTGGGGATGGCGACGCCGGTTTCTGAGCCGGTCGACGAGGGGAACGCTCCGGCGCTGCGGTGTACAATGCGTTGCGGCGTCTTCCAGCGCAAAAAGCGATCGCTCAGCGCTGCGACGAGGCCGGAAATCGCCTCCAGCTGATGCAACGCCTCCTCATACGCAGCGAGGGCGTTGCGAGATGAATCTTGCAGTGCGGCCTCCAGGCGGGCGTCGATGGCCTCGAGCGCCTGCCGGGCGGACGGAGGCATGCGGTTGAGCGCGCTTTCCGCCGCGCTGCGCAGGTCGGCCCACGCTGCGGGCGTTTCATCGACAACGTAATGCCAGCGTTGGATGGCAAAGGCAGGGGGGTCTTCTGCGCGCAGCAGTCGAATCAGCGCCTGAAGCCGCTCTGCGGTGAGCGGCGTGGTGCGCAGCAAAGGGAGACCGCGTCGGCCAGAAGGGCGTGAAGCGTCTGGACTCAGCGCGGCCAACGCGTCTAACTCTGCGCCAGCGATGCTGCGCACAAAGGGCAGGCGCAGCGCCTCCTCTGCAAATTTCGAGGCTGCGCTGCGAAAGCGCTCCTGTTCGGGCGCGGCGAGCATCGTCTCCAGCTCGTCAGCCAATGCGCGCCGCAGTCGATCCAGTGCAGGGATGGTGGTGCGCCGCGGCAGGTGGGGCCATTGTCGATAGAGGGCCAGCAACGCCTGTTCAAGCAGTTCGTCGGCGGATTGGAGTTGAGCCATGATGATCCTGGTTTATTATGAAGATTGTAAGGATTCAAAGTCCGCTTCCCAGACCTCGGGCGTGAAGGGCCAGCGCACCGCCGTGCAGACGATGCGCCACCGCTCCAGCATGTCGGGGGTGTAAAGAAATGGGACATAGCCCAGGCGCAGGTATGTCCGCAAGGCGGCGAAGCGCCATTCTTCCGTGTACAGATGAATGGGACGACACCCCTCCGCGAGCAGTCGCAGCGTGGCCGCGGTCGAGACGACGGCGCCTAGCCTCTTCCCCTGATGCTCTGGATCGCAGACCACCCAGCCCAGCTCGCCGCCTTGAGAGCCGAACTCTCGCTCATCCCGCAGCGCCATCGCCGAGGCCACAATGGCGTCGGTCGCCTCGTGAACGACCAGAAACCATCCGTGCGGCAGAATGCGCGGGCGCCAGGGTTGCAATCGCGCCTCATCCCAGCCGGGCCAGCCCGCGCGCGCCATGATCTGAAAGAAGGGCGCCTCGTCGCCGGGGCGATAGGTGCGCAGTGTATAGCCGGCGGGCAGGGGCGCATCCGGAGGAGCGTCCAGTCGGCGTTGGGGCCAGATCATGTGCAGTTGGGGGGGAGGGTCAGCGTTTGTCATCGGCTGGATTTCCGAAGAAGGGAACTGGGGTGCAGCGGGTCCTATTTTTCTCCGGCCAGATCGAGGGCGCGACGCACCAGCTCATCGCTGAGATAGATGCCTCCTTTGTGAAGCTGTTCCAACAATGGGCGTACTTCATAGACGTAACCCAACATCTTCGCTTTGAGAAGAACACCTATTGTGCCTGTAATGGCGATCCCTAGCCTTCGCGCATGCAACCTTCCGAGGCGCTCATCTATGATTAACAAATCGGCGTCGAGCTCTTGCGCTAAAGCAATTGCTTCTGCCTCTCCTCTGTCGAGATCCACCAATAGGTCGGCTCGACGCGGGTCAGATAATGGATGTACGCGCAGCCAGGGAGTCGATTGAAGGCCACCTATTGCTCCCACCCGCTTTTCTCCGCCTGCCAACGCCTCTGCATAAACTGCTGGGGGCATCAACACTTCGTCATACAAGTCATGCAACAGATGCAATTTCCCGATCAAATCGAGCGCAATGAGCGGCGTCGTATTGGTCACAACATAGCGTGGTGAATTAGGCATATTTCACATCTTCATCGAGCTCGTCGGCTTCTACGCCAATCGGTGAAAGATGAAAACGCGACAATGTAAACATAAATGCCACGCGAGACATATTGGCTAGACGCGCCGCCATACCGGTGGAGATGCGACCTAACTCATAGAGCTTTACAGCTAGCAACAATCGCGCTTCTGCAGCAAAGGTTTCTTCGTCTTCTTTCAGAGAAAGGAGCAAATCGTCCGGATACGATATGGTCAGCAAACGTTCCTTGGACATAATTTTTACCTGTGCCTCTGCCTTGTTCGACCAAAAACTCTCACTGAGGGGAATTATACGACCAACCGATCAGAATCATCAATCCCGCCTCAGAACCTCCACGAAAGCATGATATACTGAAGAAAATCCACGTTGAAAAGGAGCCGTCTCATGTCCCTATTTCGCCGCTGGTTGCAACTTGCCCTCGTCGTCGTTCTGCTGTGGATGCTCTCTCCCCTTGCGTCTGCAACGGCCCAGGCGCAGGAAGGCGTCGATGCCTCGTCCTCCACCCTGTCGGAGGCGATGGAGACAACCGTTGGCGATGGCCGCATCGCCGGCGAGGCCATTCTCCACGACAGCCGCAGCGACCGCTATCGCACGCCCTTCGGCGCGCAACCGACCGGCGCCGAGGTCACGCTGCGCCTGCGCACCGCCGCCGACGACGTCGAGGAGGCGACCCTGTTATGGGGAAGCGTGCGCGAGGGGGCCTTACGCTTCACGCCGATGCAGCGCGTCGCCCAGGATGACCGCTATGCGTGGTGGGAGACGACGATTGCGGTCGGCGACGCGCTCGATGTGCTCGCCTATCTGTTCAGCGTGCGCGATGCCGACGCCGTACTCTACTACGCTGATGACGAGCGCCACGACGGCGGCCCCGGCCGCAGCTATGCGGAAGCGCCCTCGATCGAAGCTGGATGGAACATTTACGTCTACGATCCCGCTTTCGACGCGCCTGCATGGGCGAAGGACGCCATCATCTACCAGATTTTCCCGGATCGCTTCCGCAACGGCGAGCCGACCAATGACCCCACCGCCGACGACTGGTTCTACCCCGAAGAGTGCGGCGGCCACGCGCGCCCCATCTCGCCCTGGAACAGCTTTGTGCCCGACCCAGAGCCGAACGATCCCAACCGCAACCCGGAGTGGCACGGCGCCTATAACTGCACATTTTTTGGTGGAGACCTGCAAGGAATTCAAGAAAAGCTGGACTATCTGCAGGCGCTGGGCGTGACGGTCCTCTATCTCAACCCGATCTTCGACTCTCCCTCCAACCACAAGTACGATGGCCGCGACTATCGCCAGGTGGATGACAACCTGGCCGTCGTGGGCGATTTCAAGGCCAGCAACGCCTACTTTGCGCAGTTCGCCGCCGAAGTCGCCGCTCGCGGCATGACGCTCATCCTTGACGGCGTGCCTAACCATTCATCGAGCGACAGCCCCTTCTTCGACCGCTACAGCCGTCATGAGACGCTCGGCGCATGCGAGAGCGAGGAAAGCCCCTACCGGGCGTGGTACTTCTTCGACCCGGCGCGACCGCCCGGAACCGGCGTCTGCGCAGGCGACGCAACATATCGGGGCTGGTTCAGCCTCTCGACGCTGCCGCAGCTGGACACCGCCAACGAGGCGGTCATCGACAACTGGCTGGGCGAAGAGGGCATTGCGCTGCGCTGGCTCGACCTGGAAGGCGTCGACGGCTGGCGCATCGACGTTGTGCCCGACGTGGTCAACATTAACCCCGATTTCTTCAAGCGGATGCGCGCGGCTGTCAAGGCTGCTTACCCGGACGCGCTGCTGATTTCCGAAACGTGGCGCGAAGACGAGGCGAGATTTCGCGTGCTGGGCGATGAGTTCGACTCGACGATGAACTATCGCTTTCGCCAGGCTGTGCTTGGATTTTTGCGCGACGACGATTTCGAGGACAACGATGGCCGCATTCCGGCCCTCACCGCCGGCGAGTTTGTCGGAGCGCTGACTGCGCTGCAGGAAGACTATCCGCCTGCCGCCTTCGCCGCCGCCATGAACTTGCTCTCCTCGCACGACGTCAATCGCGCGGTGCGCGTGCTCGACCACGACGGCGTCGACTTCGCTGCGCTGGAGCCGAACAACGGCTTTGAAGATGGTCGCAGACGGCTGGCGCTGGCGGCGGTTTTGCAGTTGACGCTGCCCGGCGCGCCGACCCTCTACTACGGCGATGAGGTGGGGCTGGTCGGCTTCGGCAGCGACGTCGGGCGCGACGACCCCTACAACCGCCAGCCGTATCCCTGGCCGGACGCCGACGGTTACGAGGATTTGCCGACGTGGCGTCAGCAAGACCTTGCGTTGCTGGAGCATTATCAGCGGCTCGGCCAGCTTCGACGCCAGCACAGCTTCCTGCGCACCGGTTCGTGGGATGTTTTGCTGGTCGATGACGTTGGGCTGGTGGTCTATGGCCGCAAGGACGCCAGCGGCGCCGCGCTGATCGCCCTCAACCGCAGCGAGATGGAGCAATCGGTCAGTTTCGACGCATCGGGCTATCTGCCCTGGGGGGCCGCGCTGCGCGACGCCTTCGGCGACGAGACGCTGACCGTCGGCGAGCTGGGCAACGTCTCCTTCACGCTGGCGCCGATGTCCTATCGCATCTGGCTCACCGCACCGGAGATTGACCTCCGAGCGCCGGCGACGCCGCAAATCACGGCGACCGAGGAGGAAAACGGCCGCATTCGCTTCACCATTGCGGGAGATGGCGACGCCGAGCGCTACGCTGTGCTTCGTTCTCCGGTCGACGGCGGCTACGAGGAAGTTGCGCTCCTCGCCGCCGGCGCGGAGCCTGTCGTCTTCACCGATGAAGGGCTGACCAACGGCGTCGCCTACTATTATCGCGTGGCGGCCGTCGGGCGCAACGGCCTGCGCAGCGAGCCAGGCGCCGCCGTGCGGCTCATTCCACATGCGCCCGTGCAGTCGGTGGTTCTCGAAGAGCCGCTCACCATTCAGCACACGCTGAGCGCCGTCGAGCCTTCTCGCGAGACGCGCGCCGCCGTCTTCGTCCCCGGCGTCACCGACGCGCCGGGACAGGCGCCGGGGCTGCTTGTGCAGGTGGGTTGGGCACCGGTCGAGACGGATGGAGCGTTCACCTGGAGAGACGCAGCCTACGTGACCGACAGCCAGGGCGGCGGCGACGTCTACGCCGCGCGCATGCTGCCCAACGCCGTCGGCGAATACGTCTTCAAATGGCGCGCGTCGACTACGGGCGGTCGCGAATGGACGGAGAGCCTCAATCAGGGCCGCATGACCGTCTTCCCGAATCCCGACACAGAACCGCCGCGCGCGCCCTTCCGCCTCGACGAAGTCGCCCGTTCGAGTTCGCTGATCGCCATCGGCATTCGCGTCTCGCGCACGCCCGACCTGCACGCTTTCCGCGTCTGCCGCGCCGACCTGACCGCAGGCGAGGAGGGCTGCGCCGTCAGCGTGGAGATTCCGAAGACTTCCTCCATCTTCACCGACACGACGGTGACGACCGGCCACACCTACGCCTACACCGTTCACTCGATCGACGCAGCCTACAACATTTCGCCGCCTTCGCCTGCCATCACGTTGACCGCAGAGCTGGCGATGGTGGAGGTGATCTGGCGCGTGCTTGTCCCGCCGGAGACGCCCGCCGAAGACACGATCTACATCGCCGGCGACAACACCGACGCTTTTCTGGCGCCCTACAATCCCGGTCTCACGCCGATGACGCCGGTCGACGAGCGGGTGTGGGAATACAGGGCCACGCTCAAGGAGGGCACGCGGCTGCAATACAAATACACGCGCGGCTCGTGGGAGACGGTCGAACAATGGGGGACGATTGCGGGATTCACCAATCGCCAGCTCACCGTGGTGAAAGGGCCGGATGGAACCATGCTGGTGGACGACACCGCCACCGACTGGGGCGGCGAAGGGCCGGACGATCGCCGCGCCATTCAGTTCTGGCGCGATCCGCTTGTCACGGCAGTCTCGCCCGCACCCGACAGCAGCGGACCGGCGCCGGCGCAAATCACGGTGGATTTCTCCATCCTGGTTTCGCCGGTGGGCGGAGACGCGTCGCAGGTGATCGTGGTGCAGGACGAAGCGGGCGCCCCAGTCCGCGGCGCAGTGGCGCAGACGAGCGGCCGCTCCTTCGCCTTCACGCCTGAGACGCCTTTGCAACCGGGTGCATACACGGTCACGGTCTTCAACGTCGAACAGACGACGCCGATGGTGAAACCCTTTGTGTGGACGTTCACCGTGACGGAACCATGAGGTTGGTAAAAAGACGCGCCTTGACATGATGGAATGCATGCACTAAAATGCACTTAGTGCATGCATTTTGCGGGAGGTGCTATGACGCAGTTGACCATCCGAGGAGTCGATGAGCGACTTCACAAGGCATTAAAAGAGAAAGCCGAGGAGCAAGGGATCAGCGTCAATCGTCTGGCGCTCGATGCGCTTCGCCAAAGCGTCGGCCTGGTGGACTCGCAACGGCGTCATCATGATCTGGATCACCTGGCCGGCACATGGACGGAAGAAGAGTACGAGGAATTTCAGAAAGCGCTTGAACTTCAACGCAGGATCGAACCAGAGTTATGGGAGTCAGAAAGTTGATGCTGGACACTTCCGCGTACTCGGCGTTTCGTCGAGGTCATCCTTCGATTCTCGAGACGATCCAGAAGGCGGATACCATTTTGATCTCCTCCATCGTGGTGGGTGAATTGTTGTTTGGTTTTCAACTGGGCTCCCATTATGAACGCAACCGGCGAGAGTTGGATGATTTCATTTCCTCTCCACGGGTTCAAGTCGTTCCTATTGATCTATCCACGGCGGAAAGGTATGCATGGCTTTTTGTGTATCTGCGCAATGCTGGGAAACCGGTTCCGATCAACGATCTGTGGATTGCTGCAAGCGCATGGGAACATGGCTGCGTCTTGCTCACGACGGACAGGCACTTTTCTGAAATGCCTCAAATTCCTGTGAACCTGGTGCAATAAGATTCAGGCATGGCAAATGCATCGCGTCTTGAAATCATCCAGGCCGATATCACCACGCTGCGCGTCGACGCCATTGTCAACGCAGCCAATTCTTCCCTGCTGGGAGGCGGCGGCGTCGACGGCGCCATCCATCGAGCAGCGGGGCCGGGGCTGCTGGCGGAGTGTCGTACGTTGGGCGGTTGCCCGACCGGCGAAGCGCGATTGACGCGCGGCTATAACCTGCCCGCCCGCTACGTCATCCACACCGTCGGCCCGATCTGGCGCGGGGGAAAGCACGGCGAGGATGAGCTGCTGGCGCGCTGCTATCGCAGCGTCTTCGCCATCGCCGCCGGGCGTGAAGACATCCGCACCCTCGCTTTTCCGTCGATCAGCACCGGCGCATATGGCTTCCCGATCGAGCGCGCCAGCCGCATCGCCTTGCGCGAGATGCTGGCCGGCCTGGAAGCCAATCCCCGGCTGGAAAAGGTCATCGCCTGCTGCTACTCCGCGCATGACCTGCGCGTGTACGAAGAAGCCTACGCCGAACTCTGCGCAAACGGCTCACAGACCCATTCGTGATCTGAGTTTTTCTTTTAGCTGGACAAAAGAGAGGCCGCCCGCTCCGCCGCCTCTTGCCCTTGTCGGATGCAATCCGGAAGGCCGACGCCTCGATAGGCGCTGCCGGCGAGATGAACGCCAGGGGGCAGGCCGCGCTCGATGGCGGCGATGCGTTCCAAATGGCCGACGTCGTACTGCGGGTTGGAGCGGGGCCAGCGATGAATGCGGTGGAAGAGCGGTTCGGCGTCGATGCCTAGAAGAGCGTCCAGCTCGCGGCGCACCGTGGCGTAGAGGTCGGCGTCATCCAGCTCCATCGAGTGGGGGCTGCGCGAGCCTCCGAAAAAGACGCGCAGCAGCAGGCGCCCCTCCGGCGCGCGATGGGCGAATTTGATGGAGCTGAGCGTGACGGCGTTGATCGGTCGGCGCTCGCTCATCGGGATGACGAGGCCGTAGCCGTTGAGCGGGTTGCGCGCCTCGCTGCTGCGGAAGGCCAGCGAGATCGTCCCTGCGCTGACATAGCGGATGCCATCCAACAAATCGGCGGCTTCCGGCGCCAACGGGCGTAGGAGCCGGGCGGCGACAAAAGCCGGCGTCGCCAGGATGACCTGTCCGGCGTCGAGCGTGGCGCCGTCGCTCAGATGCAGGCGGTAGCCGTTGGCAATCGGCTCGATCGCCTCGACGCCTGTGCACAGGCGGAGAGCGCCCGAAAGTCGTGTGCGCAGCGCCGTCACCATCGTTTCGACGCCCTCTTTAAAGGTCACGAAAAAAGGCAACGGTTTGTCGTGGGAGACGGCGGCGTTCTGGCTGCGCCGCTGCTGCGACGCCAGCATGCCTCGAATCAGACTGCCGTGGTTTTGTTCAAGTTCGCGAAAGCGCGGAAAGGTGGCGAGCACGCTCTGCTTGTCCGCCTCGGCGTTGTAGATGCCCGACATCAGCGGCTCGGCGATCTTGTCGAGCGCCTCGCCGCCCAGCCGACGGCGCACAAAGTCGGCCAGCGTTTCGTCGCCGTCGTCCCGTCGCGGCGGGATGAAAAGCTCCAACCCCATGCGCAGCTTGCCCCACGGCGAAATTAGCGGCGAGAACAGAAACGGCTTGAAGCGGGTCGGCACGATCATCAATACGCCCTCCGGCAGCGGCGTCGGCCGGCCGCGATGGAGGACGTACGTCTGTTTCAGGCGTTCATTCGTCCCGATCAGCGCGTCGCCGAGACCTAACTCCCGCGCCAACGCCACGCCCCAGGGCTTCTGGGTGATGAATGAATCAGGCCCGGCCTCGACGATGAACGGCGCCTCTTCCTGACCATTGAGCGCGATGCGCTCCGTGCGAATTTTGCCGCCCAGGCGGGCCGCCTGCTCCAACAACACATAGTCGATCCCAGCCTTCTGCAGCCGCCACGCTGCACTCAGCCCGGCGATTCCCCCGCCGACGACGGCGACCGAACAGCGACTCATCCCTTTTTCTTTCACTGCCCGCTTCTCACTTCTTTCAACCCTTCCTCCACAGCCTGCAACGTCGCATCGATCACTGCGTCGTCGTGCGCGCTGGAGACGAAGCCTGCCTCGAACTGGCTGGGTGCAAAATAGACGCCGCGTTCAAGCATTGCGTGGAAAAAGCGTGCATAGCGTGCGGCGTCGGCGTGCTCTTTGGCGGTGGCGTAATCGGTGATGGCGCGGCCGGCCGATTTCAAGAAGTAGAAGCCGAACATGGCGCCGGTGCAGCCGGCCTGGAGAGGAATGTCATGGCGGGCGGCCAGCGCCTCGATGCCGTTCACCAGCCGCGCCGTGGCTGCGGCGATGGCGTCGAAAACCCCCGGTTGGGTCAGCTCGCGCAGCGTGACGAGGCCGGCGGTCATCGCCAGGGGATTGCCGGAGAGCGTGCCGGCTTGATACATCGGCCCGACGGGCGCCACCATCTCCATGATGGCGCGTTTGCCGGCGTATGCGCCCACGGGCAGCCCGCCGCCGATCACCTTGCCCAGGCAGGTCAGGTCTGGATCGAGCCCCCACAGCGCCTGCGCGCCGCCGAGGCTGGCGCGGAAGCCGGTCATCACCTCATCGAGGATGAAGAGCGCGCCCTCACGGCGACACAGGCGTTGCAGGCCGGGGAGAAACCCCTCCTGCGGCAGGACAAAGCCGATGTTGGCTGCGATCGGTTCGACGATGACGCCTGCGATCTCTCCGGGGTAAGTCTCAAACAGGCGCTCGACGGCCGCCAGATCGTTGAAGGGTGCGATCAGCGTGTCGGCGGCGGTTGCGGCGGGCACGCCAGGCGAATCGGGCAAGCCGAGGGTGGCGACGCCGCTGCCCGCCTGCACCAGCAGCATGTCGGCGTGGCCGTGATAACAGCCGCTGAACTTCACAATTTTGGGGCGTCCGGTGTACGCCCGCGCCAGCCGCAATGCGCTCATTGTCGCCTCGGTGCCGCTGTTGACGAAGCGCACCATCTCCACCGATGGCACGAGGTCAATCACCAGCTGCGCCAGCTCGACCTCCAGCTCGGTTGGTGCGCCGTAGCTCGTCCCGCGGGCGACGGCTTCCTGCAGCGCTGCAACCACCGTCGGGTGCGCATGGCCCAAAACCAGCGGCCCCCAGGAAAGCACGTAGTCAATATAGCGATTGCCGTCCACATCCCAGACGTAGGCGCCTTGCCCGCGCGCAATGAAGCGCGGGGTTCCGCCTACGCTGCGAAAGGCGCGCACCGGGCTGTTCACGCCGCCGGGAATCACCTGTTGCGCGATGGCAAAAAGTTGTTCGGACTTCGACGTATTCATCGAAACTTCCTCAATACGAATCAAGATGAAAGAGACTGACTATATTCATGCACGAATTCCACCAGCCGCTTGACGTTGTCCACCGGCGTCTGCGGCAAGATGCCGTGGCCCAAATTGAAGATATGGCCCGGTCGTCCGACGGCGCGGGCGCGGTCGAGCACCTGCTGAATGCGCGGACGGAGCGCCTCCCACGGCGCCAGCAGCGCCACCGGGTCGAGGTTGCCCTGCACGGCGACGTCTTCGCCGAGCGTGCGCCAGGCGACGTCCAGGTCAATGCGCCAGTCCACGCCGATCACGTCGCCGCCGGCCTCGCGCAGCAGCGGCAACATCCCCGCCGTGTTGACGCCAAAATGAATGATCGGCGCGCCGCCCGCGCGCGCAATCTCGATGGCGCGACGGCTGTAGGGCAGGGCATGGGTGCGATAATCGTCCGGGCTGAGCTGTCCCACCCAGGAATCGAAGAGCTGCAGCGCCTGTGCGCCCGCGCGGGCCTGGGCCAGCAAATACTCGCCGACCAACGCGCTGAGCTTTTCCATCAGCGCATGCCAGAGGGACGGCTCGGCCATCATCAGGGCTTTCACCCGTCGATGGTCGTGGCTGCCGCCGCCTTCCACCGCATACGCCGCCAGGGTGAAGGGTGCGCCGCTGAAGCCGATCAGCGGCAGGCCGCGCGCATCCAGCTCGCGACGGGCCAGTCGAATGGCTTCCAGCGTAAACCAAAGCGCTTCCTCCGGCGGCCGCACCACCAGCGCGTCCACGTCTGCGCGCGTGCGCACCGGGTTGTCGATGTGCGGCCCTTCGCCCTTGATGAACTCCAGGCGCAGCCCCATGCCCTCCAGCGGCGGCAAAATGTCGGCGAAGATGATGGCGGCGTCCAGGTCAAAGGCGTTGATCGGCTGCAGCGTCACCTCACACGCCAGCTCCGGCGTCTTGATGATCTCCAGGATCGTGTAACGCTGCCGCAGCGCGCGATATTCCGCCATGTAGCGGCCCGCCTGCCGCATCAGCCAGACCGGCGTGGCGTCGACCGGCTGGCGACGACATGCGGCGAGAAAACGAGAGGGGCGCAAGGATGCGGGCGATTGGGCGGTCGAACGATCCGATGTTGCTTCCACCATGAGAGAACCATCCTTTTGCGTCACTCCAGAACCCACTTCGCCGCCTCTTTGGCGAAATAGGTCAGGATAAAGTCGGCGCCGGCGCGCTTGATGGCGATCAGGCTTTCCAGCGCACAGCGTTTCAAGTCCAGCCAGCCGTTGGCTGCTGCGGCGTGCAGCATGGCGTACTCGCCGCTGACCTGATAGGCGGCGATCGGCAACGGGTAGCGTTCGCGCAGCGCGGCCAAAACGTCGAGATAGGGCAGCGCCGGCTTGACCATCAGCATGTCGGCGCCTTCGACCATGTCCAGGTCGGCCTCCTTGAACGCCTCGCGGCGATTGGCCGGGTCCATTTGATATTGGCTGCGGTCGCCGAAGGCGGGCGGACTTTCGGCGGCCTCGCGGAAGGGGCCGTAAAAGCCGCTGGCGTATTTGACCGCATAGCTGAGGATCGCCACGTGCTCAAAGCCTGCGGCGTCCAGTCCACTGCGAATCGCCGCCACCATCCCGTCCACCATGCCGGAGGGTGCGATCACATCGGCGCCCGCTTCAGCGTGCACGGCTGAGGCTCGCGCCAGCAGCTCGCGCGTCGGCGCATCGAGCAGATACCCTTCGGGCAGATGCGGATGATAGTGCATTTCGCCCGGAATGTTGATGACGCCGCAGTGGCCGTGGTCTGTGTATTCGCAAAAACACATGTCGGAGATGACGATCAGCTCCGGCGCTGCGTCCTTGATGGCTCGGATCGCCTGCGGCACCACGCCGGCGGGATCGTAGTTGTCGCTACCGACAGCGTCTTTGTGCGCGGGAATGCCGAACAGGATGACCGCAGGCACGCCGAGGCCGGCGATTTGCTTGGCTTCCTCCGCAAGTTGATCCACCGAAAGCTGAAATTGTCCCGGCATAGAGCGGATCGGGATGCGTTGATTGCGGCCATGGCGCACAAAGAGCGGCGCGACGAAGTCGGCCGGGGTCAGCGTCGTCTCGCGCACCAGGCGGCGAAGGCTCGATGTGCGCCGCAGCCGTCGCGGGCGCAATAGGGCGGCGTCGGCGGCGAGGTCTGAACGATGAAGGTGCGCAGGGTTGAGTTCAATCATGGGATCCCCTGAGTCTGTCGTGAACTGCATGAATCTTTCCTGGCGAAATGTTCGGCCAGCGCCGTAGTCAGCCCTTCCAGGCTCTGCTGCGTCGAGATGACGGCGGGAATGAAACCGGCCTCCTGCACGGCGCGCGCCGTGACCGGCCCGATGCACGCCAGGCAGACGGTGTGCAAGAGCGCAGGGTCGCCCCTTTCGTTCACGAGCCGCTCCAGCAGAAAGCGAAAGGCGGACGCGCTGGCGAGCGTGACGGCGTCCACCTGGCGTTGCGCCAGTAAATTGGGAAGGTCAACGCCTCCGGCGCCGCGCACGGTTTCATAGGCGACGACGGGATGAACGGATGCGCCGATCGCCGTGAGACGCTTGAAAAGCACATCGCGCGCCAATGCCGACTGCGGCAACAGGATGCGTTCGCCGGGGCGCACCAGCGGTTCGAGCGCGGCGGCCAGGCCTTCGGCGACCTCCTCCTGCGGTGCGAGGGCGACTTGCAGGCCAAGCTCCTCCTGCACGCTGCGGGCGGTTGCAGCGCCGACGACGGCGATGCGCACCCCGCCAAGCTGCTGCGGGGCAATGTCCAGCGCAGCCAGACGCTGCGCCACGATGCGCACAGCGTTGGCGCTGGTCAGCACCAGCCAGTCGAAGCCGCCCTGTGCGGCGGCGCGCAGGCTTTGATCGAGCGCAGTTGAGTCGTCCGGCGGCTGAATGGCGATGCAAGGGTAAAGCAATGGCACGGCGCCCCACCGTTCGAGCAGCGCCGCAAACGCCGACGCCTGCTGCGCCGCCTGGGTGATGACCACCCGTCGCCCCTGCAACGCCAACGAAGGGATGGGTGAAGGCAGAAGCGGCGTCATCTTGGCTCCTCGGTCAGCAAGCTGGCTGCGCCTTGCGCCAACGCCTGGGCTGCCAGCCTTGCGCCCAGCGTTTCGGGTTCATCGCGATGGGCGTCGCCGTCCACTTCGACGCAGCGGCGACCGTCGGGCGAAAGGACACGGCCGCGCAAGCGGAGTCGCCCTTGCTCAATTTTTGCGTGCGCCGCCACAGGGACTGCGCAGCCGCCGCCCAAATGGCGCAGAAAGGCGCGCTCCGCCGTCACCGCCGCGCGCGTGTCCGGGTCTTCCAGGGGGGCAAGCAAGCGCAGGATCGCCGCCTCGCTCCGACATTGCACGGCCAGCGCGCCTTGCCCCGGCGCGGGCAACATGAGCTCCAGCGGCAGCGCCTCCGTGACGACGTCGCCGCGACCGAGCCGCTCGACGCCGGCCGCGGCCAGCACAATCGCGTCATAGAGCCCCGTCGGGTCGAGCGTTTTGCGGATGCGCGTGTCTACGTTGCCGCGAATGTCAACGGTGCGCAGGTGCGGATAGGCGCGCAGGAGCTGAGCGCTGCGACGCCGACTGCTGGTGCCGACGGCTGCTCCTGCTTCGAGTTGCGCCAGCGGGCGACCGCTGCGGCTGACGACGACGTCGTGCACAGGCCCGCGTACGGGGATCGCACCGATGACGAGCTCCGCCGCCGGCTCGGTGGGCAGGTCTTTGAGGCTGTGGACGGCCAGATCGATGGCGCCGCTGTGCAGCGCTTCCTCCAGTTCTGCGGTGAACAGCCCCTTGCCGCCGATCAAGGGGAGCGGGCGGTCGAGCATCCGGTCGCCCTGCGTATGCAACACCGTGACATCGATGTGAAGCTGAGGCCATGCTTTGGCCAACAGCTCCGCCACATAGTCGGTCTGCCAGCGCGCCAACAGCGAGCCGCGCGTGCCCAGGCGCACGATATCGATGCGCTCACTCATGGGCGTAGACTCCGTTGCGATAGACGCCGTTGCATGGGGCGGGACAGAAAAACGCTGCGCCGTTGGAGGCGCTGAAGAGTGGGTGCGCGCATCCGCGCGTCTCTGCTGTTTCCTCCGTCGATGCAGATATCGACGCAGCGGTTTCCAGGCCAAAGAGTTCGGTCAACGCCTGGGCGAAGCAGGGGCCGTCGCCGCCGGCGGCTCGCGCTTTGAGGCGCACGGTCGGCTCATGCAGCAATTTGGCGACGATGCGATTCGCCAGACGCTCGACCTCTTGACGCAGGCGTTCATCCTCCGCATGTCCATGCAACAGTTTACGCAACGTGCGCTCCACTTCCTGGCCGGCGATCGTTTCGCCGCGACGGCGCAGCGCCATCACAGCCGGCAAGACGTCGCGCGCGGCGAGCCATTCCATGAACGCGGCGGATTCCTCGGCGATGATGGCCTTGACATGGGGGATGGCTGCCTGGCGGCGGCCTAAGTTGGCGTCGATGCAATGTTGCAAGTGGTCCAGGTCGAAGCGCATGACGCCGGGCAGGGCGTCCACGTTGGGGTCGATATCGCGCGGGTGTGCGATGTCAAACAGGACCAGCGGGCGGCCGTCGCGTGCGCCCATCGCCTGCGCAACCGTCGCTGCGGTGAGCACCATCGAGGGCGCAGCGGTGGCGCTGATCACCAGGTCGACCGTCGCCAGCGCCTCGTCGAGCTGGCGCCACTCCAGGGCGCGGCCGCCGACCTGCGCGGCCAATCGCTCGGCGTGCGCCTGCGTGCGGTTGATGCAAAGAAGCGAGGCGATCTGATGTTGGTTCAGCGCAGCCGCAGCCAGCTCCGCCATTTCGCCCGCGCCGAGGATCAGCGCAGTGCGATGGGAGAGATCGCCCAGAATCGCCCTGGCCTGTTTCACGGCCGCATGACTGATCGACGTTGTGTAGCTGCCGATGGCCGTCTCTCTGCGCGCGCGTTTGCCGCAGTGGAGCGCCGTGTGGAAGAGCCGTGCGAGAATCGGTCCGCTGTCTCCGTTCGCCTGCGCGGACGCATATGCGTCGGCCACCTGGCCTAAAATCTGCGCCTCGCCCAGGATCAGGGAGTCCAACCCGGAGGCGACGTGCAGCAGGTGCTCAATCGCCGCCTGGCCGGTCTTGACATAGACATAAGAAGTCAGCTCGGCCTGCGCTGCGTTGCGTTGACGCGCAATTTCGCCGACGACTTGATGCACCGCCGCTGTGGGTTCGAGACTGACGGCGTACACCTCGAGGCGGTTGCAGGTTGAAAGCACGATGACTTCCTGCAAGACGCTTTCTTCCCCTCCATCGTTGCGCAAGGCGCATAACAGGGAGCGCAGGCTGTCCGCATCGAACGAGAAACGTTCGCGCACGGTGATGGGCGCCGTGTGATGGCTCAGTCCAACCAGCAGGATAGAAGACGCGTCCATTTCGGAATCTTTCTGCAATTTCATCTCCGTTGCGATTGCGCAGCGGTTTCACCTCTGACCGAAAGGCGTCGCCTGCAATGCTTCCTCGACCAGCGCCGCCAAAATGCTCACCATCGCCGGGCTGTCGTTGAGCATCGGCGGCCGTTCGACGCGCACGCCATGTTCGC
>NZ_CAKZMJ010000079.1:0-15000 GCF_937128415.1 uncultured Caldilinea sp.
CGTGGAGAATGCGCTCTCAAACACCGCCGTGACCACCTATCCGAACACCGGGCTCTATACGGTGACGGTGCGCGTGACGGACGCCGACGGCGGCGCAGCGACGACGAGCACGGTGGTGACGGTGACGCCGCAGAGCCTGAGTGCGACGGCGACGAACGACGGGCCGGTGCGCCGCGGTCAGAACGCCACGGTGACGGTGAACGCCGTGCAGGAGCTGAGCGACCCGCTGACGTATGAGTTCGACTGGGACAACAACGGGGTGTACGACCTGACGACGGCGAGCCCGAGTGCAGTGGTGAGCTACACGACGACGGGGGCCAAGACGGTGGGCGTGCGCGTGACGGACGCCGACGGCGGCGCAGCGACGACGAGCACGGTGGTGACGGTGACGCCGCAGAGCCTGAGTGCGACGGCGACGAACGACGGGCCGGTGCGCCGCGGTCAGAACGCCACGGTGACGGTGAACGCCGTGCAGGAGCTGAGCGACCCGCTGACCTACGGCTTTGACTTCGATTACAATGGCGTCTTCGAGATTGTGCAACCGTCCAACGCCGCCTCTGCAAGCTTTGCAAGCACAGGCGTCAAACCGGTAGGGTATGGCGTCACGGATGGCCAGGGCGCCGTCGTCACCGGCACAACGTTTATCACGGTGACGCCGCAGCTGCTGACCATCAGTGATGTGACGAACAGCGGTCCTGTGGTGCGCAATCAGCCCGTGACCGTGATTGTGACGGCGACGCAGGAGCTGAGCGATCCGCTGACCTACTCGTTCGACTGGAACAACGACGGCGTCTACGAAGTGGTGGATCAAGCCGGCAGCAGCGCTGCAACCAGTTACCCGACTGCGGGCGACTACACGGTGCGCGTGCGCGTGCGCGACGCCGACGGCGGTGAGGCGACTGCAACGACGACGGTGCGGGTGAACGCCCAAGTCATCCAGATTACGCAGGTGACAAATGATGCGCCCAAGCGTCGCGGGCAAGCGGTCACCGTCTCGGTGACGGCGGTGCAACAGTTGAACGATACGCTGCTGTACTCGTTTGACTGGAATAACGACGGAATCTACGAAGTGGTGGATCAGCCGGGCGCAACCGCATCGACGAGTTACGCCTCCGCCGGCGTCAAGACGGTGCGCGTGCGCGTGCGCGATTCGCAGAACAGCGAGGCCACTGCGACGACCAGTTTCCAGATCACGCCGCAGAGCCTGAGTGCGACGGCGACGAACGACGGGCCGGTGCGCCGCGGTCAGAACGCCACGGTGACGGTGAACGCCGTGCAGGAGCTGAGCGACCCGCTGACGTATGAGTTCGACTGGGACAACAACGGGGTGTACGACCTGACGACGGCGAGCCCGAGTGCAGTGGTGAGCTACACGACGACGGGGGCCAAGACGGTGGGCGTGCGCGTGACGGACGCCGACGGCGGCGCAGCGACGACAACGACGACCGTCCAGGTCAACCCGCAGAACCTTGCCATCACATCGGTGACGAACAGCGGCCCTGTGGTGGTGGGCGACTCTGTGCTGGTGACGGTGAACGCCGTGCAGGAGCTGAGCGATCCACTTTTCTACTCATTTGACTGGGACAACAATGGGACGTACGATGTGGTCGATCAGCCGCTCAACAGCGCTTCAACCAGCTACGCAACGCCTGGCGAGAAGACTGTCCGCGTGCGCGTGCGCGATAACGATGGCGCCGAGGCGACGGGAACGACCCTCATTGAAGTGCAGGAGGTTGGAGGCGGCGGGTCTACCGAGTTTCTGTATCTGCCCATTGTGAGCAGATAAGGCGCTGAGGAAAGGAAACGCGGAGCGTCAAAAATGACGGATCAGGCGGTCGTTTCATCGGATGAACCGATCGCCTGATCCGTTCGTTCCACCGATCTGCGTTCTCTTTGCTCTTGCTTCAAAAAGCATAGGACGTTTGTGACCCAAATTCGCATCTCGATTGCTCCTCCATTGCGCGAAATCGCCGGCCCAGCCGTTGATTGGGTCTGGCGTCAGGCGTTGACGACGCTAGGGTATCGCTGGCGAGAAGTTGCGCCGGGTGAGCCGTGTGACGTTGCCTACGTCGTGGATTGCGACCAACGCGTTCCTGCAGCCATCGCGATCGTCGCCTCCTATGATCGCTGGCGCTCGCCTTCTCGTTATCGTTTGCACTCCTTCACCGCCGGCGAACCATTTCCTCTGCTGCGTTTCGAGAACGAACCTGACCGGCGGACGCCGCTTGAACGCAGGGGAAGCGCGCTCTGGATACATCGAGATGTTCTCTTCGATTTGTTTTGGTTTTTGACGGGTCAGGAAGAACGAACCTGGCCGCAGGACCCGCATGGCTTCTATACGCTGCCTGCGCCCTGGCTGGAAAGTCAGGCGTTGGAGCAAGCGCCCGTCTCAGCGATCGTGGAGGGGCTTGGCGCGCTGTTGCGTCAGGGAGGGGTGGGCCAACCGCTCCCCCGCTGGCCGCACGGCAAGCGCGCCGCTCTCGCCCTTACGCACGACGTCGATTACCCCGAAGTAATCCGTTGGCTGGAGCCGCTGCGCATCTTGCTGCGACAGGGCCTCCGCGGCGTCGCCCCTGCGTGGGATGTGTTGAGCGGACGTCGCAACCACTGGGCGTTTGCCGACTGGATGGCCTTTGAAGAGCGCTATGGCGTGCGTTCGGCGTTTTATTTTGTAGCGCGACAAGGCTCGTTGATCGAGTACGCGCGCGGCCTGCCCGATCCCTTCTACGACGTGACGTCTCCGCGCTTTCGCGCGCTCTTCCGCACCTTGATCGAGGGCGGCTGGGAAGTCAGCATGCACGCCAGCTATCTCGCCTACGCCTCGCGGGAGCGCTTCGCTGCGGAAAAACGCCGACTGGAGGAAGCCGCCGGCGCTCCGATTTTTGGCAACCGCCATCATTACTGGCATATGAATCCCGCAGACCCGGAGGAGACGTTGCAGCTTCACGCCGAGGTCGGCCTGCTGTACGACACGTCGCTCACGCACGACCGCTATCTGGGCTGGCGCCGCGGGAGCGCAACGCCCTTTTTTCCGTTGGCGCAGAAAAGCGGCCGTGAAATCGACGTGGTGCAATTGCCGGTGGCGTGGATGGACGCCCAGCTGATGCAACGCAGGGATTGGGCGCAAGCGCGGCGCGAGACTGCGGTCGCTGCGTTGGTGGATCGCACGGCGACGTATGGCGGGCTGTTCGTCGCCAACGTGCACGACTACGTCTTCGACGAGAGGCTTTTCCCGGGCTGGCGCGCGGCGTTGCGCGCCGCGCTAGACAGAATCCTCGCGCGCGGCGACTTCTGGACGGCGACGCCTGCTGCAATCGCCCGTCACTGGCGCGAACGCTATGAAGCCTTGTTAAACGCCAGTGTGGGGTTGAAGGAAGGGCGGTGAACCATGGCGCGCTCCTCTGCACGCTCGCTGCAGTCGGTGACGCACAGCGCGGCGCAACCCATCGTCGCTGCGCAGCAGGCCGGCGCGCGGGTGGTCGCCATTGACGCACTGCGCGGGCTGGCCATCGTGGCGATGGCGCTCGATCACGCCGCCGCGTCGGTGTTGGTCAGCCTTCAGGCGGAAAGCTACGGCGGCTTCACTCCGCAGCTCGGCAACTGGCCCTCCTGGGTGCTGGGCCTCTTCACCAACATCGCCTCGCCCACCTTCTGGTTTCTGGCCGGTGTGAGCATGACGCTCTACGCCCAAGGCAGGCTGCGCAAGGGAGACGACAACTGGGAAATCACTCGATTTTTTCTGATACGGGCTGCAGTGCTGGCCGTGTTGGATCTGACCGTCGCCTGGCTCGCCTGGCGTGGAGGAACGCCTTACACGCATGTGCTGCTCAGCATCGGGGTGAGCATCGCCCTCGTCAGCCTGCTGCGTCTGGCGCCGCCGCTTGTCGTCGCCGTTGTCGGCTTCGCCTGGGTGATCCTGTACCAGCTTGCGCTGCCCACCCTGGCTGCGCACTTTAACCAAAGCGTAGCTTACTGGCAGGCGTTTTTGCTCTACTTCAGCTATGAAACTTTCCCCGCGACGGAATTTGCCATCCTCGGCTGGGGAAGTCTGATTGCACTGGGAAGCGCGTTCGGGACGATTGTGCGCAAGCCCTGGCTGCAACGCGGGCGCACCTGGCTTTTCATCGGCGCCGGCCTCTTCATCTTGTGGGCCGCGCTGCGAGCGTTGGCCGGCTTTGGCGACCTGTGGCATTACGATGCCTCCTTGCCTCCCTATTACTGGCTGATCATGAATAAAACGCCGCCGAGCCTGACCTTTCTGCTCTTTAATTTCGGCGTCGCAAGCTGGGTGTACGCGTTGTTCCTGGCCCGCCCTCAATGGCTTTCCATGCGCCCCTTCGTCTGGCTCGTGACTTTGGGACAGGTGGCGCTTTTCGCCTTCGTCGTGCATCTCGTCATCTACGGCCTGTTGGGGCGGGGGGTGGGACTGCTGCCTGTAGCTGCGCCGGGCGTCGTCAAGGCGGTGAGCGTCTGGCTCATCGGGCTGGCGATCTTGCTTCCTCTCTGCACATGGTATCGCAGTTTTCGCCGCGCTCGCCCGAACACGCTGCTGCGCTATCTCTGACGTCCCATTCATGAAACGCCCCCTGGGTCGAATGCACCCCGCAAATTGCCCCCTTGCATGGCGCTTTGACATTTTTCATTAAAAGAGCGTAAACTTTATGTATAGAATTGCCGGCCGCAAAGGAGGTCAACATGGAAGCATTCGACGCAGTGCACGCAGCCGACGAGCCACAGCCGCTGAAAGGGCTTTGCACGATCGTGATGCCCGAGGCGCACCTGAAAGCTTTCGCCTTTCAGCACGCGGTTGAGCTGAACAGCGCGAACCATCCGTTGGCGTTGGAGCAAACCTCCGACGGCCCGCCTGATCCGCAGGCGCTCTCCGCCGCAATGGAGACCTTCCGTCGCTGGCCCAACGGCATGCGACTGCGCGTCCATTTTATGGAGGGCGACCCGCGCGTCCACCGCCGCGTCGAGGAGATTGCGTTGGAGTGGTGCAAATACGCCAACGTCGAATTCATCTTCGGCGCAGGGCCGGACGCCGAAATCCGCATTGCGTTCAACCCGCGCTGGGGCTCCTGGTCCTACATGGGCACCGATTGCAGCCTGCCTCAGCTCGCCGGACGACCGACGATGAACCTGGGCTGGCTGACGCCGACCACGCCGGAGGTGGAGTATCGCCGCGTGGTGTTGCACGAATTTGGTCACGCGCTCGGCCTGGTGCATGAGCATCTTTCCCCTGTGGCCGAAATTCCGTGGGACGAGAAAAAGGTGATCGCCTATTACAAGCGCACCAATGGCTGGAATGAGGACTATATCCGCGCCAATGTGCTGGCGCGCTCTAAAGCCGACGCCTTCACCCGCTTTGATCCGTTTTCGATCATGCTTTATCCCGTGCCGAAGGAGCTCACCATCGGCGGCTTTGAAATTCCCTGGAGCAACAGTGAGCTCTCTGCACTCGATAGGGAGTTCATTGGGCGAATGTACCCATTCGCCAACGGCGCTTCTTTTGGTTGACGACCGCAAGAAGCAGGGCTGTAGAAGACTCCGTGGAAAGTTTCATCGGCGCATTCAAGATCAATCGCTACACGTCTGAGACTTGACAAATGCCAGATTCCTCTGAGATTTCCAACCTGCGTCAGCGACGATATGAGTTGCGCCTGCGCGCTGCTCTGGTGCAGCAAGCTGTGCTCCAGACGACCGACTCCGACCGGCTCGCCGGTCTGTTGGCTGAGGCCGGCGACCTCGAAGCAGAGCTTGCCGGCGTGGAGGCTGCGCTGCAGGCCGCAGAAACGTCCGTCTCTCAGGCGGCGCGCGTGGAACGAATCCGCACCGCCGTCACGCGCAGCATGGCGACAACCAAACTGGAGGCCAGGGTCAAGCTGCGCATGGCGCACGTTCCCACCGCCATCTATCACCTGCTCGACGAAGCAACCGATCCCCTTGTGGAGATCACGGTCGAAAACGGCGATCTCAAGCCGCGACGCCTGCGCATTCTTTCCCGGCTGGAGGGCTACAGCGCCGACGCCGTCGACACCATCGAGTTGGAAGGCCGCGGCAAGGCGGGCGCAACCCGCACCATCACCCAACTGCCGACGCTTTTCCCAGAGCGCATCCAGCCCATCCACGAGCTGACGCGCGCCACCGTCAGCGTGTTCGTCGAAGAGATCGGCGGCGTGCTGGAGACGCACGAGACGCTGACGGTCTGGCTGCTGGCGCGCAACGCTGCGCCGCTCGCCGTGCGCGATCCGGCCGGCGGCTGGGTCGATCTGAGCCGTTACTTCGGCGCCTTTGTGACCCCGAACCGCCGCGAGGTGATGCTTTTCCTCCGCCGCGCGGCGGACAGACACCCCGAACGCCAACTTTCCGGCTATCAGAGCGACGTCGCCCTGCAGGTGCGCGCCATCTACGAGGCGCTGAAGCAAGACGCCCAGATCACCTACGTCAACTCCCTCATCGCCTTCAACCCCGACGAAAGCGCACGCGGCCAACGCGTGCGCCTGCCCAGAGAGACGTTGGAAGAGAAACAGGCCAACTGCATCGACGGAACTCTGCTCTTCGCCAGCCTGCTGGAGGCGGCCACCCTCAACCCGGCCATCGTCATCGTTCCGGGCCACGCCTTTGTCGGCTGGGAGACCGGCCCCAATAGCGGCGCGTGGGACTACCTCGAGACGACGATGATCGGCTCCAATGCCTTCGAGGAGGCCCGCACGATCGGGCGACAGAAGGCTGCATTTTGGGAAAAACAGGCCGCCTCGCCGGAGAAGGCGCACGCGTTTCGGAGATGGTCGCTGCGCGACCTGCGCACGGTCCACGGCATTACGCCGTTGGAGTAAAAGGAAAAACCTGATGACGACGCAGCACGAGGAGCAGCACGAACAGACGACAGAGGAACGCGCGCCGAAACGCCGACGGAGCCACGGTCGCAAAAAGCCGCTTTCTCGCTCCAGCAACGGCGCCTCGTCGCCCGCTGCAGCGCCGGCGGCCTCGCCTGCAGCGACAAACTTCTTTGCGCCTTACATTTACGGCCTTCACGAATCCGGCGGCGAGCATCTCATGCTGGAGGCCGGGCGTCCTGGCTGGGTGGTGGAGCTGGCGAGCGTCGGCCTGGACGGCGGCGGCAATATCCCGGCGGACTTCACGCGGCTCTCCGGTCAGGGGCTAGGGGTGATCGTGCGGCTGCATAACGGCTATGAGCCGAACGGCTGCATTCCACCGCCCGCCTTCTACGATGACTTTGCCGAATCTTGCGCCCGCTTTGTGGCGCGCTCCGCCGGCTGCCACATCTGGATCATCGGCAACGAGCCAAATCACGCGGCGGAGCGACCGCACGGGCTGCCGATCCTACCCGCGCAGTACGCCGACTGCTATCGACGTTGCCGCGCCGCCATCCGTCGCCTGCCGGGCCATGAGCAAGACCTGGTGCTGGTGGCCGGGCCGGCGCCCTGGAACGCCGAGACGCGTTATCCGGGCAACCCGTCGGGCGATTGGGCCCGATATTTCGCCGACACGCTGGCTGCGCTGCCCACCGCCGAATGCGATGGCTTCGCCATTCACACCTACACCCGCCGCCTGGACCCTTCGCGGATTCGCATCGACGTTCCCTACAACGCCGACGGTTATCGTCACCTGCGCGACGAATTCGGCAGCTACAAGGACTTCCTGGAAGCGGTGCCTGCCCGCCTGCGCGGCCTGCCCGTCTTCATCACGGAGACCGACCCCACCGAGCCGACCACCGGCTGGGAAGATGGGCGCAACGTCGGCTGGGTGCGCACCGCCTACGAAGAGATCGCCAACTGGAACGCCAACCCTGCGCATCAACCCATCCAGGCGTTAGTGCTGTACCGCTGGCCGCCGGCAGGCGTGATTCACGACCAGCCGCAATGGTCGATCGCCGATCGACCGGGAATTATCGAGGATTTCAAACAGGCGCTGCGCGCTCTCCCGCCCGAGGTCTATCGCACGCCTGCCCCGCGTCCTCACCTGGCCGCAGGCGCAGGCGACAGACGCTTCGCGACGATCCCTCGCATCTACACCAACCAGCACATGATCAACGCCCTGCACGACGCCGCCCTGGCGATGGGGCTGACGCCGTGGGCGTTGCTCGAACGCGCAGGGCTCTCGTTGATTCAGCTCGCCTCCGCCCGAGAGGCCATCTATCAAGGGCCGGCGCTGGAGACGCTGCCGGGCCTGAGCGGGGAAGCCTTCGCCAGGGTGCGCAGCCTGTTGCTGACGCAACTGCGCTCGCAGCTACTGTGGCGGGGCGTCGTCGATGCCCCGGACGGCCTCAACTTGCGCACCGGCCCCGGCGTCGAAAACCCTGTCCTGCGCACGTTGGCGGACAAGACGCCGGTCGAGGTGCTGGCGACGTTGGGCGACTGGCTCTACTGCGCGCTCGAAGGCGAGGACGGGTATCTGTACGCCGCCTATGTCAAGCCCATTGCGCCGGTGGAAGAGGACGAAGCGCTTGCGTTGCCTGCATCCGAACAGATCGCAGTCCCTTCCGGCGCCACTGCAGCCGAGCGTCGCGCCGTCGAGACGTGGAATCGCTACGGCGGTTTCCTGCGCCGCCTCTCCGCCCGTCTCAACATCGACCCTGGCGCAGCTCTGGCGGTGCTGCTGGCCGAATCCGCCGGCGACGCCTTCGGGCCGGACGGACGCATGATCATCCGCTTTGAAGTGCACGTCTTCCGCCGCGAGTGGAATCCGTCCGACCCGGCGCGCTTCGACGCCCATTTCCGTTTTGACCCGCAGCGACCTGCCTCCGGCCACGCCTGGCGGCCGACGCCGGACAGCCCCTGGCGCGAATTTCACGGCAACCAGGCCGCAGAGTGGGAAGTCTTCACCTTTGCGCGCGGTCTGGATGAACGCGCGGCGATGCGTTCGATCAGCATGGGGCTGGCGCAGATCATGGGCTTCAACCATGCAATGATCGGCTATCCCACCGTGCAGGAGATGTTCGAGGCTTTCCAGCGCAGCGAGCGGGCGCAACTGGAGGGAATGTTTCGTTTCATCGAGGCGCGTTCGCTCGTCGAGCCGATCCGTCGCCGCGATTTTCTCGCCTTCGCCACGGGCTACAACGGCGCAGGCAACGCACCCCCCTACGCCGCCATCATTCGTCAACAACTGGCCATCTACGACCGGCTCATCGCACCGACGCCGGTCTCCACCGTTGCAGCAACCACCTTTGAGGAGGCAAGAATGACCGAAGCAATCGAACCTGTTGCAAGCAGCCAGGGCGCCGCTCTTCCCATGCCGACGCCCCCATCCATGGCCATGGACCCAGAGCTGTACGACGCCTGGCGTAAGCATGTCGAACGAGGCTTTGAGAACAACAACCGCATGTTCGACCGCACGCTGAACGCCTTCATGTACCCCTACTGGCTGACCGTGGGCATGTACGTGGTGCTCTTTCTCGTCGGCGTCGGCGCGCTGATCGTGGCCGCGCGGCTGAGCTTCGAGAGCGGCAAAGAGATGTACACGCTGCTCTTCGGCGGCGTCGGCGTTGTGGCGTTTCTGACCTTCTTTCTGACGCGACCCTTGCAGGCGCTGGAGGAGAACTTGCAGTTTATCACCTGGCTTGGCCTGATCTACAACACCTACTGGACGCGGCTGGCCTACATCACCAACCAGGAGTCCGTCCAGCAGGAAGTGGAGGCCGCCGCCGCCGACTCCATCAAGAAGCTCAAGGACCTGCTTGATACGCACGCAGAGCGCAGCAGCAAACGCCCAGGGCTGCGATGAGAGATGGTTCGTGATGCGTGGTGCGTATTGTGTCACGAACCACGCATCACGCAACACGAACCCCGCAACACGCGTCACCCTGCGTTTTGCATCAAGGCCGACGCATCAAGCCAATATCCTGCAGAATAGCTTCCCAGGTGTAATAAGCGCCGGCCATTCCCAGGACGACAAAGGCCGAAGCTGCGATGATCACGAGATACGCGACAAGCGGCAACAATACGGTGCGCCAGCCGCGCAGCTCATGGGCCGTCGCAGCGCCTAGCCAGGTCATCAGAAATCCCAGCGCCAGTGCAAAGGCGCGCACGATGCCGCTAAAGGGAAGGAGCCAGGCGAACACTTGCAAGATAAATACGCTCTGAGCAAACCCCAGGGCGCGGAAAGTGCGCGTGAAACTGCCCCGCTTGTTCAACAGCCAGCCGGCGGCGAAGACGATGGCGACGCCGACAAAATAAAAGAGCAAATCAACGACAAAGGGAAGCGGAGCCGCTTCTCTGCCCCGGACAAGGGATGAAAGAAAGGTCGCAGCGACGGCAATCAAGAGCGCGGGCCCCGTCATATAGGGATCCTCCGCTACGCGCTGGAACGATCTGCGATCCAGGAGCAGACATCCCAGCGCATAGCGCAGCCAGACTTTCCAGCGTCGCAGCCCTTCGACCAGCGTAGACGGCGCCCAATCGGATACAGCGGGCTGAGCCGGGGCCGCCTTTTCCACAATCGGCGCATTGCGATGGCCGTCCAGAATATGGAAAACATCAACGGCGTTGCGCGTCTCCGGCACCGACAGGTCGGGCGGATGGAAGATGAACGCATCGGTCTGTTCGCCGCCCAACCCGCCATGATTGCCCACCAGCTCCTCCAGCGCAGCCACCGTCCCGTCGGGATAGAGGGTGCTGATCACCCACAGGTCGCCGGCGCTAGGAAATTCCATCACGCGCTTGAGCTGCCAGACGCGTTTCTCGATGCTGGCGGCGCCGACGCCCGCAGCCGGAGCGTAGGGAAGCAGCGGGTCCTCGCCGACGACGACGCCGGTGTGCAGGTTGCGCCTGCCGCGCTTGCCCAACGCCACGACGCTCATGTCGTCTTCGTACCCTAACACCAGCCCGATCCCTTCATGCTGCACCAGCGCATCGACCATGCCAGGATAGGCGGCGTTCAGTTCGCTCAACTTGATCTTGCGCGGGAAGAGGTCGAAATAGACGTGCGCAGCGTTGCCGCTGCCAAAGGCGGTGACGGAGGCGGAAGAAACGAGTTCGCTCTCGACGTGATCCACCGTTGCGCCTTTCTGCGCCAGCTTTCGCCCTTGTTCCGCCATTGCGGCGCCCAGCGCGTTGGTTGCTGCGCTCTGCTGCATGTTGGCCAGCTCGCCGGCGACGCCCTCCAACGCAAAGGCGCCGGTGTCGCCGCCGATCGAGTGGGCGACGGTCACGCCCTGGGGCAGCTGTTGTTCGATGAACTCTTTGAGGGTGACGCCGTAGCGCTGCAGAAAGGTTGCGCCGAACGATTGCCCGTGGTCGGACAGGATGATCAGATCGTAGGGACGCGGCGCGCGCTCCTTGGCGACGTGGCGCAGGCGCGCCAGCGTGCGATCCAGCCGCTTCAGCACGCCGAAGGCGTCGTCCGTCCAGGGGCCGGAATGATGTGCGACCTCGTCGTAGCCGAGATAGAGCATGTAGATGGAGGGCGCGCCGCGCATCATATCCAGGATGGCGATCTGCGCAGCCAGGTCGCGCATGAGGGTGCAAGTGGCGGCGCGCACGAAAGGATAGCCGTGCGCCAAGCGGTTGAGGCGCGGCCACACATTCTTGCGCTTCTGCCGCCACGCCTCCCAAAGCTCGCGGAGGACCTCGACAAAGAAGAAGGCCACCTCGCGCGCCAAGAAGTAAGGGTTCAACATCAACAGCGCGGCGTCCTGGGCGCGCCGTCGCTTTTCCTCTGGGCTGGCTGCAAACAGATTGGCCTGTGTAAACATCGACTTGGCCGCGTCGCCGTTGAACATGTTCATGATGCTCGACCCGCCGCGCATCAGGCCGCGCCCATGGGCGTAGCGGGCGTTGAGCTCCGCGGCGTCCCTGGCGGAGACGTAAACCTTTCGCCGTTGTTTGTCATACCAGCGATAGGCAGGAATGTCGTAGTTGTCGCCGAACATGATGCCCGCCTGGCAGGAAGAGGTCATCGAAGGCAGGCCGCAATCCACCCGCGAGAGCACATAGCCATCCTCCTCGATCATCTCTTGCAAGGTGGGCAGCAGGCCATCATCAAGCGCCTTTTTCAAGTGCCAGTAACTCAGTCCATCGATCTCCACCATCATCAGCCCTCTGCCCGGCTCGGCGGCGGACGCAAAGGGTTGCTCGCGGGCGCGTTTTTCGATCAGGTTTTGGAAAAACGAACCGTCTTCGTCCAACTCGATGACGCCGGTCAGAACTGCGTTGAAAAAAGCAAAGATGAACCCGCCGAGCAGCCCGCCTAGAAGATCGACCTCAAACCCCGGCAGCAGCCACGCCGTCAGCCAGAGCGCAAGGGCGTTGACGAAGAATCCAATGATCAGCAGCGGCGCCCAACCCAGCGGCTGCGCCGCCAGCACCAACGCCGGACGGATCAGCAGGTTGACGATGGCCAACAACAGAGCAGCCGACATCGCGATCAACAGCGGCGACGCGCCCTCGGGGCCAACCAGCGTGACGCCAGGGATGATTTGAGCGGTGAAAAACAACGACAGGGCGTCGACGACCCAAAGCACCCCCAAACGCACCAGGGTCAGCACGGCAGATCGAAGCAGGCTTGTCATGACAATCGCACCCTTTGCACGTGGTCTGACGTCGATATCGATCGCCTGTTGTACCATTGCAGGGGGTTCCGAGCAAGTCAAGGACAGCTCGCAGCCCGTTCTTTATCGCCTGCGCAACAGACAGTAGAGGAATTTTTGTTCTGTCCCGAAAGGGGTGCGATGCCTTTCAGAGAGGCTCTCCACCGGTTCAAAGTCGGCGCAAAACTCCTGCTGCAGGCGCTCAGCGCTGTAGCGCGTCACCTCCAGCCCACTGCAACGTTCGGGACCGTCCTGGGCGAACGTCGCCAGGATGAGGCTTCCACCGCTTCGCACGGCGCGGCGTGCATTCTCGATGTAACGTTGGCGATCGGTGGGTTGCGTCAAAAAATGAAAGACGGCGCGATCATGCCAGAGGGCATAGGCTTGTGCAGGCAAGGCCGCTTGTGTGACGTCTGTTTCGATCCAGGTCACCTGCGCCGCGCGTGCGCCGAGACGCTCCCGCGCAAACTCCAATGCCTTCGCCGCTATGTCCAGAACGGTGATCTGTTGAAAGCCTGCAGCGAGCAGATCGTCGACGAGCGTCGAAGCGCCGCCGCCGACGTCGATGATGGGGTCGTCCTTTTGGACGCCTGCGCGATGAATCAAGTCCAATGATAGCTGCGCGTGCTCCTGATACCAGCTGACTTGCGTCGGCGCCTTGTGCGCGTAGATGTGCTCCCAGTGGGCTTTTGCGTTCATATGGCCTACCTCCAGATGCGTACTGCTGACATTGAGTCCGTGGGGCGCTTCGCTCTGAGAACAGAATACCACACTTTAGAGCTTGATAGCGTGCGAATGAGTTTGGCTGAAGCGGCGGCCTGTGATGTAATTGCTCCAGCGACCCGTTTGTTCCTGTTCGAGGATGCACACCATGACTGACGCCTACATTTACGACGCCATCCGCACCCCGCGCGGGCGGGGCAAGGAGGACGGCGCGCTGCACGCCGTCAAACCGGTCGATCTGCTGGCGACGCTCTTGCGCGCGTTGCAGGAGCGCAATCACCTCGACACGGCGCAGGTCGATGACATCGTGCTCGGCTGCGTGACGCCGATCGGCGAGCAGGGCGGCAACATCGCGCGCACCGCCGCGCTCTACGCCGGCTGGGACCTCAACGCGCCGGGCATGCAGATCAATCGCTTCTGCGCTTCCGGCCTGGAGACGGTCAACCTCGCCGCCATGAAGGTGCGTTCTGGCTGGGAAGAGTTGGTGGTGGCCGGCGGCGTGGAGTCGATGTCGCGCGTGGCGATGGGCAGCGACGGCGGCCCCATGTACGAAGACCCACGCGTGAGCAGCGCCATCGGCTTTGTCCCGCAGGGCATCGGCGCCGATCTCATCGCCACGCTCGAGGGCTTTTCCCGTGAGGAGCTCGACCGTTACGCGCTGGAGTCGCAGCGTCGCGCCGCGCGCGCAACGCAGGAAGGGCGTTTCTGCTCCATCATCCCTGTGCGCAACGAGGCGGGCGAGGTGATCCTGGCGCACGACGAACACATCCGTCCCAACACCACGCTGGAAGGGCTGGCCGCGCTCAAGCCTGCTTTCGCCCGCATCGGCGAGACGCACTTTGACGCCATTGCGCTGGCCAAATATCCGCAAGTGCGCAAGATCGAGCACGTCCACACGGCGGGCAACTCTTCCGGCATCGTGGACGGCGCGGCGTTGGCGCTGGTTGGCTCCCAGGCGGCGGGCGAGCGGCTGGGATTGCGCCCGCGGGCGCGCGTGCGCGCCGCTGCGCTGGTGGGCACAGAGCCGACGATCATGCTCACAGGGCCGGGGCCGGCGTCGCAGAAGGCGCTGAAACAGGCCGGGATGAGCATCGACGACATCGACCTGATCGAAGTCAACGAGGCGTTCGCGGCGGTCGTGTTGCGCTTCCTGCGCGACATGGGGCTGGAGGATACGGAAAAGGTCAACGTCAACGGCGGCGCCATCGCCATGGGCCACCCGCTCGGCGCCACGGGCGCCATGTTGCTCGGCGTTGCGCTCGACGAGCTGGAGCGCACCGGCAAAGGAACGGCGCTCATCACGCTCTGCGTGGGCGGCGGCATGGGCATCGCAACCATCATCGAACGAGTGTAGTTCCCAGGAGGCCGACGCACATGCGACGAACTCTCTACCAAGACGAGCACCTGATGTTTCGCGACGCCTTTCATCGCTTTCTGGAAAAAGAAATTTTGCCCTATCACGAACAGTGGGAGCACGACGGCATCGTGCCGCGCGAGGTGTGGCGCAAGGCGGGCGAGCTGGGCTTCCTTTGCTTCGAGGCGCCGGAGGAGCTGGGCGGTCTCGGCGAGCGCGACTACCGCTACCACGCCGTCATCGCTGAAGAGCTGGCCTATCACGGCGCGACGGGCGTCGGCTTCGGGTTGCACAGCAGCATCGTGCTGCCCTACATCCTGCGCTATGGGACGCCGGAGCAGCAGCGGCGCTGGGTTCCGCGCATGGTCAGCGGCGA
>NZ_CAKZMJ010000079.1:20000-32533 GCF_937128415.1 uncultured Caldilinea sp.
GACGCCGACGCCTAGCCCGGCGGCGATCGTGCTGCCGCTGCGGCTCACGCCCGGGAAGAGCGCAAAGGCCTGCGCCACGCCGATCACGATGGCGTCCAGCCAGGTCATCTGCGCCAGCGTGCGTCCTGCGCCGCCGCGTCGCCGCGTGATCTGTTCGCTCACGAAAAGCAGAGCCGCCGTCACCAGCAGGAAAAAGCCGACCCCGCGCGGATGGAGAAACATCGCCTCCAGCGGCTCCTCGAAGACCAGCGCGGCGATGACGGCAGGAAGGGTGCCGACGATGATGAACCAGGCCACGCGCGCGTCTGCATCGGCCAGTGAACGCTGCACTATGCTCAAAAACCAGGCGCGGATCATGGCCAGAAAATCGCGCCAGAAGACGACGAAGATCGCCACCAGCGTGCCCCAATGCAGCATGGTGTCAAACAACAACGAAGGCTTTTCCCATCCCAGCAGCCACGGCGCAATCACCAGATGGCCGCTGCTGCTGACCGGAATGAATTCTGTGGCGCCCTGAAGAATGCCCAGAATAAGCGCTTGAAGGATGTTGGGTGAGTCGTTCACAGTTGTTCTCGCTTTGCCTGGCGCAGCGCGCGCTGCTCATGACGTTTGGCCTGGTCGGTGATGCGGAAGCGCCGGTGAAACTGCTCTCGGAACGCCGCAAAGCGGCCTGCTTCGATGGCCGCCCGAATCTGACGCATCAGCTCGAGCATGAAATGGACGTTGTGAATCGTCCCTAGCCGCAGCGCGCTGATCTCCCCGGCCTTGTAGAGATGGCGCAAATAGGCGCGGCTGAAGGTTCGGCACGTGTAGCATGTGCAGTCTTCCTGCACCGGCCGCGGGTCTTCGGCGTATTGAGCGTTGCGCATGTTCATGCGGCCGTCAGGCGTCAGCAGTTGACCGTTGCGGGCGATGCGCGTCGGCAACACACAGTCGAAGAAGTCGACCCCGCGCGCCACCGCCTCGACGATGTCCTCCGGCGCGCCCACGCCCATCAGATAGCGCGGCTTGTCTGCAGGCAGGGCCGGGCAGGTGAAGTCGAGCGTGGCGTACATCTGCTCCTTCGTCTCGCCCACCGCCAGCCCGCCGATGGCGTAGCCGGGGAAATCGAGCTGGCGCAGAAATTCAGCGCTTTGCAGGCGCAGATCCTCGAAGACGCCTCCCTGCACGATGCCGAAGAGCGCCTGATCTTTTCTGCAATGCACAGCCTTGCAGCGCTCGGCCCAGCGGTGCGTGCGCGCCAACGCCTCCTCGTTGTAGGCGCGATCGAGCGGCGGCGGGCATTCGTCGAGCACCATGGCGATATCCGCCCCTAGCGCCTGTTCGATCTCCATCACCTTCTCCGGCGTGAAATGATGCAGCGAGCCGTCGATGTGGCTGCGAAAGATCACGCCCTCTTCGTTCAGTTTGCGACTGTCGGCGAGGCTGAAGACCTGGTAGCCGCCCGAATCGGTGAGAATGGGGCGATCCCAGGCCATGAACGCATGCAGGCCGCCCATGCGCTCGACCAGGCGATGGCCAGGGCGCAGATAGAGATGATAGGTGTTGGCGAGGATCAGCTCGGCGCCCGCCTCATGCAGGTCGCGCGGCTCCAGGGTCTTGACGTTCGCCTGCGTGCCCACCGGCGCAAATGCAGGCATTTGAATCGGTCCATGAGGCGTGTGGAAAACGCTGCGTCGCGCCTGTCCGTCCACACGCAGCAACTCAAAGCGGAAGGTCATAAGCTCAAATGCTAGCACGCAGGCCGAGCGCAAGCAAAAACATAAAGCCGGTGTGATTGCCGCTGAAGGCGCTTTATGCTAAGCTGCATGGGGCAAAAAGCCGATCAAAACAGCGGAGGCAATGGGATTGCCATGGATCGAACACCGCCTGCAGCCAAAAGCGACGAAATCGAACTCTACATTCGCACCTACTATTCCTTGCTGCGCAGCACCGGCCCGGTGCGCATTCGCAGCCTGGAAGACACTCACATGGGTATGCGCTCGAACCTGCACCATCTGGCCGACCGCCCCGACATCGACGTCTCGGCGCTGGTCTATTCTGCGCTGCGCCTGCCTGAGGAGATCGTGGACGCGCATCTGGTGGTGATGGGGCAGATGGAGGACGTCTTCGAGCGCGAGGGCTATTTCATCGAACACTGGCGAGCCGTCAAAGCGCGCGCCCGGCGACGCAAGTATTACTACGACGACGAGACGCATACGTTGGCCGCCTTCGTCGCCAGCGTGAGCGACATCGACGATCTGGTGCCTTGCATGACCGCCTTTCAGATCGAGTGGAACAAGATTCACGAACGGCTCAACAACGGCCAAATCCGCGAACATCTCCTGCGCTGCCCGATCGGGGAGCTTGCACTCACCGAGGAGCTATTGGCGGCGATCGGCCAGGCGCTTGACCTGACGCCGGGCGAAGTTGGACGGCTGGCGCAGCTCTGGCCGGGGCCGCAGCTCGCCATCAACCTGCAAAAGGCGGCGCGACGTCGACTGGACCTGCGCATGACCGTGCTGGGCAGCGGCCTGGGCGACTACCGGCGCAGCGTGCAGCACTGGTGGGGCAGGCTCGAAAGCGCCGTGGCGCATCTGAACCCTGGCGAACGGCCGATCTACTTTGTCAGCAGCAACACGCACAGCCTCGCCAACCTGGTGACCGGCCTCGCCTGGGAGCTGCGGGACGAAGTGCTGGACTATGTGCGCCGCGAAAACCCCGAAGACCTGCTGACCGAGCTGAAGGCGTTGCCCCCCAACAGCCCTGGCCATTTGCTGAACTTCCTGTACTACGCCTCGCGGCTCTATCTGGCGAGCCTGCGCGAGCAGGATCATGTTCGCGCCCTCGTGCGGGAGCGGGAGCGCGCGGCCGGCGTGACGCGCGTCAGCGACCCGCACTGTCTGGACGTGGAGGCGCAGGTCTTTGAATTGCGCTGCATCGACCGCGCGCGCGTCGATCCTCGTTTGCACGTTCTCAGCGATGAGGAGTGGGCGCTGCTCAGCGAAAGCAACGCGTTGATCCTCAACATCGACTATCCGCTCGGCATGGCGGCCTATCACATCTTCAGCCAGATCAGCACCGCCGTGGGCCGCATCATGGGCGTCTACGTGCTCGGCAAGGCGGCGACGCTCAACGGCCGCGTCGGCGACGTGATGATTCCCAACGTCGTCTACGATGAGCATTCGCAAAACACCTTCCTCTTCCGCAACTGTTTCACCGCCACCGACGTCAGCGGCTTGCTCTACTTCGGCACCGTTTTCGACAACCAGAAGGCGGTGACCGTGCGCGGGACGTTGCTGCAGAATCGGCAGTTCATGCACGTCTTCTACGAAGAAGGCTACACCGACATCGAGATGGAGGCCGGGCCTTATCTCAGCGGCATCTACGAGGACGTCTATCCGCAGCGCTATCCGATCAACGAGATCGTGAACCTGTTCATCAACGTGCCTTACGACATCGGCCTGCTCCACTACGCCAGTGACACGCCGATCAGCCGACGCCAGACGCTGCTCAGCAAGAGCATGAGCTACTTCGGCGTCGACGCCACCTACGCCACCTCGATCGCCGTCTTGCGTCGCATCCTGCGCCAGGAGGCTGCGCGTATGGCGCAGCTGAAAAAAGGGGCCAGCCCGCTCACGCTGCCGCACCGATGAAAGCCATCTTCGTTGAATTCCAACGCCATCTTGACACGCCGGACGTCACGGCCGAGGTGCTGGCGCTCGACATTGCGCGCATCGACAACCCGGAACTTGATGCGACGCACTATCTGAGCGTGTTCGACCACCTCGCCCACTACGTGCGGATGCGGCTCTCGCCAGAGGCAAGGGGACGCGCCGCCGCCGAGCGCTTCCTGGAGATCGTCACGGGCGATCTGGGGTTCCGCGGCAATCGAGAAAACTACTATGACCCCGCCAACAGTCTGTTGGACAAAGTGCTGGATCGCCGCGTCGGGCTGCCGATCATGCTCTGCCTGGTCTGCATGGCGATCGGCCGTCGGCTGGGCCTGCGCGTGGAGGGGCTGGGGTTTCCCCATCACTTCATGGCGCGCTACAGCGACGCCCAAGGCGCCTGGCTGCTCGATCCCTTCAACAACGTCGTGCTCGAACTTGAAGAGGCGGCGGCGCATCTCTCCCGCCTGATCCGGCGTCCGCTCCAGCTTGCGCCGCACTTCTTTGAGCCGGTGAGCGCCGTGGAGCTGGCGGCGAGGATTTTGAACAACCTGCGCGCCGCCTACACGACGCATCCCGACCCGCAGCGACTGTTGCTTGTGCTCGGCTTTCAATGCGCGCTGGAGCCCTCGCAACCGCTGGTGTGGCGAGAGCGCGGCGTGCTGCACTATCATCTGCAACACTGGGAAGAGGCGGCGCGTGACCTGCGCCGTTATTTCTATCTGCTCGGCGCGCTGCCCTATTTCTTTCCAGAAGAGGCGCGCGGCGTCTATACGCTGCCCGAGCTGGCGACGGACGACCGCAATCTTCTGACAATGCACCATCATATTGCTGAAATTTTGAACCGCATCAATTGAATTTGCTATCATCACACGTCGAAAATTATCGACCCGCATCGAACTAAAAGGAAGAGCCAAAAGGAAGAGGAGGAAGGTGTGTTTGCCGGTTCGTTCAAACCGCCCGGCGAGGCGATCTGGTCCTGGAAGGCGCTGCATCTGTTTGTGACCGCGGTCAAGCCGCTCTTCTGCCAGCTGCAGGTTGAAGGCCGAGAGCATATCCCCATGCACGGCGGCTGTGTGTTGACCTGCAACCACACCATGGGGCCTGATTTTCTCGTGCTCAGCTACCTCTCTCCCCGTCAGGTCTATTTCATGGTCAAGGCGGAGCTGATGGAGGCGAACCGCTGGCTGGGCAAATTTCTCAGCTATAACGGCTGTTTTCCGGTGCGCCGCGGCGAGGGTGACATGGACGCCGTCCAACATGCGATCGACGTCGTGCGTCGCGGCTGCATCTTGGGCATGTTTCCAGAGGGGACGCGCAGCCGCACCGGCAAGTTGCAGCGTGGACGCTCCGGCGCAGCGTACGTCGCCATCCGGGCGCAGGCGCCGGTGGTGCCGGCGGCGGTGATCAACTCGGAGGCGATTTTCAAGCGCTCCAACTATCTCAGCCTGAAGCCGCGCGTGCGCGTGACGGCGCGCATCGGCAGGCCGCTCACACCGCCCAAAGACGCCGATGACCGCCGCTCGTTGCGCGCGTTCACGCGCGACATCATGGCCGCAATCGCAGCGCTGCTGCCGCCGGAGCTCAGAAAATCAACGGAAGAAATGGAGGAAGCGTGAGACTGCCGAAGGACGCCACGCCTCTGTGGCGCTTTCTCTATGTGATTGCAACGTTGGTGCGGTGGATTTTTCTCCGTCTGCGCGTCGAAGGCCGCGAAAACGTGCCGGCGCAGGGCGGATGCGTCTACGCTATCAACCACACCATGGGGCCGGACTATGTGATCGTGGGCTACGCTTCCCCTCGCCAGGTCTACTACATGGCCAAGTCGGAGCTGTTCGCCGTGAATCCGTTGCTGACCTGGCTGATCACGGCCGCCGGCGCCTTTCCGGTGCGTCGCGGCCAGGGAGACGCGCAGGCGATTGAGCAGGCGGTGGCGATGGTGCGCAGCGGCAAGGTGGTGGGCATGTTTCCCGAAGGCACGCGCAGCCGCACCGGCAAGCTGCAGCGCGGCAAGACCGGCGTCGCGCGCATCGCCATGATGGCCCAGGCGCCGATTGTGCCGGTCGCCTTGATTAACTCGGAGCTGGTGTTGCGCGACCTCTTCAAGCTGAAGCCGCGGCCGCGGGTCACGGTGCGTTTCGGCAAACCGATCCCGCCGGTGGGCAGCGTGGACAATCCAGAGGAAGTGCGCCGTCTCACCACGCAGGTGATGCTGGCGCTGGCGGAGATGCTGCCGCCGGAGCGCCGCGGCTACTACGCCGATCCCGCGGCTGTGATGGCGGAGGAGATGCGAGCGGATAACGGTGGCGCCTGAACGCTAGTCGCACTCTTGCCTTCTAAAACGGCCGGTGCGGCTGCGTATTTCGGCGACGATGTTTTGCAGCTTCGCAAGATCCGACGCGGCGACGTAGCCTGCCAGTCCTTTGAGCAATCCATCCATGTCCGGCCTGTAGGCGTACATCAACGCGGCGATGTCGGTTTCATACAGGCTGGCGCGAGCGAAATTGCCTTGTCTGTACAGGGAAGGCAACGCGTAAAGCTTGAGCAACAACAGTCCTTCCACAGTTCGCTATGGGGACGTTGCGCTCCAGCAGATGCGCCGTTTGGGTGTATTTCGTAGAAACTCGCCTGAACAGGGGGTTGCGCGTGAGAAGAACGTCTATCAATAATTCGCCAAATTTGCCTCGAGCAAAGTATATATCCTGGTCAGAGATTTCCAGTTCCGGCAATTTCTCGAGCGAAGACAGCGCCATCAGGAGAGCAAGGGCTTGTGTGTTTCTGCCCTCGACGTAATAGAGCAGGGCGATTCCTCCGGCCAGGACGTATCGGATGCGGCGTTGTTCCAGGAGATCAAAAAACTCCTGCACCGATTCGACCAACGACTTGGCGTCTATCAGGTCGACCCGCTCCCCTTGTTCTTTGCATTGAATGCAACGGCGTTTTGGATGACTTCCCCGATCTGGAGACTGCTGGATAGGCTCATCCGCTGTTTCTCGCTATTTTTACCCGACGATCGGTGTTAACGACCTCACAGCGGCGGAACGCCGGTTGAGCTGAACGCACTCCTCAGGCTTGAGATGCACCGTCAACAAGATACACTCTAAATCCTCTCCGATCAATTGAAAAGAATGCAGCGGCGGATTTTCAAGAGCAAAAAAAGTCATCCGGATCCACCCCTCCACCGGAATGAGGCGAGGTGGATTCGGATGACAGGGCATCGTCTTGCTCGACGCTGCGCAGCCTTACAGCTCGGCCATCACGCGCGCCAGCGACTCCCGGCTGGGGCGAAGCTGCGCCTCACTGAGCTGCGTCAACGGCGTCTCGACCAGGTTGAGCGTGTCGATGAAGTTAGGCGTCTCCGGTTCGATGTAGAAGATGCCGGTCAACAGTTTCTGCTGCTGCCGCGCCTCCTCCAGCGTGCGGTAGGCGAGCAGCTTGTCGGTCGGGTCGTAGTCGGCGTTGAGCTTCTTCAGAATCAGCCACGAGCCGTCGTGAAGCTGCACTTCGGTTTCATCCTCGTAGTCCTCGATTTCGATCTGCTCGAAAGAGGGCACGAAGTTCAGTTCATGCAGCGGAATCTCGTGCTCCTTGCCGTAGGCGTAGCTCTTGGTCGACGTCTCGTGGTTGTTGAAGGTGACGCACGGGCTGATCACGTCCAGCACCGCCAATCCCTTGTGGGCGAAGGCGGCCTTAAGCAACGTCTCCAGCTGTTTGGCGTCGCCGGCGAAGCTGCGCGCCACGAAGGTGGCATTGGCCGCCAGCGCTTCGATGCAGATGTCCAACGGCATGTAGGGGTTGGTGCCCGCGTATTTCAGCGTCTGCCCCTTGTCGGCGGTGGCGCTGAACTGCCCCTTGGTCAGCCCATAGACGCCGTTGTTCTCGACGATGTAGACCATGCGCACGTTGCGCCGCACCAGGTGCTTGAAC
Source organism: uncultured Caldilinea sp. (assembly GCF_937128415.1). GTDB lineage: Bacteria > Chloroflexota > Anaerolineae > Caldilineales > Caldilineaceae > Caldilinea. The sequence continues at coordinate 27,578 of NZ_CAKZMJ010000079.1, forward strand.
TGCCCGATGCCGATCGAGGCGGTGTCGCCGTCGCCGCTGACGCCGATGCCGGTCAGCGTGCGGTTGGCGACCAGCGCGCCGGTCGCCACCGAAGGCATGCGGCCGTGGACGGCGTTGAAGCCGTGGCTCATGCCCAGGAAGTAGGCCGGCGTCTTGCTGCTGCAGCCGATGCCGCTGAACTTGACGACGTTCTGTTGTTTGAGACCCATCTCCCACGCCGCGTTGATGATGCGCGCACTGACGCTGTCATGGCCGCAGCCGTTGCAAAGCGTCGAGTCGGCGCCCTTGTACGCAGTCTTTTCCAGGCCCAACAGGTTGACCTTGGGCGCGCGGGCGGCGGGTGTGTGTGTCGGTGTTGCAGTCATTTTTGCATTCCTTCCTGATTGGCAATCTGTTCCGTGATCCAGCGCGCCGAGAGCGGAAGACCGTCGCACTTGGAGACGGAGATCAGTTTGTTCCCCAGCTCGTGCAGCTCGACCAGCAAGATTTCATAGAGCTGGCCATCCCGGTTGTTCTCAACGACGTAGACTCGGTCGTACTTCTCGACAAAGCTGTGCACCTCGTTGTTGATGGGCAGGGCGCGGATGCGCAGGTAGCTCGTCTCGACGCCCCGTTCGCGCAGACGGTCGCGCGCCTCTACGATGGCCGGATGGTTGCTGCCCACGCTGATGATGCCAACGCGGGCGCCCTCCACTTCGTCGGCGATCGGACCGGGCACCAGCTGCGCGGCGGTCTTGAATTTGCGCGCCAGGCGCTGGATGTTCTTCTCCCAGTCTTCCGGACGCTCGCTGTAGGTGGCGTATGCGGTGTGGCCGGTGCCGCGCGTGAAGTAGGCTGCGGCCGGATGGTCGGTGCCCGGCAAGGTGCGATAGGGAATGCCGTCGCCGTCCACGTCGAGGTAGCGGCCCCAACGCTGGCCTCCGTGTTTCTCTTTGAATTGCGCCAACTCCTCGGCGGTCAACACCTTGCCGCGATCCATCGGCTTGTCCGGATAGGTGAACTCTTTGGTGATCCACAGGTTCATGCCGATGTCCAGGTCGCTCAGCACGAAGACCGGCGTCTGCAGCCGCTCGGCCAGGTCGAAGGCGACGCCCGCCATCTCGAAGCATTCGGTCGGGTCGGCGGGGAAGAGCACAGGATGTTTGCCGTCGCCGTGGCTGAGCGTATAGGCCGCCAGGATGTCGCCCTGGCTGGTGCGCGTGGGCAGGCCGGTGCTCGGCCCCATGCGCTGCACGTCCCAGATCACCGCCGGAATCTCGGCGAAATAGCCGTAGCCGACGAATTCGGCCATCAGGCTGATGCCCGGGCCGCTGGTGGCGGTCATGGCGCGCGCACCTGCCCAGCCGGCGCCCAACACCATGCCGATGGCGGCCAGCTCATCCTCGGCCTGGACGATGGCGTAGGTCGCAGCGCCGGTCTCCGGGTCGCGGCGCAGCTCCGCCGCATATTTGGTGAGCGCCTCCGCCAGGCTCGAAGAGGGCGTGATCGGATACCACGAGGCGAAGGTGAAGCCGTTGTAGATGGCGCCCAACGCCGCCGCCGTGTTGCCGTCCACCAGGAGCGTCCCCTCGTTGAAGCCGGTCATCGGCCGCACGCGATAGGGCTGATCGTTGACAAGGTTCGCTTTGGCCCAGTCGTACGCAGCGGTGACCATGCTCCAGTTCAGCTCGATGGGCTTGGTCTTGCCGCCGAAGTTCCACGCCAGCGCCGCCTTGATCTCATTCATGTCGATTTCGAGCAGGTAGGCGGCCACGCCCACATAGACCATGTTGGCGATGTAGCGCTGCAAGTTGTAGGGCAGGTTGGCGGCCTTGACCAGACTCTTCACCGGCATCGGATAATATTTGACGTCCTTGCGGTGGTTGGCGATGGGCAAAGAGTCATCATAAAGAATGATGCCGCCCGGCACGACGCTCTCCATGTCCTCCGCCACCGTCGCGCCGTTCATGCAGATCATGATCTCCACGCGCTCGCGGCGTGCGAGATACCCATCCTTGCTGAGGCGGATGTTGTACCATGTCGGCAAGCCCTGGATGTTGCTCGGGAAGAGATTCTTGCCGGTCACAGGGATGCCCATCTTGTACAGCGACCGGATCAGCATGTTGTTGCTGGTCTGGCTGCCGGAGCCGTTCACAGTGGCCACGTTGATGTTGAAGTCGTTGATGATCAACTGCTCCACCTGTTCGGCTCGAGATTCTTGCACCATTACGCTCATTGATTTTCCTCCTGGCTGAGCGACATAAAAATCGCTGAACACATGTTTTGCAACACTATCTAAACCGGCAAAAACGCCGTTTAGCTCACCGTTGGCGCCGAAATCATGGCGCCGTTTGCCTTTTGAGGCATCTCCATCGAGACGCCGCGTGCGTTAAGCAGCCGCATATGCTCGATCAGGAGCTGTTTGCCCTTCGCCGCTTCGCCCTGGCAGATCGCCTCGACGATGCGCTCATGATAGCGCCACACCTCCTGCAGATAGGCGTAGTCGGCGTAGGTGTTCAATTCGACCGCCTCATACGCGTCCCAGTAGGCCTCCAGCAGGCCAACCACGAAGGGGTTCTCCAGTCGACGATAGATGGTCAGATGCAGCTCTCGATGCTCTGGATAGGGAATCTGGATGCGCGGCTCCTGCAGCTTTTGCCAGGCCGAGGCCACCAACGCGCGCAACGCCGCCAGGTCCTCTTCCTGCAAGAGCGCCACCGCCTCTTCCCAATAGGCCGTCTCCAGATGAATGCGCAGCCCGCTGAACGCCTCGAAATAAGCCGGGTTGATCGCCAGCGCAGCCAGCAGGCTCAGGCGCACGGCGGGCAGGAAGCTGTATTCGAGGCGCACGATTCCGCGCCGCGGGCTGGCCTCCACCAATCCCAGCATCCGCGCCACCTCAAATTGCTCGCGCAGCTTGCCGATGCTCATGCCCGTCTCCTCACTGATTTCAGCCAGGGAGGGGAGGCGTTCGCCCGGCTTGTGACCGTTGGCGAGCAGGTAGCGCAGAAATTCAGAGTCGATTTTTGAGAGAACCATTATAAGCGATCTGGATGATTTATCTGATTATTATAATTAATACGATTGATTGTAAAAATCGTATCACACAACTGTGCAAAAGTCAACTCTGGCTTGAGTCGATTTTCACCAAATCTGCATTGTTGGGGGAGGGCGCCGTCTCAAGCCTCCGACCATGCTGCAGAGAGCAGCTCAGTCTGCTCGAGCACCGTCTGGGTGTTCGAAGATAGATTCGGTCATGCGGGTCATGTATCCTCCGGTTTGTGGCCGCCGGCAGTGGCGTTTTCACGGTCAAGCGCCCATCGCGCCGGGTTGTCGGCGATGTATTGGCGAATGCGGTTCAGTGATTCATCGTTGCGGATGATGTGTTCGTAGTAGTTGCGTTGCCACAACCTTCCCGGAAACGGCGGCCAGCCGGATCGTTTGACCTCGCGTGTGTACAAAACCGTGGTGATGGATTTGAACGCGCCAACGATGTCGCCAACCGTAGGGGCAACCACAAGGGTTGCCCCTACGGTTGGCCCGTTCGTGGTTGCCCCGTGCGTGGTTGCCCCGGGAACAAGGGCGGGCACAAGGCCCGCCCCTACGTCCGCCACCACGTCGGCGCCGCCGCCCGCATCGACGTCCGCACCGCCGCCCGCATCGACGTCCGCACCGCCGCCCGCATCGACGTCCGCACCGACGTCCGCCGCAACCTTGTCTGTCCCAACGATGATGATAATGCCGTGCACATGGTTTGGCATGACGACGAACGCATCTAATTCGACGGTGGGGAATCGTTGCAGCAATGCTTCCCATTCCGCCAGGATCATGCGACCGGCTGCGTTCAATTGCATCTTCCCATTTACCACTTCCCCGAACAGATGTATCCGATCTTGTGTGACGATGGTGATGAAATATGCGCCGGCCTGCGAATAATCGTAGCCCTTCAGGCGGATGCTGCGGCGGTTGAGGCGGGTTCTACGCCCGCCTGGGTTTATGGGCGTCGTCATAATCCCCCTTTTGCAAAAATTGTTCCGTCTCCCTCACCGGATATGGCCGGAGATGAGCTTCCGCAGCAGCGCATCGCGCAGAGCAGCAAAGGTGCTGCGGGACTTAAGTTCGAGTCTTAAAATCTGTGAGAAAAGCGATGTTAATAGCCGATGATAAAGGTTTCGTCAGTTTTTCGGTGGAAACAAGGTCCGCAGTTCGCTGCACCATCCAGTGCTTAGGTTGGTGACAACAGACTTGTCGCTCCCCTATTGCCGAATCTATTCTCCTGATTGGCGCAATGTCCACAAACAGAAATGGGTTCGATCCCTTGCTTGTGATCTCGTAAAGCGCAAGCGATAAAGCCATTATACCATCCTCAGTTCATTCCTTCGTTTGCGCACCTCAGCAGCTTGATATTTCAAGAAAAGATCGTGATTGACAGGATGCGAACATTTGTGCTAAACTGTGGCTCATCAACGACCTATTCACCGACAGGAAAGGGTGCATCGTGGCGCAAACACGCAAGCAGGAAAATCGGGAAACTCCCAAGGAGTCTGCAATGGAGACGGGAAAGAGCAAGGCGTTGGAGACGACGCTGGCCAATCTGAATAAAAAATATGGGGAAGGCATCGTCATGAAGCTGGGCGAGGCCACGAAGCTCAACGTGGAGTCCATCCCCAGCGGCAGCTTGAGCCTGGATATTGCGCTCGGCGTCGGCGGCTATCCGCGCGGGCGCATCATCGAAATCTACGGTCCAGAAAGTTCAGGCAAGACGACGCTCTGTCTGCACGCCATTGCGCAGGCGCAGCGCAACGGCGGCATCTGCGGCTTCGTCGACGTCGAACACGCGCTCGATCCAACCTACGCAGCGAAGATCGGCGTGGACGTCAACAACCTCTACGTGAGCCAACCGGACACCGGCGAGCAGGCGTTGGAGATCGCCGAGGCGCTGGTGCGCTCCAACGCCATGGACGTCGTGGTGGTGGA
>NZ_CAKZMJ010000080.1 GCF_937128415.1 uncultured Caldilinea sp.
CCCGCCAGCGCCCATGGTAGTGCAGGCCTCGGCCTGTGTGAGAGTAGGCCATCGCCAACATACTCTGTTGATGTTTTGATACGCACCGCCACTGCGCCTCTCGGCACGCCTCTTTCAAGGCGAACTTCTAAACGTCCCCTGTTAAAGAACAGGGATGCATCCCCAGCTTTTTCCACGTTGTTCAACATGCTTATTTCATGATATAATGGCGAATGTAAATGAAATGTTCATTGAATTAGCAATCTGATGGATGACGAACCGCCGCCTATTTCGCCATACTCGCATCTCCATCTGCTGAAAATACAGACGAAGTTTGCGTTTCCGTCTGGATTATATACTTCATACAGGCTCTTCAAGGTCTCTATCGAAAAATTCGATGAGGCCTTTACGTGTTTAGTCCATAGTTGGGTTTTTAAAACTTTCTATACCGTTGTTCTACAGCCCACATCGTGCAAATAGAGCTATGAAAATCACCGCAGTTCTTCTCGCCGCCGGATACGGCACGCGCATGAAATCAGAATATCCCAAGGTGATGCACCCCTTGATGGGGCGGCCAATGGTCGATTGGGCGATGCGCGCCGTTGAGTCGCTTGTGGACGCTCCGCCGATCGTTGTCGTCGGACATGGACAGGAGTTGGTTCGCTCCTATCTGCGAGATCGCGCCGTCTACGCTGAACAGCAAGAACTGCTAGGAACGGGTCACGCCGTTTTGCAAGCCTTGCCGTCTGTGGCGCAGGACGCCGACGCCGTAATCGTCACCTACGCCGACATGCCGTTGCTTACGCAAGCAACCTTGCGTCGTCTTCTAGATTTGTACCGGACGCATGCATCCAGTCCGACGCTGGCGATCGCCATGCTGACGGTCAAGCGTGAAAATCCCCAGGGATTTGGTCGCATTGTACGGCGCAGCGACGGAAGCGTTGCAGCTATTGTGGAAGAAACAGATTGCACGCCCGAACAGCTGGCAATTCAGGAACTGAACCCCGGCGTCTATTGTTTTCACGCCGCCTGGCTGCGCCAGAACCTTCCATACATTCCCAGAAGCGCAAAGGGGGAGTATTATTTGACCGATCTGGTGTCCATGGCGGCGAGTCAGGGACGACAGATTGTGACGTTGGAAGCGCCGCTCGAGGATGTCTATGGCGTAAATAACCGCGTCCATCTTGCTGAAGCGGAGGCGATTTTACGGCGCCGTATTTTGGAGCGCCATATGCTAGAAGGTGTAACCGTTGTCGATCCGCTCTCGACCTATATTGAAGACACCGTGCAGATCGGCGCCGATACGACCATCTGGCCCGGTTGTCTTCTGCAGGGCGCCACGGTGATCGGTCGCCATTGCACGATCGGGCCGTATAGCCAGATTATCGACACTCAGATCGCCGACCACTGTCGCGTCGTCTATTCCGTACTGGAGCAGGCCCGCATGGACCAAGGGTCGGAGATCGGACCTTTTAGCCATCTGCGCAAGGGCGCCCATCTGGGAGAGAACGTGCACATGGGCAATTTCGGCGAAGTGAAGGATAGCTACCTTGGGCCCGGCGTCAAGATGGGGCATTTCAGCTATATCGGCAATGCAGAGGTCGGCGCCAACGTCAACATCGGCGCAGGCACGATCACATGCAATTATGATGGCGTTCACAAATCGAAAACAATTATCGGTGATCATGCCTTTATCGGCAGCGACACCATGCTCGTGGCTCCGGTGGTAGTGGGAGAGTTTGCCCGCACCGGCGCCGGCTCCGTCGTCACGCGGGACATCCCGGCGCACGCTACGGCCTATGGCGTGCCGGCGCGAGTGCACAAGGTGGAAGACAGGACGCCTCCACAGGGGGGGGCGGAGGAGTAAATTGTGGAATCAGACCTAGTTGCATGGATAGTTCTGGCGGCGGCTCTCTTCTTCATCGGCCTGGCCGCCGCCGCCGAGATTGCGCTGTCCGCCGTCAACCGCAGTGAGGTGCGCAAACGCAGCGAGGCCGGCGACGCCCGCGCAGCGATGCTCAGCGAGCAGTTGGCCGACACCGCCCGCTTTTGGCTCACCATTATGCTGCTCAAGAGCCTCGGCCTCGTGGCCGCAGGGTTGGCGGCTGGATATATGCTGCTGACGCGCTTCCCGCTGTCCGGCATGTTGATCGGGATTCTAGGCACCTGGTTGACGCTGGCGGTCACCCAGATCGTGGTGCGTTCCCTGGTTCTGCGCAACCCCGATGCCGTCGCCTTCGCGCTGGCGCCGTTTTTGCGTCCGGTGATGCAGGTGCTTTCCCCTGTCACTTTCTTGCTCTATCGCGCCGGGTTGCGTTTGAGCGGCGAGGACGAAGAGGAGCCAGACGAGTCGATCTTCCTCTCTGAGGACGGCCTGCGCCTGCTGATGCAGGTCAACGAAGAAGAGTCCGAAATCCAGGAGAGCGAAAAGCAAATGATCGCCAGCATCCTGGAAATGGACGAGACGGTGGCGCGTGAAGTGATGGTGCCGCGCATCGACATGGTGACGCTCGATGTGAACACACCGTTGCGCGAGGCGCTCGATACAATTATCGAGGCCGGGCACAGCCGCATCCCGGTTCATGAGGACACCATCGACGCCATCGTCGGAGTGCTGTATGCGAAAGATTTGCTCAAGTGCTTCCGCGATCAGCGCATGGATGTGCAGATTCGCGAGCTATTGCGACCGCCATACTTTATTCCCGCCAGTAAAAAAGTGACTGCTCTCCTGCGCGAAATGCAACAGCAGCGCGTCCACCTGGCGATCGTCATCGACGAGTACGGCGGCGTGGCGGGACTGGTGACCATCGAGGATATTCTGGAAGAAATTGTCGGCGACATTCAGGACGAATATGATGTGGCGGAAGAGGCCTATCTTCAGCCCGCCGGCGAAAACACATACATCGTCAATTCGCGTCTCGATCTGGACACGCTGTCGGATGTGTTAGGCATCGATCTGGAGGAAGAAGAAGCCGACACGGTGGGCGGCCTGATCTACAGTCGTCTGGGTCATGTGCCGGAGCAGGGGGAAGCGCTCGAGCTGGAAGGCTGGCGATTCATTGTGCTTTCGGTGGATGGCCGACGGATCAATCAGGTGCGCATAGAGCGAATTCCCCCAGCGTTGCAGGAAAGCGACGAAGTGGAAGAGACCAAATCCGTGCATAGTCAAAATTCGTGGCTCAAACCTTCGGGAATGGCAAACCAATCATGAGTCCAATCGAATTGATCCAGGCGGCAAAGGAGGCTCGTACGCGCGCCTACGCTCCGTACAGCAACTATGCCGTCGGCGCCGCCGTCTTGACCGAGGACGGCGAGGTGTTTCTGGGCTGCAACGTCGAGAATGCGGCCTATCCTTCCACGATCTGCGCCGAACGCGTCGCCCTGACTGCGGCGATCGCCCAGGGCAAACGTCGCTTTGCCGCCATGGCCGTCGTCACGCGCAACGGCGGCTCACCCTGCGGGGCTTGCCGGCAGGTGATGATCGAGTTGGGCCCAGACATGGTCGTTTACATCGCCGATGAAACCGGCGCCTATCGCACGACGACGGTGCGCGCCCTGTTGCCCGATGGTTTCGACAACGCCAGCTTGCTGGCGTAACTGACAGATGTCCGCCAACGTTCCCACCCTGCTGACCGCTTATCAGCTCCGCCAACTGGAGTTCCTGCTGCGGATCTCTCGCGCGATGACGTCGCGGTTGGACCTGCCCAGCCTGCTGGAGTTGATCTTGCGCAGCGCCGCTCAGATGGTCGGCGCGCCGGCCGGGATGATCCTGCTGCAATCCGAACACACGTTGTTCGACCCGGCGCTTTCGGCGACGCCGCGCTTTCAGGTGCGCGCTCTGTACGCCATCCCCACCGAAGCGCTGCCCTATTTCGAGCCGTTGTTGGATACCACGGCGATGCGGCTGGTGCAGGAGGCCGTCGCCAACACAGCGATGGGGGAGCCGCTTGCGATCGATCTGTCGAGTCGGGTGCATCAGGTGGAAGCCGACCTTGGCATCACGCTCGGCCAGGTCATTGTGCTGCCGCTGCTCTTTGAAGAGGACCTGCTCGGCGTCATCTATCTGTTCCGCGGGAATTACGCATTTTCTCAGCTAGACTGGCAATTTCTGCAAGGGTTCGCCGATCAGGCGGCGATTGCGGTGCGCAATGCCCGCCTCTATACACTGCTCAATGCCGAACGCAGCCGCTTGATCACCATTCTGAACAACAGCGCCGACGGCATTATGATCCTGACCCGCGATCGCATCGTCGTAGCGATCAACCAGACCCTAGCGACCATGGTGGGCGTGTCGCCTGAAGACGCCATCGGACGCCCTTGCAGCGCGGTGTTGCCGCTGGTGGTCACGAGTGGGGTCGATTTCTGCGGCGATGAAAACTACACCGGCCATTTCCCCGACCCGCACCTGCGCTGCGAAGGCGAGTTGATTCGCCCCGGCGACAAACGGCTGGTGCTGTCGGTGACCTTCACCCCGCTCTATACAGAAAATGGCCGGCTGATCAATATCATCGTCAACGTCCACGACATCACCCGCTTCCGTGAGGAAGAAGAGATGAAGTCCATCTTCACTTCAATCATCAGCCACGAGCTCAAGACCCCGGTTGCCTTGATCAAAGGCTACGCGCAGACGTTGGCGCGCGAAGACGCACATTGGGACGCAGAGACTGCCCGAGCCGGCTTGCAGATTATCGAGGAAGAGGCGGATCGCCTGGAGGCGCTGATCAACAATTTGCTCGACGTCAGCCGTATTCAGGCCAAGGGCTTGAAACTTGAACTGGGCGACGTTGCGCTCGACGCGCTGTTGCGAAAGGTCGCCGACGCCTATCGCACGCAGACCAGTCATCATCGCATCGAAGTGATGTTCGACGAACCGTTGCCGTATGTGTGGGGAGATGAAGAACGACTGCGCCAGGTGTTCACGAACCTGCTCAATAACGCAATCAAGTATTCACCTCAGGGCGGCGTCATTCGCATCGGTGGATGGGTGCAGCGCGTCGGGACGGATGGGCGCGCCGAAGGCATGGATGGACGCCCCCCCATCGAGCCGCCGGAGTCGCTGCCGAAGGGGACTTACGTGATCGTCTATGTCGCCGACCAGGGCATCGGCATCCCCCCTTCAGAGTTGCCGAAAATTTTCGACCGTTTCTATCGCGTGGACAGCTCTCTGCGCCGCTCGACGGCGGGCGCCGGTCTTGGACTCTATCTCGCCAAAGCGATCGTCGAAGCGCACGGCGGCCGCATTTGGGCGACGAGCGAGCCGGGCAAAGGCGCCACGTTCTTTGTGGCGTTGCCTCTGGATGTGGAACAACATGAATGACGCCCAACCGCTGCACATCGATTTGCCCGGCGCTTATCGGGTGGCGCCCGGTCTGTTGGCCGGCCCCTATCCATGCGCCGTCGATCTGCCGACGGCGCGACGCCGCGTGGCCGCATTGCTGGATATCGGTGTAGACGTCATCGTAGACCTGACCGAGCCCGGCGAATACGACCTTCGCCCTTACCGGCCGTTGCTGCTCGAACAAGCTGCCCTGCGAGGCTGCAAGGTGGAGCACTGGAACTCGCCGATTCCCGACATGGGCACGCCTTCAGTCGCGCAGATGCAAGCCATCCTTGCTCATATTGACGCTGCATTGCAGGCGGGGCGAACCGTCTACGTGCATTGCTTCGGCGGCGTCGGGCGCACAGGGGTGGTGATCGGTTGTTATCTCGTGCAACAGGGCATGAGCGGCGACGAGGCGCTGGCGACGATCGCTCGACTGCGCAAGGAACTGCCCAACGCCCATCGCGCCTCGCCGGAGACCTGGACGCAATGCGAGATGGTGCGCAGATGGTCTCAACAGAGGTCGTTTTTCGAGGACTGAGCCTTGATGACGTGCAGCGCAGCGTCTACGCCGCTGCACCCATGCGTATGGCGCAGGAGCACAAAAAATTTCACATCTTGCAGCGCCCAGTTTGTGCAGGCATCCTGTAGGATGCTTCTTGCTGTGCGCCACTCCGCCGGGTGAGCGCACGCAAACCACCAGACGTGCTCATACAGCAGCACGTAGCCGGGCGCAGGCGACCAGGCCAGGTCGTTGATGCATTCCTCAAACGCGTCCCAGTTCTCGCCGAAATAGTCGGGAAACGCCATCGCCTCCGCCGCCGCGCACAGAAAGCCCATCTTGTCGCGCGCACGGCGCCCGTCCAGATGAAAAAAACGCCAGCCAAGCGCATCCACCGCCTGCGCCAGAGTGCGCACAGAAAGCGACGTCGGCCAGCGATAAAGCCCTGGGGCTGTGGAGAGAAGCAGGGATGCGATGGAGTCGCTCATGGTTTCCAGATTCGACGAAAGCTGGCGTAATGGTCGTCGGTGTAATATAGCTCGCCGCCTGCGCCGGCGACGATGCGGCGCGCCCCGCGCGTGCTGGCGCCCGGCGTGATCACCGTGTACTCGCGATAATAGCCGGCGGGTTTCAGGGGCAGCCGGCGCTCCCGATTTTGGAAGATGGTTCCATCCTGACGAAACGGGAAAGGCCCGCCGCGTTCGATCAACGCCAGCGTGTCGAGCGCCTCAGGCGGAAGCTCATCGAGTGTGATGACGGGGAGACCGTCGATGCGTTCGGGGGGGCCGCGCGTCGGCGTTGCGGTGGACGCACCCGTCGGTGGGCTTTCCGCCGAAGCTTCTGCGGATGTTGTGGCGTTTGTCGGCGTCTTCAGGGCGTCCGCCGATGCAGGAACGGCGACCTGCTCCTGGGGCGACGAAGCAGGCGGCGAGGAATGCGCCGTCGCTGCATCTGCGTCTGTCGCGACGATCGCCAGAGGCGGCGGTTCGCTTGGCGGCGTTGAGGCCGGGCGTTCGGACCATCGCCACCAGACGATGACCAGCGCCGCCGCGATAACAAACGCGAGCAGCCCGCCGAAGCCTCTGGACATTCGCTTCATGGCGCGCTCCTTTCACAAATTTCCGCCGCAGCGATTTCCACTGGGCTTAACTCCGGCTCAATGCCCGCAGGGTTGCCGGCTTCATCGATCCACGTCAAGGGGTTGAGCGTTTCTGCATCGTAGACGAGCAGGCGCAGCGCGTACCGTCCAGGCGCAAGGTCGTCGGGTGCAGCGAGCAAGTAAACGCCCAACGGCCGATCCTCCATCGACCAGTGGGCGGGCGCCAGGTGACGGTCGTTGAGCAGCCGTTCGTCGGCCTGCGCTAGCCGATTGTCCGCTGCGTCGTACAGAGCGACGCGCGCCTTGAGCGGTCGATCGACTGCGCCGCCCGGTGCGCGCCGCCAACGCAACACCACCGGCAGCGGCTCGCCCGGGCACAATGGCGTCGAGGGCAGCGACGCTTCGACAGTTTGCACGGCGCGCTCGAACTGCAAGGTCAGAGGCTGCATTTGCGGCGCCAGCTCAAAATGCGTGGGGGGCGTCAGCTCCCACCAATCGACGGCGTAGCCATGAAACCACTGTTCGCCGGCGCGGCGCCCGTATTTATCGAGCAAAAAGGGCACCGACCGTCGGGGGTCGGTGTCGCTTTCGAACCATTGCACCCAGAAGACGCGCCGCGCCTGGCCCGCCCACTCCGTCAAGCGCCGGTCGATGGTGTTGATGTCGACGAACAGATAGCGGGCGGGCGCAGCTGCTGAGGCAGGCAAAGTCTCCTCGGCGTCGATGGCGTAGGGCTGATAGTAAAAGCCGAACGGATATTTCTGATCGACAAAGATGACGTCCTCCGGCGTGGTTGTCTCGCGCAGCCATTGCGTCAGCGCGGCGACGTGCTCCCGGTCGAAACGGGCGTCGTACAGATCGGCGTGCGCGCCGTGCGCCAGGCCGACGGCGAGCGCCAGCGCAAGCAGCGCAGGCGCAGATCGTCGCCAGCGCACAAACGTCATCAGTCCGACTGCGATCAGCGTATAGAGCGCCGGCGTCACAAAGCTGGCGTAGCGCACGTGAAAGGCGCTGCGATCGAGCACAGCGAGGTAGTAGAGCGCCAGGCCGCCCATCAGCCAGATGAGCGTGAACAGCAAAGCGAAGACGTGACTGCCCGGCGCAGACGCGCGCCCCCTCGCGCTCGCCGGTTTGATTCCACGCAAGACCAGCCCCAGCGCAGCGATGAAGAGAACGCCCCACAACCAGAGATCGGCGAATCCCATGAGCAGCCCGGGATCATAGGCGTAGCCGCCCAAATAGGCCTGCCAGTTCTGGCGCA
>NZ_CAKZMJ010000081.1 GCF_937128415.1 uncultured Caldilinea sp.
CGCTGAAACTGATTTGCACATGACCTCTGAGCGGAGGAGCGACGATGGACAAACGCATTGAGGCGACGATTCACGGGCGCGTGCAAGGCGTCGCCTTTCGTTACTATACGAACAACCAGGCGAAGCTGCTCGGCCTGCGCGGCTGGGTGGCCAACCGCCCTGACGGCACCGTGCGCGTGGTGGCCGAAGGACCGGAGGCCAATCTACGCAAATTCGCAGCGTGGCTACACGAAGGGCCGCCCGCCGCACGCGTCGATTTCGTCGACCTCCACTGGCTGGACGCAACAGGAGAATTTCGCGATTTCACGATTCGAGGATAATGTCATGACCCACTCCACCTTTTGCCCGGCGCCGATTCGTCTGGCGCTCTACGCCTGCTGCATGGCGCTGCTGGTGACAGGCTGCCGACCGATCACCCCGCCGCCTGCTCCATCGGCGCCTGTCGTGGAGACGGTGGAGCAAGGCGACCAGGTGAGCATTTTCGTCGAAGAGAAGGGCGTTCGCATCGACGTCCACAGCGAACGCGGCATCGGCGCTGCGCAGGTGCGCTTCCCAGGCCCGATCGGCGAGCCGATCGTGGTGGCTTTCCACCTGCAAGGGTTGGAGCAGGCGGTCTTCGACAACGGCGAACGACGACTGGAGATCTCAGTCTCCAGCCAAGACCCTTCCACGGTTTTGCAGTCTCTGGTCACCCAACAGGGCGTCCTCCCCCTCAGCGAAGGCGACCCTTTCTGGGCGCGCGTCGAAATCGTCGCCGAAAACAGCGACCTTCCCACCATTCCATTGCGACAAGGGCACATCGAAGTCACGCTGCCCTCTGGCTTCCTCGACGCGCGACATCCTGTGCTCTCGCTGCGTTGGATCGATTTCTACCGCTGAACCTCGTCCTGAAGCCATTCGGTTGACACGCCGCGCAACGTCGACGGCTGAACGCTGTGCAAAAGCGCAAGCCGGCGGCTGAAACGCTCCAGCCGCCGCAAAGTCTTCGGAACTTCGCCTCATTGACGAACGTCTTATGTAATGACAGCGTTCGTTTGATCGATCCAAAAAAACGGTGAGCCTATGAAAAACCAATGGAATCGCCTGATCTCTGGCCGCGTGAGCAGCCTGGCCGTCAAGATAGCGCGCCTGCGATTGGCATCGCTGGCGGGTCTCTTTTTGCTGGCTGCGACGCTCAGCGGCTGTGTGATTCGCCCGATTGCGGCCGGCCCACTGGAGCAGGCGCCGCTGCCTTCCGACCAGGGGCCGATCATTGCCATTGCTCCGATTGCGGCGGCCTCCGGCGAGACGGTCTCGGTCTCCGGCGCCGGCTGGGAGCCAAACGAAGTTGTGTTCGTCAACCTGGAAGGCGTTCAGGACGGAGAACCTGTGCAGGCGACGCTGGTCAGCGGCTCCACCGACGCCGACGGTCGCTTTTTCCTGGTCTTTGTGACGCCGCTGGATTTCTTCTGGCGAGACGTGAGCGACCTTCAGGTGGTGGCGCGTTCGCTGCGCGGGGATCGCTCGGCCGCCGCGCCCTTCGAGCTGCTGGTGCGCGAGATGACGGCCACGCCCCCGCCCACGCCGACGCCCTCTCCAACCGTCCCTTCCGCCACTGCGACGCGCGACGTGCAAGACCTTGGCTACGGCGTTGCGACGGTCTCCAGCCGCGGGCTAAACATGCGCACCGGCCCTGGCGTGGTTTACCCGGTCATCCGCACGTTGACCTACGGCACGCGCATCGGCGTGCTCGGACAGGATGCGACGGGAACGTGGCTCTTCGGTCAACTGTGGGACGGCACGCGTGGCTGGGTCTCGCGCGCCTTCACCGACTATCTCGGCTCGCCGCCGGTGGTGGCCGCGCCCCCTGCGCCGACGCTTCCGCCCTCGGCGACGCCGACGCGCACGCCCGTCCCGACGCCGACGCCGCCGGCAGGGCTGGCCTGGCGCGGCGAATATTATGACAACCCGTCGCTGCAGGGCGCGCCGCGCCTCGTGCGTCACGACCCTGCCGTCCATTTCAACTGGGGCTTCGGCGCACCGGCGCCCGGCCTTCCGGCCACAGGCTTCTCGGTGCGTTGGTCGCGTCCGCTCTACTTCGCCGCCGGAACGTATCGCTTCTTCGGCGAGAGCGACGGCGGCGTGCGCATCTGGGTGGACAACCGCCTGGTGCTCGATCAGTGGAGCGGCGTCGCCGGCGCCTATAGCACCGACGTATGGCTCGAGCAAGGCTCCTACACGATCTACATCGACTATGGCCAGCGCCGTCAGCCTGCCTACATGACCTTCGGCTGGAGGCGGCTGGAACCGACGCCTCCACCCTCCTTCCCAGAGTGGCGCGGAGAGTACTTCAACAACCGCCATCTCTCCGGCGCGCCGGTGCATGTGCGCAACGATCGCGCCATCGACTTCAACTGGACGAACGTTGCGCCTGCGCCTGGGCTGGGGACGGTGGAGTATTCGGTGCGCTGGTCGCGCACGCTCGAGTTCGCCCGCGGGGATTACCGCTTCTACGTGCGCTCCGACGACGGCGTGCGCGTCTACATCGACGGTCAGCGCATCATCGACGAGTGGCGCGATATGAGTGGCGCCACCACCTACACCGCCGACCGTCGCCTGGACGGGCGCCATCACATCGTGGTCGAGTACTATCAGAACCGGGGTGCAGCCTTCATCACCTTCTGGTGGGAGCGCCTCCCCGCCACGGCCACGCCCACGCGCACGCCGACGCCCACCCGCACCCCCACGCCGCCGCCCACGCCCAATCCTTTCGCCGACGCCAATCCTTCCTCCGGGCCGGTCGGCGAACAGGTGACGGTGAGCTTCGGCGGCTTCCCGCCCAACACGGCGGTCAATCTCTATCTCGGCGCCTACGTGCGCGCCGCCGAGGCGGCCGGCGCCACAGTCTACGCCAGCGGCAGCAGCGACCGCTTCGGCAACGGCAGCCTGCGCTTTACAGTGCCGACCACCTGGCCGGATGGCAGCCCGGTGTCGCCGGGCAAGCTGGCGCTGCTGGTGGCGACTGCAGATTTCCGCGTCAGCGCCGCCGCCGACTTCGATGTGACGCAGCCGCGGCCCACCGCGGCGCCGAATCCTTACGTCGAGGTCAACCCCAATTCCGGCGGCCCCGGCACGCAGGTTACAGTGCGCGGCGGCGGCTTCCCGGCCAATCGCGCCATCAACCTCTACCTGGGCAGCGTGGTGCGCGCCAGCGCGCTCAGCGCCGCGCCGCCGATTCAGAGCGCCACAAGCGACGCCAACGGCAATTTCACCGCCGCGCTGACGATGCCAGAACGCTGGTCAGACGGCAGCCCCATCCCCACCGGCAAGCTGGTCATCCTGGCGGCGACGGGCGATTTCGCTGCGCAGGCCACGGCCACCTTTGACTTCTTTGCAACGCCGGCCAATCCGTCGATCAACCTGGCGCCCGCCGCCGGTCCTGCAGGCACGCGCGTCGTCGCATCCGGCGGCGGCTTCCCGGCCAATGCAGCGGTGGCGGTCTACCTGGCGCCGCTCGATGCGTCGATAGGCGACGGCGCGCGGATGGCGTACGTCTCTGGCCAGACGGACAGCACCGGTCGCTACTCGCTCATCTTCACCATGCCGGCGACCTGGCCGGACGGCGGCGCCATCACGCAGGAGCGCATTGTGGTCACCGTGGCGACGCCCGACTTCAGCGTCTCGGTGAGCAGCGTCTTCGCTTATCAGGTGGCAGCGCCGACGGCGACGCCCACCTTCACGCCGACGCCGACCAGCACGCCGCCCGCTTCGCCGACGCCGACGCCCAACCCCTACGCGCAGGTCAGCCCAGGCTCCGGTCAGCCCGGCGTGACGGTGACGGTCAGCGGCGGCGGCTTCCCACCCAACACCATGCTCTACGTACACCTCGTGCGGCTGGATGGCTCGGTGGGCGAAGGAGACAGCTACGTGCGCTACGCCTCGGCGCCGAGCGACGCTCAAGGCAACTTCCTGATGAGCTTCGTCATGCCGGCCACCTGGCCCAACGGCGCAGTGATCGCGACGCAGCGGCTGGTGATTCTGGTGGCGACCGACGACTTCAGTGCGCAGGCGGGCGTCACCTTCAACTTCGAGCAGCTACGGGCTTCTGGCGAAGCGCCGTCGGACGCGCCAAACGCAACGCCGAGTCCACCGGAGGAGCCAGGGGGCGGGGGCGGCTGAATCAGACGTCTCCGCCGATAAAAGGTGGGGAACAGCGCAACTGCCTGCGCCGGGCGCTCGGTGAATGTAAAATTTCCGCCGCCATCTGCCAGGAAGCTTGCAAGCTTCCTGGCAGATGATTGTTATGCTGGGCTTAAAATCCGCAGCGAGCTCGTGAAAAGCTACGTCCTCTGCGCTACAAAACTATGCTATAATTTTGATCGGTGCTTGCTCGCTTGTTTCCTTTTTTGGGATGGGGTCTCATTTTGAGATGTCTTCGTCTCATTTTGAGATGTCTTCTGCAGGATGCGGCGCGTTCAACACGATGATGGCGTTTTGTGTCCAGAAGTCCGTTGATTTGATGCGAGGAGGCGCACGATGAAAATCCCCTTTCTCGGTAAACCCAGTCAGAATTTTGCAGATGATCGCCTGCAGGCGGCTGCACGCGAGGCGCTGGCGGTGGATCCGATGATTCCCGATGCCGATATTTTTACTGTGGAAAGCATGAAGGGCGTGATTCACCTGCGCGGCGTTGTCCACAGCGAAGCGGAGAAACAACGCATCGAAACCGTGATCACGAATGCCTTGCAGACAAAGGGGCTGAAGTTTGACCGGATTGTCAATGAATTGCGCGTTGCGAATTAAATCGCAAATTAATGCAAAGCAAGGTGATGCGAAGCGAGACTCGATTCAAACCTGCTTACATGGCGCTCTATCGAAGCGGCGAGCTCCACGCACGGGCGCGGGAAGCGGTGGCGGGATTGGCGCAGTGCCGCGTCTGCCCGCGAGACTGCGCAGTCGACCGGCTTGCGGACAAAACGGGCGTCTGCAAGACCGGCCGTTATGCGCGGGTGAGCAGCTACTTCCCGCACTTCGGGGAGGAAGACTGCCTGCGCGGGTGGCGCGGCAGCGGGACGATCTTCTTCGCCTGGTGCAATTTACGCTGCGTCTTCTGTCAGAACTTCGAGATCAGCCAGGAAGGCGTGGGCGTGGAGACGTCGCCGGAGCGGTTGGCGGCCATGATGCTCGAGCTGCAGGCGCAAGGCGTCCACAATATCAACCTGGTGACGCCGGAGCACGTCGTTCCTCAGGTGTTGGAGGCGTTGGTCATTGCCGTCGAACGGGGATTGCGGCTGCCGATCGTCTACAACACCTCGGCCTACGATTCGCCGGAAAGCCTGCGCCTGCTCGACGGCGTCGTGGACATTTACATGCCGGACTTCAAGTTCTGGACTCCTCAGCTTGCACAACGCTATCTGAAAGCGAAAGATTACCCAGAGGCGGCGCGCCGGGCCATTCTGGAAATGCATCGGCAAGTCGGCGACCTGGTCATCGATGAGCATGGTCTGGCGCAACGCGGGCTGTTGCTGCGCCATCTCGTCATGCCGGGGTTTCTGGAGGAAACCAAGGCCATCCTGCGCTTTGTGGCGGAAGAAGTGTCGCTCAACACGTACGTGAATCTCATGGATCAGTACTACCCGGCCGGTCGCGTCGACGCCCAGCATTACGCCGAGTTGAATCGACGTCTGACGCGCAGCGAATATGCAGAGGCGGTTGCTTACGCGCAAACGTTGGGCCTGACGCGACTAGACCGGCGTCGCAGCCTGCATCGGCTCGGCGTTCACTGAGGACGGACGGCGTGGCGGCGTGCGGCGCGCCATGCCTCGATCTGGCGACGCGTTTGCGCCCAATCGGAATGCACGACGCCCGTCATGCCCAGTTTGCGAGCCGCCTCGACATTTTCCTCCAGGTCATCGATATAGAGAATTCGCTGGGCAGGGACGTTGAGCAACTCCATCGCCAGCTCAAAAATCTCTGGGTCCGGCTTGCACATCCCGACTTCATTGCTCATCATCACCAGATCGAACTCCTTCAGCTCCGGCGCATGGTCGTCGAGCCAGGCGACGTGGATGGCGTTGGTGTTGCTGATGACGCCGATCGCCAGTTCACCTTCTTGCCGTAAACTCACGGCGTAGGCCAGTGCGGCGTCGTCGCGCGCAAGGCCGCTGCAGAACGCCTCTGCGAATTGCTCCAGGCTGCGCTCGGCGCCAAAGCGTTCGTTGAACAGGTCAACCACCTCTTCAGGCTCAATCCGCCCCAACCCGAACGCGGGTGCGATCTCCTGGTGGAGGTGGAGAACCTTCTCGGCGTCGACGCCGTAGAGCGCCGCCAGCGCAGACAGGGCGCGCTTGTGATCGTAGTGCACAAGCACGTTGCCCAGGTCAAAGAGGATCGAATCCATGTTCGTAGCTTCCACAAAAAGACTCCTGGCCTTCCATGCATCACGAGATAATGGAATTGGCGCTAGCCAACGAAGGCGAATCGGGCTGCAGCGCCTCCAGGATTGTCGCTCAGGTGAGGGACTTGCAGCAAAAAGCTGAAGCGCTTGCAGTTTTGCATGAACTCGAATCCTGAGCTACCATCGAACGCGGGCGTTCCTGTGAATCTGCGCGCATGAACGCTGGGGCCGTTGCGCAGACGCTTGAGGAGCCTACCATGAAGCTCGCCTTCTCTCTGTTCACCCTCTTGACTCGATCACTTGCGCCGGCGCTTTTGGTGTTCGCCCTGTTGTCCACTCCGGCGACAGCGCAATCGGAGAATCCAATCGATCCCGTCGACCTCGAGACGTTCATGGATGGCCTGATGGCCGCCCACCTGGAGAGCCATCACATTCCAGGTGCAGCACTGGCCATCGTGCAGGGGGACAGCGTCCTTTTAGCCAAGGGCTACGGTTATGCAGACCTGAAAGCCCGCACGCCGGTCGATCCTGAGCGCACCCTCTTTCGCCCCGGCTCGACGTCGAAACTGGTGACCTGGACGGCCGTCATGCAACTGGTCGAACAGGGCAGGCTGGACCTGAACGCCGACGTCAACGCCTATCTGGACTTTCCGATCCCGGCCACTTTCCCGGAGCCGATCACCCTTGCGCACCTGTTGGCGCACACGCCCGGCTTTGAAGACATCGGCGAGGGGCTTTTCGTGCTCTCTGCGGAGGAATTGCTTACGCTGGAGGCGTATCTCAAGCGGCACCTGCCGGAGCGCGTCTTTCCACCTGGACAGGTGAGCGCCTATTCCAACTATGGGACGGCGCTGGCGGGATATATCGTGCAGCGCGTTACGGGCGAACCTTTTGAAAGCTACGTAGAGAAGCACATCTTTGAGCCGTTGGGAATGACCGCCAGCACCTTTCGACAGCCGTTGCCGGCGCAACTGGCGCCCCATCTCGCCGGCGGTTATTTCTATGACAACGGCGTCTATCGCACCGGCGGCTTCGAGTTTATCTCCGCCACGCCTGCGGGCGCTATGAGTGCGCCTGCAGGCGACATGGCGCGTTTCATGATGGCCCACCTGCAGAACGGCCGTCTCGGCGATGCGCGCATCCTCCAGGAAGAGACCGCGCAACGGATGCACAGCCAGCTCTTCACGCCCGATCCTCGCCTGGATGGAATGGCGCACGGCTTCATGACAATGACGGTGAACGGACGGCGCATCCTCCATCATGCCGGCGACACGCCTCTCTTTCATACGGGGTTATTTCTCGTTCCGGAGGAAGGAGTGGGGCTATACGTCTCCTACAATGCGCTTGGCGGCGCCCTGGTGCGCGATGCACTCTTTCGCGCATTCATGGATCGGTACTTCCCGGCCTCGTTTACGCCTGTGAATCCACCGGCGGACGCAGCGCAGCGCGCCGCCCAGTATCTCGGTGAATATCATGCTGCACGCGCAAACTACACCACGATCGAAAAAGTTCTTCAACTGCTTCAGCCGACGCTTGTCCAGCTCACAGACGAGGGAACGGTGCGGGTCTTTATGGGTGGAAGGACGGAAACCTACGCCGAGATCGAGCCTGGATTCTTTCGCCATTCTGAACGTCAGGACAGGCTTCTCTTTCAGAAGGACGCCGCCGGTCGCATCTGGCTGCACTTCAACGACTTCACGCCCTTCACTTCTTATAAGGCGCCCTGGTACGCGACCTTCTCCTTTACAGCGCCCCTGGTCGGCGGCGCCCTGTTGATGACGCTGCTATCCATATTCGGTTGGGTGGTCGCCTTTGCAGCCCGCCGGGGGACAGGGCGAGCTTCATTTGCAGCCGGCCTGGCGCGTTGGACGGCGGGGCTTTTCGGCGTTGCGCTGACGGCGTTTCTGCTCATGCTTGTGGGTGTACTGGGGGACATTCATCCCGACTATGGCGTGCCCAGAATCTTTTTTGGCGAGCCGCCGCTGCTTTCCGCCCTGCTTCTGCTGCCAACGGCGATCGCACTGTTTGCGCTCGGCATGGCGTTTTTCACCGTCCTGAGCTGGCTGAGGCGCTACTGGGGCTGGTTCAGCCGCCTGCATTACACCGTGCTCACGCTGCTTGCTCTAGGCGTGGTCTGGGTGCTGTGGCACTGGAATTTCCTGGCTTTCATGCTGTAGCGGACGCTTTCGCATTCCACCCTGAAGTTCACCCCCCAATAGACCGGCTGGTGAAAGGGCGCGTCGTTTCACCCAGCGGCTACGGCAATGAGGAGAACGATCAGAAAGCCCAGTAAGCCGATGAGTGCGATGGAGAGAGCAACGAGGAGATGGGAATGAGGCTGGACGCGAGTGTGGAACGCAGTCTTGGGATCTTCAACAGACGATGATTCGCTCCTGTCCTGTGAGAAGAGCCGTCGGAAGAGCTGCATGGAGACACCCTCCTGATATAAAAATCTTCGCCGTCGTCCCAAACCCAGTATAAGTTGACCGGTGAGGAGCGTCAACCGACGAATCCCCTACAGGATTGCCGCGGCTCCAGGTGGAATGCCGTGCATGGAAACCGCGCAAATGTCGTAAGAACCGTGGGGAGCTTCGCTCGCCAATTTGTCTGAGTGCATCGTCTAACTGCTGCATGGGTTGCAGTAGATCGAGGCGCCCCAATTTGTTTGCAGGAAGCGTCCAAGTCATGTATGCTTTATCGAGAAGCGAGATTTCTGAGCGACCAAAACACCCGGAAATCTCTTCACCAGATTCAAAAAATGAACGCAGCCCGCGCCGGCGCGAACTGCATCCAATCCTCTGAGTCGACGTCGACTCGCACTTCTTTCGAGGATCACGAACAAGACGAGAGAACACATCGTGCCTGCTCTTGCGCTTAGTCTGGTCATACTCTTTGTTTCTGCACCGATATTCTGGCTCCTGAAACCTCATCGCTCTCTATGGTTCGCCTGGCTCAGCGCCCTGCCGCCTGCTGCAATCACCGTGTGGCAGGTGTTGCAGCTGCCCACAGTCGCCCAGGGCAATTTCATTGCAGAACGTTATGCGTGGGCGCCTACGCTGGGCCTGGAGCTTGCCCTGCGTCTGGATGGGCTGGCGCTCTTTTTCGGCCTGATCATCACCGGCGTCGGCGCCTGCATCGCCTTCTACACCGCCTATTATTTCGAGGGCGAGCCGAGACAGGGCTTTTTCTACCTGGTGCTCTATGGCTTCATGGCGAGCATGTTGGGGTTGGTGTGGGCCGATGATCTCCTGACGCTCTTCATCTTCTGGGAAGGCACGAGCATCACAAGCTATCTGTTGATCGCTTTCAAAAGCGACTACAAAGGCGCCACCGAAGGCGCTCGCCGCGCCTTGATCGTCACGACGGCCGGCGGCCTGGCGATGCTGGCCGGCATGGTGTTGCTAGGGCTGCACGTCGGCTCGTTCAATATCAGTGAAATTCTGGCCGCTCCCGACATCGCCGCTGCATCCATCACGCCGGTCGCCCTGGTCTTGATTTTCCTGGGCGCCTTCACCAAATCGGCGCAGTTTCCCTTCCAGTTCTGGTTGCCGGGGGCGATGGCGGCGCCGACGCCCGCCAGCGCGTATCTCCATTCGGCGACGATGGTGAAAGCGGGCGTCTTTCTGCTGGCGCGGCTGCATCCGGCCTTCAGCGAGCTGCCGCTCTGGTTCTGGACGCTCTTCCTGGTCGGCGGTTTCACGATGGTGCTCGGCGGCGTCAGCGCCATTCGCTACACCGACATGAAGGCGCTGCTCGCCTACGCCACCGTCGCCGTGTTGGGCACGCTGGTGATGTTGCTGGCCTTCCGCGAGAAATACGCCTATGAAGCGTTCGTCGTCACCGTGCTGGCGCATGCGCTTTACAAAGCGCCGCTCTTCCTCAGCGCCGGCATCGTCGACCATGCAATGGGCACGCGCGACCTGCGCAGGCTGGCCAACCTGGCGCGCGCCATGCCGCTCGTGGCGGCGACGGTGGTGCTGGCCGCGCTTTCGATGTCCGGCGTGATCCCGACGATGGGGTTCCTGGCCAAGGAGCTGATGTTGGAGCAGGGCTTTCAACGGCTGGAGCATGGCGATGGCCTCGTCGGCGGGCTGATGTACGCAGCCTCGGTGTTGGCTGCGCTCTTTATGGTGGGCGCCATCGTGACGCTGGCGTGGGAAGCCTTCTTCCGTCGTCAGGCGGATGAACATCCCGCGCATCTGCATCATGCGCCTTCGCCGGGGTTTGTTGCGCCGGCGCTGCTCTTGACGCTCCTGGGAACCGTCGGTGCGTTTTTTGCAGGCGCGTATGAGAACCTGCTCTTTGCGCCTGCCATTGCAGCAATTGCTGGAGAGCCGACGACGCTCCAGTTGAAATTGTGGCACGGGCTAACGCCGGTTTTCCTGACCAGCCTGGCCGCAATTGCGGTGGGCGTTGGAGTCTTCGCCCTTCGCAACCGCGTGCGTCGAGCGTTCGCGGCTGTGCCGGAGAAATTCAGCTCGCTGGCCGTCTATGACGCCACCATCGACGCCATCTATCATTTCGCCTACCGGCTCACTACGGTGATCCAGGGCAGCCCGATGGCGCCGCAGGTCAGCGTCACATTGCTGGCGGGGGTGGCGGTGGTGGTCTATGCGCTTTTCTTCCCTACAGCGCGCACCAGCGTTTTGCTCGACTCGCTGGAGATTCCGAGCATCGCCGAATGGTTGATCTTTGCGCTCGCCATCCTGGGCGCGCTGGCGACGGTGCGCGCCCGCTCTCGCCTGAGCGCCATCATCTCGTTGGGCGTCGTCGGGATCACCGTCACCATCTTTTTTATCGTCTTTGGCGCCCCCGATCTGGCGTTGACGCAGCTGCTGATCGAGGTGCTGACCGTCATCCTGCTGGTGCTCGTCTTTTTCCGCGTGCGCCCCGATCCCTTTATCGAGGACGACCGACGCCGGGCGTTTCGACTGTTCGTGGCCATCGCCATGGGCTTTTTCGGCTTCACCGTGGTCATGGTCAACCATGTGACGCAGATTGGGGAGAGCATCAGCCCCTATTTCCTGGAAAAATCCTATTCGCTCGGCAAAGGCACCAATGTCGTCAACGTCATTTTGGTGGACTTCCGCGGCTACGATACGCTGGGGGAGATCACCGTGTTGGGGCTGGCGGCGCTCGGCGGCTACGCCCTGCTGCGCAGCCCGCAAATTCACAAACTGCGTCGGCGCATCGTCGCCGCACGCAGCGCCGGCGAGGATGGCGCGCATCCGGTTTCTCCCATGAAGCATGAGGCGACGGAGGTCGGACATGATTGAGATCTACCTGCGCCTGGTCGATAAAATTTTGACGCCCGTCATCTTCCTGATCGCCATCTTTCTCTTCCTGCGCGGCCATGACATGCCTGGCGGCGGCTTTATCGCCGGACTGGTGGCGGCCTCGGCCATCGAATTGACGATCCTGGCGAGAGGCGCGCAGGCCACGCGCGACCGCTACGGCCCGTGGGCGGTTCCACTGGCCGGCGCCGGTCTGACCATTGCGGTGGGGGCGGCGCTGTTGGGCATGTACAACGGCGGCTTCTTCCGCAGCATCTGGCTCGAATTTTCTATGGCCGGAGAAAAGCTCAAATTTGGAACGCCGCAACTGTTCGACCTGGGCGTGATGTTCGTCGTGGTGGGCATGGCGATCACCTACCTGTTGCGACTGGGCGAAGCCGCCGAAGCCGCCGTGACAGAGCAAACGCGGCTTGAAAGACAAAGGGAGGATCGTCACCGATGACAGCATTCATGCTGGCGCTGCTGGTCGGCGTCCTGTTTGCCTGCGGCGCCTACCTGGTCTTGCAACGCGGACAGATCAAGCTGATTCTAGGGTTGGGGTTGTTCACCCACGCCGTCAACCTTGCCCTCTTCGGCACCAGCGCCTTAACCCGCGGCGCACCACCGATCGTGCCTGAAGAAATGGGGGGCGCCCCGCAAGGCGCCGACGTGTTGTTCGCCAGCTATGCAGATCCATTGCCGCAGGCGCTGATTCTGACGGCGATCGTGATCAGCTTCGGCGTCACCGCCTTCATCGTGGCGCTTGTCTATCGCCGCGACGCCCTCACCGGCAGCGACCTGGCGCCGGGCGAGCTGGCGACGGTGGTCAACACCTCCGACCCCTTTGCGGAATTTACGCTGCGCATGAAGCTGCCCGATGCAGCTGACGATTACGACATCCTTCAGTACGAGTTGGACGAAGTGTACGATCACCCTGAAGCAGAACGAGAGGTCGCGCGCGAATGAGCCTTCATCCGACCGTGATCACCCTGCCTGTGGCCATCCCCCTGCTTTTGGGAGCGGTGGGGATGTTCCTGCAATTCATGCAATTCCCTCGGCGGCTCCAGATTCAGCAAACGCTGGTGGGCGTCGGCGTCCTCGTCAATCTGGCGGTGACCGTCTTTCTGCTGGTTTTTGTCTTGAACGGCGAGCCGGTGGCCTACCAGATGGGGCTTTGGACGCCGCCTTTCGGCATCACCGTGTATCTGGACGCTCTCAGCGCGATCATGCTGGTGATGGTGGCGCTGCTCAGCGTTCTGATCTTTCCCTTCGCCCTGGCGACCATCGACTCCGAACGAGCCCAGCTCGGCTTTTTCCCGATGATGCTCTTTTTGCTGATGGGAGCGAACGGCGCATTTCTGACGGGCGATCTCTTCAACCTGTACGTCTTTTATGAAGTGATGCTGATGGCCAGCTTTGTGCTGCTGACCGTCGGCGGCACGCCCAGCCAGCTCAACGGCGGCATCCGCTATGTTGTGCTCAACCTGGTCGGCTCGATGATGCTGCTGTTGGCGGCGGGCGTGACCTATGGGACGCTCGGCACGCTCAACATGGCGCACATCGCCGTGCGCATGAACGACGCCCCCTACCTGGTGCAGGCGATGATCGCCGGACTGCTGCTGATTGCCTTTGGCGCCAAGGCCGCCGTCTTTCCGGTCTTCTTCTGGCTGCCCAGCAGCTATCACACGCCCCATCCGGCCGTGACCGCCCTTTTCAGCGGCGTGCTGACCAAGGTCGGCATGTATTCGATGTATCGCGTCTTCCCGCTTTTCTTCCCATGGCTGCTCAATCAATGGCAGCCGCTGTTGATGACGATCGCCGGGCTGACGATGGTGGTCGGCGTGTTGGGCGCCTTCGCCCAGCCGACGATCCGCCGCCTGCTCAGCTTTCACATCATCAGCCAGATCGGCTACATGGTGATGGGGTTGGCCGTCGCCATGACGCCGAACCCGTATGGAATTGGCTTTGGCCTGGCGCTGGCGATCCTGTTCCTGGTGCACAATCAGATCGTCAAAACGGCGCTCTTGCTCGGCGGCGGCGCCGTTGAGCTGGAGATGGGCACAGGGAAACTGAATGAACTCGGAGGATTGGTTCGACTCAAACCCTTGCAGGCGACCGTCTTCTTTATCGCCGCCTTTTCATTGGCCGGCTTCCCGCCCACCAGCGGGTTTATCGGCAAGTTGGGGCTGCTGGAAGTCACCTTTTCCGCCGGTCAGTGGGCGATCGCGGGCGTGAGCGTCTTCGTGAGCCTGTTGACAACCATGAGCATGATCCGGCTCTGGCAGTACATCTTCTGGGGGAAGCCGCATCGACAGCCGCTCACGCAGCGGCGGCAGACGGCGCCCAATTATGCGTGGATGACGGTGGCGCCCGTGATCGCGTTGGTTGCGCTCAGTCTGACGCTAGGATTGGTTGCACAGCCTGCGCTTGACATGGTGCAGACGGCGGCGAATCAGGCCATCGATCGCGCCGCCTATGTGAAGGCGGTTGGCCCCACGTTGACCGAACAAGACCTCCGCATCGCGCCGCCGGAGTGGGGACTGACCGCTGCATCGCAGGCGACGGAGCTGGCAGGGAGGTGATGCATGCACACGCGCAATATCTTTTTGATGAACCTCATCCTGGCGATTTCCTGGAGCGCGCTTCAGGAGAGCGTCGACATCGCCACCTTGGCGACCGGGTTTGTGCTTGGCTTTCTGGTGCTCTCTGTGATCTATCGGGGCTACGCCGGAACCATTCTGGGCATCTTTGGCTATGTGCTCTTTATGATCTGGAGCATTGTCGTCGCCAGCGTGCAGGTCGCCGGCTACGTGTTGTCGCCGGATCCGAAACTCGACCAGGGCATCGTTGAGATCCCGCTCGACGTGCGCAGCGACCTGGAGACGGCCATTCTCGCCAGCTCGATCACGCTCACGCCGGGCACCATCAGCATCCATGTGGGCCGCAACCCCGAGGGGCAACGCGTGCTGTATGTGCACAACCTGGTCATGGGAGATCCGTCGGAGGTGCGGCGGAAGATCAAGCACGATTTTGAGCGGCGCATTTTGCGCGTCACGCGCGGAGGAGTCATTGCATGACGCTCGATTTCTGGCTGGAAGTGTTGCTGGCCATCATGGCGTTTTCCTTGATGATCTGTTTTGTGCGGCTCTATCTCGGCCCCAACCCCCCCAACCGCACCGTGGCTTTTGACACCATTACGAGTCACGCCATCGGCATCTTTGCCCTGCTGGCCATGCGCAGCAAGGCGGCTGCGCTGCTCGACGCGGCCATCGTCACCGCAGTGCTCGGCTTTGTCGGCACAGTCATGCTGGCGCGCTATATTGAACAGTCCAACCTGCAGGATTGGGAGTCGGACGAGGAATAGGCGTTATGTCGCTGCTGGAAATTTTTGTGGTCTTATTGAGCGCCTTCGGCGTCTTTTTCATGCTGGTCTCCGCCATCGGCATCGTGCGTCTGCCCGACGTCTTCTCGCGCATGCACGCCGGCGGTAAAGCTTCTACGGTCGGCATCAGCGCCATGTTGCTGGCAGCCGGGTTTTACTTTTTCGAGGAATTCCTCTTCTATCGCATGATTTTGCTCATCGCTTTGCTCTTTGCGACGCTCCCGATCGCCACCTCCGCCATGTCGCGCGCCGCCTACCGCACCGGGCCGGTGAAGCGCAAACATCTCAACTATGACGACATGGCGAAGGACGCAAGCGACCAGTGATTGTCAACCGGCTCCCGTTCATCCGGCAGTCAGCTTTCATCAGGTGAAAGATCATGTCCTACGATTTTGATCGCGTCATTGAACGCCGAGGCACGGACAGCGCCAAATGGGGCTATTTCCCGGAAGATGTGCTCCCCATGTGGGTGGCCGACATGGACTTCGCCTCGCCCCAGCCCATTATCGACGCTTTGGCCCGTCGCGTGGAGCATGGCGTTTTCGGCTATGGCCTCGAATCCCAGCCGCTGAAACGCGCCCTGGTCGAGCGCATGATGCGGCTCTACGGATGGGAGATTCGGCCAGAAGAAATCTTGTTTCTTCCCGGTTTGGTCAGCGGCTTGAACGTCGTCAGCCGCGCCATCGGCGAGCGAGGCGACGGCGTCCTGATCAACACGCCGGTCTACGGGCCATTTTTGACGGCGCCCATCAACCAGCATCGCACATTGCAATCCGCTCCGCTGCGGGTGCGTTCAATCGGGCGTCGTCTCCATTACGAGCTGAACATGGAAGGGCTGGCTGAGGCGATCCAGCCGCAGACGAGGCTTTTTCTGCTCTGCAACCCCCACAATCCGGTCGGACGCGCCTACACGCGCGAGGAGCTGAGCGAGATCGCCGCCTTTTGCGAGGCGCACGACCTGGTGATCTGCTCCGACGAAATTCACTGCGACCTGCTGCTGGACGACACGCGCCACATTCCGATCGCCAGCCTGGCGCCGGAGATTGCCCAACGCACGATCACCCTGATGGCGCCGAGCAAGACCTTCAACATCCCCGGGCTGGGCGCCAGCTTCGCCATCATTCAGAATCCAACGCTGCGCAAGCAGGTGGAGGGAGCGATGGCGGGCATCACTCCCCACGTCAATATTCTGGGCATGGTGGCGGCCGAGGCAGCGTACACCCAGTGCGACCCGTGGCTCGAGGCGCTGCGCAGCTATCTCACAGCCAACCGCAATTTCGCCGTCGCATTCCTTGAACAACATCTTCCCAACGTCCGGTTCACCTGCCCAGAGGCCACCTATTTGCTCTGGGTGTACTTGCGCGAAGTCGTCGACGGCGGCAAACCCGCCGACTTCCTCCTGCGCAAGGCGAAGCTGGCCGTCAACGACGGCGCATGGTTCGGCGAAGGAGGAGAAGGTTTTGTGCGGCTCAACTTCGGCTGCCCGCGTCGCACCCTGGAGGAAGGGCTGCAACGCATGGCGGCGGCGCTGAATGGAGCATCCGACTGATTTCCATCCGGTGAACGACCGACGACGCGCACGAGCTGGATACGCGCTGGTTGCAGCCGCTGCTGCGCTGGCGCTCTACTGGGGGACGTCGCCCTGGCCTGACACGCCCGACGGCCTCTTTCACCTGCATCGCGTGCGCGCCCTGGCCGAGGCGCTGCAGATGGGCGTCCTTTTGCCCCGTTGGTTTCCCGATTTCGCCTTTGGCTATGGCTATCCGGTGCTCCATTACTATGCGCCGGCGTTCTACTATCTCCCTGCGCTTTTACATCTCATAGGTGTAGATCTGCTCACTGCCACGCGGCTGGCGCTGGCGCTCTGGTTCGGCGCTTCGGCGTTGTCCATGATCGCGTTGCTGCGCTGCTGGGCACGCCCGACCGTCGCCATCGCAGGAACTGTGCTCTATCTGGCCTTTCCCTATCGCCTGTATGATCTCTTCGTGCGCGGGGCCTTGCCGGAGTTCGCCGCCTTTTTCTGGCTGCCGTTGATTGCGTTTTCGAGTTTTCGACTGGGACAATTCGCCGCTGTGGAGGGCGCCGCAGGCGGGTTTTGGGCGTTGTTGCGTCGCCTCCTGTCCAGCCGATGGTTTACGCTTGCGGCGTTGGCCTGGGCCGGCCTCGTCCTGACGCACAACCTGACGGCTCTCATGGCGGTCCTGGCGGCTCTTGGGTGCGCCCTTCTTCTCCCGCTCTCAGGCTCTCCTCCTCTCCCGCTCTCAGGCTCTCCCCCTCTCCCGCTCTCAGGCTCTCCCCCTCTCCCGCTCTCAGGCTCTCCTCCTCTCCCGCTCTCAGGCTCTCCCCCTCTCCCGCTCTCTCATCACCCAAGCAGCCGTTTTGCGCTGACGCCGGTGATCCTCCTGCCGCTCGTATTCGGTCTGGCGCTGAGTGCGTTTCATCTGGCGCCTTCGCTGCTGGAGGCCGACTGGGTGGGATTGGGCGCTGCGCCCGCGGGCGAGGGCTTCCGCAGCCATTTCGCCGGCTGGGCGACGTTGGCGAGCGATGCAGCGGTGTATCGATACCCGACGGCGACGGAGCCGACCGTCCCTCTCCCCGGTTATTTGTTCGCGCTCCTGGCCGTAGCTCTGCTGGCGATGCTTTTCTGGCGCACTTCGCCGTTGCGGCCTCATCTTGCGCTCGCCGTGGCGCTCAGCGTCATGACAATTTTTCTGATGACCTCCGCCAGCGCGGGCCTCTGGTCCTGGTTGGCCTCGACGCTGGGAAAGTTGCAATTCCCGTGGCGCTGGCAGACAATTCTGGCATTGGCATTTGCATGCATGGCCGCCACATTGCTCGAGGCGGCGACGCGCCGTCTGCCGGAGAGGCGCGCCGATCCTTTTGCCGGCGCAGTCAGCGGGTTGCTGGCAATTTATAGCGTCGTCTACGCTGTCGCCGGGTTGGCACCGACGCCTGCACCATTTGTTGCGAATGAATTGACCCGTGAACAGATGTGGCGGTTCGACGCCGAGCACGGGCAGGTGGGCGCCACGTGGACGGGAGAATTTCTACCGCGCTGGGTGAAGGAAGAGCGATGGGCGGTCGGCCGGCCGCCGACGTCGCCGGAGCCCGACGCAGCGGCTGCTGCATTCACGGCCACGCCTGAAGAACAGGGGTATCTACACGGGGCGTGGCGCATCCACGCAGACGCGCCGTTGATATTGCGATTTTCCCGTTTTTACTTTCCAGCCTGGCAGGTGTTCGTGGACGGCGTTGCAACTCCAGCCTATCCTGACGGCGCTTTAGGGCTGTTGGCCGTCGATCTCGATGCAGGCGAGCCGCGCGTCGAGGTGCGCTTGGCGCCGACGCCTGCGCTCTGGCTTGGCCTTCTGCTCAGCGCCGTTGCGCTCAGCGCTCTTCTTCTCTTCCCCGCTCTCCCCCTCTCCCGCTCTCCTACGCTCCCACTCTCCCGGTCTTTTGCCCTTCGTCTGGCGCTTGCTGCGCTTGTCGTGCTTGCGCTGTTCGTGGTCAACCTGAATCTGACGGAAAGAGCCGTCCATCCATCGCCGGTAGGCGCAGATTACGGCTCGGTGCGGCTGGAGGCGGCCATGCTCGGCGCCATGCAACCTGGTCGCCCGCTCGATGTGCGTCTATTCTGGTCGATTCAGCAGCCGGAGCAGCCGTTGACCACATTTATTCACGTAGTAAACGCTGAAGGGCAAATGGCGGCGCAAAAAGATGAGCCATTAGCGGGTGCGTTCACGCCGTTCGAGCGGTGGCGCAGCGGCCAGCTTTTGGACTTTACGCACCAGGTCTGGTTGCCCGATGATCTCCCGGCGGGCGTTTACACAATCTACGCCGGTTTGTATCCACCCGGTCAGCCGGATGCGCCGTTGCAGCCGTTGAATCAAACGGAGGCGCGGCTGGAGCTGGGGCGGCTGGAGGTGAAACCATGAGTCGGGGCCGGATGCGCTGGCTGGCGACGCTGCTGGTGATGGCGCATTTTGCGCTGGCGCTCCATTACAGCATCTGGAATCCGGCCGGCGAAGCGCCCGACGAGGCGGATCACTGGGCCTATGTAGTTTATCTGGCGAGGGAGCGCAGCCTGCCCGAAGGGCCGCAGGTGACGCAAGGCAAACATCCGCCGCTGGCTCACATCGGCGCGGCTGCGCTGGCCTCGCTGGCGGAGCCGGCGTTTGACTTTCTACGCGCCAATCCCGACGTCCAGATTCAGCCTGAGGCGAATTGGTCGCCCAACTTTTTCATCCACACGCAGCGAGAGGCTTTTCCCTGGAGCGGGAGCGTGCTCGCTTTTCACCTGGCGCGGCTGTGGTCGGTTCTGATGAGCACAGCCACGGTCGCCGCAGTCTATGCGCTGGCGAACGCCGCCTGGCCGCGGCAGCCCGGCCTGGCGTTGACGGCGATGGGCGTGGCGGCCTTTCTGCCGGAGCTTGCTTTCCTCGGCGGCGCCGTGAGCAACGACAGCCCGGCTGCGCTCTTTGGGACGTTGTCGCTATGGGGCGCGCTGGTCATTTTTCGCGCCAGCGCGGCCAATGCGCAGCGACGTCTGCATCGGGCCCTCGGCGGAACGGCGCTGGCGCTGGGGTTGGGTCTTCTCGCCAAGGCCAGCACGGCGGCCCTGTGGCCCGCAGTTGCGATGGCTATCTTCCTCGGCGCACTCTGCGCCCATCATAGAAAGACGACAAGGGTGGGATGGAAGACAGCCTGGGATGCGACGCTAACTTCATGGCGGCGCTGGTTGCTGCACGGCGCCCTCGTTTTTGTGCCGGCGCTTGTCATTGCCAGCCCCTGGCTGTGGCGCAACTGGCGACTTTACGGCGATCCAACAGGCATGGCGCTGGTGCGCCAGACCGTGGACCTGCGCACGACGCCGTGGACATGGGCGGATACGGCCTGGCTGTTGAAGGGGTGGTTTTTGTCGTTTTGGGGCAAGTTCGGCGGCGCCGGCCACATTCCGATGGCTGATTGGGTGTATGCGCTGCTCGCTGCATTGACGGCGCTCAGTCTGCTGGGCTATCTGCACAGCTGGAAGGCGCGCGCGCCGGACGAGCGCGTTGCATTGGCCGTGCTGGCGACGGCGCTGTTCGGCGCAGCGTTCGGCGTCTGGCGATATTCGCTGGTGGCGCTGGGCACCGACCAGGGGCGACTGCTCTTTCCGGCCCTCGGCGCCATCGTCGTGTTGTGGTTGGAAGGATTGCAACGCTGGGCGTTTTTCAGGCGTGCATTGGCGGCCGCCGCGCTGCTTGTGTTCCTCGCAGGGCTGAGCGTGTACGGACTTGTCGGCGTGATTTTGCCCATTATGGCGCCGCCGAAGCCGGTTGAATGGACGCCGCGCCTACACCAGGTCGAGCCGCTCGATTTCGGCGAGCTGTCTCTGGTGGACTGGTCCTTAGGCGAGGAGGTTGTCCTGTATTGGCGCAGCAACCGCGCGCCGACGCAGGACTGGCGCACGACGTTGCGCGTGGTGGCCGAGGATGGCAGCCTGGCGTGGGAGTGGCGACGGTCGCCCGGCTATGGGCGGTGGAGCACCGACCGCTGGCCGGAAGGCGTCGTGGTCGAAGACCGCTATAGGATCCGCTGGCCGGCATGGGCGGGACCGGGGCGCTATCTGGTCGAAGTAGGTTTGCAGGTGTACGACGGCGAATACGCAACGCCGCTGCAAGCGGGCCAGGCGATCGCCGCGCCGTTTGCGCCGCTGGGGTGGATAGAGCGATGATCCACAATTTTTAAGGAGCTTTTGTTTCCGGTAAATAGAAGTCAAGCAGCCCCTTGAGGCAGTGATACGCATCGATCTTCTTGGGTAAATGGGGCAGAAC
Source organism: uncultured Caldilinea sp. (assembly GCF_937128415.1). Taxonomy (GTDB): domain Bacteria; phylum Chloroflexota; class Anaerolineae; order Caldilineales; family Caldilineaceae; genus Caldilinea. The sequence goes on from NZ_CAKZMJ010000081.1 coordinate 20,848, forward strand.
TGAGTTCTTTATGTTTTTTGTCAACCACATTGTGAACTGCCAATTGCTGTTTGTCATCTCTTTCTCGTTGTCATGTGACGTTTAGCGGAAACTAAAAGGGTAGTCGATCCTGAGGTTCTGGACTTTCAACATAAGAAATTCACCTTGAGTTTAGCCTGGCCACAATGACCAGGTATATAAGGAAGCGCTGCGACGAGCAGCGCCTACACAGATTCCCAAAAGATTTTGTTAAAGACCTTCAAGAGTCATGGCTCCAACGGAATCGCCCTCAACTTTTGATCTAGCTCATGCAGCGCAATCTCGTCCAACGCCTGGGTGTGGGCGTTGATCGTCCGCAGCGACACGCGCAACGCCAGATTGAAATTCGGGCTTTGATCGATCCCCGGCAGATAAGAAAGAATCAACTGCCTGCATTCCGGATTGCTCCAGCACATCTCCAGGGGAACATCCACACTGTAGCAGGTCGCTTCTGGAGTTGCCATTGTCGCAGGCAACTCTCGATCAGAAGCGAACCCGCCAAAACGATTTTCTAGCCAGGCAATGCACAGATCGATCCAGCGGGCGACGTCTCGGTTGACCATCTGTTTGAGACCGCTCGATGTATGAGGTTTTGCCAGGGACAGACCATGCGCGCCTTCCTGAAAGATGTGCACTTCAAAGGGAACGCCCGCCCGCTCGAGCGCCGAGACGAATTCGAGCGAATGACGCACCGGCACAAGCGCGTCGTCAGCGGTCGTGAAGAGAAAAGTTGGCGGCGTCTGCGCGTCCACTTTCTGTTCCAGCGAAGGGATCGGCGCAGGCAGCAGATCGGCCAGGTCGTCAAGGATCAGAGGGTACGCCAGGATCAGCGCGTTGGGGCGAATGCGCCCTATGGTTCCAAGCGCAGCAGCCAGATGCCCTCCCGCCGAGAAACCGCACACGGCCACTTTGTCGGGGATGACGCCCCAGGCTCCGGCATTGGTGCGGATGCGCTCGAGCGCTGCTTCAGCGTCTTGGAGCGGCCTGGGAAAGGCCGCATGCTCATTGAGCGAATAACGCAACACGAAGGCGTGATAGCCTTGCGACAGAAAGGCCATTGCGACCGGCTCGGCTTCGCGATCTGAACAGAAGCGATACGCACCTCCAGGAAAGATCAACACCGCCGGCCGCACCCTTGCATTCGGCATCTCTGGCGAGGCGTCGAGCAGATAGGTGGTCAACGTGACATTCGGGTTGCTCTGCAACATAAGGGTCTCGGTTTTCATCGATTGGCTCCTTTCGCAAAGGTTTACTCGGTCACCCGGATGGTCGCCTCGGCCGGCTCCAGCCCATCGCCGCTGACGCGTATCGTCATCTCGCCCGCTTCTCCTCCCTGCACCACCGCCAACGCTCTGCCATAGTAGGTGGTGTAGCTGCCGCTGTCGAAGCGCTCTTCGGTGCAGGGATTGGCGCTGCCAAAGCCCAGCAGCTTGCCACCTTCGACGTGGACGGTGAGTTTGCGGTCGTCGTTGCTCTCCACGACGCCGTTTTCCCCGACGAGTTCGACGTTGACATAGAGCAGTTCGCCGACCTGGATGGCGGATTCTTCGGGCTTGAGCGCAAGGCGCGTCTTGCCGGTTGCGGAAACCAGCTCGCTTTCGGAGAGTTTGCGCCCATTGCGATCATAGGCGACCGCCTTGAGAACGCCAGGAGCGTATCGAGTCTTGTACATGGCCTGAAAGGCTTTGATTTTCTTCTTGCCCAGCGACTTCCCGTTGAGAAAGAGCTCGACAGCATGGGCGTCGGCGTACACTTCGATTTCCGCTTTCTTGCCTTCGCAATGTTTCCACGACCAGCTAGACAGTGCATTCGTGCCGCGCCAGATGGCTTTGGTGACGCGTTGACCGGAGCGATTGACAGGGCGCACTCCAATATATGGGCGCTTCTCTACGCCCCACACCACGGCGGCGTATTTCCCGGCTGCATCCACGTTGCCCAGAATGTCTACTGCGCCGCACCCAGCGAGCAGCCAGGGGTAAGGCTTGTGGAAACCGGTGCCGTCGTAGGTCCACGCGCCGAGGCCCGCCTCGCCCAGATAGTCCCAGGCCGTCCACATGAAATCGCCGACGAGATAGGGGAGTTGTTTGACCATCTCCCAGTTCTTGGCGATGTCTTGCGGAAAGGTCTCGCTGCCGTAGATAACTCTGTTGGGGTGCTTCTTCCCCTCCAGCTTATAGCGACCGGAGGCGTAGTTGTAGCCGGCGATATCCAATGCATCCAGACACGGACTGGTCACCCGATCGACGGCGTCTGAACGGGTCATGTTGTTCATACGGGTGCCGATCACGGAAACGAGCATGTTGAAGAACAGGCTTCCCGAAGCGCTCTGCTTTTTCTTTTTAGAGATTTCGTCTTCGCCGGCCAGGCCGCCCCCTTCTTTGTAGATGCCCTTGCCTTTACTGGCCAGATGAATCATCATCAGGTTGACGCCGGCCGTCACCGCGCGATTGCGATCCAGGCGGTGAAAATAGTCCACCATCTCCCGTGTTAGCTGAACGCCTCGTTCCTGATATGGCTCTGACATTTCGTTGCCGATGGAATACATGATGACCGAAGGGTGGTTAAAATCCTTTTCGACCATCGCCTTGAGGTCTTCCAAATGCCAGTCATCGAAATCAGAAGCGTAGTCATATTTGTTTTTGTGCATATACCACATATCAAAGGCTTCATCGATGACGTACATGCCATAGCGGTCACACGCCTCCAGCAGCGCTTTCGAGGCGGGGTTGTGGGCGCTGCGAATGGCGTTAAAGCCCAGCCCCTTCAAAATGCGAATGCGGCGTTCTTCGGCTTTAGCATAAGAGCAAGCGCCGAGGACGCCGTTGTCGTGGTGGATGCAGCCCCCGCGCAGCAACGTCTCCTGGCCATTGATGAACAAACCTTGGGGGCTCCATTCCACCTTGCGGACGCCGAAGCGCTCAATCACCTCGTCCACGATCTCGCCATGGTGGTCTCGCAACGTCACGCGACAACGATAAAGGTGAGGCGTTTCCGCCGACCAGAGCCTGGCGTTGGGAATGTCGATTTGGGCCGCTGCACCCTCTCCGCGCGCAATGACAGTGTCGCCATCGAGAATCTCGACTGCAAGCTCGCCGCCAGTGGCGCGAGTTTCCACCAGGATTCTGGCGGGCGCATAGGAGAGGGTGGAGACCTTCACGCCGTCTAGCTCAATGTGCATCCGGTTCAAGACGTGCAGATACACCGGACGATAGACGCCGCTGCCTGAATACCAGCGGCTGTTCGGCATTTGGGAATTATCCGCCACCACGCGGATCGTGTTTTCTGCTCCATACTGCAAAAAGGAATCTGCGTGAACGAAGAACCGAGAATACCCATAGGGCCTGCCTCCGGCCTCCTGCCCGTTCAGATACACTTTGCTGTTTCTGTAGACGCCCTCAAATTCAAAGATGACGCACTTGTCCCGCCAGTCGACCGGCGCCAGGAAGGTCTTTTCGTACACATAAACGCCGCCGACGAAGAAGCCCACTGCGCTGCCGCCTGGGCTGTCAGGATCGCGCGCATCGTGGAGCATAGCATCATGCGGCAAATCCACGATCTGCACGCCGGCTCCGCCTTCTTTGCAAAGACGCCACTCTCGGTTGAAGTCTTGCTTTCTCATAAGCCTATTTCTTAGAATACCCCCCTTCCCGAAAGCTCAGAACTTCCAGGAAGGGAGAGAGATCAAAGCGCCTATTCTTGCAAGGATGCTAAACCTGCGGCGCCCGTTCCGCCGTCGACATTTTCCACCCGCGCTTGTGAAGTGAAGGCGCGATCGCCCATCACCTCGACCGCCTCGCCGGTGATCTCGAATTCGCTGCGCAGCCGAATGTCATCCGAGCCGGCGCCGACCATCACGTCAACAGCGCCAGGCTCGACCACGAAGCGCATTTCATGGTTGTAAAAGCCAAGCTGGCGCATCTCCACGGTGAAGGTCACCGTGCAGCGTTCGCCCGGCGCCAGGCTGATCCGCTTGAACCCGGCCAGCTCCTGCACCGGCCGTGTGACGCGCGCCAGACGGTCGCGCAGGTAAAGTTGCACCACTTCGTCGCCGGCCCGCTCGCCGACGTTGGTCACGTCACAGGCGATCTCAACCTGCCCGCGGCTGTCCACCTGCGCAGGATGGATGCGCAGGTCGCTATACTCGAAGCGGGTGTAGCTCAGGCCATGCCCAAAAGCGTAGAGCGGCGTGTTCGGGATGTCCGTGTACTGACTGAGCGTGTTCTCCTCCGGCCGTTGATAGCCGCTGCCCATCTTGTGGTAGTGGTAGATGGGAATCTGGCCTTCGCTGCGTGGGATGGTGACCGGAAGTTTGCCGCCGGGGTTGATCTCACCCCAGAGTGCGGCGGCGATAGCCGGGCCGCCTTCCTGGCCTGGATACCACGCTTCGAGGATGGCGGAGACATGTTCGGCGGCCCAGTTGACCGCCAGCGGCCGTCCGTTGATCAGCACCAGCGCCGTCGGCGTTCCCGTCGCCCACACCGCCTCCAACAGTTGCTGCTGCACGCCGGGCAGCGCCAGCGACGCACGATCTTTACCCTCGCCGGTGGTCCCGTTCAGCATGGAGGAGCGGTCGCCCAAGACGACGATGGCGGCGTCGGCGCCCTTGGCGGCTTCAACCGCGGCGGCGAAGCCCTCCGTCGAGGGAGCGGTGAGGTCGCAACCCTGTGCATAGACGACCTCGACGCCCGGCCCAAGAAGCTGTTGGATGGCTTCGCGCACGCTGACCGCCGGATACATCGCTTTGATCGCCGCCTCGAGGTCTTCCACCGCCTGAAGATCGGCCACGGCTTCTTTCATCGCCTGCATCTCTGCCTCGTCCATCTGAGAGCGCCGAGCGTCGTCGGAAGGAAGGCCGAGGGAGACAGCCGTCTCAGGGTTGCGCATGATCTCGCGCATCAGCTCGAGAATGGGCGGGAAGGTGTACCACCCGAAAAAGGCGCGCATGCTGTCGGCGTGCGGACCGATCACGGCGACGCGCTTGAGGTCTTTACGCAGCGGCAGCAGCCCGTCGTTTTTAAGCAGCACCAACGACTTCGCCGCAAGTTGCTGCGAGAGGCGGCGAGGCTCCGGGTCCGAGAAGAGGGTTGCAACCTGGTCAACCTGCGCATAGGGCTGTTCAAAAAGGCCGAGCCGGAACTTCCAGGTCAGTGTGCGGCGCACCGCCTGGTCGATCAGCGCCATCTCCACTCGGCCTGCGCGCACGGCTTGCACCAGGTTCGGGTACGCCTCTGGATTGGGCAACTCGACGTCGAGACCGGCCTCCAGCGCCTGAATGGCGGCCTCCTCCAGGTCGGCGGCGACATGGAACTGCGTGAGCAAGCGGCGAACGGCGAAATAATCTGAGACGACAAAGCCATCGAAGCCCATTTTGCTGCGCAGCAGATCGGTGAGCACGTCTTTAGAGGCGACGCAGGGGACGCCGTTGATCTCGGAGTAGGAGTTCATGATGGAAGCCAGACCCGCCTCGCGGATGGCCGCCTCGAAGGGACGGGCGAAACATTCGTACAGCTCACGCTCGCCGAGGTGGGTGGCCGCACAGTTGAGGCCGCCCTCGCTGAGGCCATAGCCCAAGAAGTGTTTGCCGGTGGCGATCACGCCTTCACGCCAGTCTGCTCCTTGCAAGCCGCGCACAAAGGCGATGCTCATGGCGCTGCACAGATAGGGATCTTCGCCATAGGTTTCATGAACGCGTCCCCAACGCGCGTCGCGGGCGACGTCCATCACCGGCGAAAGCGCCTGCCGCATTCCAGCGGCGACCATCTGCTGGCGGATGACGTCGGCCATCTGCTCGACCAGCTTCGGCTCCCATGCGGCGCTCAGGCCGATGGCGGTGGGAAAGTTGATCGCCTGCGGCGCCACCAGGCCATTGAGCGCCTCGTTGTGGAAAATGGCCGGGATGCCCAACCGCGTCTGCTCCACCAGATAGCGTTGAATCTGATTGAGCCCCTCCACGGTTCGTCTGATTTGCACTCCACCCATCGCGCCGACGCCGGAAATCTGGCCGATGCCGTGGGGGAGCATCGCCTGCATCCTGGCTTGATTGACGCCTTGCGGCCCCCAAAAGGCGAGAGGCATAAGGCCGCAAAGTTGCGCCACCTTTTCTTCGAGCGTCATCTGGCTCAACAGGTCTGCGACGCGCTGTTCAATGGGGAGGGTGGGGTCTTTATACTTCATTGCGCTTCTCTCCTTTCCACATATAGATTCACTTCGCCGGTGACGCCGGAAAGCGAAATGATTTCTCCAAAGGTGAATCCCATCATCAAGCCTTCTGCGCCGACCTGCCGCTCCAGAGTGGTCGCAACTTCGATGCGCAGCCGATTTTCGCCGGGCGCCGCCAGGTTGGAGAGGTCGAAGCGAAACGGCGGCGCGATCTGGACGCCGGCGCTCCGTCCGTTCACGAAGACCTCGACGCCTTCGTGCGCATCTGTGATCTCCAGCACGACCTTGCCCCCTGCCTCGAGGTGAAAGTCGGTTTCATAGCGCACGAATCCCGAAAAGCGCGGGGCCTCTTCGGCGAGGCGATCGGGCAGATCCACCGCCTGCGGCTCTCCGAACCGGGGATATTCGATCCCTGCGCAGAGGCTGCGCATCCAGCCCTTGCGCAGCGGAATTTTTTGCCCTGTGCACGTCATCGGTTCCTGCAGCTCCTCCGGCGGCGTGCGGTCGAAGAGAATGAGCAGGCTCTTCAGCGGTTCGATTTCCACCTGAACCGCTGTTTTGTCCGGTTGGCTTGCATCTGGCTGCACGCAAAGGCGCTCGAGGCGGTTGTCCCAGGCGTTGTATGCGTAGCAAGGGCCTGCGCTCGGCAGCCACACCGTTCCTCGATATGGCGTCGCTCCTTCGTTGACAAGGCAATAGAGTTCACCGCCGTCCTCATAGCGGTAGCGGAGATAGCGAAGCCAAGGAGAGGGAGGCGAGAACGAGATGTCCGCAATGCCTTTTTCATCGAGCCATGTAACGAGTTCATGCAGGGGGACGACGTCGCACGCTTGCAGCTTCGCCAGCAACTCGCGTTCGCGCTCAGGATCGTCGCCGTTGCACAGCCCTTCGGGCAGAGAGTCGATGAACGCCACCGGGAAGCCGGCCTCGCGCAGCTCGAGGGCGCCGCAGGCAAACGCCTCGGTGACGAACTGGGCGGTCGGAACGACCAGCGCCCGATATTCCTGCGTATGGACGCGCAGCCCTGGGCCGATCGCCGTGCGATAGCGCTCGCGCTCCAGGAAGACGTCTTGGGGAACGATGTCGAAATCGATCTGGCGTTCGGTGAGCAGCCGCGCCGGCTTTTGCATGAGCATGCAGCGGCCGGTCCATTCCGCCTCGGCGTGATAGAGAAGGGCGACGGGGGCGATGCGACGGCCGCCGTTGAGCAGTTCGCAGACCCGGTTCATATACGCCATCAGATGACCGAAATGGCGGTATTGCGCATCGTGGCCGCCGGCGTAGAAATGCGGCGGGCAGTCGGGATCGGGAAATTCCTTCGGGCTGAAAGCATGGGGGACGAAATGATTGATCCCGCGCACCAGGCAGTGGTCGGTCAAATATTTTTGCAGGCGCACGCCTGCACCCCAGCCATAGGCGCCGAAGATCTCGCATAAGGCCCGACCGCGCTTGATGGGATCGATGGTTGCGTGGGATGCGCCGAGTTTGGCGAGCACGAAATGGAAGAACTCGTGATCCATGGCCGGCACCACGCCGCCGACGCCGATCCGGTCTTCGCCCTGGGGCATCACCTGTCGGGCGATCAAGTCCACGCCGGCCATGTGCTGGCCGGAGAGTCCGCGGAAGAAATGGCCCAGGCTGGAGCCGGTCCGCGCATGCTGGTTGCTGTCTTCGATGATATGGCCAATGTATTCGACGCCGTGCGCTTCGCACCATCGCCGGATCTGTTGAGAGAAACACGTCTCCACCAGACGGGTCACCGCGTCCATATAGGCGTATCGAACCCGTGCGGTCGTCGCTGCATCGGCCTCGTTTTCCCACAGAAGGGGGAGCAGTCGTGGATATCCCTCCCCTAGCGACTGTGCCAGCCGCTGCTCCAGCGCACGGCTCCAGGGCAGGTCTTGGTCTACGCCGAGCACGTTGCCGAAAGCATACAAATGGCCGTTGCCCAGCTCTGGCTCATCGGAAAAGAAGCCGGCGATCGTTTTGCCAAAGTCGGCGGCGTAGCGCGCGTAATGAGGTTCGTACACTGCGTCGATCAGCACGCGACAGGACTCGGCGTCCAGCATGTTGATGTAATCGCGGCGTGCGCCAAAGTTACGGGAAAGATGCAGGATGTAAAGACGCCACTTCCCCGCCGGCGGCGTCCATTCCAGGGCGTCTTCGATCACGCGATCCGACAGGTCGAGCATTTCGACGGCGGCGCTGCCATCCAGGCGCGCCGCGAAGACCCCAAGCAGCCGGTCGTCCGTGAAGATGCGCTGCGGGGCCGCTCTGCCCGATTGGAGAATCAGACGTTCGAGCTCCGTCGGCTCAGGAGGAGACGGCCGGCGCAGCCTGTCCGGACCAATTGTCACCTTCGAGCCGGGCGCGCAGTCGATGGTTTGACAAACGATGCTCTGACGGTGGAGCCGGGCGGGCGCATTGCGCAGCGCGCCGTTGGCGTAGCCGGTCGGGAAATGGGCGTCGTCCAGAATCCAGACTTTCATGCCTCGTTTGCGGGCTTCGTCGAGGATGATGTCCATATCGCGCCACCACAGCGGGCCGGCAAAGTCGGGATGGGGGCGGCTTTCCACGCATACGGCGCGGATGTTGGCGTTGTAGATGGCGGCCATGTATTCGCGCAGCGTGGCTTCGTCCTCGCCGTGCTGCCAGAAGAACGGCAGAATATAGTTGTCTCCCTGGTTCGCCAGGAGCTTTTGGATCTTGATGTTCATCTTGGCCTCTGGTGGAAATCAGCCTTTAACTGCGCCGAGCGCAATGCCCTTGGCGAAATACTTTTGGAAGAACGGATACGCCAGCAGGATGGGCAAGATAGCGACCACCACGATCGCCATGCGGATGGTGGCGCTGGGCAGGCTTCTCAAGTCCACGTTGCCGAGCTTGGAAGCGTTGCTGGCGAGAAACGTGATATTTTGGTTGATCTGATTGAGCAACAGTTGAATGGTGTACAGCTCTGGCTTCGTGATGTAGTACAGGCCGTTGATCCAGTCGTTCCAGTAGGTGATGGCGGTCAGCAAGCCCACGGTCGCCAGGATCGGCGTGGAGAGCGGCGCCACGATCCGGAAGAAAATGTGGAAGAGATTGGCGCCGTCCATCTCCGCAGCTTCAAATAGCTCGGCGGGCACGTTGTGGCGGATGTACGCCATCACGAGGATGACGGTGAACGCATTCATCAGCAAATTGGGCACGATCAGCCCAAAGAGCGTATTGCGCACCTGCAAAATGCGGGTGTAGACATAGTAAGTCGGCACGATGCCGCCGTTGAAGAGCATCGTCACCAACAGCAAGATTAGAATCACCTTCAGGCCAGGCACGCCCTTCTGCAAAAGGCCGAAGGCGAACATGGAGGTGATCAGCAGCGAGACGGTGGTCCCGATGACCGTCACGAGAACAGTCACGCCGTAGGCGCGGCCGATCTGCCCCCATTCTGCAAGGATGTATTCATACGCCGCCAGGCTAAAGGCGGGCGGAATCAAGCTGTAGCCGTTGGCGATGACGCTCCTTTCCTCCGTGACCGAAGCCGAGATCAACAGGACGAACGGCAGAACCGTCAACACGGTCAGGGACGCCAAAACAATGTGCGCCGTCGCTTTCCAGGCAAAGTTTTCTTTGCGCATACTCTGATTCATCTTCGATGCTCCCTTTAGAATAACGCATGCTCCGGGCTGATCTTCTTGATCGCTGCGTTGGCCGCGATCACCAGAATGAAGCCGACGATCGATTGATACAGGCCGGCCGCAGCGGACATGCCGAAGTTGTTCTGCGTCATCAGCGCATTGTAGACATAGACGTCGATCGTTTGCGTCACGTCGTAAAGCAGGCCGGAGTTTCGAGGCAGCTGGTAGAACAGCCCGAAGTCGGAGTAAAACATCCGGCTCATGTTCAGGATGACCATAATGATGACGACCGGCTTCAGCGACGGCAACGTGATGTGGCGGATCTGCTGCCACTTGGAGGCGCCGTCCACCTTCGCTGCGTCAAAATATTCGGGATTGATGCTGAGGATCGACGACAGATAGACGATGATGCCGAAGCCGATCCCCTTCCACATGTTGGCGAGCACCAGAATGAACGGCCAGTATTTTGGCTCCTGGTAGAAGGCGATCGGCTGATTGACGCCCAAAAGCGGCAGAATCGTTTTGTTGATAAAACCGGTTTCGGTGCTGAGCAGGGCGAACACCAGATAACTGACGACCACCCACGACATCAACATCGGCAAAAGGATCAACGTCTGGTAGACGCGGGCGATCTTCTGTTCGTGCAGCTCGAACATCAGGATGGCGAGCGAGACGCCCACCACGATGCCCAGCACAATAAACACTACGTTGTAGAGAATGGTGTTGCGCGTGATGATCCAGGCGTCGCCGGAGGCGAAGAGAAACCGGAAATTCTCCAGGCCGTTCCAGGGGCTGCCAAAGATGCCCAGCCGGAAATCGATGCGTTTGAACGCCATGACGATGCCGACCATAGGCAGGTAATTGTTGAAGAACAGATAGACCAGCCCCGGCAGCAACAGCAAGTAGGTCGCCGTGATCTTCGACCAGTTGCGACGCCGCCTGGCGACCGCCGTCTTTCTCAGCAGCGTAGTTTCGGAAGAAACCAACGATTGGCTCGACATGTGCATTTCCTTGTTCGATAAGCCTTCCGCCGGTTGGAAATCCGGCGCTTGCCTGGCGAGTCCGGCTCAAGTTTTTTTCACAAGAACATCCGGCAATCCTCGTAGGTGCGACTCAAAGCCGCACATTCTCGGCGGACCACAAGGTCTCAGACGAATTCGAGCAAGCGCAGCGACAAGTTTGCGCCTACCAAGTGCGCCTCCGGCCAAACGCACCCGCCGGAGGCGCACCCTGTAGGTCGCGCCTAACGCGAGGCCAACCACGCATCGAACTGCGCCTGATTGGCGGCGATCACCTCGTCGATGCCGGCGGCCTTGAGCTCGGCGTTCATCTTCTCCAGCGTGCCCCTGACGTCGGCGACGCTGCCTGTTAACAGTGCGACGTTGTACTTGTTCACCACCGCATCAATGGCGATGATCTGGTTGGTGTAGCCGGTGGGGTCGAACATATAGCCTACAGCTTTGGTCGGATTTTTCATATTGGCGGCGGTGTATTCGTCGGTGAAGCGCCTGGTGGCCCTCACGTCCCACTGGTATTCGTAGCGGCGGTCGCCGTAGAGACCATAGGTCACGTAATAGCCGCTGTTCTGGCCGTTCACCCCTTCAGGGAAGGCAATGACCTGCTCCACGTCCGTCTTGACGAAATGCTTGCCTTCGATGCCCCAGAGCAGCATGTTCGCCAGCTCATGGTCGGCGTACATCAGGTCCAGGAATTTGACGGCGGCCTCCGGCGACTTGGCGGTGATGGGCACGCTCCAGTTGGCGGATCCGTTCGGCGACAAGGAGGGATAATAGTTGATGCTGGTCGGCATGCCCACCGATTCAAAACCGAACGATGCTTTGGTGGTTGTCGTCTGCACAGGCTCCATGATCATGGGGTAGGCGGCGCAGACGCCAGCGTTCGTCTGCTCGGCCAGCGTGGCGGTGGTCGTGGCGGCGTCAGGCGGGATGTAGCCGGCCTCGTACCATTCGCGCATCTTCAAAACAAAATCTTCATACTCCTGGCTCGCCCAGAGATTGACGATCTGGGTGCTCTCCAGGCCGATCAACACGCCGGAGGAGGCGCTCGCTCCTAGACTATCGATTGGGAAAGGCGACAGGAAAAGAATGTTGGGGTTGACGCAGACCGGATACATGTCGGGATATTTGGCTTTGACTGCGCCGAAAAGTTCGCCCATCTCGTCGAGGGTGTAAATCTCTTTTTCCGGAATCTGGAACTCCGTCACCCAATCCTTATTCACGATGAAACCGGTCTGGACGCCATAGGTGGCATTGACCGGCGCGACGCCGTAGACCTCTCCGCGCACCGTCGCCGTCTGGAGGATCGGGAACTCCTGGCTCAGCGCCATGATCGTCGGCGCGTGCTGCGCCAGCAGCTCATCCAGCGGGTTGAGCAGGCCGGCGTCCACGTAGGGGACGATGTTTTGGAAAGGAATGACCATCAGGTCGATCCGCTCGCCGCTGGAGAGAAGGACGTGATACTTGCCGGTGAACGCCTCGAAAATGGGCAGAGGATAATACTCGATCTCGGCGTTGATCCGATCGCGGATCCGCCGGTTGATGGCGTCCACCACGAGCTGCATGTCAGCGGGCGGCGCGCCGCCGTGCAGATAGGTCATGATCACTTTTTCGGGCTGGCCGGTCGCAGCGGATTGGTCCGATGGTGCGCCGGTGGGGGCCCCAGGGGCGCAGGCTGCTGCGCTCAGGACAAGCGCCAATGCCGCGATCGCAAGCAAAACTCTCTTCATGGCTGACTCCTTTTTTCTGTCGTGTGCGTGATTCGGGATTGCTGACTGCCAGGCAATGTTTTTCTGTTTTCCGTGTTGCGCGCTACGCGTCGGAATCTTCTACGCAACACGCTCCACGCAGCCTCGCGCTATTAACATATCAACCTGGAAACCGGTGAACGGATCGTACAGCAGAAGGGGAAGGGTGTATATAGCCGGAAGCGATGAACAAGCTTCACAAATCCGACTATTTGCGATATTGTTGCGCGTATTCCCGTGGCGTCATTCCGTAATGCTTGCGGAACATCTTCACGAAGTAGGGGTAGTTGGCGTAGCCCACCTTCTCGGCGATCGTTGTGATCGTCAACGGCGTATGTTGGATCAGCTCGCCAGCGAGGAACATGCGCTGCTCGGCGATGTACTGGATGATCGTCTTGCCGTAACGCTTTTTGAAGGAGCGGGTCAGGTGATCGGCGCTGACGTAAAATCGGTCGGCAAGCTCCTCAACCGTCAACGCAGCGTCGATATGCGCCAGGATGTATTGGGCCACCTGCTCGGCGAGGCTCGTCCTGCCGGCGCTCTCCTCCACGGGCGCAACGATGTGCGCGTACTGTTCGCCGACCTCTTGCAAGAGCGCCTGTCGACGCCGTGCTTTGACTTCGATGATGGCCTTGCCCAGCACCTCAAGCAACGCCTCCGATGTGGCCGGTTTCATGACGTAATCGAGACATTGTAGCTTGACCGCCTGCCGCGCAAAGTCGAAGCGGTCATGGCAGCTCAAAATGATGTTGACGGTGTCCGGCGAGTGCTCCCTGGCCCATTCGATCAGGTCGAGCCCGCTGCCCATCGGCATTTCAATGTCGCACAGCAGCACGTCGATGCGTCTGGCCTCGAAGAGTTCAACCGCCTGGGCGAAGCTGTTGGCCGTAAGCACCTCTTTGAATTCCAGCTTGTCCCATGCAACGCCGTCCAGAATCCCCTGGATGGCGTATTTCTCGTCATCGACAATCAACAGGTTCATGCTTTCCTCTCCATGCCCAACGGGGAGGTCGTTGCCGATACTCCGGCGCCCTCAGAGCGGTTTCTCACGATCGGCAATACGATGCGCACCTGCGTTCCCTTGCCAAGGACGCTGGCGATCGTCAGGCTGGCGCGGTCGCCGTAAAAATAGCGGAGACGTCGCCGGCAATTCCAGACGCCGATGCGTCGGCCGGTTTTGTTTTCGATGATCTCGCCGTTCGTCAGTTTTTCCAAAATCTCCGGGGCGATGCCGCTGCCCGTGTCCGAAACGGTGATCACCATGGCGTCGCCTTGCCTGCGCACCTCGATCGCCACCTCGGTGACGTCGCCCAATTTTAACCCGTGCTTGATGCTATTTTCAACGAAATTCTGGATCAGCAGCGGCGGCGTAAGCGCATCTTCCAGCCCTTCATCGATGGCATAGGAGACGGTGAACGCGTCGGGGAAACGAATTTTCTGAACTTCCAGATAGTTTTGGACGAAGCTCATCTCGGCCGCCAGCGGAACCAGGTCCCCATTCTGCCGCAAGGCGTAGCGGAAATAGTCGGCCAGGCGTCGCACATATTCCAGGATGACCGGATAATTTTTCGACTGCGCCAGGCTATAGATCATGTTGAGCGAGTTAAGGATAAGGTGGGGGTTGATCTGAAGGCGCAGGTTCTCCCATTCGATCTGCAATCGTTCAATTTCATTTTCATAGGACTGAATGGTGAGCAAGTCGATCTGGGCGACCATGCGGTTGAACGACTCGTACAGATACTGGAATTCGTCAGTGTTCGCCTGAACGGTCACCTGGTGTTGCAGATTTCCGGCCTCGACCTCATGCATGGCGTCCGCCAGCACTTGGATCGGCTTGAGCGCGAGCTGCCGAATCGTCAGCCAGGTGAGCGGAATGATCAGGAAACTGAGGAAGGCGACAATCTGGAGAATGCGGTTGGTCAGCGGGATTCTGGCCGCCAGGCTGTTTGCATCCAACACGCGCACCAGGCGATAGTCCATGCGTTCAGATGAAGCAGCGATGACGTCGGCTGCCCTGCGCTCCCCAAGCATTACGCTCAAGGGGCGGCTTACGTCGTTCGCAACGCTCACGACCTCGCCATCGGCCATCATGGCGACCAGCGGATGGCCTGCGTCATCCGTCAGAAAAAACTGTTCGCCTTCGGAGGCGCGCAGATTGGAGGCGCCGGACAGCAAATCGCGCGCGTCGAGCAAGAAGGCGAATGTATAGGCCCTGTTCGGATAGTTCTTTAGCAAAAACGTGCGGCGTCCGGCCGTGACGACGACATAGCGGTTCGCCGAGCGCTGCAAGAGGTTCGGATCTGCGCAGAGCGCCTTGATGGCTTGAATCGTCGCGGCGTCATAGTTAGCGCCGGCCAGCGACTGACCAAACGCCACTGCAACTTCGCCAGAGGGATTGTGCTTTAGGCACACAACAGTGGCCAGGTCTAGCCGTTCTCGAACGCGGCGCAAGTCGTCGTACAGCCGGATGCGCAAGATGCTCGGATCGTCCGGCGAAGCGCCCAGGGCGAGCTCGAAGATGTTAGCGGTGATAAAGGCCATTGCCTCCTCCTCGATGTCTTGCAGCTCGGCGTCGATCCGCAACATGTGGGTGGTCAACTCATTGCGATAGGATTCACGCAGCCGGGATTGGAAATCGGCGATGCTGATGCGCGTCAGGACCACCGCCAGGATGTTGACCGGAATAATGGCGAGGCTGATCAAAAAGATCAGCCTCACCGCCAGCCGTCTGTTCTGTCCGACCAACCCCTTCACCATGGGCGCAACCGGCGTTATTCCATGACGCGCAGCTCGGCGTGGAGAGACGCCTGCGAGTCGCCGCCTGCCCATAGATCGAAAGTGGCCGCGTCTTGCACCCATTCGCCTGCGCTTGTGCTCCAGTAGCCAAGCTCATCAGGGCCGAGGTGAAAAGTCACCGTCTTTGTTTCGCCCGGCTCGAGAGTGACCCGCTTGAACCCCTTCAACTCGCGCATCGGGCGCGAGTCGCTCCCCGCCCGTTGATGGATGTAGAGCTGCACCACCTCGTCGCCAGCGACGGAGCCGGTGTTCGTCACGTTCACGGTGACGATGGCAACCTCTCCCACCTTAATCTCGGGTTTATTCACAGTCAGGTTGTCGAACGCAAAGGTCGTGTAGCTCAGGCCATATCCAAAGGGAAAGAGCGGCGTGGGCGGTCCATCCCAGTAACGAGCGCTGTACATGCGGCTGCCCTCCGGCGCGTGCGTGATGTTGCGCGCGTAGTAGAGTGGTTCGTGGCTGCCTGCGCGCGGGAAGGTGACCGGCAGCTTGCCGCCCGGATTCACGTCGCCGAACAAGACATCGGCAACGGCGCGGCCGCCTTCCGAACCTGGGTGCCACGCCTCCAGGATCGCCGGGACGTGCTCCGCAGCCCAATTGATGCTCAACGGACGCCCGTTGACAAGCACAAGCGCCACAGGCTTGCCGAGCGCAACCACCGCCTTCAGCAACTCTTCTTGGCGGCCGGGCAAATCGAGCGAGGCGCGCGAGGCTGCTTCGCCGGACATGTTGGCGGTTTCTCCCAGCGCCATGATGACGACATCGGCATTGCGGGCCGTTTCCACAGCTGCTTGGAAGGCGGCTTCCGCCTCCTCAGGCGTCTGTGGAGCCGGGCGCGGCGCACCGGAGAAGGTCTCCATCAAGGCGTCGAACGGCGATGGATAATCGCGGCGAATTTCAGGGCCAGGAGCATGGGTCACATGCGCATGCGGCAACTTCTCGCGGATGCCCTGAAGGATGGTGACCGCTGCAGGCTGATGGCCAAAGACCAGCCAAGGTCCTTCGAGCGCCTCCATCGAGTCGGCCACCGGGCCAATCACGGCCACGTTTTGCAAAGATTTGGAAAGCGGCAGGAGGTTGCCTTCGTTGCGCAACAACACCATGCAGCGCTGGGCTGCTCGGCGCGCCTCTTCTCGATGCTCCGGTCGGGAAAGGATCTCCTCCAGCCGAGACTCGTCTACATAGGGGTTCTCGAACAACCCCATGCGAATTTTGATGGCTAAGATCGGGCGCACCAGGGCATCGATGTCGGCTTCGGCAATGGCGCCGCTCCGCACCAGCTCCGCACCATGTTGCAGATACGTAGCCGAGGCCATGTCCATATTTAAGCCGGCGCGCAGCGCGCGTAGCGCCGCATCCCGGGCGTTATATGCAAAGCCTTGCGTTACGAGGTTAGCGACCGCAAAGGCGTCGCTGACGACGAAGCCCTCGAACCCCCATTCCTCTCGCAGAACGTCGTGAAGCAGCCATCGGTTGGCGCTTGCCGGCACGTTGTTCAAATCCATGTATGCGCTCATGAACGTG
The DNA here is from genome assembly GCF_937128415.1 of uncultured Caldilinea sp. Taxonomy (GTDB): domain Bacteria; phylum Chloroflexota; class Anaerolineae; order Caldilineales; family Caldilineaceae; genus Caldilinea. The sequence continues at coordinate 37,729 of NZ_CAKZMJ010000081.1, forward strand.
CCAACGCCAGCCTTCAACGCAGCCTGGAAGGGCGGGAAATAGACGTTGCGCAGCAGCGTCTCGGGCAGATAGACGGGATCGTAATCGCGACCGCCATCCGCTGCGCCATAGCCAGCAAAGTGTTTTGCGCATGCCAACATGCGGTCAGGCGCGCCGAGCGACTCGCCCTGGAAGCCGCGCACCTGCGCCGCCGCCATCGCAGCGCCCAGGTAAGGGTCTTCGCCTGCGCCCTCGACAATGCGCCCCCAACGCGCGTCGCGGGCGATGTCGATCATGGGGGCAAACGTCCAGTGGATGCCGGCGGCCCGCGCCTCCCGCGCCGCAATTGCCTGCGCCCGTTCAGGAACGTCAGGATCCCAAGAGGCGGCCATCGCCAGCGGCGTAGGGAAAATGGTGCGATAGCCGTGGATGACATCCAGGGCAAAGAGCAGTGGGATTTTGGAGGGGCTCTCCTCGACCGCAATTTTTTGCAACGCATTGAAGCGCTTGGGGTCATTCAGCCACAGCACCGACCCGGCGCCGCCCCGACGCACGATCTCCTCCGGCTCCGGCCCGGGGACAAAACCGCTGATTCCACCGATCTGCGTGAGCTGGCCGATCTTTTCCTCGAGGCTCATGCGCTCCAGGAGCTTTTCGACCTGCGCCGCAATGTCCGCGTCAAACAATCTGGGCGCGTTTGTCTCGACGTTGTGAGAGTTGTTCACATTTACACTCCTCTTTTTCATCAAATGGGGATTGATTCAGTTTGAATTATACACAGAGACGCCAAGAAGCAGGGCGGGTGCTAGAGAAATTCTACAGGAACGGAGGGCGAGCATGTATTAACAAAAACGATGAAGAGCGTGCACAAAACAGACGAATGAGCCGTGGAAAACCATCATGATGAAGAGTCTCAAGTCGACTTTGTTAAATGAGTTGCAGATCTGTGTCACAGACGCAAAATAGAATGCACTTTCACCTAATGATACAATATCCCCATGAACGAAGTTGAGCAACGCCTGTATGAGCGACTTGTTTGCGTCGCTTTCTCCCACTCCAAGCGAGCGGCGCGACGCCTGGGTAAACGTCCCCCGCTTCGCGATCTCCCCGGCAGAAACCATCGGAGGTTTTCGGCTTGGGCGCGTTGATTGCAGTCATCGGCAACACCGCAGTCGGCAAGACGACGCTGGTCGAGCGCCTGAAGCAGGTGGCGCCGTTTGCCACCGGCCTGGAGCAGCACGCCGAGCGCCCTTTTCAGCGCCTGCTGGTCGAAGACTTAAGGGCGGGGCAAGGGCGCCGTTATGCGCTCGCCAATCAGATCGACTATCTCCTCCTGCGCGCAGAACAGGAGCTGGCGATCCGCAGCCGGCCAGGGATCGGGTTGGTCGACGGGGGACTGGACGAAGATTTTTACGTCTTTACGCGCGGCTTTCACGCCCTCGGCATACTGGACGCCGCCGAATTTGCGCTGTGTGAGCGTTTCTATCGCTTCGCACGCGCCCTCCAACCTGAACCTGACCTTTACATTCTGCTGCAAGCGCCGCTAGAGCAGCTCGCAGAACGCATGAAGCGGCGAGCGCGCCCCATCGAAATCGCCTCCATCGACAGCCTGCCGGTGCTCCAACAACAGCTCGAGACATGGGTGCAGGGCATTGCGCCGCAGCGTCTGATCGTGCTCGACGCCTCCACGCCGACGCTGCTGGCGTTGCCAAACATCCAACAAGTGCTGAAGACGATCGAGCAGCGCTTGAGCGTTCTCACCGAATGAAATTTGCAGCATCAAAAGCGTCTAAAAAATTCCGACTCCGACCTTATCCGGCGCCATCCGCATAAGGCTGTCATCGCTCCTGCGGCAGCCCCGACAACTTGAATCCACTCTTACCGACGTTTTCCCAGAGTAGCAGTACGCTCTTTGCCATGAACAAATTGTGCTTTGCGTTTGTCTGGGTGGGGATACTGTTCCTGGCGGCGTTCAGCGCACCGCATGCCACGTTCCCCGAGGCGCATCGGCCGCAGCTCGGCATGCACGTCGCCCGGGGAGACGCCGCCCATCTGCTGGCCGCACGCAAGGCCGGCGCCGATTTCGTCGTCGTTGTCTTCTCCTGGGGCGACATCGAGCCGACGCCGAATTATTTTTACTGGGAGGTCCCCGATGCAGCGCTGCGCGCCGCCACCTTCGCAGGCGTCGAGGTCGTCGCCCGGCTGGATCGCGCGCCCGACTGGGCGCTCGACGATGCGTCGCCGACGCCTTGGGATCTCGACGCTTACGCTGCATTCGTGCGACGCGTCGTCCAACGTTACGGCGAAAAGCTTGCGGGCGTCATTCTCTGGAACGAACCAAACCTTGCGCTCGAATGGCAGGGGAAGCGACCGGACGCCGCCGCCTACGCCGCGATGCTGGCGCACATCTACCCCGTCGTCAAGGAGGCTGCTCCGCATCTGCCGGTGGCGGCCGCCGGACTGGCCTTTACGCTCGGAGACGGGGCGAACGCAATCAATGATCTGGACTATCTGCGCGAACTGTATGCCGCCGGAGCCGGCGCCTCTTTCGACGCGCTGGCGGCTCATCCTTATGGCTTTGGTCAGCCGCCGGAGCAAGCGCCGGCGCCGGATCGCCTCAATTTCCGCCGTCTGGAGCTGCATCGCAGCCTCATGGAGGCGAACGGCGATGACCACAAGCCCATCTGGGTCACCGAAATGGGCTGGCGCACTTCCGCGCCCGATCCCGCCGACCGGTGGCAGGTGGTGACCCCTGCGCAACAGCGGGAATATACGCTCGCCGCCATCGAATTCGCCGCCGGCTATCCCTGGCTGGAGCGCATGGCCTTTTGGGAGCTGACCGCCGCCGAAGATGGCTATGGCTATGCGCTCTGGCAGGGCGAAGGCCGCACCACGCCGGCCTACGATGCGCTGGTGGAGCGTCACGAAGCGCGCAGGGTGGCAGATGCAAACGAAGGCGCATCGGCGGCGCCTGAGGGCATTTCTCACAACGAAGCGCCTCCTTCGGCCTATTTTTGCGCCGCCGTCAATCCGTGCCGCGTCGTCGAAATTTTGGCCCCCGACGTCATCATTCGGTTAGGCGACCGCGGGGAGCTCCATCCCCATTGGGTGCATCTCTATGAAGGCGGCGAACGCTTCAGCCCTGCCTGGGAAGGAGAATTTTTCGTCGGCGCAGCGGCGGCGGGGCGGCGGCAGACGCTCGTGCTCGAGACCATGCAGATCGACCAGCCGACCAACGAGGTGTGGATCAACGGCCGATGGATTGCCCGGCTGCCGGCGCGCACGCGCCCCGACCCGACCAGCACCTGGGCTACAGCGCGCATCGCCCTGCCTGCAGAGGCCGTGCAGCCAGGTCGCAACACGATCCGCATCGTCAGCGGGATGCGCAATCCGGCGCGTAGTTTCCGCTGGTGGCGCTGGGAAAATTTTCAGTTTCGTCATGTGCGTCTGGAGTCTTTCTCGAACGAAGCCGACTTCCCTGCATCCACTTTTGCGCCGATGTGGCGTCCACTGCCCTCTCCACCGGGCTGGGGAGAGCCGATGCGCGTGCGCGTCTTCAATGCACAGGAGATAGAAGGGCCGACCGTCTGGCTGACGGAGAATCGCAACGGTCAGCTCTGGCGAGGCGCAGCGACCTCGACCGGAACACTCTCGCTTTCCCCTGTGACGCCTGTGCACGCCGAACGGCTCGTCGTCGATGTAGCCGTCGACGACGAGTTCACGCTCGCAGCCACGAACCGCGGCCTCTTCTGGAGGCGGGGCGAAGCGGACTGGGCGCCTGCCGCCGCCCCGTCCGTTTACGCGCATGTGGTGATGAAAACGGACGCCGGTTGGTGCGCCGGCCTGGAGGGACGCGGCCTCTGGTGCGCAGACGAGCCGACGGGGCGCTGGCGTTTGCTGGGGCTTGCCGGCCGCTCCGTGTTTGACCTCGCGATCTCTGAAGAGAGGTGGTTTGCAGCGACCGACGCCGGCGTCTATCTACGCACGGCTGCGAGCTGGCGACGGTTGCCCTCGTTGCCCATTGCGGAACGGAGCGCCGCCGACGCCAACTACGTTCCCCGCCTCTTTCTCGGCGCTCAGGGGGAGCTTGTCGCTCGCAGCGACGGCAGGCTGCTGCAATGGGACGAAGGCTCAAATCGGTGGGCGCCCTTTGGTCCGGAACAATTGCAGGGTCGTCTGTACGCCGTGCTCGACTGCTGCGAAAGCGGCGCGCAGATAGCGGGCAGCCGCACCGGCCTATGGCGACTCGAAGCAAAGGGGGAATGGCGTCGCGTCGACGGTGGGTTGTTCGACTATCTGGAGTTCACCGAAGGGGTGCGCGTCGGGCGCCACATGCTCTGGACGACGACCAACGGCGCATTTCTCGCCGAAGTCGACGCTGCGCTTGACCTTCAGACAAACTGGCGCACAGTGGAGGGACTGCCGACGACGGTCGCTGCACTGGTGATCGATCCAAAGGACGCCATGCGCTGGCTTGCAGGCACGCCGGTGGGCGTCTATCGCAGCGAGGATGCAGGCGCCAGCTGGCGAGCGGTCAGCCCGCCCTGGATTGTCTGGGACATGACCCTGGATGCGGACGGTCGCCTTTTGGTCGCCACAAGCGGCGCCGTCGTTTTCACCGACGATGCCTTCGCCGCCGACGTGCGCTGGCGTGCAGCGCAAGGGTTGGAGGGCGTGACGTTTTTCACCGTCAGTCCCGACCCCAATGCGCCGGAGCGCTTCTGGGCCGGAACCTGGGGCAACGACATCGGCGTCAGCCTCGACGGCGGCGAGACGCTCGAGCGACTCGGCGCAGGGTTGGAGACGCTCAGCATTCTGTCGATTTTACGGCATCCGACGCCCGGTCAATTTACGGTCGGCGCCATCGAAGGACTTTTCCGCAGCGATGACGGCGGCGCAAGTTGGTTCAAGCTGCCCGGCGCGCTCTCCTCGCAGACGATCTACGCCCTGATGCAAACCGACGACGGCGCGTTGTGGGCAGGCGCAGCCGACGGCCTGTGGCGCAGCCCAGACTACGGCGCAACCTGGGAACGGCTCGAGTCCATTCCCTCGACGACGGTGATACGACTGGACAAGGCCGCAACCCCAAACGGCTCGCTGCTTTGGGCGGGCGGCGAGCGGGCCGGCTTCTGGTGGAGCCAGGATGGCGGCGCTTCCTGGAGTTTCGCCGGATTGGCGGGGCGGAGCGTCTATGCGCTGGCATGGGCAGATGGACGTTTTATCGCAGCAACGGATGACGGTCTGTTTGAAGCTGCTCCATAGCAAGACCCCCTTATCCCCCTTGTTCCCCAGCCTCGTCCCTTCGACGCCGGAGATGAATGCGCAGAGGTGGAGAAACCTTTTCTCGATTTTCTCCGTAGTGGAATTCAAACATTTTGTATTGCATTGCATCTTGGGAAGGATGCGCGCTGTGGAACAACCGATCATCTCCGCAAACTCGGTGCAAAAATGGTTTCGCAACGGCAAGGTCGAAGTGCATGCGCTGCGCGGGGTGGACATCGCCGTGCAGCCCGGGGAAATGGTCGCCATTATGGGGCCTTCCGGCTGTGGCAAGACGACGTTGCTGAACTGTCTCTCCGGCCTGGATGAATTCGACGACGGGGAAGTTTACATCGAGGGGGTGCGTCTTTCTGCAATGAACGACAGAGAGCGCACGCGCCACCGCGCGCAACGGATGGGTTTTATTTTTCAAACCTACAACCTGCTGCCTGTGATCACGGCGGTCGAAAACGTCGAGCTGCCCCTGCTCGTCGCGGGCATGCGTCCAAGCGCCGCGCGCAAACGCGCGCTAGAGGCGTTGGAGCAAGTTGGACTGGCCAACCGTGCACATCATCGCCCGGCGGAACTCTCCGGCGGAGAACGCCAACGGGTGACCGTGGCGCGCGCCCTCGTCAACAACCCGGCGATCGTCTGGGCGGATGAACCGACCGGCTCGCTCGACAGTAAAACTGCCGACGAGATCGTGACGCTCATGCGCACACTCAACCAAGCGCTTGGACAGACCTTCGTCGTCGTCACCCACGACCCCGACGTCGCTGCTGCATGCAACCGCATCATTCATATGCGAGACGGACGGATCGTCTATGCTTGAAAATCTTTCTCTCCAGGTGATTGCGTTGTTGGTGGGCGGCGTCACCGCCATTCTGCTCTATCTGGCCTTTTTGTGGCTGCGCAACCCCGTGTTGATGAAGATCGGGCTGCGCAACATGCTGCGACGCCCCACACAGTCGGTGCTGATTATCATCGGCCTGACGCTCAGCACAATCATCGTAGTGAGCGCACTGGGCGTCGGCGACACGCTGCGCTACTCGATTCAGAAACAGGCCATCGCAGCGTATGGCGAGGTCGATGAAATTATTGCGCCGCCGTTGCTCTCGATGCTGGCGAACATGGCCAATCCAAACGTCGATCCAGCGCAGGCGCAGCAGACGCAGCAGACGCTCGAAAGGTTGATGGAGGGTGGACTGAGCAGCGTGCTGGCTTTGGCGCAGGGCGGCCTGCCGAGCATCGACGAAGATCGGCTGGCGCGGCTGCGCGCGGCCGCAGCCGAAGAACCGCTGATCGACGACGTGGCCGGCGCCATTGTCTTCCCGACCATCGTTCGCAACGTCACCACCGGGCAAAGCGAACCGTTCGGGTTCATTTTCGCCGTCGATGACGACTACGCCTCCGGCTTCGGTCTTTCCAGCGTGGAAGGCGAGAAGTTGACGATGGGGACGCTCCAGCCTGGGGTGGGCAACATCTTCCTCCAGGCCGGCAATCTCTTCTCCCTCGTCCCGGCGCTGACGGAGCAGTTCGGCGAGCTGCAGGCGTCGGCGCCCCTCTCCGCCACGCTCGACGATCTGGATGCACTCCAGGCGCTGGCCGGACTGGGTGCGCTCTTCACCGTCGTCGATGCGGAGGCGTTGCCCGATCTCGATATTCGTCTTGACACGTTGGACGCCCTGGGCGTCGATACGACGCCGCTGCGTGCGCTTGGCCGAGACAGCCTGACGCTGCGCGAGCTTGCTGTTCTGTTGCAGAGCGCGCAGGCGATCGAGGCGGCTTCCGGCGAGGTGACGACGACTCTCTCAATTCCGTTGACGGGTGTCATCACCGCCACACAGCCGCTCACCGGCAGCGCCGCAACACTGGAAGTCGATCCTTCTCGTCTAAACCTGACGGGCGCCCTGAGCGCGTCCTTGGACGACTTCGCCGCCGACCTGTTGCGCGCCGTCAATCTTAATACGCTCGGCTACGAACTGGACAACCTCCTTGGACGATTTGGGCTGCAGTTGCGTCAGGGTGAACTCTATCTCAACCGCCTGGGAGCGGAGCGCCTCCGTGCGCGCACCGGCGATCTGCTCGAAATCTACATCGGCCCGCTGCCCGTGCGCTATCGGGTGCGCGCCGTCGTCGATCAGGCCGGCCCGCTGAGCGCGCTGACGCCGGTGGTGATGCTCCGGCTGGATGAAGCGCAGCAGCTTCTGTTCATGCCCGACAAGGTTAATTCGGTGCTTGTCTCCAACCAGGGGGACGCAATGACGGGCATGCAACACACCGAAGCGGTGAGCAGACGACTGCGCTTGCTCGCCCTCGACGATGACGCAGTCGCCGCCATCGCCGCCATGCTCGCCCGCCCGGATGTGCGCACCCGGTTGACGCAGTTGAGCACCGATCTGCCTGAGGCCGGAGCGGTGCGCCTGGAGGACGCAGAAGAGCTGCCGCCGCTGCTGGCCGGCGTTCTGGAAAGCGTATTGAGCGCCTTCCAGATTGAACAGATGACGCGGCAAGACGTCGAGGCGCTGCTGTCCGCCGGCGAAGCGGGCGTCGATACGCCTGCCTTGCGCCAGCTGCTTGCGTCTCCCACGGTGCGGGAATGGCTGCTGACGCTCGATCTGCCCGACGAGGTGCGTCGAGAGTTCGCCACCGCCGTCGCCAACCTCAATCAATTTGAGCAGATCGAACCGCTCAACAAGGCCACCATTGTAGCGGCGGCCACCGTCGGCGGCGGCCTCTTCGCTTCGCTCTTCAGCGTCTTTGGCTCTCTCTCGATTCTGGCGGCGCTGCTGTTGATCGTGCTGATTTTCGTCATGCTCGCCGCCGAGCGTCGGACGGAGATCGGCGTCGCGCGCGCCATCGGCGTGCAACGCAGCCAAATCGTGCAGAGCTTTATGGCCGAGGGGATGGTCTACAACCTTGCGGCTGCTGCTCTCGGCGTGTTGCTCGGCGTCGGCGTCACCTTCGCCATGACTCAGTTCATCGGCCAGCTTTTCAACGACATGACGGGCGTGATCAACGCACAGGTCGGCGGCATCTTCGCCGTCAGCTTCGCCATCTCCTGGCAGTCGATTGTCGTGGCCTACTGCGTCGGCGTACTCATCACCTGGCTTGCCATGACCCTCGCTTCCTGGCGAGTGACGCGCATGAACATCGCAACCGCCATCCGCGACCTGCCGGATGAAGCGGAGGCGCGCCGCCGCTCCTGGTCAGGGGTCATCTGGCGTTGGCTCTGGCCTATCGCTGCGCTGGGCCTGGGCGTTTATCTGTTGGCGCTGGCGCTAAACGTCCAATTGCTCAGCTTGACCCTGATCGCCGTGACGCTCTTGCTCTATGCGCTCGCCGTGCTCGCAGGCCGACTGCTGGAATTGACGCCTGTTCGCAACGAGGCCGGCTATCGCTTCGTCTATACGCTCCTTGGAGCAGGCTTGCTGGTCATCTGGTCGCCTCCCTGGAGCGCCCTGGCGCCGCAGTGGCTGCCCGAACGCTTCCCCTGGGACCCGGCGCAGGCGCCCACGGTCTTCACCTTCGGTGGGCCGTTGATTATCGTCGGCGCCATTTTGGTCATTATGTTCAACGCCGATCTCCTCAGCGGCCTTGTCAGCGCCATTTTGGGCTTTGCGCCGTCGCTGCGCCCCGTGCTGCGCACCGCCATCGCCTATCCGCTCAGCAACCGTTTTCGCACCGGCATGACTATGGCGCTCTTCGCCATGATCATGGCGACTGTGGTGGTGATGGCGGTGGTGATTCACACCACGCAGTCGTTGACGCAGCTGGATGAGCGCCAGACCGCCGGCTTCGAGATCGAAGTCTCGCCGACGCTGCTCAGCTTTTTCAACCCTGTCGAGCACTTTCCGACTGCGCTCGCTTCCCTCAGGAACGATCCTCTACTGGAGCGAATTGCCGCCGTCGGCCTGGTGACCGAACAGTGGATGGAAGGCAAGGTGGCGGGCGAGAGCGGTGGATTTCGCCGCACGAGCATGGCGGGCGTCAATGAAGGATACATCGAATCGGCGCAGCAGGTCTATCGCCTGCGCAGCCGGGCGGCGGGCTATGAAGACGACGCCGCCGTGTGGGAGGCGCTGGCGACGCGCGACGACGTTGTGATTGCGCGGCCGCATCTCTTCGACGCAGCGCCGGTCTTTCCCTTTGCGCCGTCCGATCTGTCTGATGAAGAGACTCCAGAAACGATTTCTCAGTTCGAATCGGGTGAGGCTTCGGTGCGCGTCGAGCGCCGCAACCGATTTCTGCCGCCGCTGCGTCTGGAGGAGAGCCAGGGAGAGGTCCTCCCCGACATCTTTCTGACGCTGGCGACCGATGGTGCCGACGGCGTGCGTCGCGAGCACACCGTGCAGGTGATCGGTGTGCTCGCCGAAGACGCCAATCTCGTTTCATCGACGCTGATCGGGAGTGAAACGACGCTGCGACATCTGCGCAGCATCCCGGTGACAGGAGACCGCATTTACGTGAAAGCGAAGCCTGGCGAAGATGCGCGTTCGGTCGCCGCCGCCATCGAAGCTGCGTTTGTTTCAAGCGGTCTCGACGCCGTCACGCTCGCCGACCAGTACGCGCAACGCCAACGGCTGACCGGCGGCGCGCTGCAACTGTTGCAGGGTTTCATGGCGCTGGGACTCCTCGTTGGCATTGCAGCGTTGGGCGTCATCTCGACGCGTTCGGTCTATGAGCGTCGTCAGCAGGTGGGCATGTTGCGCGCCCTGGGCTATCAACGCGGCATGGTGGGGCTGAATTTTCTGATCGAGTCCAGCTTTGTGTCGCTCACAGGGCTGGCCATCGGTGTGCTCACCGGCGTCGTGCTGGGGGATAACCTGGTGCTTTCTTTCTTCCCGCAGATTACAGAAGAAGTGGTCGGGGCGCCATGGTCACAGATTGGGTTGATGGCGCTGACCGCTTATCTGTTTTCGCTGTTGACCACGCTTGCGCCGGCCTGGCAGGCCTCACGCGTCCACCCGGCCGAAGCGCTCCGCTATGAATGAACTTCTGTGCAATCTGCGGTCGTAAGGAAACCGCAGATTGCACAGAAAAGCGATCAAGCCGTGCATCTGAACTACGGCGCTCCTTTCTGAATCATAGGCAACATGACAAACCCCGGATCGGGCGGCGTCGGCGTCGGCGTGACGCCGGGCGGCAGCGTCGGCGTCGGCGTCGGATAGATGATCGGCGCGTTCTCGCCGAAGACCAGGCCCAGCTTAAACGGCGTGAGGTCCGAGTTGCGGCTGCGCGCGTGATACCAGAGGTAGATGCTGCCGTCGGGATTGAGCACGGCGGAAGGATAGAAGACGCGGTTGAAGTCCCATGAACCGGCCGGCGAGCCTGTGACGAGAGGATTGTTGGGGTCTTTGGTCCATGTCTTGCCGCCGTCGGTGGACCAGGCGCGGCCGATGCCGGTGCGCGTCTGATCCAAATTGCTGCCCTGGTAGAACATCACCAGTGAACCGTCGTTCAGACGAATCACGGAGGGAGAGGCCACCTCGCCTTCATCCCATGCGCCGGGGCCACCGACGGACAGCACCGGCTCGGCGTGTTGCGCACCCGGTTTGATGTAGCGCGTCCAGGTGACGCCGTCATTGGAGTAGGCGTAGCCGATCTGGTTGCCCGAGAATGCGCCGCCGAACCCTGCATACCACATGTGGTACTTTCCATCGAACTTGAGCACGTCGGGCGAAAAGATGCTGTAGCCGTCGAAATCATCGGCATAACCGGAGGATTCAAACACAAGCCCCGCCTCATTGCCTTGGCTGTTGTATTTTTCCCAGTGAATACCGTCGGTCGAGGTGGCGTACCCGATGCCGAATCCGGAGAAATAGCTGGCGTACCCCGCATACCACATCTTCCAAATGCGCTCTTCCTTGTCGTAGATCACCGAAGGAGCGTTGATGCGCTCATAATCCCAGTAGCCAAAGCTCCCGCTGCGGATCACCGGATTGCCGACATAGCGCGACCAGGTGATGCCGTCTTTCGAGGTGGCGAATCCGATGTCCTTGCTGTTGCGGGTGAACGACGTGCCTGAATACCACATGCGATATTCGTCGTCGTTGCGGTCCGGCGTGTTTTTGTCGAAGTACATTACGTGCACGGCGTAGACGTTGAAATCGTCCCAGCTGCCCGGCGCGCCGTAAAAGAGGATCGGATTGCCGGCGTATTTCGTCCAATTGCCGGCCTCCATATTGGAAAGAGCGACGCCGAGCGGCGCGACGAGAAGCAGCAGCGTGATCGCAAGCGCAAGAAAGACGCGTTTCATGAAAGCCTCCAGAGCCCAACGATAGACGCAGCGGTCTGACGCCTGAAAATTCCTGCAAGTTGACGTCTGGAGATCACGCTATCACGTTCGCATGCCCTGCGTCAGCGTCAGTTTGTCTGAAAAATGCGATTACACTATGGGATGATTGACCGATGGACGCCATGGAGAAAAGCCGCTTCCTGTGCGCGACAAATTGCCAGCCTGGCGCACCCATGTTATCATTGAAGTTGTGCATTCATTCTGTCGACGAGGAGAGGTCGCATAGCCTGGTCGAGTGCGCCCGTCTCGAAAACGGGTAGGGCTAACCACCCTCGAGGGTTCAAATCCCTCCCTCTCCGCCACATCAAAGAAAAGGCTTCGGAGCTGTTTCCGAAGCCTTTCGTCTAAATAACTCCATTACGCAGAAGATGCTCGCTCTGAAATATCACCACAAAGGCGCGAAGACGCCAAGAAATACGCAAGGAATACGAGGATTTGCATCTTTTCCTCTCTTATGAGTGTCCTTTGCGCCTTGGCGTCTTTGTGGTGATTATGGCGGATTCCCTCGCCTGAACCCGGGTCGCCGGAATCCTTTCTGAAATTCCCTCCACTCCCTGAAAGGAGACATTTTCCGCGAAGGCGTCATCGAACTGCGCAACGTAAGCAAATAATCTGTTGCGCGACGCCGCTATGGAGCGGAGGATTCAACTGCGATGTTCGGCAAGTAGAGTCGCTGCACCTCTCCCTGCACGTAAAGCACAGGCGCTTCCAGGACGACGTCAGGCAAGGCGGCGGCTTCGATGCGAACCGTCGCCGTATAGACGCCGTCCTCCGGCGGCGTTTCGGAGAGCGCCACCGACAGCAGCTCCCGGTCCGCCTCGGAGACGCGCGTCAGCTGCAGCCAGGCGGCGTCGGTCGATGCACTCCATGCGAAGCCTGCGCGTTGCTCGCCCAGTTGCACCACACCTGTGACCACGGCGGTTTCAAAAAGCGAACCCAGATAGAAGCGGTCGGGCGTCAGCGACAGGGTGAGCCTGCTTTCCTGCGTAGGCTCGGCGGTCGGCGTCGGCGTTGCATCCGGCTCGGGCGTTGTTGTCGGTTCGGGCGTCGGCGTTTCCGGGCTGCTGATGCGCACGCAGCTCCCGAGCTCGATGCGGTCGAGGAAACTCCACATCTGCGAGCCTGCGCCGTCGTTGTAGACGTTGAAGTAAATGACGAGCGTCCGCCCCCGGTAGGCGCTGAGGTCGAAGACGCGCTCGCGCCACGTCTCGTCGCCTGCGGCGAAGCTGCGCGTCAGCCGCGCCACGAAGCCATAGTTGCTGTTGAGCAGCAGCGTCTCGCGATAGTCGGCGTTGTCGGCCGCGCCGTAGGTGCGCTCCATGTAGCGGAGCAGCACCGGCGTTTCGGCGTCGGCGGGAATGGTGATGCGCTGAAAGACCGTCGAGTAGGCGCGGCGGTTGGCGAAGCCCGTCGGAATGCCGAGCTGGACGGCGCGTGCGCCGCTGTAGACGGGGGTCGCCGTATAGCGCGCCGGGAAAGGCGTCGAGCCGAACTGCCAGCCGCCGCTGCCCTCAAAGTCGCCGTTGAGCAGGATGGAGGCGCAAGCATCAGGTCGGGTCGTCGGCGTCGCCGGAGGAGTGAGGGTGGGCGAGGGCGTCGCCGTGGGCGTCGGCGCACCAGGCGGGCCTTCCAATGTGTAGCCCGCCAGCTCCGCCACCGTCGCCAGCGCCACGCGGGCGATGCGCGCCACATAGTCGTAATCGACTTGCGTGGCAACGTCTCCGGTGGTGTGATAGTTTGGATTGCGGTCTCTAGGGAGGGCGTCGTCAAAGAAATTCTCAATGACCAGGAACGAGGCGTAGTCGTTGTCCCAGAAGGGCGAATGATCGGAGAAACGGCTGGCGGTTGTCGTTTTGCGCTCAAAGTTCAGGCCGAGGCCGTAGCGCCCGTTGCGCTCCAGAAAGTGGTCGGCCAGCGCGTTGGATTTGGGGCCGCGCCCGGTGTGGATTTCCACAACGCGGTCGCCGTCGCCGTCCCAGCCGATCATGTCGAGGTTAATGAAGCCGAGCACCTGTTCTCCGGCCCGACGCAATGCCCCTGCGTAGACTTTGCTGCCCCACTGCCCTTGCTCTTCGCCGGTGAAGTGGATGAAACGCACCGTCAGCGCAGGACGATAGGCGGCGAGCAGGCGTGCGATCACCAGCGTCGCCGCCGTGCCCGTGGCGTTGTCATCCGCTCCCGGCGCGCTGGAATACGGCGCGTTCGACATCGAATCGAGATGGCCGCCGACCAACAGCACGCGCTCCGGCTGCGTTGAACCGCGCACCTCGGCCACCACATTCCGCCCGCTGTATTGACCATAGCTCCAGGGAGCGTAGCGCACGTTCAATCCCAAACGTTGATAGTATTCATAGACAAATTGCTCTGCATCGCGCAGGCGGCCGGCGAACGTGTATCGCGTGTGAATGGTCACGGCGCCGCCGCCGACCGGCGCAGGCGTATGCCCACTGAGCTGGCTCACCAGGGTCTGAAGCTCCGCAGGCGTAACTTGAGCAAGCAAGGCGGCGACCGCCGGATCGATTGCAGTCGCCTGCGCAGCGGCGATGGCCGGCGGCGCCTCATCGACGTACAGTGGAGCCGCAGTCAACAAAGAGACGGGAACGCCTTGAGGCGGAAGGGTCTCCAGCAGCGTCAGCTCATGGTCTGCGTCCGTCGCCACAAGCAGGTGCGCCTCACTGCGCCACAGCAGACGGCCAACGCCGGCGGCCAGCTCTGCGGCGCGCGGGGCCGTCGCATCGGCGATGTAGTAGATGGCGCCGGCGGTGTCTGCATCGACGATCTGCACATCCAGGCCGGCGCTCGCCAGGAGAGCGGCGTCCTCCAGGCTGCCGCTGGCCACCCACCGGTCTGCAGACGGCGCATCCAGGCGGGCGTGCACGACCGTCGTCGGCGGCAACAGCGCAGGCGGGGTTTCACCCTCCGCCCGGATGAGGAAGAGCGCCGGGCCAAACGGAGCGGTGAGCAGAGCATCGTCCTGTCCATACGTGTTCGGGCTGCCGACCGTCGTTGTCGTCAAGACGACGAGCAAGAGGAAGATCAGGAGCCGTCTTGCGCTACGCGTGGGGTTTCGTCTGGAGGCGGTGTGCATGCGCCGTTTTCCCTTGAATGTCCTGCTGTTTTGAGATCGCTCGGCTTCTCCTCTTCTCTTGACGCAAAAACGGCTGAAAAGTAACGAACGGCGCCCGATCGGCGCTCAATCGCAAGGCAACTGCAAGGATGCAGGGTTGCAGAAAAATCGAAATCTCGTTAGGATCAGGCAGGAATTTGACCAGGGACGACAGCGCGCCGTGATCCTGACAACCCTTCGTTTGTTCGAAATGGATGCATGGGAATGAGTGAACTGGTGGGGCCGGGCCGTTTCGCCGTTGAGCGCCCTTTGCGCCACGCACTCGGCTTGTTGCTGTTGGCGGCGGCGATTGCGCTCCTGCCCTTGCCTGAACTGACCGGCCTCCTCCTGGCAGCCGGCGCCGTCGCGCTTGTCCTGCGCTGGCCCTGGCTGATCTGGCTGCCGCTTGCGGTGTTTGTGCCGTTCACAAGCGGCCTGCGCCTTGGCGTCGCCAGCGTCACCGACTTGCTGCTGGCGGCGGGAGTGGCGCTGTGGTTTTTCGACGGCGCGCGACGCCGCACGCTGTCCTTGCGCTGGTCGCCGGTGAGCAGCCTCGCCGGCGTCTTTGCTGCAACGCTCTTTGTTTCACTGTTTTTCGCCGTAGATTTAGGCGAAGGCGTGAGCGAAGTGATAAAATGGCTGCAATTGCCGGTGCTGTTGCTCGTTGCGCCGACGATGCTGACGGCGGAGCGAAGCAGATGGCTGGCGGCTGCGCTCGTTCTCGGCGCATGCGTGCAGGCAATTCTTGGACTTTATCAATTTATCTTTCAAGTCGGCCCCGAGCATTTCATCATTCTGGGCCGTTTTATGCGGGCCAGCGGCGCTTTTGACCAACCCAACCCGTTCGGCGGCTTTCTCGGCCTCGCCTTGCCGATGGCGCTGAGCCTGGCGATCTGGGCGTGGGGGGAGGCGGCGCGTTGCAAGGAGCAACGCTGGCGACAAATTGTCTGGGCGTTGTTTTACACCGCAGCCGCCGGCCTGATTGCACTCGGCGTGCTGGCGAGCTGGAGCCGCGGGGCGTGGTTTGGCGCTTTTGCAGGGGCATTGGCGGTGGCGGTGCTGCGCAGTCGCAGGGCGGCGCTGATCTCCGCCTTCAGCGCCTTGTTGCTGGCCATCTGGCTGGCGCTGGGCGCATTTTCCCCGGCGATGTTGCCGAAGCCGCTGACCGATCGCCTCGCCGATCTCCCTGCGTACTTTGGCCTGACCGATGTATTGGCGCAGCCGGTCACCGATGAAAACTTCGCCGTGGTGGAGCGCCTGGCGCACTGGGTGGCGGCGCAGCGCATGTGGGAGCGCTCGCCCTGGTTCGGCGTCGGCGCCGGCAATTACGCTGCGGTCTATCCCGAGGTGCGCCTGCCGCGCTGGGAGGATCCGCTCGGCCATGCACACAACATCTACCTGAACATGCTGGCCGAAACAGGACTGCTCGGATTCGCCGTCTTTTTGGCGCTGTGGGGCGCGGTCGTGGCGTGGAGCTGGCGGCGCTCCCGTGCTGTTTCACCGGTCGACAGCCAACAGCGTTGGCGGGCGGCGGTGGCGGTCGGCGTTTTGGGGTTGGTCGCCCATCTCGCAGTGCACAACCTGGTGGATAACCTCTTTGTGCGCGGCATTTTAGTGTATATTGGCCTTTGGTTGACGATTCTTCATACCGATTAGATTTTTTGGTTTCATGCCAGGTTTTATTCGAGGGCTTCCATTGAACGCATTGCATTCTCTTCCCCTCAGCGACTCCAATCGTCGCGAAGTCAAGCGCTTCATCAAGTTCGCCATGGTCGGAACCGCCGGCATGGTCACTCATATGACCCTTTTCAATATTTTGATGCTGGGGCTGCGTCTCGACCCGCGGCTAGCCAATGCGGTTGGCTTCGTTGCGGCCGTAGTGCAAAATTTCACCCTCAATCGACGCTGGACGTTTCCCGAAAGTCGCAGCCGCGAGGCGGGTCTTCAGCTCGGGCAGTTTGCCATCGTCAGCGTGATCGGCCTCATGATCAACTCCGCCGTCTTCTGGGCCGTCAGCCACGGGTTGGAAACATTTTGGGCGACGCTGATCGCCGATCCGACGCTGGCGCACGCCATCAACAACAACTTTGCGTTGGCGACGGCGATCGGCGTCGTGCTCTTCTGGAACTTCACTGCCAATCGCCTTTGGACCTTCCGCACGCGCGCGTGAGAGGTGGGTTTGACGGTCATTGCGGTCGATTACACCCCCGCAGTTCGTCAACAGGCAGGCATTGGGCGCATCGTACGCGGCCAGATCGAGGCGGTGGTCCGCCTGAATCCTGGCTATGATCTACGCCTTTTTGTCGCCGGGCCGGTGAACGCAGCGCAGCGCAGCGGGGCGCCCCTGCCGCTGCACGCCACTCCCATCAGCGAACGCAACCTGGTGCGCATCTGGCATCGGTTAGACATCGGCTTGCCGCGCGTGGAGTGGTTCACCGGCGGACCGCTCGACCTTTTTCACGCCACGGATTTCGTGCTTGCGCCGACGCGCGCGCGGCGCAAACTGTTGACCATCCACGATCTCGCCTTTCTGTTTTACCCGGACGCTGCACTGCCCAGCTTGCATCACTACCTGAATGTGGTCGTCCCGCGCAGCGTGCGCCGCGCCGATGGAATTATTGCGGATAGCCATCATACGGCGCGCGACCTGACCGAGCAGTGGGGCGTGCCGCCCGAACGCATTACGGTCGTGCAAGGCGGCGTCGATCACAGCCATTTTCGTCCCGTGCGCGACTTGCAACGACAGCGCCAGGTGCGCGAACGCTACGCCATCGGCGACCGCCCTTTTATTCTCGCCTTGAGTCGCCTCGAGCCGCGCAAGAATTTCACCAGGTTGATCGAGGCCTTCGCCCTGGCGAGAGCGGAGGCGAATCTCCCGCATCGGTTGGTGATCGCAGGGAGCAAAGGCTGGCTGTACGAGGCGATCTTTCGTCGCGTCGAGGAGCTGAGGCTGCGCGAGCATGTGCATTTCCCCGGTTTCATAGACGACACTGACCTGCCCGCCCTCTACAGCGCGGCTGAATTTTTCGCGTATCCATCGCTCTACGAGGGCTTCGGCCTACCCATCGTCGAGGCGCTGGCGTGCGGAACGCCGGTGCTGACAGGCGACAACTCCTGCCTGCCGGAGGCGGGCGGCCCCGGCGCGCTCTATGTCAAGGCGGAGGAGGTGCACAGCATCGCCGAGGGCTTGGTGCGCCTGGCGACGGACGAGGCGCTGCGCCGTCAGCTTCGCGAGGCCGGCCTTCAGCATGCCGCGCATTTCACCTGGGAGCGCAGCGCCCGGCGCTTGCTGGAAGCCTATGAACGTTTCCTGGCAATGTGATTGAAATTTGAGGAGAGATGAAGCTTGAGCACGCTTGAAAACCCGCTTGCGCCTCGTTCACCCGAAGAATCGGCGCTCACGATGACGATGTTCATGCAACCGGAGCATTCCAACAGCCTGGGCAACGTCCATGGCGGGGTGATTCTGAAGCTTTGCGACGAATGCGGCGGCATCATCGCCAGCCGCCATGCGCGACGGCCGGCCGTCACCGTGACCGTCGACCGCGTCACCTTTCTGCGTCCGGTGCTGTTGGGGCGGCTGGTGCTGGTGCATGGACGCATCACCTGGGTGGGGCGCACCAGCATCGAGGTGGAACTGCGCGTGGAGGCCGAGCATCTGTTGACCGGCGAGCGCGTGCACACCAACAGCGCCTACTTCGTCTATGTGGCCCTCGGCGATGACCGTCGCCCGACGCTGGTGCCGCCGCTGCTGCTGGAGACCGAAGAGGATCGCCGTCGCTTCGCCGAGGGCGAGGCGCGGCATCGACAGCGGCTGTTGGAAGCGGGACGCAGCGCATGAGCACAGCGCCGCCTCAACGCCCTGACGCCGGGTTGACATCCCTCGAGAGGCTGCTGCGCTGGCTGTGGCCGACTGCGTTGCTGTTGGCTTTCCTCGGCTACACAGGCCCTTGGGTCGATCACAAGGCGGCCGGCCTGGTGATCACAGGGCTGGATTTGGGCGAGTACGTCAAGTTCCTCGCGCCCATCCGCCGCGGCGAGCTGTCGCTCTGGCGCGAAGGATTCTATCTGCCGCTGCTGGCGATCAGCCTGACCGCCAGTTTGATCGCCTTTCGGGCGGAGCTGCGCTACGGTTGGCCGATGCGAGCGCTTCTGCTGGCGCTGGCGGTCGTGGCTGCGCTCAACCTTCTGCCGCCGGCCTGGACGCCTCAGCGCATGTTGACCGCAGAATTTCGGCAGCAGGCGGCGGCGCTGGCGGCCTCTCTGCTGGCGATGGCGTTCAGCCCGTTGTTGGCCTTGCTTCCACGCCGGATCGTCGGCCTCTTCATCGGGCTGTTGAGCATTGCGGCGGCGCTGCTTCCGATGCAGCAATTCTTCGCCGTCCTGCCCGCCATCAGCGCGCTCTACAATCGGCCCCAAGCGCCGGGCTGGGGCATGGTTCTCTGCGCGATCGGCCTGTGGACGTTGGCTGCGACGGCGCTGGGATGGACCTGGAAACGCACCATAAAATAGAGAGGAAGCATCGATGCTTTTCGGAATGATGAACAACCCGCGCGCACCGATCTTAACCGAGATCGAGCGCGCCGCCGCCATGGGATTTGACTTTCTGGACCTGACCGTCGAAGCGCCGGGTGCGGCGCCGGAATCGACCGACTGGCAGGCCGTGCGCGCCGCCCTGCACGATCGTGGGCTGCGCGTCGTCGTCCATGCGGCGCCCTATTTGCCTTTGAACAGCCCTTCGCCGCTGGTGCGGCAGGCGGCGCTCGATGAGCTGCGGCGCTGCATCGACGTCGCGCACATCGTGGGCGCTCCGTTTTGCACGACGCACTTCGTCGGCTGGCCGGAGTTTCTCACGGAGGAGATGGGCTATGAATATTACCGCCAGGCCTATCAGCTGCTGATCAAGCACGGCGCCGAGCAGGGCGTGCAGGTGACGCTGGAGAACAGCCCCAACAACAAGCATCAACTCAAATACTTCCGCGAAATTTTCTTCCGCCTGCCGGAGCTGAAGCTAACCTTTGACGTCGGTCACGGCAACATCAATACGGCGCGCAGCATGACGCGAGATTACATGTTTGCGCTGGCGGATCGCCTGGTGCACGTCAACATCAGCGACAACGACGGCTCCGCCGACGATCACCTGCCGTTCGGCGCGCCCAAGCAGGGAGGCATCAAATTAAAACATGAGCTGCAGGTCCTGCGCGACTTCCGCTTCGATGGCACGATGACGTTGGAAATCTTCGGCCATGAACGCTGGCTGGTGGCCAGCCGCGAGCTGGTGAAGGAGCGGCTGGCCGAGATCGGGGCGTGATTCGTATTCCGTGTTTCGCTGCGGCTAGCCGCCGTCGGCGGGGTCCTCCCACAGGCTGACGGGCGCCGGCGTCGGCGTGGGAAAGACAAACGTAGACGGCGGGTCGTTCCGCGTCGCTTCCACCGGGGTGGCCTCGGCAGGCGCCGTCTCTCCATCCATTTGCGCCGGCGCTTCCGGGGCCGTCAGGCTATCGAGATCGGTCTCAAAAACGACAGGCGTCGTGGGGCTGTTTGCTTCCGCAGCGAAGGTGACGCCCGGCGGCAAGGGCGGACAGGCCGTTGGATCTTTTCGATAGGATTCCGCCATGGCCGGCGCGCTCCAGATTCCTTCGACGACGGCGCGCACGCGCGCAGGGTCGGCGATGCGCAACACCGAGGCGCCTTCGGGCGTCGTGTAGTTCTGTAAGTCCTGCAGCGTCAACCCGCTGGCGCGCACGCTGCCCGGGTCAAGCTGGATGCCCCAGGTGAGGAGGTCGAGAATTTCCAGCGGGTTCAAGTCCGTGGAGATCATGTTCTGAAATGCGTTGTAGAGCGGGAAAAAATTGGCCAGCAAATTCGTGCGCAGCATCTGGTTGCGCAGCCCCCACAGAAACTCGCGCTGGCGTTGATTGCGGCCAATGTCGCTTTCTCGATAGCGCAGACGCACGAACCAGTAGGCCGACTCGCCGTCGAGCCACACGTCGCCTGCGGGCAATGCAAAATAGTCCCAACGGTTGGTGGTTAGGTTGAAAATCGGCTCGTAAAACGGACAATCCAGATGAACGGTGACCCCGCCGATCGCATCGACCAGGTCTACGAAGCCGTCCATGCGCACGCGCACATAGTGTTTGGTCGAAATGCCGAGCGTGTTAGCCAGCACCTGCGAAAGCAACGCCGGCCCCCCGCCTGGATTCATGTTTTCGCCAATATTGTCAACTTGATTGATGCGCCCCCATCCATAGCCGGGAATCTGCACGTAAAGATCGCGCGGGACGCTGAACACCGCCACCCGGTTGTTGGCGCGGTCGACGCCGACAATCATGATCGTGTCGGTGCGCCAGCTCGTCCACCCGGGTCGATGGTCGGTCCCGAGCAAGAGATAGTTCTCCGTCTGGCTCCAGTTGAAGGCAGGCCCAACCGGCGGATAGGCGGTCGAGAAGCGATCAGGCGCAGGCGGCCCCATCCACAACGCTCCGAGGCCCGCAGCGGCTGCGGTTTCGGAAGACAATGTGCGACTGACAGAAAAAGGGCGAATCGGAGGAGAAGGTGGATTGTAGCTGCGCGCCTCGACGCCGGGCAACGGTTTGTGGCTTCCGGTGATGTCCAGCGGCGGTTTGGGGAGGGCTTCCAGCGCCGCCTTCTGCACCCCGCGCGAGCCTTGAAACACACCGCTCGAGCATGACGTCAGCGCCAACGACAGCGCCAGCACAAGCGAAATGATCCGACTCCGGTCTGACAACATGCAAACCTGACTCCTGATGCAGATGAATCGGAAGAGCGCGCTGCTGTTCCATTCATATGCATACATAAAATATTTGAGCGTTTAGGAGCCCTCAGGCGGCTCTTAAACGCTCATTATACTATAACTTTGACGAAAATCGCCTAACCGGGCGAGCAGTCGATCGAGCCTGCGCCGCGGCCACCTTTGCATCTTTCGTCATCTGTCATGGACAGCGAAATTCGCCATCCTCTGTTTCGTTAAAGAGCGCAGGGCGTTCAAAGACCTTTTGCGCCGCTTCCGCGATCTTCGGCCAGTTGGGATACCACACCCACATTGCGCCGGCGTAACCCGCCCGGATCATGGATGGATCGTTGACCACGAAGCCGTGCACGTCCTCCTTCTGCAGCTCCATCGCCAGGCGCACCAGCTTCACAGCTTCGATCAGATTCAAATCTGTATAGACCGACCCTTGCAGCGCCTGATAGATGGCGGGAATGCGCGGCAGCAGGTTTTCGTTCTGAATCTGCGTGCGCACCGCCCAGATGAAGCGCTGCTGTCTGCGCTCCCGTTCAAGGTCGCCGCCGATGCGCCGGCTGCGCACGTAGCTGAGCGCCTGCCCACCGTTGAGACGATGCACGCCGACGTCCAGCGCCAGCGGCGCCCCGCCCTGGTCGTAGCCGTATGGGTCGTAGAGGGGGCAATCGATCTCGATCTCAAGGCCGCCCATGGCGTCGACCAGCTTCTTGACTGCATCAAATTCGACGCGCACGTAGTGATGGATCGGCACGCCGATCTTCTCCTCGATCACCTGCCCCAGCAATTTGGGGCCGCCGCCGTTCGGCTCGTCTCGCTCGCCGAGATAGTCGATCACGTTGATCTTGTTGCCGCGGCGTCCGGGTATCGCATCCACATAAATGTCGCGAGGCAGCGAGATGACGCCCACGCGCTTGTTGGCGCGATCGACGGCCACGATCATGATCACATCGGTGCGCCAGTTGGGCATGTTCGGGCGCCGATCGCTTCCCAACAGAAGAATATTGGTCGTCTTCAAGAGGGGGTTCGGATCGTCGACCGTGGCTGCGTCTGTTTCCGCCGCCTGCGCTTCTGCGGGTGAGGGTGGAGGCGACGACGGCGCCGATGAAGAGGAAGGCTGCGTCGTCGGCTGCGCGGGTTGCTCCACAGAGGTCAGCACAATGGCCGATGGGGCGTTTTCATGGGCAACGGATGGACTTCCAGGCGCTGCGCTGGCGGTGGCTCCTGAGCAGCCGGGGAGAAGACTCGCCACAAAACATAAGAGCAGAAAAATCGACAGAGATCGGCGCCACAGAAAATTGGGCTGAGCAGATCGATGCATCGTTCCGTCCTCGCTCAACGGTTGTGATTGAACAGGAATGTGGCCCTCCCCGTCGGGTATTACTTTACATCAAGAGCGCGCGTTGCGCAATACGTCGAATAACTGTTCGCATAGACGATAATGCCAGCGATGTCCCCGCCAGAATTCATCCAGAGTGCGATGGCCGGCGCGCTCATAGAGCAACGCCTGATGCACCATCTCCAGCGCATCGGCGTCGTGCACGAGACGCGCTTCCGGACTGGCGTCTTCAACATATTCCCGCCATAGGCTCGTATAGTCATTGGCGGCGGGCAGCGCTCCTACAATCATGGAGAACGCCTCGTTTTCGGCGCGACGTTTGACCTCCGCCCCGATCAACGTTGTGCTGCGTTTGGGGAGATCGGTCACGCGGCTTTCGGCGAGGTCGTGCAATACGGCGAGCGTCAGCGCGCGGCCCACATCCAGCGGACGCTCCAGCCCCTGCGCCTGCCAGTCGGCGTTGAGCGCATCCGCCAACGCCAGCGTGAGCAGTGCAACGCCGGTCGTGTGGTCGGCGATCGATTCGCAAGGGACGACGCCGTTGAGCAGCCATCCGGTGCGCGGCAGGCGTTTCAGCGCGCAGGCATGTTCAAGAACGGTCAACAGGGCCGGGATCGGTGGTCTGTCAGGTTCGTGCATGAGCGGAATCAGCCGTGGTGTGCGTCGAGCCAACGACGCAGCTCGATCAGGGCCTGGTTGCCGATGCGAACATGGGTGAATTCGTCGCGGCCGCCGAAGGGGATGCGCACCGTGTGCACGCGTTCGCCGTCGTCGAGCGCCAGCCATGTCTCGCCGGGAATGCGGCCGAAGACGCCTTCCTCTGCGCCGGCGGTTCCCACCAGCGCCAGCCCCAGCGTTGCGCCGCTTTCCGAGCGCAGCCACATGGCAGCCCGGCGCGCCAGCGCCTCGCGCGCCGCCGAGTCGAGTTCCTCCAGTTGCAAGGCGCCCGACAGCTCCGCCGGCGCCTCTTCGGGAGCGACGACGCGCTTGCACAGCGGCGTCTGATCGGGCAGAGCCGTCGCCAGCCGCTCCGCCAGCGCGCCGCGCGTGTTGGTCTCCAGCAACGCCACCGTGACGCCCGCCTGCATCATCCGGCGCGCCAGCATCGTCTCGTAACGCTCCTCCGGATCGGTGGAGTAGATGTACGGCCCGACGGCGGCGCGCACCTCCGCCTCAATGGCGTCGAGCATACGTTCGGCCGTTTCCGGGTCGTCGGCGCGGGCGGCGATGCGAATGTCCACCTGGCCGGTTTTGGCTGCGAGGCCGACGGTGGGGTTGCTGCGGCGCATGAGATCGCCGAGCCGTGCGTCGATGGCGCTTTCGCCGATGCCGAAGGTGCGCAGGATGCGCCGCCGGATCACTGCGCCGCCGCCCATGCGGGCGCGCAGATAAGGCAGAACGCTGGCGGTCATCATCGCCTTCATCTCGCGGGGCACGCCGGGCAGCGCGATTACAGCGCAGCGTTCGGTCTCCACGATGAAGCCAGGCGCCGTGCCGACCGGATTTTCAATCAGAATGGCGCCCTCCGGGATCATCGCCTGCTGGATGTTGTTTTCGGTCATCGTCACGCCGAAGCGGGCGAAACGCTCTTTCAAGGTGGCGAGCGCGCCTTCGTGCAGGACGAGCGGACGGCGCGTGGCATTGGCGACGGCCTGCCGCGTCACGTCATCGACCGTCGGCCCCAGTCCGCCGGTGATGATGGCGACGTCGCTGCGCGTCATCGCCAGTTCGATGACCCCACGCAGCCGCGGCTCGTTGTCGCCGACGGTGGTCTTGTAGTACAGGTTCACGCCGGCCTCGCGCAGCTGCTGGGCGATCCAGACAGCGTTGGTGTCCACGATGTCGCCGAGCAGGATCTCCGTGCCCGACGTGATGATTTCCGCGGCAAGTTCTGGCATCGGCGTCACAACATCAGGGCAGCCTGAGCGCGGATCGATTTGATGCGGTCGGCGATGTCGCGATTTTCTCGCTCGCGGAACTCCTCTTCTAGCTGCTTGAGCGCCTCGATGAAGTCTCGACTCAGAAGCCGGCGGTTTTCTTCGAGCAGCTTGCGTTGGCTCTTCTGGTCGGGCGCGTTGAGCAGATCGTTGATCAGACGCAGCTCCGGCGACATCTGCTCCTGCATGATTTGGAGCGCAGCGTCGTAGATTTTGCGCAGACGTTGCGCCGCCGCGGTCGCCTTATTCTGCTCGGCGCGCTGAATGTTGGCCGCCAACAGAGCCAGAAACGTTTCGTCGATGAGGTGGGCGTTGGCGCGCAGCGCGGCTTCGACGTCGGTGGCTTCCAGGACGGCCTGCAACGCCTGTTGCGCCTGGGCGGCGGCGTCCTGTTGCAGCGCGCGTTGTTGATCTTGCACCGCCAACACCAGCTCGCGCAATTTCTCCAGATGCTCGCGCGCCTGGGGGTCTGTCGTGCGCTCCAGCCGCTCTGCAATCGCCAGCAGGAACTGATAGTCGAGCAGCGGCGCCAACGCCAGCGCTGCGGAAGCAGCTACGGATTCGCCGTCGGGCTGGTTCCAGGCGTCGAGCAGGATGTTTAACACTTCTTCGCGCGTGGCGTTGGGACGAATGCGCCGCACCGTCTCTTCGACGCGATCCTGCAAGGCTTTCAGCTCGCGACCGGTTTCGGTCTTTTCCAGCAGCGCGCGGCGCAGCGCCTGCAGCGCCTTCACTCCCTCGCTGTCGCCCTGGCTGCCCGAGAGCATCATCAGGCGATCGAGCAGCGAGAAGAACTGGCGGTCGACCAGCCCTTTGTAGCGTTCCAACGCAATGTTGAGCGCGCCCTCGTCGTCGGCCAGCCGCGCCAGGCTTTGGATGGCGGCCACCTGATCGCGTTGCCTGCGCAGCATCTCCGGCGTGACGCCCTGAAACTCCCAAAGCTTTTCGATGAAACGGTTCCAATCCAGATACTCTTTGGGCTGCAGCATATAGCCGCGGCGCGCCTCGGTCGGCAGCTTGCGCATGAGCTTTTGGATCAGGTCGCCGATGATGCGCTGCCGTTGGGCGTCGTCGCCGTTGGTGGGCGGCACGTAGACCCCGAGAAACTCGTGCGCCGGTTCATGCACCATCAACGGCGCGCTGAGGGCGCCGCCGGCGCCGCAGCGCGGGCAAATCGCCATGTTGACCTGCCCGCTCAACAGCGCAGGCCCCAACTCGGGGTTGACGCCCAGATCGATGATGGTAAAAACCGGAATCACATAGACCGTCCCACAGTTTGGGCATTGCACCTGCGCCGCGCTGGGTGGAAAGAGCAAATCCTCACCCGGCGCTCCCGTCCGGCGCCCCGGCTGCGCAGATTCTGGGGCGGCGGAGGTTGTCTCGCCAGAGATGGTTTCAGGGGAGGTCGGCGTTGCGCCGGTTGTCTCAGCGGCTTCGGCTTCCTCGCGGCGTCGCACAAAGCCTTTGGGCAATTCGATGCCGCCGGAAGACGGCTGTTTTTCCTGTCCGGGCAAAAGAATGCCGCTCATAGTCGTTGGTCCTCAGGTTGAATGACAGCCATGCTGCCTGCTCTGTTTGTCGACAATCGCTCCCATTGTATAGCAAATCAGAATTGCGACCAAAGGCGTCGATGGCGAATCCGCTGCGAATTCAGCGTATGGTATACTACTAACAAAAGTTGCGCAGTGGAAGCTGGCAATAGAATTGCAGAGAGGCGGCAAGGATGGCGTGGCTTGCAGGTGCAGGTTTTTGGCGCATCTTCCCGTCACGCTGGAGGCGATGACCTATGCGAGGGTCTTTCATGAGACCCCGTGCGGCTTGCAACCGCATGCGCTCGGCGAGCCGCAAGGTCTTGAGGAATTCAAGCAAGCCGCAGGCTCTTGGCGGATCCAAGAGCCGCAGGAAAATCGACGAAAAGAAAGCGCCATGCACGAGCTGTCTATCGCCTGCAATCTGGTCGAGATCGTCGAAGAGGCGGCGCGCGCCGCCGGCGCCGTGCGAGTCACGCGCGTGCGGCTGCGCCTCGGCGACCTGGCCGGCGTGGTGGAGGACGCGCTGCGCTTCAGCTTCCCGGTGGCGGCG
This sequence comes from uncultured Caldilinea sp., assembly GCF_937128415.1. GTDB lineage: Bacteria > Chloroflexota > Anaerolineae > Caldilineales > Caldilineaceae > Caldilinea. The sequence continues at coordinate 64,492 of NZ_CAKZMJ010000081.1, forward strand.
CAGGGCACGCTGGCGGAGGGGGCGGAACTGGCGATCGAGCGCGTGCCTGTGCGGGTGTTTTGCAGCCAGTGCAATGCAGAGCGAACGTTAACGCCGCCTTTTGTCTATCGTTGTCCAGAGTGCGGCGCATCCCGTTTGCGACTTTTGCAAGGTCGTGAGCTTCAGGTGGAGTCGATCGAGATCGAGGAGAATCATGATGAAACCGCGCATCCTAGAGCTGCGCAAAGCAGTGCTCGACAAAAATGACGAGATCGCGCGCACGCTGCGCGCCCGATTTGAGGCGGCCGGCGTCTTCGTCGTCAACCTTGTCTCCAGCCCGGGCGCAGGCAAGACGGCGCTGCTGGAGGAGACGATGCGCAGAATGCTCGAGCGCAACTGGCGCGTGGCGGCCATCGTCGGCGATCTGGCGACGGAGAACGACGCGCGTCGTCTGGCGCGCAGCGGCGCGCCCGTGCGCCAAATCGAAACGGGAGGACTTTGTCACCTGGAGGCAGAACTGGTGGCGCGTCGGCTGGAAGGATGGGCGCTCGAGGAGCTCGACTTCCTGTTCATCGAGAACGTGGGCAACCTGGTCTGTCCATCCGACTATGACCTGGGCGAGGCGTTGCGCGTGGTGTTGCTCTCCACCACCGAAGGCGAGGACAAGCCCAACAAATACCCACCCATGTTCCACAGCGCCGACGTCGTGGTGTTGACCAAAATGGACCTTGCCGCAGCAACGGACTTCGACTACGCCGGCGCCGTCGCCAATGTTCGGGCGATCGCCCCCCACGCCGCCCTCTTCGAAACCTCGGCGCGCACCGGCGAAGGGATCGAGCGCTGGATCGAGTTCCTGGTGGCGCGACACTGGGAAGCGGCGACTGCAGCGTCGGCTGCGCCGGCTCGTTGACCACAGAATCAAGCAAACATAGGGCGAGGATATCCCAATTGGAACGTTACACCGTCGCATGCGTCCAACAACGGCTGCGACTTCCGGCCACAATCGATGACTATCGCGAAAATCTACGCCGGTTCCTGCGCGCAGCGGAAAATAAGCGCGCACGGCTGGTGGTTTTCCCGGAGCTAGGGGGGCTGATGCTGGCGCCGCCGCTGTTGGGCGACTTCCGCTCGAGGTTGCTCAAGCGCGTCGACCGGGGGCGACGACGCAACGCCTCGCTCTGGCAGAAGTTCGTCGGCTCGCTCTCCAGCGGCGCAGCGAACCTGCTGCGGGCCGACTTGCGCCTCAGCCTGGCGGACCTGCTCGACGTCGCCGCGCCGGAGCTGTGGACGCAATATCTTCACCTGTTCGGCGAGCTGGCGCGCGAATCGGCGATGACGATCGTGGCGCCCAGCCTCTACCTGCCCGACCCGTTAGACGGCGTGATCCGCAACCTGACGGGCGTCTTCGGCCCGGATGGCGCGCTGCTCGGCGTCCAGGCCAAGGTGATGCTCTCCGGCGAAGACGAGCGCTACTGCCAGCCCGGCGTCAACTGGCATGTCATCCATACGGAAGTCGGTGCGCTGGGCGTCATCATCGGCGGCGATGCGCTCTTTCCAGAAGTGGGACGACTGCTCGCCTTTCAAGGCGCGGAGGCGCTGATCATCGTTGCAGCCGCGAGCAGCCAGGTGGAGTACAACAAATTGCGCGCCGCCGCTTTGGCTCGCATGCAGGACAATCAGCTCTACACCGCCTGTTCGTTTCTGGTCGGCCCCAATCCTTTTGAGCGTCGCCCCACCACCACTTATGTCGGCAAATCCGCCATCTTTGCGCCGCAGGAGCTGACGCCTCGCCTCAACGGCGTGTTGGTCGAAATGGGCAACGCCGCCAGCGAGGGGGTGCTCACTACGGAATGGGATTTCGCCGAACTGCGCGCCCTGTGGGAAAGCAGCGAGGTGCGCGTCCGCAGCCAGCTCACAGCGGCCCAGGCGCACCAGCTGCTCGCCGCAGTCCATCGCCAGCTGCAGGAGCCTCCGCTGCTCGAAGCGAAACAGCATGCGCCGCCGAATCCCCCGGCGGCGCATAACGCACCGACGCAGAGGCCCCCCGAGCTCTCCCTGGACGACCTGCCGGTCATCGCCTCCGTCACCAGCCGCTGGCCGCTCCCTCACACAGCGCCGGATTCGCTTCACCCGGCGCAGGAGCAAGTCGGCTGGACGATCGTCGGCCCGCCAGCCCCCGCTCCACCTCGTCCGGTGCGCTATGACGAGGAAACCGATGAGATGGACGCGCTCGACGACCAGGAGCCACGCCCACAGTAAGGAAAAAGATTTTACACGGAACCACGGAACACGCACCACGGCATCATCCAATTATTCATTTCATCCCACTATCCACATTGCGGAGTAGGTTCGTATGGTTTTGCGCACTTTGTTCTTTGGTTTGGTTTTGTTTTTTGCAGCCGCCTGCTCGCCGATCGAGGCCAGAACAGGGGGCGCGTCGGTCAATGGCGAGACGCAACGCTTCGCCATGACCTTCATGGCCGGGTACAAGCCGCAGGCCAATTTGCCTTTCGTCGGCGCCTATGTGGCGCAGGAAAAAGGCTTCTTCGACGAAGAAGGGCTCGCCGTGACGATCGAACATTCGCCCGGACGCGGAGAGCACGTGCAGCTGCTCGTCGCCGGCGCCGTGCAGGTGACGACCATGGACGCCGCCACGGTGCTGCAGCGTCGCGCCGAGCCGGGGCTGCCGGTTGTCTCCATCGCCCTGATCGGACAAAAGGGGCAGCAGGCGTTCGCCGCCCTCGCCGATGCAGGTCTCTCGACGCCCAAAGACTGGGAAGGGCGCACGGTCGGCTATAAGGGCACGCCGCCTCCCGACCTCTTTGCGCTCTTGCATGCAGCCGGCGCCGACCCCGCCAAGGTTGCGCTCGTCAACGTCGGCTTCGACCCGCGCGTGCTCACCGAAGGCCAGGTGGACGTGTATCCGCTCTTCAAGTCCAACGAGCCGTTTTTGATCCGAAAATGGGGGTATGATCTGACCTTGTGGGACGCGGCCGACTACGGCGTGCCGACGCTGGGGCTGGCCTACGTATCCAGCGAGGCCTTCATCGAGGAGCATCCGGAGGCGCTGGTGCGTTTTCTGCGCGCGGCGCTGCGCGGCGTCGAGTACGCCGCCGCCCATCCCGAGGAGGCGGTGGAAATTGTGCTTCGCTACGCCGGTCCGGAAACCGATCGAGAACACATGCGCTTTATGCTGGAGACGGAGCTGCGCGACGCCGCAAGCGAGCATGGCTACGGATGGCAGTCGCTGGAGCAGTGGCAAAAGCTGGCGGCGATGCTGGCCGAATATGAAGCGTTGCCGGCCCCTGTGGACGTCGAGTCCGCCTTTACGACCGAAATTTGGGAAATGGCTGTCCGGTGAAGGCAGGTCGAGGAAGAACGCCGCCGCTCCTCGACGATCGATGCTCGATTGGCTGAGTATCCCGAGGCGCCGGGGTCATCGCTGTGAAAATAGATTATCTCGCTCCCCAGGTCATCTACACACGCATCACGCCGCCGCCCTTGCAGCCGCGCATGTTGCGCCGCCCGCGTGTGGTGCAACGGCTCAAACAAGCGTTCGACTATCGGCTGACGCTCTTGCAGGCGGAGGCGGGCTGCGGCAAGAGCACGGCGTTGGCGGAGCTCACCGCCGAAGCGCAGCCGCTGATCTGGTATGCAGTGAGCGACGAAGACGGCGATCCCGCCGTCTTTCTGCTCCATCTCTGCCATGCGATCCGGCGCGCGCTGCCCGCCATCGCCGGACTGCCGACCTCCGTGATCGAGGGCTGGGACGGCGACCTCGGCCCGCTGCCCTGGCGCGGGGTGTTGGGTCAGGTCGTCAACGCCCTGAGCGCCTCGCTCAATGCGCCGACGCTGCTAGTGGTCGACGATGTGCATCACGTGCTCCACAACAGCGACATGGTTCAGCTGCTGGATCGGCTGGTCAATCTGGCGCCGCCTCACCTGCACATCCTGCTGGCGGGGCGGCCGCCGATTGCCCTGCCCGGCTTGCGCCGCCTGCGCCTGCGCGGGGAAGCGCTCCTGCTTGACCAGCATGCGCTCGCTTTCACCGCATCGGAAATCGCAACCCTCTTCACGGAGCACTATGGCCTGTCTCTCTCTTCTGCGCAGATCGACGCGCTGCTGAACTACACTGAAGGATGGCCGATTGCGCTCCAGTTGATCTGGCAGAACTTGCGCGGTCAGGCGCTCGCCTCGCGTGACTGGTCGCCCCATTGGCGGGCGGTCTCACCGGCGGCGCTCTTCGATCTGCTGGCGCAGGAAGTTTTCGCCCGACAACCGGCGGACGTGCAGCACTTTCTGATCGTGACGGCGACGTTGCGCGAGTTGACGCCCGCCGCCTGCGACGCCTTGCTGCGAGGGGCCTCGCCTGCACAACGCATGTCCGCCGATTCCATGCTGACCTACCTGAAGGAGCGAGAGCTGTTCGTCGTGGAGACGGCCGGCGGCCCGCTGCGCTACCATTACATCTTTCACACTTTTCTGCGCCAACAGGCGTCGCCGGAAGAGCAGCGAAGGTGGCATCGCATCGCCGCCGACCATTTCATCGAGCAGCAGGACATGGAAGGCGCCATCCACCATCTGCTCGAAGCCAAGGCGTGGGAGGAGGTGGCGACGCTCCTCGATGTCTACGCGAACCGGCTGGTGACGGCCGGGCGGCTCGACACGTTGGCGGCCTACTTCGCCGCTCTGCCCACAGACGTGCTGCATCGGCATCCGATGTTGTTGCTTACGCTGGGCAAGCTCGAACGGCTGCGCAGCCGCTTTGATGAAGCGATGCGTTGGTACAAAGAGGCGGAAGCAGTCTGGCGCGCGTGGGGCCAACCCGATGGCATTGCGCGGGCGCTGCGCGGTCAGGCGCGCGTCTATCTCGACACCATCGACCCCAGCCAGGCCGAACGCCTGCTGGAAGAGGCGGAGCAGCTCAGCGACAGCTACGAGGATCGCGAAGCGCAGATTCGCCTCTTCGAGATGCTCGCCGAAAACAAGCTGAACGCCGGTCGCATCGAGGAGGCGGAGCGTCTGCGCCGTCGCGCCGAAAGCCTGCGGCCAGAGGGCTCCTCCAACGAGGAGCTTCGCTTCCACATGCTGCTGCGCACCGGTCGCCTGCGCGAGGCGCGCGAGGGGCTGGAGGCGCAAGCGCAGGCCGAACAGGCGACGCCGGTGCAGACGCCGCGCGCACACCGCGAGACGCTGTTGTTGCTTTCGTTGATCTGCGCCTTTCAAGGCGAGGCGGAGCGCGCCTATCAGGCCGCCGTCGAGGGCGTGCGCCGCGGGGAGATGCTGCGCTCACCACTCATCACGGCGATGGCGCATATCCGACAGGGGCACGCCCGACAGCTTCTCGGCGTCTATTCCAATCGCGCCGAGGCCTACGCGCTGGCGCGCCAATGCTACGAGAAAGGTGTGGAGTTCAGCCGGATGCTGGCCGTGCCGCGGTTGCGCGTCGAAGCCGGGTGGGGGCTCTGTCGCACCTATGGCTACGCCGGCGACCTGAGCGCTGCCCTGCGGTGTGCGGAAGAGGCGCTGGACATCGCAGAGCATGCCGGCGACCGTTGGAGCGCCAGCATGGTGCGGCTGACGTTGGGCGCCGGCCACGTCCTCGCCGGCGATTTCGTCGGCGCAGAGGCGTGGCTAAGCCGCGCCGTCGCCGGCTTTGAGGCGTGCAGCGACCCGTTCGGGCGTTGCAGCGCCCAACTTTGGCTGGCCCTGTCCTGCTTCCGCCAAAAGCAGTTCGACCGTCTGGCGCAGCTCTTGCCCGAAGTGCTGACGACCTGTCGGGCGAACGGCTATGGGTTCCTCTGGACGCGGCCTACGCTGGTCGGCGCGGCGGATGAGCGCGTCTTCACGCCCTTGCTGTTGATGGCTACGCGCAACGGCTGGGAGTCCGACTACGCCACCTCCCTGCTCGATGCGCTGAACCTTTCCCGAGTCGAGCTGCATCCCGGCTATCAGTTGCGCGTGCAGACGTTAGGCGCCTTCCGCGTCTGGCGCGGGGACGAGCCGATCCCGCCCAACGGCTGGAAACGCAAGCCCGCACGGCTGCTCTTCCAACTTCTGATCACTCATCGCGGAGAGATGTTGGATCGCGAGCAAATCTGTGAGGCGCTCTGGCCCGAGGTGGACCCGGTCACGGCGCAGCAGAACTTCAAATTTGCTCTCAACGCCCTCTATTCCGTCCTGGAGCCGGCGCGCACGGCCGGCGCCGAATCGGCCTACATCGTCCGCGATGGCGCCGCCTACGGCATCCGCCCCTCCGCCGACCTGTGGATCGACGTCGATCAATTTCTCAAAGAGGTGAAGGCGTCCCGCAGCGATCCAGATCGGATGGAGCGGGCGCTGGCCCTGTATCAAGGAGAATATCTGCCCGACGCCCGCTACGAAGCCTGGGCCATCGCCGAACGCGAGCGGTTGGCGATGATCTTTCTGGAAAACGCGGATCGGCTGACCGAGCGCCTGCTCGAAGAGGCGCGCTACGAGGACGCCATTGACCTCTGTCAGCGCATGCTTGCGCAGGACAACTGTTGGGAGCGCGCCTATCGTCACTTGATGATCGCCTATCACGGACTGGGCGACTATGGACAGATCGCGCGCGTCCACCGACGCTGCGTCCAGACGTTGCGCGAGGAGCTGGATGTAGACCCTGCGCCGGAGACGAAGGCGCTCTTCCGCACGCTCAGCGCAAGCGGCTGAAACGTTCGAGCTCCATGCGTGCGTCCTCGCGACGCAGGACGCGCCTGACGAAGTTTCTTCAAACCGCCGCCACCGTCTGTCCCAGGAAATGGTTCAACGGCCCATGGCCCCGCCCCAGACGCAGGGATGCGCCGCTGCGCAGCGCCGCCGTCAGGTAACGCTTGGCCTCGCCCACGGCCTGGATTGCGTCGGCGCCCTTGGCCAGCTCCGCCGCAATGGCGGAGGCCAGCGTGCAGCCGGTGCCGTGTGTGTTGCTCGTCTCGATGCGTGGGGCTCGAAACTCCTCAAAGCGCTGACCGTCGTAGAGAATGTCCACAGCTTCCAGGGCGCCGGGCAGGTGCCCGCCTTTGACGAGCACATAGCGCGGCCCCAGCGCATGGATGCGTTGCGCCGCCTTGCGGGCGTCCTCCAGCGTATGGATCTTCATATCGGCCAGAACCTGCGCCTCATGGCGGTTGGGCGTCACCAGGTAGGCGAACGGGAGGAGCTGCTCGATGAGCGCCGTGCGCGCCTCCGGCTCCAGCAACGGGTCGCCGCTCTTGGCCACCATGACCGGATCCACCACCAGCCGTTCGATGCGATAGCGCCTGGCCCGCTCCGCCACCACCTGAATGATGGCGGCGTTGGCCAGCATGCCTGTCTTCCAGGCGTCGGCGCCCAGGTCTTCCATGACGACGTCGATCTGCTGCGCCACGAATTCGGGCGCCACGGGGAAGACGCCGAAGACGCCGACGGTGTTCTGCGCCGTGAGCGCGGTGATAGCGCTCATGCCGTAGACGCCGCGTGCAGCGAAGGCTTTCAGGTCGGCCTGAATCCCTGCGCCGCCGCCGGAGTCTGAACCGGCGATGGTCAACACTTTTTTCATCGGGCGCCTCCTGCTTGTGCGCCGGCCTCCCAGGCCATCTGGAAGAAATCGTACTCGCACTGCATGGCGTAGGCGTAGGCGCCGTGGGCGGCGTCGGGGTCGCGACCGTAGCCATCGACCAGCGACTCCAACCGACGGGCCAATGCCTCAAATTCCTGACCGCTGTAGGCGCGCACCCACGCTGCGTAGGGAGAATCGGCTGCGACGCCTTGTTCGGCCAGGCCTTGCCCCAGATAGGCGTAGAGCCGCATGCAGGGCGCCATCGCCGCAGCAGTCACGCCCACATCTTCGCCCCACGCGGTGGCGAGCAGGAAGTCGGTGTAGCGTCGCGTGGCGGTGGCGGGCGACAGCGCGTGGAGATCGACGCTCCAGCGGGCGGCGTACTGTTCATGCAGCGTCAGTTCCTCGATGACGCCGCCGGCCAGCGCGTGAAAGGCGCGAAAGCCATTCCAGTCCGGCGATTTGGCTGCAGCGATGCAATAGGCGCGAGCGAACGCCTGCAAAAAATAGGCGTCCTGTCCCACGTAAAAGCGGAACGCGTCCGTCGGAAGTGCGCCCGTGGCGATCCCCTGCACAAAGGGATGCCGCAAACACGCTTCGGCGAGGGGTTGGTAGGTCTGCCAGAGGGTTGCGGAGAGCGTCATGTTGGGTTGCTCCTTTTTGACCAACGTTTTCACAAATTTTTCACAAATGAAGTCCGCCAGCGATTGATGGAGTTGAACAAATCACTCTGGGAATCCATAGATGCATCTCGAAGTCGGGCGTTCTTGCTCATCTTGCGCTCCGAGGCTCTGCCGGGACGTCCGGCTGAAAGCCGAACCTACGCTGCAACGCGCGTCACCGCCTACGCCGTGACAGATCGATCTGCATAGAACGAAGCGTGCGCGCAGCCGCCGCCGGGTCCGCAGCGCCCAACACGGCGGAGATGACCGCCACGCCCGCTGCGCCGGCCTGGAGCACCGCAGGCGCGTTCGCCAGCGTCACCCCGCCGACGCCCACCACCGGGATGTTCACCGCCCGCACGATGGCGGCGAGCCGCTCCAGGCCAATCGGCGCTCCGGCGTCGGGTTTAGTGCTCGTGCCAAAGACGTCGCCGACGCCCAAATAGTCGGCGCCAGCTTGCTCCGCTCGCTGCGCCGCCTCCACGCTGTCGGCGGAAACGCCCAGCAGGCGGTCTGGGCCGAGGAGGCGCCGCGCCAGCTCGGGCGGCATGTCGTCGTCGCCGACGTGGACGCCGTCGGCGTCCAGCGCCAGGGCGACATCCACCCGGTCATTAATGATCAAAGGAATGCCGGCGGGGCGGGTCAGGCGCTGCAGCGCGCGCCCAAGCTCCAACAGTTCGCGCGTCGTGGCGCTTTTGTCGCGCAACTGCACCACCGTGGCGCCGCCTTCGATGGCGGCCTGCATCACCGCCAGCAGATCGCGTTCCCCCACCACGCGGCGGTCTGTGATCACGTACACTGACCAGTCGAGGTTGCGTCTCATCGCCGAGTTCTCCCTTCTTGAATGCTTTTCACCAGCCGCTGCACCGCCGTCGCCGGGTCTGCGGCGCGCATAACCTCTCCCATCACCGCCACGCCCGCTGCGCCCGCCTCCATGCACCCGGCTGCGTTTTCTGCAGTGATCCCGCCCAAGGCGATCACCGGGATCGGGGCGGCCTGCGCCACCTGTTGCAACGTCGTCAGCCCGAGAGGCGGGCCATAGCCGGGCTTGCTCTGCGTAGAGAAAATCGGACTGAGCGTGACATAGTCTGCGCCCGCAGCGGCTGCAGCTTCCACTTCGGACTGGGAATGGGCGGAGACGCCGATCCATCGCGCTGCGCCGATCTGCGCTCGGGCGGAGTGCACATCGACGCCCTGAGGGAGATGCACGCCGTGGGCTGCAGCCTCGATCGTCGCCTGTGCATCGGCGCTGACGCTCACCCAGGCCGAGTAGGGACGCGCCAGGTCGAGAATTTCCTTCACCAAGGCGATGAGCGCAGATCGCGGCAGGTCTTTTTCGCGCACCAAAAGCCAGCGACAGCCGCCCGCCAGCGCTTCGGCGACGACGGCGGGCAGCGGACGACGCGCCATGCGGCGATCGGTGATCACCAGCAAGGGCGGCTCGGGCAGGCTCATAGCTGAATGCGCCCCTCCAGCGGACTGGATGCGCTGGCGTAAAGCCGCCGCGGCATGCGACCCGCCTCATAGGCCAGACGGCCCGCCTCCACCGCCAACCGCATGGCGCGCGCCATCTTCACCGGCTCGCGCGCCTGCGCCACGGCGGAGTTGAGGAGCACGCCGTCGCAGCCCATCTCCATCACGATGGCGACATCCGAAGGGACGCCCACCCCGGCGTCGACGATGACCGGCACCCGGCACTGCTCTCGGATGATCTGAAGGTTGTACGGGTTGCGCACGCCCATGCCCGAACCGATCGGCGCGGCGAGCGGCATCACCGCCGCGCAGCCGATGGCCTCCAGCTTCTTGCAGGTCACAGGATCGTCGTTGCAGTAGGGCAGCACGACGAAGCCGTCTGCGACTAATTCCCGCGCCGCCTGCAGCAGTTGCTCGACGTCGGGGAAAAGCGTCTCGTCGTCGCCGATCACCTCCAGTTTGATCCAGTTCGTCCCCAGCGCCTCGCGGGCCAGGTGCGCAGTCAACACGGCGTCGCGCGCCGTGTAACAGCCGGCGGTGTTGGGCAAAATAAAATAGCGATCCTTGAGTAGATCGAAGACGGTTTCGCTCTGGCCACCTAGCGAAACGCGACGGATGGCGACGGTCGCCACCTCGGCGCCGCTGGCCTCCAGGGCGTCCAGCATCACCTGCTGGTTGGGATAGCGGGCGGTGCCCAGAAAAAGCCGCGAGCGAAAGGTGCGACCTGCAATGACGAGCGGCGCAGCCTTCGCCGTCGCTTTCGCCGCTGCCTCTACGGAGGGCGATGATGGGGATTCCACCGATGGGGTCATGACTGTGCCTCCTTTTCCTGTGCAATTCACGAAACTTACCGGTTGCAGTCCTCTGTGCGATCGGTTTTCTAGCCGCCGGCCACCGCCTTCACGATTTCAACCCGGTCATCGGGTTGCAACTGATGTTCCCCCCAGCGACTGCGCGCAATCACCTTGCCGTTGACGGCCACCGCAATCCCGGCGCGGTCCGGCGCAATCCCTTGCATCGCCACCAGCTCGGCGACGGTCTGCGCCCGATACGGCAGACGTTCGCCGTTCACCACGATCGTCATCTCGTTCATCTTTTCACCCCCCTTTCATCCTTTCACCTTCCAGCGCTTTTCACTTGGGAGCCGTTTGTTCGCGCCCTCCTCTACCGATGAAACCGTTCGATCCCAAAGCTGCGAATACTTTCCGGCGTCTCTCCGGTCAAGATCAGATGGCTGACGGCGTCCGCCGTGATCGGCGCAAGCAGGATGCCGTTGCGATAGTGGCCGGTGGCGAGGATCAGCCCTTGCACCGACGTCGCGCCCAAGATCGGCGCATCGTCTCGACTCCCTGGCCGCAGACCCGCCCACAGCTCGATGAGGGGCGCCTCGTCGATGCCCGGCAAAAGCTCCCAGGCGCGGCGCAGGAGCTGATAGACGCCGCCTGCTGTCAGCTGAGCGTCGAAGCCCTTCTCCTCCACCGTGGCGCCGACGAGCAGCCGGCCATCCTTGCGTGGAACCAGATAGACGTCCCGCCCCCAGACGACGTGGCGCAGAAGCGGCGCGTTCGGCGGCGTTTGCAGCGCCAACATCTGCCCCTTGACCGGACGCACAGGCGGCTGCGCTTCGGGCGGGAGGCCGGGCAGGGTCGCCGACCAGGCGCCGGCGGCAATGACCACTACGGGAGCGTGCAGCGTCTCGCCCGAAGCCAGACGCACCCCCTGGACTTCACCGTTTCCCACCAGAATTTCGGCCACAGTCGCACGTTCGCGCAGCACCCCTCCTGCGGCCAGAAATGCCTGACGCAGCGCAAGCAGCGCCTGGCGGTTATCCACCTGGTGGTCGTGGGGGCTGTACAGGGCGGCGACGACATGACGGCTCAGATGCGGCTCGCGCTGCCGGGCTGCATCGCCGGAAAGCCAGACCAGCTCCAGGCCCAAACTGCGCTGAAATTCGTACTGAAAGCGCAGCCGTTCGGCCTGATCGCGATCCAAGGCTACGACCAGCGTTCCTTCGGTGCGGTAGCCGACGTCGACGCCGCTCGCTTCTTGCAGTTCGCGGGCGAAGGCAGGCCAGCGGGCATGGCTCTCCAGGAGCAACGGCAAGAGTTTCTCTTCGCCCGGCTCCGCTTCAACGTGGGGCGCGAGCATGCCCGCCGACGCCCAGGTGGCGGCAGGCAGGCTGCCCGGCCCGATCTCGCGTCGCTCAAGCACCGTCACCGGCCGGCCCGCCTGCGCCAGACGCCAGCCGACGCCTAGGCCGCAGACGCCCCCTCCGACAATTAAAATGGAATCGATTGGCTGTTTTGTCATAGGGAATTTCCTTTGTTGCATGAACCGCCATGAGCCAGCGCCTGCGGCTACGAGCCGCAGCTCCGGTTGTGCGCGGAGGTCATCGCCTCCGCTGCGACCGATCTTGTAGAGCCGGTGGGGGAGCTTGAGAGTGGAGGCGGGGGGCGTTCAGCTCGCAGCGATGCGGCCGATCAAAAACGCCACCCCGCAGGGTGGCGTCGCCTTGTTTCAAAGCGAATCCGTTTCCCTGCGCTGGCATTACCCAGATCAGGTTCATAGGGTCGACCGCAAAAGCGGTCCTCTCAGCCTGTCCTCAGGCTCCCCTAACGGGCCCAGATCGAAAGTTTGAACTGTCTCAAGGTGCATTCATAAGGCCGTCAGCCTTCTTCCTTTGCGGCGAATCGGCCTTGTTCATGATGAAATTTTATCGGCGGGCAGGCCGCCTGTCAAAAACGTTTCATCGGCTAACGTTTCCATCGGCTCATGTTCACAACGGCTCCATTCAAAAAGGGGCGCGTCCGTCGCCGGTGGCGCGGACGCCGATTTTGTAAAATTGCTGTAAAATTTTTGCGTATTCATTCAAATTCACATGAAATTTTCATTTTTCTTCTCATTTCTGGTGCTATAATGCCCGCAAAGGCGCTTTCTGAGCCGGAAAGCATGTTCTTTTCGTCATTCGCCCATGAACGCGACAGACGACAATTCGATCCGCGGCCGGCGAGGTCGTTTTCCCTGGCTTGTCCCTTTCCTCCACTGGGTGACGCCGGCGCTGCTGGGCGTTTTTATCACACTTGCGGCGTTGTGGCTGCACAGTCGGCTCTTTCCGCCGCCCGAGCCGCTTTCTTTGCAGGACGTCAATGAAAGCGTCGTGCAGGCGATGGCCTCCGCAACGCCGCCGCCTGCGTATTCTGCGTATGTGTACGAAGTGATCCGCCCCTCTCTTGTGCTGGTGCAAACGGAGCGCACCGATGCACGCAACGCAGAGGAGCGCACCGAAGCGGAGCACATCGGAGGCATCGGCAGCGGCATCGTGATCGACCTCAGCGGCAACGTGCTCACCAGCCTCCACGTCGTGACCAATTCGCTTGCCATCACGCTGACCTTCGCCGATGGCTTTCGCTCGCCTGCAGCGATCCTCGAGGCTCGACCGGAGCTGGACATCGCCTTGCTTGCGCCGCTGCTGCCACCCACCTTGATCGCGCCCGCCGTGCTGGGCAACCCGCGCGCCATGCGCGTGGGCGACGAAGCATACGTCGTCGGCCATCCCCTAGGCCTCTACGCCTCGATGAGCGCCGGCGTCATCTCCGGCTTCGACCGCACCTTTCGACCTCCAGACGGCGGCCCGCGGCTGGAGGGATTAATTCAATTTGACGCGGCGGTGAATCCGGGCAATTCGGGTGGACCGTTGTTGAACCGCAACGGCCATGTGATCGGCGTCGTCACCGGCCTGGCCAATCCTACGGACCAGAATGTCTTCATCGGCATCGGATTTGCCGTGCCGATTACGCTGGCGGCGGGCGGCGGTGGAGAAATTCCTCCCTATTAGCTTCGTCGCACAGGCGCAGCCATTCTATGAAGGAGAATCGCAATGTCCTCTTCACCTCCCACCGACGGTAAAAAGAATCTTCTCATCGAGCAGTTGCTCTACGAAGTGAAGAAAATCATCGTCGGCCAGGATCATCTGCTGGAGCGATTGATCGTAGCGTTGCTGGCGCGTGGTCACATCCTGGTGGAAGGCGTGCCGGGCCTGGCCAAGACGATGGCGATCAAGACGCTGGCCCAGGCGATCGGCGGAGAGTTTAAACGCATCCAGTTCACGCCTGACCTGGTGCCTGCAGACCTGGTCGGCACGCGCATCTACAATCAGAAGACCGGGGATTTTCAGACTTCGTTAGGGCCGGTCTTCGCGAATTTGCTCCTGGCCGACGAGATCAACCGGGCGCCGGCCAAAGTGCAGAGCGCGCTTCTGGAAGTGATGCAGGAGCGACAGGTCACCATCGGCCGCGAGACCTATCCGGCGCCGCAGCCTTTTTTGGTGTTGGCCACCCAGAACCCCATCGAAATCGAGGGCACCTATCCCTTGCCGGAGGCGCAGGTGGATCGCTTCATGCTTAAGGTGTTGGTGGGCTATCCCTCGTTCACCGAGGAGTTCGTCATTGTAGAGCGCATGACCGCTGCGCTTCCGCAGGTGCAGCGCGTGCTGACGACCGATCAATTGATGGCGCTTCAGCGCGAGGTCGACGAGGTGTACGTCGATCCGGCGCTCATCGAATATGCGGTGCAGATCGTCAACGCCACCCGCTTCCCGCAACAGGTGGGACTGAAGGACCTGGCCCGCTACATCACCTTTGGCGCCAGCCCTCGCGCCTCGATCAACCTGATTTTGACGGCGCGGGCGCTGGCCTACATGCGCGGGCGAGCCTACGCCCTGCCACAGGACGTGTTGGATATGGCCCACGATGTGATCCGCCATCGTCTCGTGCTCTCTTACGAGGCGCTCTCCGACAACGTGAGCGCAGACGACCTGTTAAATCAGATTTTGGCCCGCATTCCTCAGCCGGAGGCTGCCACCTATGAACCCAGGACGTATGAGCCGGCCAGACGTCGAGGCGGACCGTAGCCTTGCAGCGGAGGAAGCGCGCGGCGTCGGCGCGCCGGAGCAACTTCTCTATCGTCTGGAGTGGCATGTCATTCGCCGCCTGGACGGCCTTTTGCAAGGCGACTACCGCACGCTTTTTTACGGCTATGGCGTGGACCTGGCCGATCTGCGCGAGTACCAGCCAGGGGATGACATTCGTTACATCGATTGGAACGTCACCGCGCGCATGGATGCGCCCTATGTGCGTCAGTATCACGAAGACCGGGAGCTGACGGCCTGGTTTCTGTTGGACTTAAGCCCCTCGATGGATTTCGGGCTATGGAGTCGGCAGAAGCGCAACGCCTTGATCGATTTCGTCGCCACCGTCGCCCGCCTGCTGACCCGCCACGGCAATCGAGTTGGCGCGATTCTATACGGCGATCGCGTGCAGCAGCGCATTCCCGCCGGCGGCGGCCGTCTGCAAGTGCTGCGGCTGATCAACGAGCTACTGAAACAGCCCAGGTTGCCCGCCGCGCCTTTCACCGACCTTTCTGTGTTGCTGACCAATGCGCTCACCGTCATCAAGCAGCGCTCGTTGCTCTTCGTCGTTTCGGACTTTATCAGCGCGGCAGGATGGGAGCGTCCGCTCAAGCTGCTGAGCCGCCGCCATGAAGTGTTGACGATCCGCCTTTGGGACCCGTGCGAGCGGGAGCTGCCGGACATCGGTCTGATCGTTTTGCAGGACGCAGAGACAGGGGAGCAGGTGACGGTGGACACAAGCGACCGGCGGTTTCGGGAAGCCTATCAGGCGCTCGCCCGTCAGCGCGAGGTGGAGCTGGCCGAGCTCTTCCGCCGCGCGGACGTCGAGCCGCTTGCGCTTTCCACGCAGGAGGATTTGGTGCAGGCGATCGTGCGTTTTGCGGCGCTGCGCAAGCAGAGACGGCGCCACCGTTGACTTGAAAGAACGATTCTCATGAGTTTTCTCTGGCCCTACGCCTTGCTGAGTCTGCTGGCGACGCCGTTGCTGGTGTTGGGCTACCTGCGCGCACAACGGCGCCGCGAACAACTGCTGGCCGCGCGCGGCGCGCTGGGACTGGTGCAGAACGCGGCCGGACAAGCGCCTGGCCGGCGACGGCATCTTCCTTATGCGCTTTTGCTGGTGGGCGTGATCCTGCTCTGCCTGGCGCTGGCGCGGCCGGAAGCGCAACTGCGTCTTCCCCACATCGAAGGCGTCGTGCTGCTGGCCTTCGATGTGTCGGGCAGCATGGCCGCAGAAGACCTCAAGCCCAATCGCATGGAGGCGGCGCGTATGGCCGCCATGGAGTTCGTCGGGCGGCAGCCGCCCGGCGTGCAGGTGGGCGTGGTGGCGTTCAGCGAAAGCGGCTTCACCGTGCAGCCGCCGACCACCGACCGCGCGGCGGTGTTGGCCACGTTGCAGCGCCTCCAGCCGGAACGCGGCACTTCGCTGGCCTCCGGCATTCTCACTGCGCTCAACACAATCTTCGCCACGCCGGAACCCAGCGGCGCCGTCTACAGCAATCTCACGCCGACGCCCACTCCGACGCCGACGCCTGCGCCGCCGGGCAGCTATGCATCCGCCGCCATCGTGCTGCTCAGCGACGGCGAAAATACGGCCCCACCCGATCCTCTGGAGGCGGCGCAGATTGCGGCCGATCGAGGCGTGCGCATTTACACCGTCGGCGTCGGCAGCCCCGCGGGCGTCAACATCGTGATCGACGGTCTCACCTATCATACGCGGCTCGACGAGGCCATGCTCCAGACGATTGCGGAAATGACGGCGGGCGCGTACTACAACGCCCAGACCGAGGAGGAATTAAGCGCTATCTACGAAGCGCTCGAGCTGGAGCTTGTCGTCAAGCCGCAGCGCACTGAAATCACGGCGCTGTTCGCCGGCGTCGCCATGCTGTTCATTTTGAGCGGAGGTTTCCTGTCGATGTTATGGTTTGGACGGGCGCTATAAATTGAGGTGACGTTACGCGCGCCCCGGAGGAAGAGGGAGGTGAAAGATGACGGTGCTCTGGCCGGGGTTTCTGGCGCTGTTGGCGCTGATTCCGCTGGCGATCTATGGATATTGGTGGATGTTGCGACGCAGACGACGCTTCACGGTGCGCTTTTCCAGCCTGTCGCTGTTAAAGCCGGCCTTGCCGAAACAGTCGCGCTGGCGGCGTCATCTTCCCTTCGCTTTGCTGTTGACCGCTGTCGCCTGTCTGGTCCTCGCCATGAGCCGTCCGGTGGCCGTCGTCGCCATGCCCACCAATCAGACGACCATCCTTCTGGCCATCGACGTCTCGCGCAGCATGTGCTCCACCGATATTCCCCCGAATCGATTTCAGGCCGCCAAAAGTGCAGCCATCGAATTCATCGAAAGCCAGCCGCCGGGCGCGCAGATCGGGGTGGTGGCTTTCGCCGGCTTTGCGGAGATGGTGCATCCTCCGACCGCCGACAAGCGGGTGTTGCGCGACGTCATCCAGAGTTTACTGACCGGACGCCGCACGGCGGTGGGCAGCGCAATCCTGGAATCGCTCGACGCCATCGCCGAGGTGGACCCAAACGTTGCGCCTTCTCAGCGCCGCAGCAGCGATCCGGCGCCCACGCCCGTCGCGCCCGGCGCCTATGCACCCAGCATCATCGTGCTGCTCACCGACGGCGCCAGCAACGCCGGGCCGCCGCCGCTGGAGGCTGCACAACAGGCGGTGGAACGCGGCGTGCGCGTCTACACCATCGGCTTCGGCACTGCGCAGGGCGGACGGATGGATTGCGGCCCCTTCGACGGCTATGAACCGTTCTTTGGCGGCGGGATGGGCTTTGGCGGCGGAGGCGGCGGCTTCCGTCGTGGCATCGACGAAGAGACGCTCATCGCCATCGCCGAGATGACCGGCGGTGAATACTATTCGGCGGAGAGCGCCGCCGAGTTGCACAACGCCTTCTTCGATCTGCCCACCCACCTGATCACCCGCTATGAAACGACCGAGATCAGCGCCTTCTTCGCCGGCGCAGGCGCCCTTCTGAGCATCCTGGCGGCGGCGTTGTCGCTACGCTGGAATCCGGTGTGAAGGGCGCTCAACTTTATCCGAGCAGCGTGGCGGCGTCGTACAGGTTGAACGCATCGACGTAGCGCTCGATCGATCGCGCCACCGACTCCACCACGTAGGCGTGCGGATCCGCCTGCACGAGAGCAAGATGCGCATAGAGCTGCTCGCGCGCAGCGACGACCTTCGGCGCAGTCCAGACGTAGCGCGCGCCGGTCTGCACCAGCCAGCGTCGGCGCGCAGGCGTCAGCTCGGCGAAGGGTTTGCCGATCTCGTCGGGCTGCAGCCACTTCCGCCAGCGGCCGGAGGCGACCACCGCCTCCTCCAACGCCGCCAGAAAACAGGCGGACTGCAATTTCCGGTTAGCGCACAACCGCTGCTCCCGTTGCTCCAGCGCTTCTAACGCCTCGAACTCAACGGCTGTAAACTCCGGACCGACGTTGGCGCCGCCCATGCCCACCCTGGGATAGTCGGCGGGGTTTTCGACCCAGTCGGTGTAGTGGCCTTTCAACAGCGCGCCGGTGGGGCGCACGATCTCGGTCAGCCGTTGCGCGGCAGCCGGATCGAAAAAGGTCGTATGCAGATCGGTGCCGACCTGCGCCACGACAAAGGCAGGCCAGGCGTGCAGCAGCGAGCGTCGCTCCAGCGCCGCCTTCAACAGGTCAAGGAAGGCGACGAAATTGTCGAAATTCACCAGCCCGCCGTGCACCTCTTCGGTGCCGACTTCGTAGGCGACCGGCGGCAGGTTCAGCCGTCGCCGCTCCTGTTCCGCATGCTCGATCAGCTCGACCGTGCGCTCGACCACGGCCGGAACGGACGGCGCTTCTCCTGGCGGCAGCGTGCGATCCACGGTGGGGTCGATGTGGAGCAGCGCATAGCCGGCCTCCAGGCAGGCGGTGAGGCTGAGCTTCACCTCATGCATGGCCTGGTGAAGCGGCAATTTTTCCAGTGTGTGGCGATCTTTGAGCCACGGCCCGCCGTGATCCAGGCAGGGATAGAGCGGCGCAGTGCAGCCGTAGCGCACGGCGCAGCGTTTCATCTTGGCGACGAATTGCGCAGGCGTCCAGCCGGTGTAGCCGCCGTCGCGGTCCACCTGGTTGAGCGTGGCGGCGAAGAGCATCGGCGCATGACAGCGCGCCGCGACTTTCACCGCGGCCTCCAGCACCGCCGCCGAGTTGGGACAGACGGCCAGCAGCGTCAGCGGAAGCTGTTCGCGTTCGCGCAGTTCGATCAAGCGTCGGACGGTCTGTTGAAGATTGGGCGTCATAAAGCGTCTTCTCTATTGGGTGTAAATTTAGATATAGATTGATATAGATGCAAGATGAGTGTTTTTGATATCAACCGTGAAGATGAGTTCGTGCAAAAAGTCGAACTTTCAGAAAGTCCAGCGCAATCAGAGTGGCGGCGATGCTTAGAAGCAAAGCCAGCGCCCCCCAGAAAGGAATCGACGCCGTGAAGAGGCCGAACGTAGCCAACGCAATGCTGGCCAGAACGACGAGGACGGAAACGGTTATCATTGTAGGGCTGGGACGCGAGCGCCAAAAATGTTGCTGCTCTCGCAGCAGATAGATGATGCCCTGGCCGATGAAAACAAGCGCAAGAAACGAAACTGTCTGCTGTTGCGCCAGAGAAAGGCGGAGGAGATGTTGCCCGACGGCATAAAACGCCATCATCAGGAGAAGCAGCGGCAACGCCAATGCCAGAGCAGGCGCCGCCATCGCCGCAACGCGCCACCGATTGGGCCGGTCGGAGGCGCGCACGCGATCGGTGGTGATGGCGATGGTGGCGAAATCATTGGCGAACATCAGCAACACCACCAACAGCGGCGTAATGACCATGTTTCCGGTCAGAAACAATCCCAGGCTCAAGAAGAGGCCAAGCAGGATGGTTTTGACGATTTTGTTGAGGGTGTAGGTCAACATCCGTTGATAAATCTGTCGGCTCACTTCAACAGCGGAGCGAATATTTGCCAGGCCTGGCGTTGTGAGGATGAGGCTGGCGGCCGCTTTGGCGACGTCGGTGGCGTTGGCGACGGCGATGCCCACCTGCGCCTGATGCAGTGCAGGCGCGTCGTTGACGCCATCTCCGGTCATGCCGACGATGTGTCCCTGTTTTTGGATCGTCTGGACGATGTCGAATTTATGCTCGGGCAGCACTTCGGCGAAGACGTCGCACTCCGACCATGCTTTCGCAGCCGTCGCCAGGGTTTGCGGGGTGCAGGCGCGGTCGCCAAGCCCGACCTGTCTCGCCACCGCCTGCGCCGTCGGCAATCCATCGCCGGTGATCATGATGACGCGGACGCCCCAGTCCTGCAGCTGTTTGATCAACGCGCCGGAATCCTGGCGCGGCGGATCCTGCAGCGAAAGCAAGCCGCTCATCTGTAAATTTTGTCCATCTCCATGCGCCACGCCGAGCACGCGATAGCCCTGGGCCGCCAGCCGATCGAATTCCGCCTCCAGGGAGGAGGGTGGATTTTGGCAGATCGCTGCAACGGCGTGCGGGGCGCCCTTGACGACATGAAGCGTTCCCGCCTCGAGTTGATAGTACGCTTCTGAGCGTTTCGTTTCAGGATCGAAAGGCAAGAACTGCGTGCGTTTGGTGAAGTCCGGCGACGCCTCTTGCGCCTGGGCGCGCTGCAAGATCGCAGCATCGATCGGGTCTTCGGTGGCGGGATCGCTTGCCATGGCGGCGAATTTGAGCAGCTCCTCCGGGCTGAGCGAGCCGTAGGGATGGAGATCGACGACGCTGAGGCGATTTTCGGTGATGGTTCCCGTCTTATCGGTGCAGAGCACATCCATGCCGGCGGCTTCTTCGATGGCGGTCAGGTTGGTGACCAGGACGCCTTGTCGGGAGAGCTCCTGGGATCCCAATGCCGTTGCGATGGTGAACGTCGCCGGCAAGGCCACCGGCACGGCGGCCACCAGTAAAATCAAAGCAAAGGGTAAAGCGTCTACGAGCGGCGTCTGCCGCCACAACGCATAGGCCAGAATAGCCGCCGCCAGGAAGACCGAAAAGATGATCAATGTTCTGGTGACTGCAAACACCACCTGTTCGAGATTGCTCTGGACATGGGCCTTGCGCACCAGCTCGGCGGTGCGTCCAAAGCGGGTGTGCACGCCGGTGGCGGTGACGACGGCGTTGGCTTCTCCATGTTTGACCACTGCCCCCGCATAAGCCGTTGCACCGACGGAAACCTGCACCGGCATCGATTCACCGGTCAGGGCGGATTGATCGATGAGGAGATCACCGTCCACAAGCTTCACATCCGCCGGCAACAGGTCGCCCATGCGAATGTGGATCAGATCATCGGGAACCAGCCGCTCCGCCGGCAGGACGGTCCACTGCCCATCGCGGCGAACGCGCGCCGTCACTTGGAGATTCTGGCGCAGCATGCTCAAGGCGTCGGCGGAGCGCTTTTCTTGAATCGAACTGACGATGCTGTTGAAGAGAACGAGCACGGCGATAATGATGGCTTCGGCGATTTTGCCCAGAAAAAGCTGCAAGAGGATGATCACTTCAAGCAACCAGGGGATCGGCCCCCAAAAGTGTTTGAGAAAGTTGAGCACCGGATGGGGCTTGGTTTCCGGGATCGCATTGGGGCCATATTGCTTCAACCGTGCGGCGGCGTCCGCGCTTGTCAGGCCGTCAAGGGTCTGATTCGATTCCATCTTTTTACCCTTTCTTATTGTTTCGAGATGGTTTCGATATTATCCGATGACAGAAACGACTTCTCCTATCCAATCAAGCGCGCCAGCATGAATGCAACCATGGCGGCCACCCCACCCACCAACACGGTCTGCGCCGCCGACCGAAACGGATGGATGCCGGTGAAGCGGCCTTTCACATAGCCAAAAACCAACAACGCCAACATCGTGACGCCGACGGAAGCCGGCAAGGCTTCCCGGATGCTCGGAAGCAAAATGTAGGGGGAAAGCGGGATCAAACCGCCCGCTATGTAAGAGAGCGCAATGGTGAGGGCGCTGCGCGTGGCGCGGCGCGGTTCAGGTTTCTCCAGGCCGAGTTCATAGCGCATCATGAAATCGACCCATTTGTCGCGGTCCTGGCTCAACGCATCGACGATTGGCCGAAGTTCAGCTTCGCTTAAGCCGTATTCGCGAAAGATCTGCGCGACCTCCTCCTTTTCGGCGTCGGGCGTTTGCACGGTTTCATCCACCTCTCGCTGGCGCTCTTTCTCGTAGTGCTCCTGGTCGGTGCGAGCCGCCAGGTAGCCGCCCAGCCCCATGGAAATAGCGCCGGCGGCAATCTCCGCCAATCCCGCCGTGACGACGATGTTCGTCGCCGCGCCTGCGCCGGAAATGCCCGCCGCCAGCGCAAAGGGCACGGTGAGACCGTCCGACATGCCGATGACAATATCGCGTACGGTGGCGGTGGCGTTGAAATGATGTTCGATGTGAAGCGTGGCCGGCATCTGTCAACTCCTCTCCTTCCAGGTTCGATAAAACCAATGTTTGACCCACTCCGCAGAGACGACATACAGTGCGATGATGCCGGCGATCCAGGGCAGCGCCGACGCCGGCGGCGGGGCGAACCCGAAAACCGTTGCGAGCGGCGAATAGGGCAAGGCGATGGCGACGACGATGACGAGCGCGCTCACGCCGAGCAGCAGCGGACCAGGGCGACTGCGAAAGAAGGGCAAGCGCGTGCGCAACACAAGGACGACGAGCAGCGCCGAAATCACGGACTCCAAGAACCAGCCGGTCTGGAACGAGGCCTCCGGCAGGCGCAGCCACCAGAGCAAGACGGCGAAGGTCATGTAATCGAAAATCGAGCTTAACGGGCCGAAAATCAGCATAAACCGGCGAATGAAGTCGATGTTCCAACGGTGCGGCGTCTGCACCCATGCATCATCCACATTGTCGGTGGAAATCGTCATCTCGGGCAGATCGGTGAGAAAGTTCAACAACAAGATTTGTTTTGGCAACAGAGGCAAATAGGGCAAGAAGAGCGAGGCGCCGGCCACGCTGAACATGTTTCCAAAATTGGCGCTCACCGCCATAAAGATGTATTTGAGCGTATTGGCGAATGTTTTGCGCCCTTCGACAATTCCTTCCGCCAAAACCGCCAGGTCTTGTTTGAGCAGAACAAAGTCGGCGGCCTCGCGCGCCACATCGACGGCGTTCGCCACGGAGATGCTCACATCGGCGCTGTGCA
Source organism: uncultured Caldilinea sp. (assembly GCF_937128415.1). GTDB lineage: Bacteria > Chloroflexota > Anaerolineae > Caldilineales > Caldilineaceae > Caldilinea. The sequence continues at coordinate 87,253 of NZ_CAKZMJ010000081.1, forward strand.
ACGAAGGGGCGTCGTTGATGCCATCGCCCATGTAGCCAACGACATGACGCGTCTTTTTCAAGGCAAGGATGATGCGTTCTTTTTCGTTCGGATCCACTTCGGCGAAGATGTCGGTCTGTTCCGCCTGAACCCAGAGGGCTTCGTCGCGCAGCTGATCCAGGTCGGCGCTGGTCAGAATGACAGGGGCGGACCATCCCAGCGATTCGGCGATGTGACGCGCCGCCAGTTTGTTGTCGCCGGTGATGATCTTCAAACGCACCCCTAACGCTCTCAGCCGATCGATCGTCTCTTTGACGCCGGGTTTGGGCGGATCAAAGAAGAGCAAGAAGCCCAAGAGCGTCAGGTCGGCCTCATCCGAACGGTCATATGCAGTTTTAGGAGGCGCTATCTTTTCAGCCACGCCCAAGACGCGATACCCTTGTGCACTCCACGCCCAATAATTGTTGTGAATGGCCTGCGCGACGGCGGGCGTCAGCGTCGCCTGTGCTTCGGCGTCCATCACGTGCGTGCAAGCCGCCAGGACGCTTTCCAGGGCGCCCTTGCAGATGAGACGCCGCTGGCCCTGCTCTTCCACCACGACGCTCAGCCGCTTACGCGTGAAATCATACGGGATTTCATCAACTTTGACAGCCTCTGCGACAGGCGTCTCCACGGAAGCCAGGATGGCTTCGTCCAAAGGATTGGCGATGCCGGTCTGGAAATGCGCATTGAGCCAGGCGGCGCGGCGCACGCGCTCGGATTCCTCTCCCCGTATATCGTAGGCGTGATCGAGCCGGACGACGCCCAGGGTCAGGGTTCCTGTTTTGTCCGTGCACAAGATGTCCATGCTGCCGAAATTTTCAATGGAGGCGAGCCGGCGCACGATCACGCCGCGTTGCGCCATGCGCTGCGAGCCTCTGGCCAGATTGACGTTGATGATGGCCGGCAGCAGCTGTGGGGTCAAACCTACGGCCAGCGCCACGGAGAAAAGCAGCGAATCCAGGATCGGCTTCTGGAAAAAGACATTCAACGCAAAAATTGCGGCCACCATCACCAGCATGAACTCCGTCAGCAGGTAGCCCAGCCGCCGGATGCCCCGTTCAAACTCCGTTTCCGGCGGACGCAGCGTCAAGCGTTTGGCGATTTGGCCGAACACGGTGCGCGCGCCGGTCTCCACGATCAGCGCTTTGCCGCTGCCGCTGCGCACGCTTGTTCCCATGAAGATGCAGTTGACGCGGTCGGTTAAAGCTGCATCCGCCGGTGCGACGCCGGGTTTCTTCTCCACCGGGAACGTCTCACCGGTGAGCACCGCCTGATTGACAAAAAGGTCCTTGGCTTCGAGCACGACGCCGTCCGCAGGGATGAGGCTGCCGGCTGAAAGCAGGACTACGTCCCCGGGGACGATGGACTCGATGGAGAGGGTCTGGGGGCGATTGTCGCGCAAGACGGTGGCTTTGGCGTCGACCTGCGCTTTGAGTCGAGCGGCGGCGTTGCCGGCGTTGTATTCCTGGATGAAACTCAGGACGGCGCTGCCGAGCACAATGGCCAGGATGATGATCGCATCGGGCCAGTCCTGTACGAACGCCGAAATCACGGTGGCCACGATCAGGATGATGACAATCGAGCTTTTGAACTGACTCAGGAACAAGACAAGCGGGGTCATCTCCCGCTTTGCGACGATTGTATTCTTTCCGAAAGACTCCAGGCGACGGAGCGCTTCATCCTGACTCAGCCCGGACGGCGCACTCTGCAGCTGAGTAAAAAGCGATTCCGGCGCTTGCGACCAGTAGGGGTGTTGCGTGTCGTGAGAAATTTCCGACGCCATGAACGATTTCCATCGTCTCTGATTTGCAAACGCTTCTGATTTGCAAAGTAAGCTGTCATCTTCCAGACGCGTTCTGGAAGATGACGGCGAATATACGATTAAAACCAGGAGATTGGCAAGCAACGTTTTGGCATTAGTCCCGTTTCCGTCGATACGGCGTCGCAGGTAGTTTCGCCACTTCCTCTTTAGATAGCTTCAAGTAGATGACTTCTTCTTCGATCTTGGCGATCTCTGACACAGGGATGGTGACTTCTTTTGCGCCCCACAGGTGCCCTTCCCGCATGACGAGGTGTGAGATGCGGTTTGTGGCGGGATCCATCAGAAGTTCATCGACCTTGCCAACCGGCCCATCGCTGGCCCGCACCTGGACGCCGCGCCGCATAGAAATTTCACCCGCCGGGACTTGTTCTTCCACGCGTTCAACTTCATAAGGGATCGACATCGCCCCCGGGGCTCCGATAGTTCCGATGTAGTTCGCCGGCCAGTATAAGTAATAACTGCTGGCGCCTGTCGCTCCTTCTTCCAAATCATCGAGCGAGACGAAGCGCTCGATCACAAAATCATCCATGGTTTTCAGCTCCGCCGCAGAGCAGCGCAGCCAGATGCCGTGCGGAGTCGACTCCGTGATCATGCTGACCGGCACCAGCTTTTCCGCATGAGGAAATGCTTTTTCCGCCACAACAATGTGGGTGACTTCTTTATTTTCCGGATTCATGATCAGGCGCGTCGATTTCCCACAAAGCTCCTTCTCACAGAAAACGTCTACATTCAGCGGCAGGTCCATAAGATGCTCCTTTCATGATCTCAATAAGCTAAAAAACTACGGCAATGCTGAGGACTGATGTTCTTCGAGCGTTAGCAAGCCTGTGTGAATGGCAAAAACCCAGGTCGCAATGAGCCCGGATATGCTAACCACAATCATCAACATCAACACAGCGGAGACGCCCAGCGCAGATTGAAGCAACGGCAACGAAAACACCCCCAATGTTGCGCCGACTTTGGCGCTGGCTGCGGCGAAGCCGACGCCCGTTGCGCGCAATTGAGTGGGAAAAAGCTCTGCCGGCAGAATGTAGGTGGTGCTGTTCGGTGATTGGGAAGCGTCCATATCTTTTGCACTTTTCAAGCTTTCTGCGTTCTGGGTAGATACAGAATGAAAGTGGCGCCCTGGCCCGGCGCGCTTTGCACCTGGAGGTCGCCGCCGTGGGCGCGGGCAATCTCAAAGGCGATGGACAGCCCTAGTCCACTGTTGTCGCTGCTGCGCGCCGGATCTGCGCGGTAAAAACGATCGAAAATATGCGGCAAGTGCTCCGGCGGGATGCCTGGCCCGGCGTCGGCGATGACGGCCACAGCGTTCTCATCTTGAATCAAAGTTTTGATCGTCAGAGGGCTGCCAGGAGCATACACGATTGCATTGTCGAGCAGATTGGAAAAGAGCTGCAGCAAACGGTCGAAGTCCGCCTCCACCCACAACGGAGACGTGAGATCAAGCCTCAGATCGATTCCTGCCTCGCCAATGCGCGGTTCCATCTGTTCGCACAACGAGGCGATCAATTCGGATAGATCCAGCTTGGTGCGCGTCAGCTGCAAACGTCCACTGTCGCTGCGCGCCAACAACAGAAGATCGTTTGTCAGTCGACGCATGCGCTCCACTTCATCGTAGACGGAGGACAGCGTCTGCACATAGGCTTCGGGCGCGCGCGGCTGCGCCAATGCGACTTCGATCTCACCCATCACGATCGTCAGCGGAGTCCGCAGCTCGTGCGAGGCGTCCGAGACAAAACGGCGCTGTCGCTGGAAAGCGTCGTCCAGTCGCGCCAACATCTCATCAAAAGTTCGCGCCAGGCGGCCCACCTCATCGTCAGGGAGATTCAATGCCAGCCGTTGACTTAAATCCTGCGCGCTAATTTCCGCCGCTTTGCGCCGGATCGCGTCGATGGGCGCAAGGGTGCGCCCCGCCAGCCAATAGCCGCCGCCGATCCCGGCCCCAAGCATAAACGGCGCCCCCACCAGCAACAAGAACAGCAGCGCGTTCAACGCCTCTTCGACGCTTTCAAGCGAGCGCCCCACCTGCAAATAGGCGACCGTTTGCCCATGAAGCCGCACCGGCCAACTGAGCAGACGCAGCGTCTCGCCGGCGATTTGCTGGACGTCGCCTGTCGCCTCGCCGGTCGATTGCGTTGCGTCGCCGGCGACGACGTAGGTGTAGACGCCCCCCTCTGGTTGCAGCGTGCTGGCCAAAACGGGCGCGTCAACGGCGCCGATCTGATCCAGAATGCGACCGTCGGGCGCCACCAGACGGATCACGTCCTCGCGCGGGGTCGAACGTTGAGCGACAAGGTCGCCTTGCGCAAAGCCAAGACGCCCATCCTCTTGTTCGAGCATTCCCATGAACTGGGTGGCGCTCGCGCGCAGCGCATCGTCCAGGGCGTTCAACAACTGGATGCGCAAGGTGAAATAGAGATAAGCGCCAAACAGAAGCGTCACCGCCGCCGCAAGGGCGCCGGTCAACAACGCCATGCGCAGACGCAACGTTTTAATCATGGTTGGCGTCCGTCAATCGATAGCCCATGCCGCGCACCGTCTGAATCAATTTCAGGTTGAAAGGATCGTCGATCTTTTTGCGCAAATAGCGAATGTAAACATCTACGACGTTCGATTGATTGTAGAAATCATAGTCCCACACATGTTCGGCGATGACCGTCCTGCTCAGGGTCTGATTGGGATGACGCATCAGGAACTCCAGCAGCGCGAATTCTTTGGCCGTGAGCTCGATCGTGCGCCCTCCGCGCATCGCCTGGTGTGAAACCAGGTCCAAGACGAGATCGGCCACTTGCAGCCGCGTCGTCCGCTGCTCGCCGCCGCGGCGTTGCAGCGCTCGCAGCCTGGCCAACAGCTCACGGAAGGCAAAAGGCTTGACCAGGTAATCGTCGGCGCCGGCGTCCAGCCCGGCGACGCGATCCTCGATGTCGTCTTTGGCCGTCAACATTAAAATGTTGGCCCGGTTGCCCTCGGCGCGCAGACGGCGGCACAGCGTCACCCCATCCAACTTGGGCAACATGATGTCCAGAATGATCAGATCGTATGGGAAGGCCTGCGCCCAGGCCAGGCCTTCCTCACCGTCCCTCGCCACATCGACGGCGTAAGCGTTCTCCTCCAGACCGCGCTTCAAAAACGCAGCAATTTTTGGCTCGTCTTCCACCACCAGCACGCGCACCCGTCTCATTCCTCCCTATGGATTCTCCAAAGCACTCACTCTCCTCCGCCGCGCCGGACGCCGCCGACAATGCGACGGCGAGGGTCAGGCCGCTCGCCCCCAACCCTCGCCGTCGCTCATGCAATGCGCCTTAATGCACGCTCACCCGGCTGTGTCTTCCACTCCTGGCGTTTCAGCATGGTCGTCAGGCTGACCGTCATGTTCTTCCTGAACATTGTCGTGATCCGCCGCCTCGCGCTCCTCTTGGCTATCGTCGGCCTCTTCCAGCTCGGTTTGCTCCTCAGCCGCCGACGTCTCCTCGTCGTCCTCGCCGCTCTCTACGAAAAGGATGGCTCCGGTGCCGGCGTCGACCTTGACATCTTTGCCGTTGTTCAGCTCCACGCTGTAGACAAGAGAGCCGTTCTCATTGTCAAGCTCGCTCTTGACGACTTGAGCGCCTGGATGGGCGGCGAGGGCCGCCGCTTCGGCGTCGGCGGCGCTGATCTTCGCCCACGACTGCAGCTGCGCCGCTTCCTCCGCTTCACTCAGTTCCGCTCCCTGTTCCGCAACCGGGATGCTGCCGGTGTACTTCGGCGTCTGCATCTCCGTCTTCGTCTCCACCGGAGCGGCGACGTTCCCGGTCGGCTGTTGACTCGACAAGCGGCCGTTGCTGGCCAGCGCAGTAGCCCCTCCTACACCGCCGAGCAGCAGAAGGGCCGCCGCAGCGCCGACGAACAATTTGTGTTGCATGGTGCTTTTCATGATGGTACCTCCGATTGACTTGTTTGAAAACTTCTCGACATTCTTCGCTTAGACTCGCCGGCTCGTTCATCGCCAGCTTGTCTATAGCATGGGACGCGCCGATGAGCTTTCGATGAAGTCAATCTGAGATTTTTCTAATGCGCCATCTGCTGCGTTTGAGAGCAGTCCAAATTCATCAACGCCATCGCTTCGGCCAACGTCGGCTGCGACTCCACGCCGCCCGCTGCGCGCGTTGACGCCGAGCCGCAGGCGACGGCGAAGGCCAGGGCGCGCGCCAGCGGCCAGCCGGCCAGATGTCCGTAAACGAAGCCTGCGTTGAAGGAGTCGCCGGCGCCGGTGGCGTCGACGACCTGAACCTTGGGTGCAGAGACCTCGACGACTTGCTGCCCGCGCTGCGCCGCCGCCCCTTCTCCGCCGCGCTTGACCGCCACGATCGGTGTGCGCGCCGCCAGCTGCGCCAGCGCGGTTCGCCAATCCTCGCAGCGTGCGATTGCCTTAAGTTCCGTTTCGTTGGGCAGAAAGATGTCGGCGTGCGCCAGCGCCTCGTCAATGCCGCCCGCCCACTGTTCGGTGGGGTCGTAGTTGGTGTCGAGCGAGACGGTGAGGCCATGCGCCTTCGCCTCGGCGAACAGGCGAGGAATGTGCGGCCGCAGCGCATTCAGCATGTAAAAGCTGCCCAGATGCAGATGTCGGGCCTGCGCCACGATCTCCATGGCGATGTCGGCGGAGTGCAGCGTAGCCAGCGTGCCGAGATAGGTGAGCATGGCGCGGTCCGCCCCGCGCGAAAGCACGGTGGTGAGACCGGTCTTCACCGTCTGGTCTCGGCGCACGCCGGCGACGTCGATCCCGCGCGCCGTCAAGGCGTCGAGCAGAAAGTCGCCGATGGGGTCGCAGCCCACTTTGCCGACAAAGGCCACGCGCAGCCCCAATCGCGCGGCGCCGCAGGCAAAGATAGCCGTCGAGCCGCCGACGGTGAGCGTGGCGTCGTCGATCACTTTTTCGACCTGACCGAAGACGGGCGTCACGTCGCCGGAGAGAATCAGGTCGCCGTTGAGGTCGCCGACGGCGACGACGTCAAACTTTTTCATATCCTCCATCCTAAATAAGGGGCCTGCGCCGCCAGCAAATCATCGGCCAGCGCAACGGCCTGATCGATCGAATGCACATAGCCGTCGAGAACCAAAGCCTGCACAAACTTTTCCCGGCTCTGCTCCAGCGCAGCGTCCACGATGGTCTCAACCCACTGATAACGCGTCGCCAGGACGCCGGCCAGCGCCGGCGGCAGCGGCGGCTGCTGCAACGCGCGCACCCCAAACGCGTCCGCCAGGGCCGGTCCTTCGACGATGGCGTCTTTGGGCAACGAGGGCGCCTGTCCGGAGTTGGGGAGATTGGCTGAAACCACCATTCCGGCGTTGGTGCGCACAGCGCGGATGATGTCCATCACCTGTTCATGTTCGCCGCTGAAACGGGCGAGATAGGTCGGAGGCAGCGGCGCATCCTCCAGCGCGACGACGCGCATTTCGGCGAAGGCGCGGTCGCCGTCGGCGATGGTTCCCTCAAAGCTGAAGGCGTCAACCCCTAGATGCTTATGCCAGTACGCGCCGTCACGGAAGAATTGCGGGAAAAATTCGGTCACATGACGGTCCAACGGGGCGGGAAACGCGCCGAACCAGTGCATCAATCGCCAGGAAAAGGGGTGATCTTCCGGCGATTCGTAGGGGCTGTCGCTCGACGGCAGCGGCTCGGGCGGTCGCGCTGCGCGCTCGGCGGCGATCGCGCGCAGCCTCGGCATGGCGTCCTCCTCCCCGACCCACACCTGCGTAAACCAGGTGAGATGGTTGATGCCCGTGGCGATGTAACGCAGCTGCTCCGCCGGCGCATTCAGGACGCGCGCCAGATAGCGCGCCGTCTCCATCACGCCGTGGCAAAGGCCGACGACAGGCGCTCCGGTCGCCTTGTGAATTGCGCGACAGATCGGCGCCATTGGGTTGCTATAGTTGAAAAAGAGCGCATTCGGCGCCAGGTCGAGCACATCGCGCGCAATGGCGACCATGGCGGGAATCATGCGCAACGCACGGGAGGAGCCGCCCGGGCCGACCGTGTCGCCCACGGGAGCGTAAATCCCATAGCGCCGGGGGATGAAAACGTCTTGCTCCCAGGCCCGGCGCCCTCCTACGCCGACGGTGCAGATGACGGCGGTGGCGCCCGGCAACGCTGCGCGGCGATCCGGCGTTGCGCACAGATGCAACGGCGCTCCGGCTGCGTCCGTCATTTTCTGCGCCAGACGCAGGGCAACGCGAAGCGCGTCAGGATTCGGATCGACCAGGATGACTTCGGCCGATTCGCCCAACCGGATCAGATCTGCAATCAATCCCGCGGTGAAGACTGCGCTCCCCGCGCCGACAAGGACAATGCGTTCGTTCATGAGGGCTCCTGAGCTATTTCATGCCGGTGAGCGCCACCCCGCGCACGATCCAGCGTTGGAAGAAGATATAGACCACCAGAATCGGCAGCAAAACGAGGATCGAAGCCGCCATCGTCAGATCGTAGCGCTGACCGTGCTGGGAAGTGTACCACGTAAGCAGCAACGGCAGCGTGCGCCGCTCGTGCGTGGTGATCACGATCAGGGGCCAGAGATAGTCGTTCCAGGTCGCCATAAAGGTGAAGATGCCCAGCGTCGCCAGCGGCGCGCCGAGGTTCGGCATCACCACGCGGCGATAGAGGGTGAACTCTCCGGCGCCGTCGATGCGGGCGGCGTCCAGGAGATCGTTCGGAAACGTGGAAATGAATTGACGCATCAGGAAAATGCCAAAGGCATCGACCATCGATGGAATGATCAAGCCCCAAAGCGTGTCGATCAGGCGCAGTTGCACCAGGATCAGATAGGCCGGAATCATCACGACCTGGAAGGGGATCATCAATTGCACCAGGATGAAGCCAAAGAGCAGATTTTTGCCGCGGAAGGTGTACTTGGCGAAAATATAGCCTGCCAGCGAGCTGGTGAACAGCGTGATCAGCACGCGGCTGATGGCGACGAAGGCGCTGTTGAAGTAAAAGCGCGCCAGCGGCACCTTGGGGTCGGTGAAGATGGTGCGATAACTGTCAAGCGTCCAGCGCTCCGGGAAGAAGGTCGGCGGGATGCGCACGATCTCGCTGGCCGGCTTGAGTGAAGTCAACAGAATCCAAATAAAAGGCACCAGCGTCACCGCCAGGCCGAGCAACAAGATGGCGTAGACGAGCAGACATACAAGTGGTCGCGCGCTGCGCCGTCGGTGAGGCGTCTGTTGGGACGAAGAGGCGGCGAGTTGAACGGCGCTCATGGTTCAATACTCCCAGTCGGTGCGCAGGATGCGGAATTGCACCAGCGTCACAATCAACACCATGGCGAACAGGACAAGCGACATCGAGGCTGCCCAGCCCATCGCCTGATAACGAAAGGCGTTTTCGTAAATTTCCATCGTCAACGAGCGCGTTTGATTTTGCGGGCCGCCGCCGGTCATCACCTGAAAAATGACGAAGACCTGGAAGGACGAAATCATCGTCAGCGTGCAGACGAGGAGCAGCGTCGGACGCAACAAGGGGATCGTGATGTGAAAAAACTCCGACCAGCCGGTGGCGCCGTCGATGTGCGCGGCGTCGCGCAGCTCGTGGGGGATGCCCTGCAACGCGGCGATGAAGATCACCAGATTGTAGCCGAAATCCATCCAGACGTAGGCGATGATGACTGCGATCATCGCCAGCGGCACGCCAAACACAAACGCGCTCGGGTCGGTGAGCCAGGCCTTGGGGGGCGTCAGCCCGATCAGCTTGATGAAGTTGTTGAGCAGCCCCTGTTGAGGGTGATAGACATAGCCCCACATGATCGCCACCGCCACCGCCGAGCTGACCGTCGGCAGAAAGTAGATGGCGCGAAACAGCCCCTTGACGCGGTTGTGCACGCTTTCGACCAACACCGCCAGCGGCAACGTGATCGCCAGGTTCACGACCAGCACCAAAAAGGCGAAGATCAGCGTGTTTTTCACGGAGATGCGAAAGATCTGCCCGGCCCGAGTGTCGGCGAACATGGCTGCAAAATTGTCCAGCCCGATGAATGGATTGCGTCCCCCCAGGCCAAGCGGTCCGTCGCCGACGCGCACCGGCGAATAATTGAAGAAACTCAGCACCACCACCCAAACCATGGGGAACAAAGCAAAAACGCCGAGATAAAGAAAAATCGGGATCAACGACCCCCAAACAAAAACGCGCTGCCCCGGCCGCAGTCCGGATCGCTCCTTACGCGGCTCGCCTGCGTGTCTTGCCATCACTGCTTGCGTCATGCTGCGCTTCCTTGCCGGATCAACCAAGCGGCCTTCGTTCAAAGACTCACCGCAGAGGCGCTGAGTGCGCAAGGCTTAGCGCCCCTGCGCCTCTGCGTGAAAGAACAAACAGGGTCGTTTACTGGGCTGCGTCGACCATCTCATTGGCCTGGGCGTGGATCGTCTGCGCCGCCTGCTCCGCCGTCATGCTCCCTTGCAGCGCCTGCAAGATCGCCGGGTAGATGATCTCGTAGAAAAGCTTGTCGCGATCGGTGAGATCGCCGATGTAGCGCCCATAGGGCAGCAGCTTGAAGGTCGGTTCGATCCAGGGCGCCTTTTCCAACACAGGCTGCGGATTCTCCACCAGCGCCTTCAAGGCCGGGATCGTGCCGGTCACGCCGTTGAAAGTGATGGCATTCTCTTGCTCGGCGGTCATGAAGCGGACCAACTTCCAGGCGGCTTCCTGGTGTTTGCTGTTGACGGAGACCACCTTGCCCCAACCGGAGTCGGCGGCGTATTTTCGCTCGGTTCCAAAGAGCACCGGCGTATTGACGTAATCGAATTTGAAGTCCGGATAGTTGACAAGCCCCTGTCCGGCCGCCCAGGAGCCGATGAAGCTGGCCGCGACGACGCCCGCAAAGAAGCCATCGTAAGGTGGATTGCTCTCTGCGTTGAACAGCACCGGATCGACCAGCTTATCCTTCTGCACCATGTCCATCATCAGTTGGATGGTGGCGATGGCCTCCGGCGTGTCGAAGGTGAAATGCTTGCCGTCTTCGGCGAAGTAACTGCCGCCCTGTTCGAGAATGCCTTCGAGCAACAGGAAGGGCAGTCCGTCGCCGCCGATGAAGTGAAAGCCGGCGCGCACCATGATGTCGCCGTCGAATTCGCTGAGGCGCGACGCCTGTTCACGCAGTTCGTCCATGGTGTTCCATACAGGCGGATAGGGGACGTCCTTTCCCTCGAAAAGCGCAGGGTTGACCAGCGCGCCGCCGACTTCGAGGTTGAACTCATTCGGAAGGCCGTAGAGCTTGCCGTCGCAGTAATAGCCGTTCAGCGGCGCCTCGAAGAAAAGCTCCTGCGCCTCCGCATAGCTCATCACGTCCAGCGGTGTTTCGGCCAGCCGTCCACCCCTGGCGTAAGAGCACACCCAGGTTCCGAACATTTCGATGACGTCCGCCTCTGTGCCCGCCTGCATCGAGGTCTGCAAGGCCTGGATGAACTGGTCATACTCGAATTGCTCGTATTTGACTTCAATGTCGGGGTTCGCCTCCATGAACTTTGCAATCACCGTCTCATTGGCCTGAATGAACGAGGGATTCTGATGGGACCAGAGGCGAAGTGTGATTTTGCCTTCGCCAGCTCCTCCAGGGGCAGCCGCAGGCGCGCCGCAAGCCGCCGCCAGCAAAGCGATCACGATGAGCAGAGCGAAAATCTTGCGTTGCATGTTGTCTTCCTCCTCCAGAAGAAAAATGGACGACTTACTCCAAAACAACAACGGCATCCAGATGCTCCGGCCGGTCTGGATTCAATCCCTTGGCCAGCGACCGCCCCAGCGCCAGAATTTGGCCAAAGGGCAGATAGAGCGGTGCGCTGGCAATTGCACTGAATGCACTGCCGAAAGCGACGTCCACCTGATGGGCGCCGATGCTCAGCGTGCGCCCGCCCAGCGCAGCCATCTCTGCAAGGACGGTGTGGTCATCGTCGCGGCGCTCCTCGGAAACCAGCCCCACCACCAGGGCGGTGGGCGTGATCATCGACTTGGGCCCGTGGCGGAATTCCATAAAATAGAACGGCTCGCTGTGGCTGAGCGTCATCTCCTTCATTTTCAGGCTCAGCTCACAGGCCAGTCCATAGCGCAGGCCCGAGCCCAGGAAGTAGAAACGATCGAGGCTCAGGTCTGCGCCCAGTTGCTCTAGCGCAGGAGCGTGTTTCGCCAAGAGCGGCGCCAGCGCGTCCGGCAGGCGATGCAGCTCGTCCAAGAGCGCGGCGTCGTCCGCCCACAGCGCAGCCAGCGCCAACGTCGCCACATAGAGGCCGGTGAAGGCGCGCGTCTGCGCCACACTCTCTTCCTGAATCGATGGGAAGACCAGGTTGAGGTCGCCAAGATTTGTCAGCGCGCGGCCTGGATAACAGCTCAAGGTCAGGATGGCTCCCTCGCCGTTGCGACGGAACGCTTCGCATGCGCGCAGCGTCTCCGTCGTCTCGCCGGAGCGGCTGACCGCCACGAGCAAGGTGCGCTCTGCAGGCGGCAGAGCGAACGGGTTGCGCCAAACTTCCGAGGCCGGCAGCCCGCAGGCGCGCACGCCGGCCACGCGCTGCAGCGCCGCCGCCGCCGCCAGCGAGAGATAATAGGTCGAACCGCAGCCGATGAAGACGACCTGGTCAAAGCGCCCGGAGGTGTAAAGCGTGCGCGCCGCCTGCTGTTCGGCGTTGAGCGCAGAGAGCACCCCGCGCCACGCTTCTGGCTGGGAAAAAATTTCCTGGCGAGTGTGAACCCCGAAAGAGGTGGAAAGGTCTGTCATGGAAAAAATCCTTCTCGTTTGTATGTTTGATGAGTGCGATTCACAAAATTCGTCATCGATGCATCACGCGATGCGCACGTCGATCCCGCGCTCGCGCAACGACTGCACGATCTCCTTCGGCGCAGCAGCGTCGGTTACGAGGATGTCCACCACGTCGAGCGGCGCCACGAAGACGGTCGAGACCCGCCCAAGCTTGGTGTGGTCGGCCACCACGATCACCTCGTTGCCGATGCGCAGAATTTCGCGGTCGACTAGGCTCTCTTCGAGCGCGTTGTTGGTCAGCCCCTGTTCGAGATCGATGGCGCGCACGCCAAAGATGACCTTGAGCGCGCGGAGCTCGGCCAGCGCGCGCAACGTCAATGCGCCCACCAGCGAACTTTCGCTGGCGCGCAGCACGCCGCCCAACACCACCACCTCCACGCCCGGCGCGCCCGCCAGCGCGTTGACCACCAGCAGCGAGTTGGTGAAGACGGTCAAATTGCGCCGCTCGCGCAGCTGATGCGCCACCTCCATCACTGTGGTGCCGCTGCTGAGAAAGAGGGTCTCCCCATCTTTGACCAGCGACGCAGCCAGCGCAGCGATGCGTTTTTTCTCATCGGCCTGCTCCAGCGCGCGCTGCATCACCGGCGGCTCCGGCGGCGCACGGCGCACGGCGATGGCGCCGCCGTGCACGCGGCGCACCTTGCCTTCACTGGCCAGCGCGTCCAGGTCGCGCCGCGCCGTGGCCGGGCTGACCGCAAAGCGCTCCGTGATCTCCGGCACGGTCACGCGCTGCCGCGCCTCGATCCACTCCAGCAGCAGCCGTTGACGCTCCAGTGCTGATTCTGCGATAGGCTCCTGCATCTTGACACCGTGGAACACCGATAAGATCGCAAGTAATCATTAAACAATCATGAACACTCATACTGTACTGCGAAAAGTTTGACTTGTCAATCGTTTTTTTACGCAATAAAAAAGGGGTTCGGTTGTAGTACACCGAACCCCTCGAAAAATAGGAGCCGTAAATAGAGGTTTACCGTGAATAGCGGTTTACATCGGTGCGGCGACGATTCCGGAGCGGACCAGTTGGTCGCGCAGCGCGGCGCGGGCGCGACTGAGGCGAGACTTGACCGTGCCCAGCGGCAGCCCCAAGATTTCAGCTGCTTCGGCGTAGTCGCACCCATGCACGTCGACCAACATCACGACGTCGCGATGGTAGGAAGGCAGCGCCTCGATCGCCGACAGCAGGAGCCGCATGCCCTCGTTCTGCAGCACAAGCGTCTCCGGGTCTTCATCCATATAATGCGAAATCGCCTCTTCCGCCGGCAGGTAGTCCAATCCGGCGCGCTCGGTCAGCTCGTCCAGGCTGACGGAGGCGCGCCGGCGCTGCTGGCGCAGATGATCGTAGCAGGTGTTGGTGACGATGCGCAGAAACCAGGAGCGAAAGTTGCCTTCTTGAAAGCGCGCCATCGCCCGATGCGCCTTGATCATCGCCTCCTGCACGGCGTCGGCGGCGGCTTCTTCGGTGTGCAAAATCTGCTGCGCCACGCGCTCCGCCGCCGCGCGGTACAGGTCGATCAAGCTGCCGAAGGCGCGCTCATCTCCGCGGCGGGCAGCCTGGATGGCTCGATCATGGTCGGAAAGGTGTTGACTCGGCGCAGGCTCCCACGTCAATGTCGCCGCACCGGTGGGTTGGGGCGACAGCGCATAGAGCGCCGAGGTCGCCGTGGTGACACGGTAGGTCATGGTCTTTCCTTTCTGTGCAACTGCGCAAAATACGCAATTCAAAGACCATGATACCCAAGGAAGATTAGGGGAACTTGAAAATTTTAAGACCGAAATCGGACCGTTTTCGTACGCTCATCAGGCTTCCAGCATGTAGCCGTAGCCGCGCACGGTGTGGATAAAACGGGGATTCTCGTCGCCGTCCGGCTCGATGCGGCTGCGCACGCGGCTGACCATGCGATCGATGTTGGCGTCATAGACGTCGCCCTGCGCCTCGGGCCAAACGGCCTGGGCGATTTCATCTTTGCTGACCACGCGGCCGCGATTCTGATAGAGGAACCAGAGCAGATCGAATTGCTTGGCGCTGAGCGGCGGATCGAGCAGCACGCCGTCGATGTACACCTGGCGCGTAGCGATGTCCACGCGCAACCCCGGCTCGCCGACGGCGAACAGCGCCGGCGCCGTCACCGTGGCGGCGGGGTCGTAGAAACGGAAGCGCGTCGAGGCGAACTGCACCTCTACGCCGTCCGTCAGCCAGGCAGAGCCGCCCGGCTCCAACCGTCTGCCGTCGACAAAAACGCCGTTTTTGCTGTGCAGGTCGCGCACCTGATAGCCTTGCTCCAGGCGCAGAATCTCGGCGTGCCGTCGCGACGCGTAAGGGTCCTCGAGCCGCACGCCTGCCTCCATCGCGCGGCCGACCGTCGTCACTTCCTCACAGAGCTCAATTTCCTGTCCGGCCATCGGGCCGTTCAGGCAGACCAGTCGTCCATGCCTGCTCACCCTGCGCTCCTTTAGCCGCCTCTTCGCTCAGTGTGCTATACTCGTTTGCAAGCTGTTGCATGACGCGGCGAACTTTCTGCGCGCCGCCGTTCGTTGAAACTATAGCAGCATGCAGGGGCGAGTTGCAAAGATTGCAGGGTCATTCCTGAGGTTGGTTGTAAGGGTATGCCGCCAGCAGGACGGTCATCGTTTGACTCCGGGCAGGGACCGTTGACGTCGCCGCGCGCGGCGATGGACGCCGCGCGCGGCCTGCTGACGGGCTATCAGCTGGGCCGTTATCGACTGGAAGCGCGCCTGGGCGGCGGCGTGATGGCCGCCGTCTATCGCGGGGTTCATGTAGAGACGCGCCAAACGGTGGCGGTGAAGGTGCTGCTGCCGGACGCCGACGCCACGGTGCGCGAGCGCTTCCGCCAGGAGGCGCGCACACACCGCCGACTCGTTCACCCCCATATCGTGCCTGTCCTGGAGGAAGGGTATGAGGCGAGCGACGGCATCGCCTATCTCGTGATGGCGTTGGTCGAGGGGCCGGGGCTGAACGAAGTGCTCGAGACGCGCGACCGACTGGTCGTCCGCGACGCCGCCGCTGTCCTGGCGCCCATCGCCCGCGCGCTCGCCTACGCCCATGCCCAGGGCGTGGTTCACCGCGACGTCAAGCCGGGCAACATCCTGCTGCAACCGAGTGCAGCAGACGCTTCAGGCGCCGTCTTCATCGAGGCGTTGAGAGGCCATTTCATCCCTTTGCTCAGCGATTTTGGCATTGCACGCGCGCTCGATTCGCCTGAGCTGACCGGCGTGGGGCGCACCATCGGCACGCCGACCTATATGTCGCCTGAACAGTGCGCAGACAGCCACGAGATCGACGGGCGCTCTGACCTTTATTCGCTGGGCGCCGTCTTGTATCGTTGTCTGGTCGGACGTCCTCCCTTCACCGGTTCGACCACCCAAATTCTGCATGCGCACGTCTACGAAGCGCTGACGATCCCGGAGAGCGCGCTGGCGACGCTTCCATCGGCGGCGGTGGAAATCCTGCGTCGCTCTCTGGCCAAAGACCCCGCCGACCGCTATCCATCGGGGGACGCACTGGCGGAGGCGCTGGAAGAACTCATTCAAACGCCGACGCTTCATGAAGAGGCGCCGGTGGAGGCCACCGCCACCCTGCCTGCCTTGCAGGCCGTGCCTGCGACGTCTACGAACGTGCGGGTGCTTGTGCCGGGCGTGCAGGCGCGCCCGACGGAGCCAGAGCAACGTCGCCCGTCGCCGTCCGCAGTCGCTGCATCGACGAGAAAACGATGGTCGGCCGCCCTGCTCGGCGTCGCCCTGTCGGCGCTCTTGCTCTTCGGCGCGGGGTGGGCTGCCCTTCGCCTGTTGCCCGGGGCGCCGTTACATTCGCTTGAGAGCGTCGGCACGATGGACGCGGCGACGCCGGCCCCGGTCGACGCACCCACTGCGTCCACCTTTGGGGTCGGCGACGCCGCAGGGCCTGGGGCGTCGCCGACGGTTGCACCCACGGCTGTGACGCCGCTTGTTGCGGTCAACCCGCAGGAGGAAATCACTCCACAGGAGGAAGCCGCCCCCACTCCTCCGCCTGGGCCCACATTGCTTCCAGAGGGCGCAGTCACGCTCACGCCGCCGGAGGAATTGCAGCAGCGCTGGCAGGAAGCGGAGGAGGCGCTGGCCGCACAAAACTGGCAGGCGGCGGTCGACGCGTACACCTCAATCCAGCGCATCGACCCGGACTACGAGCGCGAGACGATCACCGACCGCCTCTTCGAGAGCCACATCGGATTGGCGACGGAGCATCTCATCGCCGGACGGCTCGAGCCCGCCGCGCAGGAGCTGGAGTTGGCGTTGTCCCTGCGCCCGAACGACGAGACGGCGGCGCCCATCCAGCGCGCGTTGGCGGCGTTGCTCAGCGTAGATCCCGCCGAGGCGCAGCCGGTGCGACAAAATCTCTGGGGCGCGCTGCTCAACTACGCCGGACGCCTGGAGGTAGAAGGTCGCATCTGCAGCGCAGCAAGCGCGCTTCAGGCGGCGGTCGCCGTCCTGCCGGAGGGAGCCGCCGATACGCCGCTGGCGCAGTTCGAGGCCGAATGTATGCGCGCACAGGCGCTCGCCAACATCGAGAAGACCCTGGCGGCGGGCGCCGGTCGCATTCTCTATTCCACCCAGGAGGGCAACCGCTACAACATCTACGCTGCCCCCGCTCAGGTCGGCGGCCTCTCGACGCTGTTGATTGCGGATGGCGCTCAGGTCAGTGCGCCGCACGCCGGCGCACTGCTCGCCTTTCACAGCGCCTCCTTCACCGAGCCGGGGATCGCGCTCTTTGACCTGGCGGCCTCTCTCAGCCCCAGCGAGCGCACGCAGCGCATCACCCAGGCGGCGGAGGACGCGCGCGATGCGCCGCCCTCGTGGTCTCCTGACGGCGCAAGGATCGTCTACAGCAGCACGCGCACCAGTCCCGGGCGCCCGCGCATGTATGTGCGCTCGCTGAACACCGGCGAGGAGATCGACCTCGGTTTCGGCAAGGATCCGGCTTGGGAGCCGGGGGGCGAACGGATTCTCTTCAACGGCTTCGATGACCGGGGCGAAAACCCAGGCCTCTATCTGATCAACGCCGATGGAAGCAACCGGCAACGGCTGACCGACAATGGCAACGACCTGCGACCGGTCTGGTCGCCGGACGGCGGCGCCATCGTCTTCATGAGCACGCGCGACGGCGACATGGATGTCTATCGGCTTTCGTTGCGCGACGGTTCGCTGGTGCAACTGACCAACGATCCCGCCCAAGATGGGCTGCCGGCGATCAGCCCGGATGGGAGACTGGTCGTCTTCGCCAGTGATCGGGGCGGCGTCTGGCGGCTGTATGTGACTCCAATCGACGGCGGACCCACGCTTCCCTTGCTGGAGATCCAGGGCGTTCTGGTGAATTGGTTGGAGCATTCGGTGCAGTGGACGCGTTGAACAACGATCGCGCACAATCGCGCAGCGAGCTGGAATCCGGCGCAGGCCTGGCCGATCTGACCGGCAAGCAGCTTGGCCGTTATCTGATCGGGCAGCGGCTGGGCAGCGGCGGCGCAGCCACCGTCTACCGCGCCTATGACCAGGTGCAGGGTCAGACGGTGGCGCTCAAACTCCTGTTGCCCGGCGCCGATGAAAAGACCTATCTGCGCTTTCGCAACGAGGCGATGACCGCCAGCGCGCTGCGCCATCCCCACATCGTGCGCGTTTTGCAGGTGGGCGCTGCGCCCGGCGGCGAGATCGCCTACATCGCCATGGAGCTGGTCGAAGGCGAAAGCCTGTCCGATCTGCTGCGCCAGCACGGCCGCCTGCGCCCCGAAGAATCCGCCAATTTGCTGGAGCCGATCGCCCGCGCGCTGGCGGCCGCCCACGCCCGCGGCGTCGTGCACCGCGACGTCAAGCCGGGCAACATCCTGTTGCGGCCCGCCAGCCCAGGCGCGCCCCATAGCGTTCAGATTGAGGCGCTCGAATATCCGATCATTCCATTGCTGACCGATTTCGGCATTGCGCGCGTGCTCGATGCGCCGGAGCTGACCAGCCTGGGGCGCACGGTGGGCACGCCGGCCTATATGGCGCCGGAGCAATGTGCAGGCAGCCGGGAAATCGACGGACGCGCCGACATCTACGCGCTCGGTGCAGTGCTCTATCGCTGCATCACGGGACGCCTGCCCTTCACCGGCACGACGACGCAAATTTTGCACGCGCACGTCTATGAGCCGCTCACCATCGACGAGGCCCTCTACCGGCAGCTTTCGCCCCGGATGATCGAAGTGCTTCAGCGCAGCCTGGCCAAACGGCCAGAGGATCGCTACGCCAGCGCCGATGAGATGGCCGACGCCTTGGCGTTGGCGGCGGGCCGCACCCCGCGCCGGGGCGATGAACCGACGGAGGCGACCGCCACGTTGACGATGGCGGCGCTGCCCACCGTTGCGCCTGCGACGGAAGCCACGTCAACAACGGTGTTGGTGCCGGCGCCGGGCGGTCCGACGCGCGGCGCCCATCCGCTCTTGCGCACCGCCTCCCCATCCCATCAAACTGCGGGAATGACGGCGACGCCGGTGGAAGCGCGGTTGGCGCCGCCTAAAGCTGCAGTCGCCGGGGCAGGCGGTCGCCGTTTCCCCCCCATGCATGAGATTTTGCTCACGATCGCGGGCGGCCTCATTGTGATGGCGATCGGCGTTGTCCTGGGCATACAGACTCCGCGACTGTTGCGCAACCCTCCGCCTTTGCCGGCCATCGTTGCGCCGCCCGGCACGGACACGCCGACGCCGCCTGCGGAGGAGCCCGAAGCCGACGCCGCCGCAACGCCCCTCGGGGCGGCGGCTTTCCCGACGGAAACGCCATCAGGAATCCCCTCCCCTGCGGCGGCTGCGACGACCGCCGAACCCACCGACGCCGCAGCGTCTCCGGCCCCTCCGCCGACGGAGACGGCCACGGCGACGCCCTCCGATACGCCTTCACCGACGGCGACGCCTACGGACGCGCCCACCGTGACGCCGACTTACACTCCCACCGCTACGGAGACGCCCACGCCAACGAGCACTCCCGCCGATACGCCGACGCCCGACACCGAGGCAACGCTGGCCGCCTGCCTTAACCTGGCGGATGAGACGCTTTTGCGTTATGTCAACAGTCTTGAGGCGGAGCGACGCAGGGCATTGGGATGTCCTCTCTCGGCTGCACAGGTGGGTCCGGCGCAGATGACGCCGTTTGAGCGCGGGTATATGGTGGGCTTGAACGACGCCGGGGATCTCTACATCGTCTATCTACGCGAGGGCCGCTGGGAACGGCTGCCCTTGCTGGAGGAGGGCGAGATTCCTCCAAACATTCCGCCTCCGCCCGAGGGCCTGTATCTGCCTACAGGCCGTTTTGCCCCTCTATGGGCAGCAGAGGGACGCTGGACGCGGCTGGGTTTTGCAGTGGAGCCGGCGCCGGTCGATTTTACAGCCGTGATTCAGGCGTTCGAGGGCGCCGTGCTGATCGGCAACCGGGACGCCACCGAGGTCGCCGTATTGCCCACAGGTGAGTGAGTGCGAAAGATCGATTTTTGAAAAGCTCGAATGTCCATTGAAATTGATCTTGCGCCCAATCATAAGATCGGGTTGATAGTGGACAGCCCGCTGTTGCTTTCGCCGACGGCGGCCGGCTTCGGCGAGCTGCCGCTGCGCTCCGTCGATGTCGCCCGCCTGGGCGCTGTGGTCGTGGGGCCGGTCAGCGCAGGAGGACGCAGCTACGGAGGGCCGGTCCAGCTCGTTGAGGTGGACGGCGGCGTTCTGGTCACGAAATCTTCTTTCAGCCGCAGCGCGGCCCGGGCGGTCGCCCGCTTCGCCTCTGCGTGGGAGCGGCTGCAACGCCCGGTGATCGTGCAGCTGGTGGATGCAGCGCCGGTGGATTTGGTCAGGGCGGCGCGGCGCGTCGCGCAGGCCCTGTCTGTGGTCGGCGTGGAATGGGCGCCGCCGACGATGCTATCCGGCAAGCAGGTGTGCGATGGAGTGCGCGCGCTGACACGGAACGTTGAACTGCCTGTCTGGATCAAGCCCCCGTTGGAGTGCGCAGCGGAATGGAGCCGCAACGCCGTGGAGGCGGGCGCCGTCGGCGTCGTGGTCGGGCAGCCTTTACCGGGAGCTGTGATGGAAAGCGATCCGGTCACAGGCAAGATGACGCCGCTGCTGGGCGATCTCTACGGCCCGCTCACCTTCGCACCGATGCTGCGCGCTGTGGTGGAGGTGGTGAAACTTGATTTGGGCTGCGCCGTGATCGCCTGCGGCGGCGTCTACAACGAACGGCATGTGCAGCAGGCGCTTGCCGCCGGCGCACGCGCCGTTCAGCTCGATGCGTTGTTGTGGACGGAGCCTAACGTCCTTTTTTCTGCGCCAGCTCCCGCGCCTGTTCAATGATCTGCGTGCGCACGACGCGACCCACCGGCCATTGGATAATTTCTGCAATCTCTTCGGCCGGGCGCCGGGCCAGTTCTTCAAAGGTGAGAATGCCGGCTTCCTTGAGACGGCGATCGAAGACCGGTCCGACGCCGTTGATCTGCGTGAAATCGTCAACCTCTGCGGAAGGAGACGTCGGCGCAGGCGCTTCCTCCCCGGCGCCGAGCGGCGTCGAGGACTCCACAGGTTCGTTTGCGACGGGTTGCGCCGCCGGCGTCTCACCGGGCTCCGCTGCGCTCGATGGTTCAGGTTCGGCCTGCGGGGTGCTCGGAGGCGGTGGAGGCGCCGCTTGCGCCGTCGCAGGCGTGAGGGCAGGCGCGGCCTGTCCGCCCAGCCTCAGTGCGTTGACCAGGATGGCGCCGACGCCAAACGATCCGACAATGACGGCGATCAGATAGGCGAAGAAGCTGAGACAGCCGCCGAGAATCCAGAAAAAGGCGACCAGAGCGCCGGGAACGACAATGCCCACGGCGGTGCGCGCGGGCACACCCCACCGGACGTTGACGGCTTTCTCGATTCTGCGTCCCAGCTCCTCGCCCAGAGCGGCCAGCCCGGCCAGGTTGACCGCCGCCAGAGCCAGGCCGAGCAGGACGGCCGGCGGTCGGAAACAGACGGTGATCCAGAGAAGACCGATCAGCGCCAGACCAAAGAGGTTGAAAATCAGGCCGGCCGCAAAGCTGAGCGGCGTGCGCTCAATCAGGGTTGCGCGGGTCTGCTCCACCCAGGCCGGGCGCAACGCCATCAGCAGCGCGCCGATTCCCACGGCCACGCCCAGAAGGAGCAGGGCGCGCAAAGTGCGCGCAACCAGACCGAGAAAAATCTCTATTGCGCTTGGCGGCTGCGGCTTGGGTGCAAGCGGCATCTCCGCCAGCGTCCCCAGCCCGGGCAGCGGCGGCAGATTCATGCTGACGGAGGGTCCGCGCACCACGTTGCCCCGAACCACCGCACCGCGCGATTGGCTGATTTCTCCACTCACAACGCTGATGTCGCCGTCGACGACTGCATCGCCGCCCAGGCTGACGTTTCCGCTCCACGCCGTGACTGAGCCGCCGACGGCGCCGTCGACGATGACGTTGCCGCTGAGGGCCGTGACGTTGCCGCTGACGGCGCCGCCCCGTTCGATCTGGACGTTGCCGCTGTACACGACCAGGTCCCCGCGAATGGCGCCTTCTCGCTCCACCGTGACGTTGCCCTGGTAGACGACGACGTCGCCTTCTATGACCTGGCCGCTGCGCACGCGCAGGTTATCGTAAAAGACTTGACGCTGCGCAATCGCCGGCCGGTCGCCGGCTTGAGCCGCAGCGGCTTGCAACGTCGTCGGCGAAATTGCGGCCGCCCCCAACGCCAGGGCAATCACGAGTAGAAAAAGCAACGAGAGCGCTCGTTGCAAGATGGAAGGGTGGTTAAGTCGCATAAGGTCGTCCCTGATGTCCATAGGTTGCAGTGATTCACAAAATCAGCCTGACGGTTGGATGGAGCGGTCGGATGAAGGCTGAGCGATCCCCAAGACGACCATCACGCCAACCTGTCATCTGAGTGGCTGCGTCGCAGCAGTTGCACCCAGGCGGCCGTCATCAGAACAACAAGCAGCGCGTAGGCGGCGCCCAAGAGCTGCGCCTGAGGCGTCCTGGCGAGCGCCGCCGTTGTTTCAAACGTGGAGGAAGCCCACAGTTTCAGCGATGAGTATGCAAACGCCAGCATGCGCAGTTGTTCGCCGACCCATTGTCCCTGCGTGAACAAGATCAGCGCGCCGACGCCGACGATCGCCAAAAAGACCATCGCCAGCGCAGTCACGGCCAGAGCAGCGGAAAGCAACAACACGCGCTGCTGTCGTTGCTGTTCCTGTTGCGCAAGCCGCGCCTCGAACCGTCGAACGAAGCCGGAGGAGGGTGCAATGGCCGGCGTTTCTGCGAACTGGCGGTCGATCCGCTGCCAGGATCGCCACGCCTGCGCCAGCTCCTCATGCTCCGCCAGCAGCGTCTCAAAGCGGACGCGTTCGTCAGCGTCGAGCCGGTCGTCGAGCGCCAGCGACATCAGCCACGCAAATTCCTGTTCCGAGGGGCGCATCGTCTCCTGCAGATGGTCGTCCGTCCTGTTTGCCCCGTTCATTGCGTCACCTCCACCGCGTCTTGAACGCGTATTGTATTGCCGCCGCGTTTTGTACGGATCGCGTTTCGTATTCCGTGTTCCGTAGTGCGTGTTTCGTAGTGCGTGTTTCGTAGTGCGTGTTCCGTAGTGCGTGATTTCATAATGCAGCGCGCATTCTGCATCTCGTCACACGCCAAACGCCGCGCAACACGCAACACGCTCTACGCGCCAACTTTCACGCTCTGCTCCCGCCGCTTGCGCCTGGTTGCGCATAGGGCGAGACGCAAGCGATTGCGACGATGCGTGCTGTGCATCGGGCGGCGTTTCGTTCTCCTGTTGGCGGTACAGCGCCGCCAGCTGCTGCCGCGCGCGAAAAAGCCTGCTCTTCACCGTGGCGACCGTCACATTCATCGTCTCGGCAATTTCTTCGTAGCTCATCTCCTCCCAATATCGCAGCACCAGGGGCAAGCGATACTCCGGCGCCAACCGTTCGAGCATCGTTTGGACTTCGATGCGCGTCTCCTCCTGGAGGGCGCTTCGCTCTGGCCGCAGATCCCCGCCTTCCAGATTCTGCAGCATCGGATTGTCGTCGATCGAAATCTGTGTGGCTTTACGCCGACGCAATCGGTCGATGCAGTGATGATTTGCGATCGAAAAGAGCCAGGTCGAGAACTTCATCGCCGGGTCGTACTGCCCCAGACGACTGTAGGCGCGCAGAAAGGTCTCCTGCGCTGCGTCTTCAGCCTCCTCGATATTCCCCAACATGCGATACGTCAGATTAAACACCGGGCGCTGATAGGCTTCCACAAGTCGACTGAACGCCTTTGCGTCGCCCCGGCGGGCCTGCATGACCCAGGTCTGTTCCTGGTCGTTCATGACTACGATTCTCGCTTCTCTCTGCGAGGCCGGCGCCGCCGACCTCATGCGCTGTCATTCATGCGCCGTCATTCGACAATACGCAGCCGCAGGCATAAAGTTGCACTGTGCAATTTCTCTGGAAAGACGCCAGTGGTTTGTGAGGCGCTTTCGGCGTGAAGTATAATATATCCATTCAGTGGAAAAGTCACGAGGAAGTGATCTGAATTTGTGGTTGAACGGAATTCGACAGGTATTATCAATTTGATCGATTGAGGATCGCCGCGCGCTCCATCGAGGATCGAGCGCCCCGGCGCACCTTACGAAGGAAGATCGCATGCGACAGACATATCCATTTACAGCCATTGTAGGTCAGGAGCGCATGAAGCGCGCCCTGATCTTGAATGCAATCAATCCTCAGATCGGCGGCGTGTTGATCCGTGGGGAGCGCGGCACCGCCAAATCGACGGCGGCGCGCGCCCTGGCCGCACTGCTGCCCATGCTCGAGGTTGTGCAGGGGTGTCGCTTCAACTGCGACCCGCAGCGCCCCGACCTCTTCTGCGACGAGTGTCGCGAACGTCTGGAGCGGGAAGGAACGCTGCCGGTGACCTATGTTCCCACCCCCTTCGTCGACCTGCCGGTGAGCGCCACCGAAGACCGCGTCGTCGGCACGCTCGACATCGAAAAGGCGATTCAAAAGGGCGAGCGTCACTTCGAGCCGGGCATCCTGGCGGCGGCCAATCGCGGGGTGCTCTATGTGGACGAAGTCAATCTGCTGGACGACCATGTGGTCGATCTGCTGCTGGACAGCGCCGCCATGGGCGTCAACGTCGTCGAGCGCGAAGGTATCAGCTTCCAACATCCGGCGCGCTTTGTGCTGGTCGGCTCGATGAACCCGGAGGAAGGCGACCTGCGGCCGCAGCTGCTGGACCGTTTCGCCCACGCTGTGGACGTCGTTGGCATCAGCGATCCCGCGCAACGCGTCGAGGTGCTGCGCCGCCGCGTCTTTTTCGAGCAAGACCCGGAGGCGTTCATTGCGGCCTACGAAGAGTCCGAAAAGGAGATGTGCAACCGCATTTTGGAGGCGCGGCAACGCTATCCGCTGGTCAAGTACACGGAGAAGGACCTCTACACCATCGCTGCGCTGACGTCGAGCTTCAAGGTCGATGGTCACCGCGCCGACATTGTGATCCTCAAGACGGCGCGCGCACAGGCTGCCTTTGAGGGCCGCTTCCAGATCAATGACCGCGACATCTTGCTGGCCGCGGAGTTGGCGCTGCCTCACCGCATGAAAAAACAGCCCTTCCAGGACTCCGTCCTCAATCCTGACCAGCTTCAGGCCAATATGCGCCAGGCGCGCGCGGAGGCCGAACATGCAGTCGGCGATGAAGAGATGCAACAGGAAGGTGAAGGAAAGGCGGCGACCGACGAAAAAAAAGCCTGGAGGGCGATGAGTCGGAGCTGAACCCAAGCCCAGAGGCTGGCGAAGGCGGCGTCCCTCAGCCCGACGCGTCTCCTCAGCAAAGCTCATCGCCCGGCGACAACAAAGGCGCCCGTAAACCGGTGAAAATCGGAGAAACCTTTGAGGCCAGGCGGCTCGATACGCCGCTGGACAGAATCACGCGCGAGCGCGCCGGCAAGCGCTCCTACACGCGTACGGAACGCAAGCGCGGCCGTTACATCAAAGCCCGTCCGGCGGGCGATCGGCCCGAGGATATTGCGTTCGACGCCACCCTGCGCGCCGCTGCGCCCTATCAAAGTCAACGCCACGCGCAGGCGGACAACGACCTTGCGCTGCATCTGCGCAAGAGCGACCTACAACGCAAGGTGCGCGTGCGACGCACCGGCAACCTCATCTTGTTCGTCGTGGACGCAAGCTGGAGCATGGCGGCCAGCGAACGCATGGAGGCCACCAAGGGCGCCATCTTCAGCCTGTTGGTCGACGCCTATCAACGTCGCGACCAGGTGGGGCTGATCGTCTTTCAACGCGATAAGGCGCGGCTGGTGTTGCCGCCCACCAACAGCGTCGAACTGGCCCAGCGCGCGCTGCAAGACCTTCCCGTCGGCGGCAAGACGCCGCTGAGCAGCGGCCTCTTCCTGGCCTGGCAGGTGCTGGAAAACGCCCGTCGCCGCGATAGCGAAATTCGCCCCCTGATGATTTTGCTCACCGACGGGGCCGGCAACGTCAGCATGACCGGCATGCCCGCGCAGGAGGAGTCGCTGCGCATCGCCGAGTTGTTCGAGCAGGCGGGGCTGAAGTCGATCGTCATCAACATGGAGCACGCAGCCTTCGATCGCGGCCTGGCGCAGAAGCTGGCCGATGCGCTCGGCGGCGTCTGCTACAATGTGCCCGACCTGCGCGCCGATACGCTGCTTTCCACCGTCAAGAGAGAGATCGACGGATGAGCGGGGAATGGAGGATCAGAGAGCGGGAGAGCGGGAGAGGTGGAGAGCGGGAGAGCGGGAGAGGTGGAGAGCGGGAGAGCGGGAGAGCGGGAGAGGTGGAGAGCGGGAGTTAAGAGAGTGATGAACAAAATGGAAGCGCCCTTCTCTCACTCTGGGCAGCGCATCATGACGCCGACCAAGGGGAGCTGGGAGGAAAAGTTGCTGCGAGGGCAGGAGCTGCTCGCAAAGCAGGACGAGTCCGGTCGCGTCCTGCTGCAACAGCTGATCGAGCGCCTGTTCCAAACGCCGGAATCGATGCGAATGGCCGGCAATCAACGGCTGAACAATCTCTTGATCATGGCTATCGATTCGCTGGCGTTTTATCTCACGTCTCGAGATCAGTTTGCCGAGGCCGCCGCACTTCTCCAAAAAAGCGAGGAAGTGCTTTCTGCCGAACAACGCAATGCGTGGCGTCTCCGTCGCGCATTGGTGCTGCTGCTCGGCGAGCCGCAAGACGAAGGCTTTGCGCTGCTCAAAACACTCATTTTGTCAGAGGAGGACTTGCAGAAACGTTTTCTGCTCTGGGACATTTATCTGGATAAGGCGCTGCACTGGCGCCGCTTTGATCTTGCAGAGCAGGCGCTCCTTGAGATCGAACGCAGCGTCAATCGCGCCTCGGCGACGCTAGACGACGCTGCGCAGGCGCGAGCATTCCAGTCGGATCTCGCCTATTTTAAGGCGCGGCTCAGCCTGGCGCAGAATCGGGTGGACGAAGCGCTGGCCTGGATGGAATACGCAGCCGCCCAGGCGCCGCTCACGTCCGGTCGCATTTATAGTTTTGTGCTCGAATTGATTGAACGCAATCGGTACACAGAGGCGCTGAAGTGGGTGCAGCGCGACCAGGAGAATCCACTGCGCATCAAATTTTTGAGCGGCTATATCCACTTCCATCTTGGCGCGCGTGCAGAGGCGGAGCGACTGTGGCGGCAGGCTGTCCGAACATTCCCGGACGCCGCCGAGTCCGAGACGGTGGATATGATGCCGATCGTGCTGTCAGATTATTACCTGGGCGGCAAAGAAAGACTCGGCCTGGGCGTCGTGCTGGGCAGCATGCAGGCGCAGGATAGAATCACGGCGACTCAATTCTATTTGGCCGGCCTGGGGTGGGCGATGCGCGGCGAGAAATTCTCGGCGCACTCGAATTTCAAACTTGCGCTGATGCGCACGAAGATGTTGGCCATCGCACTGAAACTGCCGCGAGAGTGGTGGCTGTTCTGCAAGGATCTGATTCCTGCCGCAGACCTGCCCGAGTATGAAGTCTATTTTGAAACCTCATCCCCATTTTGAAGCTTCCGGTTATGACGCCATTCTTCAAATACAGCGGCGCGCTTGAAATCGATGAAGCGCAGGAATTTCTCCCGTTCGCGCAACGCCTTGCTGAGGTGAGCGCAGCCGTGATCCGCCCGTACTTTCGCAACGGTGCAGCGGTGGAGCTCAAGGCCGACGAATCGCCTGTCACCATCGCCGATCGCAACGCCGAGCTGGCCATGCGCGAGCTGATCGAACGCACCTATCCCGACCACGGCGTGCTCGGCGAAGAGTTCGGCAGCCATCGCCCTGACGCCCGCTATCGCTGGGTGCTTGACCCCATCGACGGCACTAAGGCGTTCATCTC
This sequence comes from uncultured Caldilinea sp., assembly GCF_937128415.1. GTDB lineage: Bacteria > Chloroflexota > Anaerolineae > Caldilineales > Caldilineaceae > Caldilinea. Next base: position 115,273 of record NZ_CAKZMJ010000081.1, read on the forward strand.
CGGCGCGTACCTCTTCGGCACACTGATCGCACTCGTCAAGGATGGACGCCCGGTGATCGGGGTGATCAACCAGCCGATCGTCGGCGACTGCTTGATCGGCACAGGAGAAAGGGCCTGGCTCAACGGCCGGCCCGTGCGCGTCGCTCCCTGCAGCCGGCTGGAGGACGCCATCCTCCTCAGCACCGACCACTGGAATGTCTTCAACCATCAAAATGGCCCCGCCTACGAACGCCTCACGCGCCGCGTGAAACGCTATAACAACTGGGGCGATTGCTACGGCTACATGCTGGTGGCGACCGGCGGCGCCCACATCATGATGGATCCGATCATGAACGAATGGGATCTGATGGCGTTGATCCCCATTATCGAAGGCGCCGGCGGTCGCATCACGGACTGGCGAGGCGACGACCCGATCCAGGGATTGAGTTGCGTCGCCACCAACGGCGAGCTGCACGACGCCGTTATCGCTGCGTTGAATCCGGTTGAGGCCTGAAAAGAGACGTCTCGGCGCCGTCAGCCTTCGGTTCGTTGCCCGGCGATGTGCACTCAGCCCCCCCGTCTCGTCCGGCGCTCGACGCCTTTCGACTGCCGGAAACAGGTCTCTCAATTTGACGAGGAGGGCGAGACAGGGTACAATGCCGAAGAATTTGAGCGAGGCCCCATCGTCTAGTGGACTAGGACTCAGCCCTTTCAAGGCTGCGACAGGGGTTCGAATCCCCTTGGGGCTACAGAAAAAAAGACCCACAGCGACGGCTGTGGGTCTCGCTTTTTCTGCAGCGATTGTCCGGTTACGCAGGGGCGGCCGGCGCTTCCGGGTTCGGCCCGAAATGCTTGAGCATCACGAGCGGATCGCTGCGGCTGGGGTTGTGGATCGTCACCCCGCGCGCAGCGGCCTGCGCCGAGACGAAGTATTCGTCGTAGGTGAGCTGGCCGAAGCGAATCAGCGCCGGCGTCTCGACCGGATGCTTGTCGATCGTCCCGTGCCCCTGGATGGTGATGAAGCCGTAGGGGCCGGCGTCGCGGATCGTCACGGTGCGGCCGGGCAGCACCGTCAGCTCCTTGGCGGCGAAATATTCGTTGCCGTAGGTGATCCACTTTTCGATGTAGCCTTCCGCCTCCATCTCCTCGATCGGTTTGACCGGCAGCGGCGGCCGGAAGTACTTGGCCTTGAGATCAGGCAGGACGTTCGCCTCCCAGTCCACCATGCTGACCAGGAAATCGAGGTCGTGATGCTTGTCCGCCGGCACATTCTTGACCAAGTTGCCCCAGTCGATCGGCACATCCGCCACCAGCGACTGGAACATGGCGAAGACGTCGCTCGCCCACTGCGGCTCGTAGGTGCACAGGCTGCCCGGCGCATGCAGCACCCCCGCCGGCACGTACCAGCCCGTTCCCAGTTCTAGCCGATAGGCCTTGGACAGGTTGGTGATCTTGTTGTCGCCTTCGTTCCAGATCTCCAGGCAGCGGCGCACCTGCTCCTTCGTCGTGCCCGGTTCGAGGCCAAAGAAGGTGTGCGGGAAGGTGCCGCCGTGGTTGTTCAACTGGGGTGGGAAGTAGTAGGCTTCTGGCTTGTGCTCCATGCCGACGAGCGAAGCGAACTCTTGCGTCTGATGCAGGTGATGGGGCAGCGGATCGCGGTTGTCGAAAAACTTGGAGTAGACCGGCCAGCGCCCGTACTTCGACCACATCTCCTCGCCCAACAGCGCTGCACCTAGCTCCGCCACCGCGTCGAGCAGCAACACTTTGTATGTCGTTCCGGCCTCTTCGTGGACAACGTAACTCAGCCCTTCGTCCGGCGTCGTCAGCGGGCCGTTGTCCGCTTTGGTGGTGGAGGCGAACCAGCGTTCGTCGATGCCGCCGCGGTGCGCGCCGAACGAATAATAGTCGCGCGGGTCGAGCTTGATGCGTCTGCCCGGGATGCAAAATGAACGCGGCACCCAGGTGGGGGCCAGTCGCAGAATTCCTTCGCCGGCTTCAAAGGCGGCGCGAATGATTTGTGTTTGGGACAGCATAGGTTGGTTCCTTTTTAAGTAAAAGAAAAAAGATAGGGGGATTGAGGCGGCGAGGAATAGGGTGATGGGAAAGGAGTGCGAGGGGCGCAGCGCACCTCTACACACTCCAAGTCCCTACACCCCTATCATCCTACTGTCTCAACATCCCCCCTCAATCCAATCCTCACGCCCGCTATTGCGGAATCTCGCCGATGCGCTCCGCTTCCTCGAAGTTGTCGAGCGTGATCAGCTTAGGCTGCAGCAGGATCACGTCGTTGGCCGGCTTCTCACCCTTGACGATAAAGTTGACGATCGTCTGCAGCGCAGTGCGCGACTGCCCGCCGGGGAACTGCTCGACGGTGCCGTACATGGCGCCCTCGCGCACGGCCAGCAGCGCCTCCGGCAGTGCGTCGAAGCCGATGATGGGGATGTTGAGGCCTGCCGCACGCACAGCTTCCACTGCGCCGAGGGCCATGTCGTCGTTGGCGGCGACGATCGCCTGCACGTCCGGGTTCGAGGAGAGGCAGTTCTCCGTCACCGTCAAGCCGCCATCCCGGTTGAAGTTGCCCGTCTGCTGACAGACCACCTCGATGTTCCCCACCGGGTCGATGATGTTGTGCAACCCCTTCGAGCGGTCAATCGCAGGCGATGCCCCAGGCGTCCCCAACAACTCGAAGATCTTCGCCCCCTCCGGGAACAGACTCACCAGCGCCTTGCCCTGCTCCTCGCCGCCCAGCACGTTGTCCGCTCCCACATGCGCCAACAATCCCGTCACTCCCTCGGCCCGACGGTCGATCGTCACCACCGGAATCCCAGCGTCGATCACCTGCTGAATCACAGGCGCAACGCCCTCGCTCGTGCGCGGACTCACGATCAGACCATCGTACCCTTTCGCAATCACACCCTCCAGATCCGCCACCTGCTTCGTCGTGCTGTCCTGGCCGTCCAACGTGATGATCTCGATGTTCCCAATGCGCGCTGCCTCGTCACGCACCTGCTTCTCCATGTGCACAAAAAACGGAAAACTCATCGCAGGCACTGAAAAGGCGATGGTCAGCTTGCGCTCCGGCGCAGCCGCCGGCGCCAGCCCGGGCACCTCGCCGATGCGCTCCGCTTCCATCAGGTTGTCCAGCGTGATCAACTTGGGCGCCAGCAGCACGACGTCGTTGGCCGGCTTCTCGCCCTTGGTGAGGAAATCCATGATAATCTGCAGCGCAGTGCGCGACTGCCCGCCGGGGAACTGCTCGACCGAGCCATAGAGCTCGCCGCTGGCGATCGCCTGGAGCGCCTCCGGCAGTGCGTCGAAGCCGATGATAGGAACATTGACGCCCGCTGCGCGTGCAGCCTCCGCCGCGCCGAGGGCCATGTCGTCGTTGGCGGCGACGATCGCCTGCACGTCCGGGTTCGAGGAGAGGCAGTTCTCCGTCACCGTCAAGCCGCCATCCCGGTTGAAGTTGCCCGTCTGCTGACAGACCACCTCGATGTTCCCCACCGGGTCGATGATGTTGTGCAACCCCTTCGAGCGGTCAATCGCAGGCGATGCCCCAGGCGTCCCCAACAACTCGAAGATCTTCGCCCCCTCCGGGAACAGACTCACCAGCGCCTTGCCCTGCTCCTCGCCGCCCAGCACGTTGTCCGCTCCCACATGCGCCAACAATCCCGTCACTCCCTCGGCCCGACGGTCGATCGTCACCACCGGAATCCCAGCGTCGATCACCTGCTGAATCACAGGCGCAACGCCCTCGCTCGTGCGCGGACTCACGATCAGACCATCGTACCCTTTCGCAATCACACCCTCCAGATCCGCCACCTGCTTCGTCGTGCTGTCCTGGCCGTCCAACGTGATGATCTCGATGTTCCCAATGCGCGCCGCCTCGTCACGCACCTGCTTCTCCATGTGCACAAAAAACGGAAAACTCATCGCAGGCACCGAAAAGGCGATTCGGTAGACTTTCGCCTCCGGCGCTCCCGGCGCAGCTTCCGGCGCCGAGGGCGCCGCCGGCGCGCACCCGGCCAGAACCATCGCCAGCATCAGCCCAAGGCTGAGCA
>NZ_CAKZMJ010000082.1:0-5000 GCF_937128415.1 uncultured Caldilinea sp.
AACGTGCGGCTGCGAGCCGCACGTTCTCCTCCCTCTCTCCCAGCATTGGGAGAAGGGGCCAGGGGGTGAGGGCCGCAACACCCATCACTGTGTAACTTCTATGGAATTTGCGGCGCTTCCTCAAGAGCATAATTGAGCGGAGACATTGTAGCAAGTCATTGTTAACGTTCATTGTTAACGTTCCCCGTGAACGTTCAATATAAACGTTCGAGCGTTCTTGAAATTCATTCTATGGCGGCCCGCTCCGCTTGTGATAAGATTGCGCTGATCGGCGAGTGCAATGCAGCGATGAAGATCGCGCAACGGATGAATCATGGCTTTTGGGCGGGGAAACCTATGCGAATCGCCATTTTCACGGAGACTTTTCTGCCCAAGATCGACGGCATCGTGAGCATTCTATGCCTGCTGTTGCAACGTCTGCAAGAGCAAGGACACCAGGTCATTTTATTTGGCCCTCCCGGAGGACCCAAGGAATATGCAGGAGCGGAAATCGTCGGCGTCGGCGGCCCGCGCTTGCCCTTTTATCCGGAGCTGCGCATCAATATCCCACGGCGTTTTGTCTGGGAAAAGCTCCAGGCCTTTCAGCCAGAGCTGATTCACGTCGTCAATCCGGTGATCCTCGGCCCTTTTGGTCTCTCCTACGCGCGCCGGCTCAAGGTGCCGACGGTCGCCTCCTATCACACCGACCTGCCCCGTTACGCGCAATTTTATGGCTTCGGCTTCGTCGTTCCCATCGTCTGGTCGTATCTGCGCATCTTGCACAATCAGGCCAGCGTCAATCTATGTCCTTCAACGACGGTTCGCAGCGAACTGCGACAGCATGGCTTTCGCCGCGTGCGCTGGTGGAAGCGCGGGATCGACACCGACCTGTTCACGCCCGGTGAGGCAAAGCCGGAGGTGCGCAACTGGCTGACCGATGGTCATCCTGACGACTTTCTCGTCATCAATGTTGGGCGACAGGCGCCGGAAAAGCAGCTTGAACTGCTGCGGGAGACGCTCTTCCCGGCGCAAGGGGTTCGTCTTGCCCTGATCGGCGACGGCCCCAGCCACCAGCGCCTGCGCAAGGTCTTCGCCGACACGCCGACCGTGATGACAGGGTATCTGCGCGGCCAGGCCTTGGTGGAGGCTTATCGCGCCGCCGACGCCTTTATTTTTCCATCGACGACGGAGACCTTCGGGCTGGTGGCGTTGGAGGCCATGGCCTGTCGGCTGCCGGTCATCGCGGCGCGCACAGGCGGCGTGCTGGACACCGTGATCGACGGCTACAACGGCCTCTTCTACGATCCGGAGCGTCCTCACGAAATGCGAGCGCTGATCGAACGGCTGCGCGACAACCCACAGCTTCGCAATAGACTGGCCGAAAATGCGCTTGCGCATGCGCGCAGCCGCTCCTGGCGGGCGACCATGGATCAGCTGGTGGACTACTATCGCGCAGCTGTGCGCGTCTTTCGGCTGACCTCTTTTCAACCGGCGAATTCTCAAGCGACAAACATGGCTTCCCCTTGAAATCTCATTCCAGGCAGCATTGTGGAGGCGCTCTATGAAATACATCACTCTCTGGCGACACGCTAAAGCTGAACGACCTGAACACTATGCGAATGATTTTGACCGTCCGCTCACCGACCGTGGTCGCAAGGACGCAGCGCGCATGGCCGCATTGATTGCGCGACTGGACCCTCCGATTGACTCGCTGTTGAGCTCCCCTTCTGCGCGCACGGCGCAAACCGTGGAGGCGTTGCTCGGCCAGCTTAATGGCAAAGTCAAGCCCATCTGGCAAGAGTCCATCTACCTGGCTTCGGCGGAGACCTTGCTCGCCCTGCTGCAAAATCTGCCGGAGGAGCTGGAGCACGTGGCGCTCGTCGGTCATAACCCTGGCATGGAGGAGCTGACGTCCGGGTTGTGCGGCCCGGCGCCGGAAACCATTTTCGTGCGCCTCCCCACGGCGGCTGTGGCCCACATTGCGGCGGACGTTCCGCAGTGGAATGTGTTGCGCTGGGGCTGCGGGCAACTGAAGTTGCTGGTTCCCCCCAAAGCGCTCCGAGGGTAGTGAACGATGTGGGGGCGCACTCCTCTAGCAGGCCGGCATATACGCTGCGCCGCCGATCAGGCTGCCCAACCCTACTGAGGAGAACGTCCCCTGTAGGCAAGTGCACGGTTGGGAGTGGCATCCACGTTTTTGATAGCCACAGCAGCGCCTGACAGCTTTTTCACAGTTTGCATCGACGCGCCAGCCTGTGGTATGCTTTGCCTCGCTCCAAATTCCTGGTCGATTCAATTGAGCTAACTATTAGAACAGCGTCTAGAACAGCGTCGACGGCCGATCCATAGCTGCTCTGTTCGGCGCATTGTCTCACAACCACGCACGAGCATGTCCGATCGCAATCCAATGCTGCGCGTCGAAGATGTCTCTTTGAGTTTCGGCGGCGCAACCGTGTTAAACCAGGTGAGCTTCGACGTTGCTCCCCATGAGATTTTTGCCATCATCGGGCCGAACGGCGCGGGCAAGACGTCGATGCTCAACTGCATCAGCGCGTTTTATCGCCCCCAGCAAGGACGGATCCTTTTTGAGGGCCATGATCTTGTGAAAACGCCGACGCATCAGATTGCGCGCCTGGGCATTGCGCGCACCTTTCAGAACATTGCGCTCTATACAGGGTTGACCACACTCGAAAATCTGATGGCGGCGCGCCATATTCACATTAAAGAGAACGCGCTCGCCAGCGCCCTCTACTGGGGACCTGCCCAACGGGAGGAGATTCGGCACCGCCGCGTCGTCGAAGAAATCATGGACTTTCTCGAAATCGCCCACATTCGCAAGGCCGTCGTCGGCGCGTTGCCCTACGGGCTGCGCAAACGCGTGGAGCTCGGGCGCGCCCTGGCGCTGGAGCCGAAATTGCTGTTGCTTGACGAGCCGATGGCCGGCATGAACATTGAAGAGAAAGAGGACATGGCGCGCTTCATCCTCGACGTGCACGAGCGACGCGGCGTGACCATCATTCTCATCGAGCACGATATGGGGCTGGTGATGGACATCTCCCATCGCGTGCTCGTGCTCGACTTTGGCAGCAAGATCGCCGAAGGCTCGCCGGATGAGGTGCGCAACAATCCCGCCGTGATCCGTGCATATCTCGGTCAGACATGATGGAAACACCGCAGACGATTCCCCAATATTTTCTTGCACGCGTGCGCCAATACGGCGCAGGCAAAGTGGCGCTGCGCCAGAAAGAGTTCGGCATCTGGCAAGAATTCACCTGGCAAGATTCCTATGAGCAGGTGCGCGACATTGCGCTGGGGCTGCTCGAGATGGGCATGCAACGCGGGGATCGCGTGGCCACCGTCGGCGACAACGACCGTTTCTATCTCTGGGCGTATTTAGGGCTGCTGGCGGTGGGCGGCGTTCAAGTCGGCCTTTACACCGATGCACGCGGCGATGAAATCGCCTACATCGTCGATCACAGCGATGCGGCGTTTGTCTTCGCCAAGGATCAGGAGCAGTGCGATAAGCTGCTGGACGTCCGTGAACGCCTGCCCAAGGTGCGGCGGGTCATCTACTGGGACGATCGCGGCCTTTGGAACTATCGGGAGCCCTGGCTGATCTCTCTGGAAGAAGTGCAGGCGCTTGGCCGGAAACGGCGCGAACGAGAGCCGGAGCGGTTCGAGCAGGAGGTGGCCGCCGGGCGCGGGGATGATCTGGCTATTCTCTGCTACACGTCAGGCACCACCGGACTGCCCAAAGGCGCCATGCTCACGCACGCCAACATGATCTACGCCACCGAAGCGTTTCACAAGGTGGACCCTCGCTACGACACCGACAATCACGTTAGCCTGCTTCCGCTCGGCTGGATCGCCGAGCACGTGCTCGGCGTCGCGCCGCACGTGATGTTCGGCATCATCATGAACTTCCCCGAAGCGCCGGAGACGGTGCGCGCCAACGTGCGCGAAATCGCGCCGGAAGGCATCCTCTATAACTCTCGCCTCTGGGACAACCTGGTCGGCATGGTGCAGGTCAAGATCAACGAGGCGAGCTGGTTCTACCGCCAACTCTACCGATGGTTTCTGCCCATCGGCTATCAGGTCGCCGACCGGCGCATCACCGGTCAACCGGTCAGCTTGGGGCTCAACCTGCTCTATCGGCTCGGCGATCTCTTGCTCTTTGCGCCGCTGCGCGACCAGTTGGGGTTCTCGAGGCTACGCTCCGCCTACACGGCCGGCGCCGCGCTCAGCCCCGACGCCATGCGCTTCTTTCATGCCCTGGGCGTCAACCTGAAGCAAATCTATGGCTCCACGGAGGTTTCAGGCGGCGCCACAGTGCACCGGGACAACGACATCAAGTTCGCCAGCGTCGGCAAGCCCGCGCCGGGGATCGAGGTGCGCATCGCCGAGGACGGCGAAATTCTGATCGGCGGCCCCAACGTCTTTCAGGGCTATTACAAAGACCCGGAAGCCACCGCCAAGGCGCTGCTGGTCGATGAGCAGGGGGTGCGCTGGTTCCGCACCGGCGACGCCGGTTACCTCGACCCGGACGGCCACATCATCTATTTAGATCGCGTCAAAGACATGGTGACGCTCGCCAACGGCGAACGCTTCTCGCCGCAGTTTATCGAGGGTCGTCTCAAATTCAGCCCCTACATTCGCGATGTGATGGCGGTCGGACAGAACCGCGATTTTGTCACTGCGTTGGTCATCATCGACTTCGAGAACGTCGGCAACTGGGCGGAAAAGCAAGGCATCAGCTACACCACCTTCCTGGACCTCTCGCAGAAACCCGAAGTGTATGAGCTGATCGCGCGCTCGGTGCGCGAGGTCAACGCCAGCTTGCCGCCAGCCGCCCGCGTTCGTCGCTTTGTGTTGATGCACAAGGAGTTCGACGCCGATGAGGCCGAGATGACGCGCACGCGCAAATTGCGCCGCGGCTTTCTGGCGCAACGCTACGGTCAGATCGTGGAAGCGATGTATTGTGGAGCCGACGCTGTGCATGTGCAGGCGCCGGTGCGCTATCA